>CAZKFL010000009.1:0-10031 GCA_964552055.1 uncultured bacterium
TTATCAGCGGGTCAGGAGATGTTACAAAGTCCGGAACTTCTACATTAACATTATCCGGAACAAACACTTATACAGGATCCACATCTATAACAGAGGGAACTTTAGCACTATCTGGAAGTGGAGTCATAAATAGTTCGTCATCAACAGTAATAGAAAGCGGAGCAATTGTTGATATCAGTGCAGTAACCACAAGCGCAACATTAAATACAGTGTCCGGAGCAGGTAATATTGTTATGGGCACAAAAGCCTTAACAGTGAATCAAGGCTCAGATCAGACATTATCTGGAATTATCAGCGGGTCAGGAGATGTTACAAAGTCCGGAACTTCTACATTAACATTATCGGGAACAAACACTTATACAGGATCCACATCTGTTACGGTTGGTGTTTTGAAGGTCCAAAATAGCTCAGCGCTTGGTGGCATTGCGGGAACTGTAACTGTTGCAGATTTTGCTCAACTTCAATTAGAAAATAATATCACAGTTGTCGCTAATCATTTATCGTTAAGTGGAAATGGAATAGGGGAAACAGGAGCTTTGTACAATACATCAGGTGCAAATAGTTATGCTGGTGCAATTACATTAGGTGGGCCAACAACAATTGGATCAAAAGGCGGAGGAACATTAATACTCGACGCTCTTGAAATCACAGGGTCGCAAGCTTTAACATTTGCAGGCGCTGGTACCACAATTGTTAATGGTGTGATCGGAACGGGAACTGGAACAATAACAAAGAGTGGGACCGGAAAACTTACTTTAGCAGGAACAAATACATATAGTGGTACTACAAGTTTAAATGCTGGTAGAATTACACTTGCAGCAAATGCTGGGCTTGGAACATCTGCTTTAACAATGGCAGCAAGTACTGAATTATCTATTGGATCAGGCGTTTCAGCTTCTAATAACATTACATTTAGTGGCGCTGAAACATTAGAGGTTTCTTCAGGAGAAACGGGAACCTTATCAGGAATTATTAGTGGAGTTGGTGGATCGTTTACTAAAACAGGCCCTGGTACACTTGTTCTCTCAGGAACAAATACTTATACAGGGGGTACATCAATAAGTGCAGGCCAGATAATTCTTGGTAATAGTAATGGTCTTGGAATAGGCGCCTTGTCCATGACAAATGGCAGCACCCTTATGTTAAATGATGGGATAGTGCTATCAAATATTGTGACAATTGCAGCAGCTGGTACGGGGACTTTTTCTGTGCCCTCCGGAACGGCAACATTGGCTACCGCTACTGCAGCAACAAGTGGTATATTATCAAAAGCGGGTAGTGGAATTTTAGTTCTTAGCGGGAATAATCAGCATTCCGGTGGGACGAATTTAACCGCGGGACAGATTACTTTAGCAAATAATAACGGTCTTGGATCTGGAAGTTTATCACTGTCAGGCTCTACAACACTAGCCTTAAATAGTGGAATTTCTGTAACTAACTCTATAGTTGCTAGTGGCACAAATGTGGTACAAGTGAGTTCTGGTACGGGTACTTTATTAGGCGCTGTTAGTGGTAGTGGTCTTTTGCAAAAAACAGGATCTGGAATACTAGTATTATCTAATTCAAATACTTATTCAGGAGGTACATCGATTTTAGCTGGCACATTGAGTATCAGTGATAACAGTAATTTAGGTAACACAAGTGGTGGTGTATTGATTAATGATGCCACTTTGCATAACACAGATACGATCACCTCGGCAAGAACTTATACTCTTACAAATGTGGCTACAATAGACACGGCAAGTCCATATACAATTTCGGGCGAGATAGTGAGCACTGGAAGTTTATTGAAGACTGGCTCAAGTACTTTGGAATTAACAGGATCTAATAGCTATTCTGGTGGTACAACAGTTACTGCAGGTACGCTTTTAGGAAATACAACAAGTTTAGAAGGTAGCATCGCTAATAATGCTACGGTTACATTTAATCAAGCAAGTAGTGGAACATATGCGAGTGGAATGAGCGGTTCTGGCAATTTGACTAAAACAGGCATTGGTGAACTTATATTTACCGGCAATAGTACCTCTTTTTCAGGCAACACTCAGATTCAGGCAGGCACATTTAAATTAAATGGATCAATTGGTGGAACAACAACTTTAAGTTCAGGCGCGATTATCAGTGGTTCTGGAACGTTTGGCAGTTTGATTAATTCAGGTACAGTGACTCCAGGAAATTCTATTGGAACGCTGCAGGTTATTGGTGATTATACGCAAAGTGCAGATGGTCTTTATACGGTTGAAATTGATTCAAGCGGAAATTCGGATAAAATTGCTGTTACGGGAACTGCGCATTTAAACGGTACTGTAGGACTAACTGCAAATCCTGGATTGTATACTGCGGGGACAACTTTTGAAATCTTAACAGCCGCACTTGTAGATGGTACCTTTGCTCATTTAATTGAAAATGAAGAATTCGATTACAATCTTGTTTATACTTCTACAAATGTTAAAATTTATATTTCCCAGACAGGAGCTTTACTACCAGTTCCACTTTCTTCCCTCACAGGCAATGCAAAAAGTGTAGGGGATTACCTATTTGTTCCCGGTTTTGTTACTTTGAGCGTTGATTTATATAATGTTGAAACAACACTTTTAGGACTTTCACCAGCTCAATTTATTGCGGGCCTTACAAGTATAGCTCCTTCGCAAATAAGCGGACTTCCTATGCTAGAACTTGAAAATAACTCCCGAATGATTGAGAGCTATAAGGCAAGAATCCAAAAATATAAGTACCTTAATTGCTTAAATGGTAACGACACGAAAAAAGAGTTTAAAAGTGAAGTTTGGATTGATCCTATCGGATTTGGTTACCTACAAAGAGGAATAGATGAGCAATACGGATTCCATGCAGATACTTACGGATTCAGCCTTGGCGGCCAAGGTAGAATACTTGATCAGTTTGTAATAGGCGGCGGCGGTAGCTACTCATATTCTCATGTACATTGGTTTGAAGATCAAGGTAGTGCCGATTCTAATGCCTTTTATTTTGGACCATTTTTTGCCTGGCAGCCTAAAAATTTCACACTTGAAACAGCCATGCTTGTCTCTGTTAATTTCTATGATGTAAACCGCAATATTGTTTTCCCAGGTCTTTTTAGGACAGCAACTCATGATGAAACTGCCTGGAATCTCGTTAACAGTATCGATGCAGATTATCGAATTTGTGATCCTAAAAAGAATTTCTTCATTGATCCTTTTGTAAATCTTGTTTTTGTACAATCTTTTCATTCAAGTTTTACAGAAATGGGAGCCAGCAGCCTCAATCTTGACGTTAATAGTAAATATGCAGCTTTCTTTAGATCAAATCTCGGCGTAAATCTTGGTAGAGAACTTTGTATTACACCGAACTTTGCACTAACACCAAGTATACTAGTTAGCTGGATGCAAACAGTCCAATTAACGGATAAAGACTATACTGCAAAACTAGATGCTACAGTAATGCCCTATCCAAACTTTGCCGTATATGGTTACGACACAAACCCAAGTCAACTCAATGTAGGTGCCGGTTTAAGAGCCAAAGTTAAAGATCAAGGCATGATATCTGCCGGGTACTCAGCATCAATTGGACATCATAATATCGTCCAAGAGATCAGGCTTCAATTAGAATGCGCCTTTTAACCCGGTCGCTATTTATAGTGTTTTAAATTTAATACTTGCCTCAAGCTCATTTTTATCTTTTCATCCGGTTGCATCGGGCTTGTAAAAACAAGGTACGGTTTCAGCGCCACATTCGCTTGATAAAAATCTAAAGCAATCTTTTAACCAATATGAAATTTTCAGTTTAAATAACTATAATAGAACGGCTTTAATGCGACCGCGTATTCGTCCACAAAAAGGTTGCAATTTCAGTCTCGAGTAGAAGTAACCGTAACTGACCCCGTAAGCGTAGGTGATTCAGACATACTTGCTCTTCCTAAAAGGAACCTAAACCAGTGGGGCGGCTTTTTAGCATTCCGCTTCTTCATCTGAAAATGGGTCAAATCCTAAATCAGTTATTAATTTTTCCTTTTGGAGTGCAATTGCTTCTGGATACTTTAGCGAAGCTGCTTCTTCTAAATATGAAGGTAATCCAGTATCTAGATATTTAAGAAAAATAGCACGAGGATGATTGTGTTTTTTAACAATTTCATTTATATATTCTTTTGCATATAAATATTTACTTCTGCTAAAGCATTCTAGTGCAGTGGTTAGATTATCAAATATTTTATATTGTCGAATCCCGAATGCTACAAATTTTAAAGGGTTTTCATCTGGGATGTCAGTAGTATCAGGATTTGTAAAGTATAAGAGTACCTGCCCAAGTACATTTCCGCTAGAAGCTAAATCTCGAATTTGATCCATAAAAGGAGCAAAGCAATCTGCTTCATTCTTCAGGATAAAGATTACATCATCTAAAATTTCTTTTACTTCCGTTGAATACTGAAAATAATCTGGATGATCTTTAATAAAATTTACTGTTAAGTAGGCAACAGCTTGCGGAGAAAATGTTTTAAACAGTTCAGAAATTCCAGGAGCTCTGTCTCCCCTGCAACAGTTTAAAAACATTAGATGACGGAGGTGCTTAATTCTTTCATCAATGTCAACTAATCCTGTTGTAATGACAACTTCTCTTAGCATGCGCGGTTCTGATGCATTATAAAAGTCGCAATAAATATGAGTCTCAGGAGGTGGTCTACAAGCATAGAGTCCTCCATTATGAAATATTTCAGAAGACAAAATATTCGCGTAAGGCATTCTTCTTTTGAACGAGGGAGCAAGCACCTCTGAGCTTTTGCAAATGTCTAGCACAATTGCTCCTTCGGGATTTAATTGCGCCAATGCTAGTCTTTCAATTTTTTCTGCTGTAAGATAACCCCTTTCGAATATAATTCCTGCTCCACCACACGCAGCAATGATTAATAATTGAATTTTTCGATCTCCCAGGGGAATCTCGCTAAGTGATTTATCAATATCTCCATCCGCTGAGATCACATGATACACATTGTATTTTCCCTGAATAATCAAACTTTCATACATTAGATGAACTCGTTCTTTGCAATCACCTCTTCCCTCTGCAATTTCCTTAGAGCTAACAATAACTGCTACGCGACTTGGATCAGGGAGACTTTTACAGGCAAAAAAAAGAAAACCATCAAGATAGGGAAGATTATTAAATAATTTGATTGGATTTAGAGACATGTAATCCTTTGATTAGATTGATAGTCAGATTTAAATAAATAATTTATTATAGCAATTATAACACTATAATTAATAAATAGCGTTAGAAATTTAGTCTATGATAGCTTTATCGTGCTTGGTAAAGCGATAGAGGAGAATCGGGATTAGCGTTGCTGGGACGCCAAGATAGAAGGAGATACGAAGACTTGGGCTGAAGACTACCACAAGAAGGCAGGCGATTTGAAGCCAGATTGCAAGTATGGTGAGGTAGGGGAACAAACCGATTTTATAGATGAGTTTTGGGGGATTTTCCATGGCACTGATTTTCCTTCGGAAGCGGAGCTGGGACCAGCAAATAGAGATCCAACAGACGGATCCTGTAAATCCTGAAATAGCAAGCAGGTTTGCGTAGAGTGTGGTTGAATGGAAGAAAGATGAGCTGATAAGTAGGGTCCAGATGCAGACAATTGTTAAAAGTACGCAATAGATGGGTATGCCGTGAGAGGTGATTTTACGTAAGATTTTGGGACCCATATTATGAATGGCTAGGCCATGAAGGGATCTAATCGCCGCATAAAGGCCGCTGTTTGCGCAGGAAAGGGCGCCAGCGATGATCATAAAGTTAAAGAAGTGTGCGTACGAAGTAAGACCGTATTTTTGTAGCGCAAGAGCAAAGACGCTGCCGGAAAGGCTTGCTGATTGCCAGGGAAGAATTACGGCTAGTAGAAAAGTCGGTATTAGGTAAAGGCCAATGATTCTGTAACTTATTGTCCTTAAGGCGCTTGGTATGCTTTTCAAGGGGTCTTCTGACTCAGCAGCTGCAAGGCCTATAATTTCAGACCCTTGAAAATTAGAGAGTAAGATGACCATATTCATAAATAAAATGGCATATCCATTTGGAAAAAACCCTCCATCATGTATAAGATATTCAGTACCAACACCTTTTGGCAATCCATCAGGAATTAGACCAAATACAATTGCGATAGCTAACACGGAAAAGCTAATCAGTAGAAATAGCTTAATTAAAGAGAGCCAAAATTCCAGTTCTCCAAATACAGTTACGTGTGACAGGTTGATCAAAGTAATCAGAATTCCAAAAAGAATAGACCAAAGATACACAGGTATTTCGGGCATATAGGCATGCATGATAATTCCGCCAGCAATGCACTCAGAAGGGATATAGACAATCCAGCTGATCCAATATGACCACCCCACTCCACATGCCCACGAAGGGGAAATATATTTGGCTGAATAGCTTATAAAAGAGCCGTGCATAGGATCGGCTGTCGATAGCTCAGCTAAGCATGCCATCGTTAAGAACATGATTAACCCGCCTAATATATATGCTAGGCAAGCAGCAGGTCCTATCTGGTTTAGAACATAACCAGTTCCTAAAAAATAAGATGAGCCAATAATACCGCCCAAAGCAATTAGGCTAATATGCCTTTTTTTTAGCCCCTTGTGTAGTCCTCTTTCCTCATCCATATAATTAACCACTAGAGTAACAACACTAATTGTGCAAGATAAAATTTTAATTAATTAACTTGCTGGATATTAAGTTGTTATACATATCTGGTTTTTGTAAACAATTGATTTTAAATATATAATTTGATATGATTATCAGATAAACAAAATGAGGTTATTATGGAATCAGTTATATCAGTGGCTAGTCCAGGGACTGTCGGATCTGCAAGCCTACCAGAGAAAGCCGGTAATTCGCACCATAAGATGCCTGAGTGTATTAGAAATATTTTTCAAGCAATTGCGAGATTATTTGCTAGACTTATTCCATCTAGGAAAAGAGAGACACCCCCCATACCCACTATTATACCTCCGGCTGAAGTTAAAGCTCAGCGATCAGAGGAAGAAATAGCTAAAAATAAAGCTCTATTACAGAGTTTAAATGCATACAAAGCTCTACAAGCTAAAACCCCTATTATTGATGCTGAATTAGTAGATCTTGAAAGTAATACTCTTCAATTCATGGTTGGTATTTTTTTTGGTGAACGAACTGAAGTTGTTACAGCTAGAGAAAAAAAAGATAAAAATAACCTATGCATTGAAGCTGCTCAAAAAGCTATTTGTGACCTTCAGGCAAATTTTGATTTTTCCCAAATTGATGTTGAAATACATAGGTTAGAACAATTCATGTTGGAAGTTACGCCTCCTAATCCTGCTGTAGTCGATTTGCCCGAAATAATAGATACTCGTCTTGAATTTGCGAAGTTTCTTACTACGTTGACCGATAAAAATCTAGGGATGGCTGTAGCAATATTTAATAGTTTATTGAAGCACCATGGTGATGATATAGTATCGAAGTTCACCATTGACGGTAGTAGGTACACACTAGAGCTAAAAAATGAGATTGTTGTCTTTATTAAAGATGCTGAGGATACTGTTGAGGGGGCCCTTGTAAGATTTGGCCCTAAAATAGTAGGTGAGTTGGGTGGGGATAAAATTACATTTGCTGAGGGTGTGAAAGTACAGGCTAAAGTGACAATTGGCTATGGTTGGGTCTCACGAAATCTGTTTGTTGAGCCAACTGTAAAAGATTACTCCTTTAATCAAGAGCGTCACATGGTTCGAATTACCGCATATGGTCAATTAGCTGGTATAGGAAAATCAGATACAAAAGAACGTGGGGTAGCGCAAATGTGTGATGATTTTTCTAGGAGTGAAATTGCTGGTCAGAATAATACTTATGATGAAATGGTTCGACGTAGCCTTGTAAGTACTGAATAGCCAAGTTTGAAGAGGTAGGTAAAGCCTGGGGCTTGTAAAAGGATTGCAATCCCTGGGAGGTCGGTTCTTGCAAAGAGGGCTGAGATGGTTTCTGTTCCTGTAAGTACTTTGTTATTTTCGTCGATAGCGTGGATTGTCTCCATAGCCTTTTTATAATTAATTACTTCTGTGTGCTGCTTTATATCTTCTTCTGAGGAGCAACTTGCGTAACACACTTCACCTGTTTGATTTCTTTTTTTGATTTCTTCCATTGTACCTGAACAAAAGGAGCACTGTTTATCAAAAAAGACAGTGAGGAGTTTTTTGATCTCTTCAGGATTTGTATATTTTTCAAATAAGATCAAGAGCTTTCTATTGAGAAGAACAAGTAGTGTTAAAGAGATACTCCAGGCAAAAAAGGCAATAGGAAGGATTTTGGGGAGTGTAAAAATAAGTCCAAGTGTACCACCAAGTAGGAAGGTGAGATCTAAATGGTTGTTTAGTAGAGATAAGGAAGAGTTGAGTGTTAGTCCTAACATCCAAAAAATGAGCGCCGTAGAAAGTGGTATCCCCAGAAATACCTGAAGGAGAGTAAATAGGAGTGCATAAAAAGAAAGAGGCGCGCAAGTAAGAAAGCTTTGCTTATCCAGCTTATAAAAAAGGGCAATCTGAAGGAGGGTATAAAGAACTGTAGTGATTAAGGGGAAATAGCCTAAACAAATAGTAGTTGAGGCTGATACGAAAAGAGCGGCATTAATTATGGCTGATTTTTTTTTCATTTTTTAATTTAATTATTTTATTTTTATGCTACCATTTTATGAGATTAGAGGTGAGAAAAAATGGATAAAGTTGACTTATTAGAAAGATTTTTGCGGTATGTGCAAATTGATACGGAAAGTGATGCGTCATCGCCAACTTGCCCAAGTACCGATAAACAATGGAATTTGATCTATTTTTTAGAACGGGAACTTAAAGAGTTAGGAATAAAAGATGTGCACGTAACTGAATTCGGATATGTACTTGCAACTCTTCCAAGCAACTCAAAGAAAAAGGTTCCCCAAATAGCTTTTTTTGCGCATGTTGATACAGCTGATGCATGCAGAGGTGGAGCAAAACCAATTGTCCACAGAAATTATGATGGAAGGCCAATTATACTTCCAGACGACCCCACCCAAGTTTTGTCACCGGAAAATATCCCCTTATTAAAAGAGAAGATTGGTGAAGATATTATCACTGCATCAGGCGCTACGCTCCTTGGCGCTGATGATAAGGCAGGCGTTGCAATTATTATGAGTATGGTAAGGCACCTAATCAATCACCCTGAAATACTTCATGGTCCCATTCGAATCTGCTTTAATCCAGATGAAGAGATTGGACGTGGGATGGATAAGATAGAGTTAACAGAGCTCAATGCTGAATATGCTTATACACTTGATTCTGAACATGTTGGTCAAATTGATTTCGAAACTTTTAGCGCAGATCAGGCAGTGATTGAAATAGATGGGACTGCCGCGCATCCAGGTTCTGCAAAAGGGCTACTTGTCAATGCACTTAGACTTGCAACAGATGTAATTCAAAAACTGCCCAAAGGAATTTTTCCAGAAGATGTTGAAGGGCGAGAGGGATTTATTCACCCCCTTGAAATCAACGGAACAGCAGAAAAAGCAACCATACGATTTATCTTACGTGATTTTGAGTTAGACGGCTTATCTGAAAAAAGAAGGGTTCTTCAAGCAATTGTAGATGAAATAGGTCCCAAAGCAAAGTTAACTATAAAACCCCAATATCGAAACATGCGCTACTGGCTTGAAAAAGACATGAAGCCCGTTGAATATGCAAGAGAAGCGATAAAAAGGGCTGGTCTAAAAGTGTATTCCGAACCTGTGCGAGGGGGCACCGATGGGTCAAGACTAACCGAAAGAGGGCTGCTTACCCCCAATATTTTTACCGGTTTTCATAATATTCACAGCCCACTAGAATGGGTGAGTCTTCAAGATATGGCACTATCTGTAAAAACCCTAATTCATCTTGTTCAAGTTTGGGAAGAGTCTTAGAAGCTGTTCTAAAACCCTAAAAACAATTTAATTTGTATGTTTTTTTAAATTGAGTCCGTGTCCGAGTCCCTGTGCCGGTTTTTTCTTTTTTAGCTCTTCC
>CAZKFL010000009.1:10041-51552 GCA_964552055.1 uncultured bacterium
CTCACAACACGGGGATGGCGCTACTGCGTGCGAGCTTTTTATTATGCACCTGAATTAAATAAACCTAAAATTCAGGTTCATAACCTTATTGCGCAAAACTTTAAAGGTCAATATAGGCTTTAGCACAGGTTCTTAGTGAGTTAAAATTGATTTGATTGTTTCAGGGAATTGAGTTATTGCGTGTTTTGCTTCGTATCGTATTTGAAGGGCACGCTCGTTTGAATAACGGGCAATACCAGCAGCAAGAATTAAAGTTGGTAAATAAGCAATTATCCCCAAAACAAACAAGCCTATAATTTCTATCGAATAGATAGTTTTCTGCAAAGCAGAAAGATTACTTACTAATCTTGGATTTATATATGTGACCTTCAGTGGATTAAGATTTCTTATCTGCTCTTTTGTTTTTAGGAATCGTATTTTCTCCCTAGATAGATAGTTCACTAAAGAAGAATCAATATGTTCTAGCTTCGAATCTATAAGTTTTACAAGAAAGTTAGGGTTTATTATTTCTTTCACTCTAGTTTCATCGAGCATTGAGAACTGAAGTGGTGTAAAATTAATAGAATGTAGCATTGCAAGTTGATTAATAAGTGTAACATTTGTAATTTTTTGCAAAAGTTGAATTGAGAGAATCGATACTTGCCGATGAGAAAGAGAATTAAGTTTGTTTATAGAAAGTTTTGTAAAAATTTCTTGGGTTTCGATTTGCTGAAGATTTTCTGTTGTTAGCATGTCCAATTGCTCTGAAGTAAGATCAGAGTACCTTCTAAGAGGGAGTCTATTGATGAGAGTTGCATCTGTAATGCTTTGTATTTGAGCGAGGGTTAAATGATTAAATTGTTCAGCAGTACTGCAATGAAGAACCTGAGATAAGGGTAGTTTTTGGAGAGTTACTCGGTCATTGATTTGCTGAATATTTTCGGGTGTTACCACTCCAAGTTGTTCCGAAGTAAGATCAGAGTACCTTCTAAGAGGGAGTCTATTGATGAGAGTTGCATCTGTAATGCTTTGTATTTGAGCGAGGGTTAAATGATTAAATTGTTCAGCAGTACTGCAATGAAGAACCTGAGATAAGGGTAGTTTTTGGAGAGTTACTCGGTCATTGATTTGCTGAATATTTTCGGGTGTTACTACTCCAAGTTGTTCCGAAGTAAGATCAGAGTACCTTGTAAGAGGGAGTCTATTGATGAGAGTTGCATCTCTAATGCTTTCTATTT
Source organism: uncultured bacterium (assembly GCA_964552055.1). GTDB lineage: Bacteria > Chlamydiota > Chlamydiia > Chlamydiales > 2-12-FULL-49-11 > VGMD01. Next base: position 11,259 of record CAZKFL010000009.1, read on the forward strand.
GGGCAGGACTTAAATGATTAAGCTGACTTGCAGAAAGTTTTTGAAGGACTGTTTGATCTTGAATTTGTGTGACTTTAATAGGTTCTAGCATGTCTAGCTGTACTGAAGTAAGTTCAGGATATCTCTCTACGGGTAATTGATTGAGAGTAACACTTTGTACTTGATCTGGTTTTAGATGGCTAAATTGTCTTGGGGAAAGTTTTTGAAGTAGAGCTTGATCCCTGATTTCCTGAATATTTTCGATTGTGAGCATATCTAGTTGTTCAGCAGTAAGATCAGGATAGCGCAAAATGGGAAGTCTGTTGACTATTGAAGGGTTAAACTTTGCTACGGACTCACTATCAGCAGTTGCAAGATAATCAATTGAGAAGAGTTCAATTAGTTCGGGGTGGTTATCAAGCACATAGTTTATGAATTGCTTTATAGGTTTGAAAGAGGTGGTTATTTTAGGAATAATAGATTCGATTTTTTCTTTAGTAATTTGTGTAAAGTTTGAGGCAGTATCAAGGATTTGAATCAGTTTTAAGTCGTTTTGTTTGCAAAGCGCGTGAATAGCAAATTCATTTCGCTCATCTAATTTTCCAAGGTAAATCAGTTGGGGCAACGCAAGTTTTTGAGCGGTCATATTGGGTAGTTTTATTCTTGTTAAGAGAGTAAGGGGAATAAACGGTGCGTAATTTGATGATAATTTTTCTTTATAAAAATTATCGGGTAATTCAAGTTTGATTGATTCAGGCAACCTTTCAAAGATATGAGGAGCTACCAAAAGTAAAAATTCAAGTGACCCTGAAAGAGAAGCGATTTGAACATCTGTTATTTTTTTTATTTGATTTATCGTAAGAAAATGAAATAGCTCTTTTTGTATAAAGGGGACAAATAGTTCAGGGATAGTTGAGTCGATTTGTGGAGCTTTAAGGTGACAACTCAGCTTTGGTTGAATGTAAGGTGCTTGCTCTTTGGTTAGTCTTTGAATAAGTTCTGGTGATTCAATTGTTGCGATACGGGCTTGTGATAAATGAATTAAAAAGTCTGAGTTAAGTGCAATAAGTTGATCGTCAGTTAGATTTGTTAAGATATTTGGTTTGAATTTTCCAGTATCTTGAAGATGTGTTAAATAATCCTGTATCAATTCGGATTTAATAGAAGATATTAAATTTAAGTGCACATGCTGGATTAGGCTTATGTCTTGAATTTCAGAGACTTGAGATGCGGATAAAAACTTGACATAGCTAACATTAAATGTAGCTTTTGAGAGATAAGCAAAATGCCCTGCTGGAATTGAAGTAATACAAGAAGGATTAGTGAGATGCTCAACTTGCTCTAGAGCGATTCCTTTTATAGCTTCAGCAGAAAGAGCTTGTATGCGATCCTTTCCTTTAACAAAGCGTGCTTGGCTTGCAACTAAGTAAGGAATTTGATTGATATGAAGGAAATCGATTTGCTCTTCTGTCTCTAAAAATTGAACTTGAGTTGGATGTAGTGCTAAAATAGAGTATTCTTCCGTAAGTAATCGAACTTCTTCCTTCGACTGCACTGCACGGCTCATTGCAACAGCTCGTAAGACAATTTGATAGTGAGTATCAGCAAGCTCATGCCTCGTCTTAGAAATGTTTAGCATTTTTTCAAATATATTTAATTGTAAAGTAGATCCCGTCATTGCAGTGAATCTCATTAATTTAGTCATAGATTCTTTTTTAATTCGATCTCTTTCATTTTCAGTCATAAATCGATCTGTTATCTCAACGTTTCTTAATAGATAGGACATATCGCCAGCGAGTAAATTGATGAGTATTCGCTCATTTTTCCCCCTTTCATGCTCTTTTGAAAGATAACCAATTCCTGCAATGACTGCTCCGTATTGTGTTGTTAACCAAACTCCTGAATGAGAATTCTCTCTTAAGTATTTTTGAATCCTTTCCCCTTCAAGAGTACTTAGGGCTATGTATCTGTATTGATCAGTTGTACTAATTTGAACAACTAAAATATTTTCAAATTTACGAGCGCAGTCTGAAAAGATGGGGAAATGCAATGGATTTTGATAGGGAGTGCCCTCTTTACCTTTGCGTGGAAAAAGAAAATCTCTAGTTGCATAGAGCTGAGAGTGTTCAAATATACCTGAAAAATCATCACGGTAGATAAGATCAGGTAACATGATTAGCCCTGTTGAAGGAGTTAAGATTTCTGAAAGGTGATAATAATCGTTCCTTGGACGAGTTGGACCCCCAGAGAGATCTCTAGAAGCAGCGTTAAGTGGTTTTGCCTCAAGCTGAAAAAGTTCGATTAGCTTTCTTAATTCAGAGGTAGTTAATGGATCGCCGTAAGCCTCTGTAGTATCAATTCCTTTGTTATATATTTCAAGTTGCCTTTGGATTTCCTGATCAATTTCTACTTCAACTTCAACTTCTCTTTCTTCCTCGACTTCAACTTCAACAGTAAGTTCTGTTCCAATCCCTACTGAAACATCACTTCTTTGTTCAAATGTAACACTCATAGGCATTGTTGTTGGCAAGGACCCTATAATTTCAGGCTGAGATAGAAAATCATTAAATTGTTCGATTTCTAAGTAGGCTTTTTCTTCTAGTATCGCTCGGTCTCTTGAATCAATTTTTGTTAGAGCTAGTAGAAAAGATTTAAATTTATTGTTTACGTAGATTTTAATTTGCTTGACAGCATCTTGTTCAGAAAGAATTGGGCCGTGAAGCTTAAAGAGGTCATTTGATTTTATGAGTATAAGGAAGGATTTTAGGTTTGAAAAAATAGTTTCATGGCGCTTAAGTTGTTCTGAAGAACTTAAATCATCTGTGGTCTTAAGATAGGAAGTAATGATATTTAGAAAAATGGCATCTACTTGCTTTTTCATTGATTGAAACGCTCGATTACCAGCATCTTTTGTTTGTATTGCAATAGAATCGATAGCTAGCGGAACAATAACATGCTTAGTTAGACCTCTTTCTAGAAGAGTTTCAATGGGTAGCGATTCTCCTTCTACTTCAATTTTTGGAAGACGGTCTGCATAGTGCTTAGGAATTGCTATAATTGCACTTTGGTTATATAGATATTTTCGTTGGCGTAAAAAAGTTTGATCGAGTTCGCTCAATCGATTATTATCGATAAGCACAATAGATTCTGAGTTTGGCGGGATAGGGGCATCGGTCCCATAACAATGAGGTTCGTCAAAATAAGTAAATACATCTTCAGGATTGAGTCCGTGCTTTTTGTATTCCTCTGCACATGGAATAGTAATAAAAATTGGCGGTGAGTTAGGCTCAAGCAGAAGTGCAGGGTAATTAGCAGCAGAATCGCCCTGTTTTTTATGGAAGAAAAAAACAGCTTTTATTGGTAAAGACATTGTCTTTATTACATTTAAAATTTCAATTGCTACAGCTAAATTACTTTCTGAATATTTATTGATACCACCAGGATCTGCTAAAGACCGTATCTTATTTGGATGGGGGTGTGCCGATAGAATCGATAAAAGGTATTCCTTCGGAGATGTAGAGGGGAGAATGCTAACAGAGTGCGGCTGTGCTGTATCGATTGTTTTTTTAAGAACCTTGCCGCTTGTGAGAGATGCTGAAGTATCTAACTTTGTCTCTACAATTTTGCGATGAAGAGAGTCAAAAACCCAAGGTGTTCCTGTAAATGTTCGCATTGATTTTAGAAGTTCAATTAAAAAAACCGATGTTGCGCAAAATCTTTCTGGATAGACGCTAATATATCGGTGTGCCGCCCAGGAAATGATTTGTAATTTGTGTTTTGAGCTATGAGTATTAAGATACTCAAGCGCCCTTTTCATTATTTCAGGATTTTCCCGGTCAGATAATTGATAAGTCGTTAGTTCTTTAAACTCTCTTGCGCCAGGTGTTTCATCATAAGGCATTCGATCTGAAACAAATAGCATTGCATCGTCATGAAGCATCGTTGTATAGGATTTAAATAGGTCGATATCAATATTATTTTGAAAGCCTGACATGATGAATTTAATATACGCTTCATATTCATATCCAAATTCAGTTGTTGCAGGGGTATTTGCTGAAATATAAGGGCCCACATATCCCGGTTGATCTGCTTTTTTAATGGGTCCAAATTCAATAAGTCCTGTTGATTGAAAAACAGATGGGATCAGTTCGAGCATAATGTGTTTTGAGAAAGCGATGAAATCAGCGTTTTTCTTTGTTTCTTCTGCTGCTGTAAGACTATGTAGGTATCGAATAAAAGTAAGTTGTCTTGCTGTATTCGAATCATCGGGATTAAAAATTTCTCCATCGCTTGTAGAAAGAGGTATACTTAAAACATATCTTTCAACGTTTGCAGGAATAGCACCAGTGATATATTCAATATAGGCATCTTTGTAGATATGGGGAAGGTATCTCTCCTGAATAAAAAAATCGGCTAGATACCCCCCGATTGCAGGGAGAACTCTTGTTTGATAATCCTTTTCTGAAAGGTGTGCCTGCATGTTTTCTGCTAAACGCACGAGAGAAGCAATTAAAGTCCCATCAGCTGTATATGTTGATTCGCTAAGGATTGAAAGGAGTATTTTATCAATGATATCGGTTAAAGATTTTTCTATTTTAGAGGGCGGGCCCGAAGGGAAATTCACTTCATTTAGAATATCAAGAATAATGTGTGTTTCATCACCGATTGGCTGAGTAGATCCAATGATTGTTAAAATATTTTGTAATAATTTAAATGTTGTCAAAAGGTTTGATCTCGAAGTTTCAAGTCTAAGTGTTAATGAATCGAATTTCTCTTCTAATTCTGATATTTTCTTCGCATTGACTAACTCACTTTTTTTTAGTTCAATTATTTCAGATTGTATGGATTGTATAGTTAAGTGAGCTTTGTCAGGAAATTCAATTAATTCTTTCCAAGTGCTTAAAAACTCTAAGGCTAAAATTTTAATCATCTCTTTTTTTAGAACAAGCGCTTTTGGGGAATCGAATCTCGGACCAAGTTTGATTGTATCTAATAAAAATTCAATATAGACTAGAGTGTCAACAGTAAGTTCTGATCTTGTGAAGTTAAAACTGATAATTTCAATTCCACAGCTTTCTTGTAAGATTTTTTTCATCACTTGAATAAAGCTGATGTATTGAGGGCCTGGAACAATTGCATGAGGAATTTCTCCTTTGAGGATTGCTTCTAGAAGAAGGACTGGAGCTACAAAGCTTGATTTGCCTCCGCCTGCAATCATAGGATAGCAAATAGATTGTAATTCTGTTGCAGAGAGAAGTGCTGCCTCATCCGAAAGTTTTGGATTCAATGTTTTTAAAGCAGCAATCATTTTTATTTGATCTGGCTCTACTCTAGCCATTTTATGTGTCGCAAACTCTAAAGCAAGGAGTGCAGGTTCAGAATTAGGATCGTATTTCATTGATTGTTTCAATGTTTCATCCCAATCTACAATTCCTTGTGGGTTATCTGCTTGTATTGCTTTAGCTGATGAAATTAAGCGACTGCATTGATCATACGCAATTGAAAGAGTCATGTATTCAATTGTTTTGATAAAAATAACCTGAATATCATCACGAGTAAGATGGTCATTACAAGCTTGATAATACATAGAATTTCTTGACACAAAAAGTCGTATCAAGAGGGGAATATCAATGAACTTGCGAGCTTTTGTTGAAAGAAGAAGAAGCTCATCTGCCAGATGGTCTGCTTCTTCAGTACTGATTTTATTAGCAATTTTAAGAAGTTCCTCTTTTTTCTCGGAAAGAACTTGTTTAAGAGTAGTCGCCTCAACTTCAATTTCTTCAATAATTTCGGCAGTATCACTTTTTTTAAGTTCATATGTGTAGGGAGCTTGTAGCCATGTGCTACCGAGTTTGTATCTTTCAAGTATTCTATTCACATTACGTCTCATTAACTTGTAGTATCTAGGTTCAAGCGTACTCATGTCTTCCACACTTTTATCTGACTTTGATAAGGAAAGAAGAGCTTCATAAAGAGGGTCATTTAAAGGTTCTGAATCTATTTTAAGATCAGATTGAGTAATTAAAAATCTTCGGCGAATAGTATCGATAGTACTTTGTATTCTTATGTATTCGAGCGGAAGCTTGCTAGATGTTATCTGTAATAACTGATCCGAATCTGTAAGTAAAGGTATGTGTGGGGGGAGTCCATGGGTGGGTCTTGGAGGAATAGGAGAAAATTCACGAAGTGTTTCTTCGTAGCTTGGATACCATGCAGATGTAATATTAAAGTGACCTAATAGGAGACGTGTATACTGAAGGCCAGGGTTTTTTTCAGGGCGAATTTCTGCAATATCAATAGATTCAGTAATTAAATAGAGATAACCTAAAAGTATTTCTCTTTCTTCTTGAGTGCCCTTATAAATTGTTGCTAGTGCTTTTTTATAAAAAGATTCGGAGTTTTCTAAAAACACCAATTTATCATCATATTTAAACGAATCAAAAATTTCATCAATTTTTTTGTAGTCATCCCGATTCAGTTTTGTTTCTGAAGTTAATTTCATTAAAAGGAGGTTGATATAACGCAAACCAAGATTTATCTCAGGATGCGCTTCATGTCTCTCTAGAAGAGCGCTAAACAAATATAAATATTCTAAAAGAATTTCATTTTCTTGCTTCGTTCCTTGCTGAATAGTTTCCATTGCTTTTTTGTAAAAGAGAGCAGATTTTTCATTAATGACAATCATATCTTCAGGATTTAAAGATGAAAAAATGCGTTCGATCTCACTATAATCTTTACCATCCAGTTTTATGATAGAAGAAGGTAGTTCAGATAAATTTCTTCTTAAAGCAGATATTCTTGGATGTTCGGATCTTCCAATTTTAATTTGGGGAACTGCTTTTCGGGAAATGATTTCTCCTGTTAATAATTCATGTCGTCTGTCGCGAATTCGAATATCATCAATATTTTTCCGTTTCAAAAAATGAATTACTTGAAGTTCCTCTAGGCGCGTGAGAGAAATGCTTGAGTGACCATTATGAAGTTGATTAAGATAATAATTCAAATAGATGTTTTGTAGCTTAACTGAACTTCCCTGGTTAAGCTTAGTTGATAAATGCTCAGAAAAAAGAGCTGCATATAAAGTGACAGTCGATAGATCCGGAGAAGATTCTCTGTTTTCAACTTGATATTTAGCAATTATGTTTAGACGGCGAATAGCCGAACTTGCGAATGTTTCAGAAAAGTTTAGAGCGCGCAATAAAATTAGTGCATGTTTGTATTTTCTTACACCTACGAGTGTGTAAATTACTTGAAGATTCGCGAGGGCAGAGTCAGTACAAATTTTTTTATCAATTAACTCAACTGAAATATAGGAGTGACTTTGACTGGTGAATTTTTTAAAAACCTCTTCTTCGTCAAAGAGATCCCATTTGAGTGTGTGTGGTGAAAGCGCGTAGCGACTTGGATCATGTTTCTTAGAGGCAAATGTATTAATAGGAATAAGAAGTAAGGTTTTTTTAGAATCACTTTTATGGCTAAGCGTTAATATCCCTCCAAAAGTATCAAAAAGAGAATAGGTGTCAATAGGCGATAGATAAAATTCGGGTTTCTTATCGTACTGCCATTTTCCATCTTCTGTGATGGAAAATGTAAGGGTATCTTCTCCTGTTTCATCACAGTATCTAGGCATGACAATTTTAGCTGGATGCCCTGTTGAATCACAGTGAATCATAGTCATTTCAGGCAATTCAAATTGAGATAGGGGTTGCTGAATTAAATCTGAGTCAGATGTCGAAATATGAGCAAGATAACCGCTTGGTTCATGATGCAAGAATCCATCATCCCAGATTGAGTATTCTACTTTTGAATTATGTTTGTTGATGAAATAGATTTTTTTCTTCTCGGGTGTATCTTCTGGCGATCCAAGAAAGTGATGAAAGTCTTTTTGGGCAAGCCATGTTTTGGAAATACTAAAGTCTTTAAGCGCTAGTTTAATAAGAGTATTTGGGATTAACTGACCTTTATCACTTGTTTTTTTCGGTAAATATTCAATCCAGGTTCCTGGAGATACTTCTCTTTGAATAAAAGATTTATAAATAGATTGAGTAATTGTAGAGTTTGGAAAATATGGGTGCGGAGAATTTTCTATAAATGTTCTTTCTACAATACGATAGTTTTCCCCTTCTTTTGTAGTAAAATAGACTCCATCTGATTTGAGATTAAATTCATGGGGTAGATTAGAAAAAAGCGTTTTATAATCTTCTTTTTCCATCATTTTTAACGGATCAACAGCCATGCAAATTCGCATCCCATTTTGAGAGATAAAACCAGTTTCTAAAGAAATTACATACGAATTTCCGTTGCTAGAACTGATTTTAAAATTTCCACTTTGAGCGGGGGTTTCAATAGTTTCAGTTATTGAGACGTCGCCTAATAAAAGCGCAGAATTTTGGAGTGCATCTTGAAATATTGCAGAGTTAAAATTAGAGTAGAAGGTTCCTTCTTTAAGGCGGCTTAGAAGCATTGATACGTGGTGTTCGATATGAGGATATCTGTTGGGGAGAGAAATAATTGTTTTGGATGTATAGATCCGGTCTTCAACTAGGTGGATGAGTTCCTCTTTGCATAAGATGCTACCATGACTAATTCGACTTAAGCATTCATACATGCGATGCCATCGAATTAAAGCCCTTTCGTCAGGAGAAGGTGCTTTCTCTATCCATTTATCAAAATCCATACGAGAGATACGATCATTTAGGCGAGAGAGAAGGAGTTGGATTTGTTCATCTTGTGAATTTAGCGAAAAAAGATAGCTCCGTAATATAATCGCAATTCTTACAAGTGACATGAGACTTTTAACTTGGGGAGTTGAATCTGTAATTCCATAGTCATATAAGCCAAGAAGTTTGTCAAAAAAACTATCTATACTTTTAATGAAATGTGAATCGAGATAATTGAAAATAAGAATCGGAATCGAGTTACCAGATGAATTAAGGATAGACTTAAAGAAAAATGCTTCTAAGGCAAAGATATAATGTGCATTTAGCATAAATTCAGGATTTTCAGTAAGTTCATCAAGCAACTTTATAGTTTGCAGAGAGTTAGAAAGGGTATTGCGACCAAGCCTTGCTAGAGCAACTAGCTCTGTTGTTTTTTCTGCGGGAGATGCAATAGTTTTGTAGTCAATGCAGTCATATTTTGTATATATAGAAGATTTGTGATGTTCTAATAGTCTGGATTCGGATACGCTTTTTAAAGCGATTTGGGTTCTGCGGCTTGCGTAACATGCTGAAGTTAGGTTTGATAAATTAATTTTGGATGGGCCTATATCTACTGGATAAGAAAAGGTGCGGGATCTTCCAGCATTGAAATACTTCATAGCATGGTGAGCAATACAGATCGTAAATGAACTGGAGCAAGGGGGATAAGGAGAATTCGAATATTTTAGATAAAAGTTGAAATTAGGCTCATCAATAGTCGGCATTACAGCATCGTTATGGAACGTATGAAGTAGATGAAGCGATTGAAAAATAATTGAGTAATATGAAAATGGCGTATCCTTTCCGTTTCCTATGTATGAAGATAGAAGTAAGGAGATATCCCCAGGATCAAGTTTTCTTATTTTATTTGTAGCTCTATTAATGGCTACCAAGAAAGCAAGAAGAGATGATTTTTGACTATCCTCTGCAAGTGTTTTAGCACTTATGTCATAATTTGAGATTGTAAAAAGAGCGTTATAAAGGGAGTTATAGGAGAGTGCTCTAGAATCAGATGGGGGCATGCTAAGAAAGCCTTCTGCAATTTCATGTGCATGGTCTAAATCTTGAGGTCTCAAGAAAAAATTATCAAATCTAGTATTCCAACGCGCTGCATCGCATTCGCTTTGTTTAACAAGTTTGTATGTTCCTAAAATAGTATCCACTTTTGGTATTTCTTGCTCATAAGAAATAAAGGGGTTACAGAAGTCTGTTAATCGAATTCCTACATCTATTAATTCAGGATCAATTTCTTCAAGTCTGCGAACTAAAGTGAATATAATTAAAAAAAGCTTGTTTGCAGCATTTGAGTGGTGAACCATAACAGGCGAGTAGGTGTGCGATGCATAAAAGGCAAATTGTTTAAAAATAGACCCCAGAACCCTGACTGAGTGTTCGATTTCTTTTTTCCCCGCTCTTGCAAATAAAGCAATCCAGTAAGGACTGTCAAGAAATGGTGTAGAAACAGACTCAATAAATCGAATGCATTCTCGAACCCTGGCATCGTTATCAATTTTAGGGTTTGCAATCACTTGCTCAAATTCAGAAAGAGAGGATAGAAAATACGAGGGTTCAGCTTTAAGTAATTCGGAATCAAATGGTTTTTCGATACTCTGTTTACCGGTAAAAGGATTAATTGGGGCTAGTGAAGATAGGTGACTTATTTCACAGTGAGTTAACTCAAGCGTAGGTGTATCAGATTTAACTTTGATTTGTCTAAGTGATGCCTTTTTACCAAGTAAAAGTCTGTCTTGCCAGTAATACGTGATTAAAAAGGTTAAGCGTCTTAGCTCAATTGGAATAGCAGGTCCGTACAGTGCATGCGTGGTTTTTTTAAGAAGGTTATTTTGCAAATTTTCGCATGCTGTTTCAAGAATAAAGAGAGTGGATCGATTCTCCGGGGTTCTATGAAAAATTGGGGATTCAATATCTTTTTCTATCTGTTTAAATATGTGATTAAGAGTGAAGAGCTTTAGCAAATAGATCATTTTTTTATAGGTAGGTGGGCTTAAAATCTTCCGTCCATAGGCTAATGGCCCGCTTATACTGCAAGTTTCTGATCGCTGGGGAGTAATTAATCTTTCTTCAAGTAGGAGTGTATCAGGGTTGCTAGAAAGGTTTTGCATATATTGTTGAATTAGAAATCGATAAAATTCTTTGATTAGAGTGTTATTATTTCCAGAGCCATTCCATGCGCAAATACGGTAAAGTGTATGATACAGTTTTTCGTAAGAAATTCCATTAAAGGACAGTCTTGGGTTATATTTGATTTTTTTCCCAATAGTTGCGTGGGCATGGTTTTCTAAACCGTATCCGGCAATGCTACTGTTAAATATAGAGAAATTATAAAGACCATCTTCTTTACAAGTGATTTCAAAAACAACTATATGATTAGAGATAGATGAAAGAAATGAATACGATGTGTCAGTTGTAAGGTTTTCAATTTTATCTATTAATAATGGAAAAGAGATAGGTTCTTTGATTTGATGTAATTTAAGGATAAAATTTTGAATTTCACTGGCTTCAAACTCTGTAAAAAAAGAGGCGGTATATAATAGTTCTAGCCAACTTAATAGAAACGACACCGATTGATAAATTGGATTTGCTTCAAGGTGATTACCATGTAAGATTTCGTCTCCGTGAAGCAATAGAGCTGAGTGAAAATTGTTAAACTCTGGATTCTCTTTAGCAGTATCAAAAACTAAAGAAGCTTGATGCCAAAAGGAAGGGCAGAGAGTTTGGATCGATTCATCCAAACTAACAGAAGCTCTACTAAGATCATGGGCTTCTCTAGCAAGGACTGTCGTGCTTGATAGTTCAGTCTCAAGCATAAGATTTGAGAGGTGAGGCCCGAGTATTTTTTTTTGTAGTTTCCCTTGGTATCTTGAAAGGACTGACTCTTTCCAAATAACATCAGATGCCCCTTTAGGTTCCTCTGAAGGTCCGAATGGAAATCCGGATGGTAATTGAGTTTTGTCTGTCATAATTATAAACTTTTTTATGAAATATGTATTAATTATAAAGGTTTTATCGATTTATTTCAATTGGCTATTATTTGTTTAAAATAAGTTCTTTGCTAAATAATTAGGTTAAGAACCGAATACCTTTAGAGTAAGGCTATTTTGTAAATTTGTTTTTTATTTTTCTTGGGATCTTAGTGGAATTCGCGTTCATGGAGCCAAAGAGTGGCAATCCATTTTTCGCCGGCAAGGACTGGCTCTCCTCCGTGCATACTTTTTGGGTCGGGATTTCCATCACCCTTTACATTATAGAAAAGGGCAGCTCTTCCTTTTAGCGCTCGAATCTTTAGGGGGGCTCTTGGAAAAAAAGTTTCGCCTCCACTATCCGGAGAATTTAAATAAAGAAGGACTGTAGCAACCCTTTGGCCACCCCGATTAAAATGATGCAATCCACCTGTGGTTTTAGGATCAAAGTAGTCAAAGTGAGGTTTGTACTCAGCAAGTAGTCCGTAATTAAGGACTTGAAGTGATTCGCCATTGCGATCGGGGATCATTGTAATGGCTTCAATTCGTTTTCGTATTGCTTGAATAATGGGGTCTCCCACTTCTGTCAAAAAAGTTCCAAAACTAGTTCTGGCAGAATCAAGAAGGCTATTTGGGGAATTTGGATCAACAACACCACTTCTGATGAGTCTTGGACGAGCCTTTTCAATGATATAGGCACATTCCTTCTCGCTTAAAAAATTTTCGGCTAAATATATTTCCGGAGAGTCTGAAATTTTTTTAAATCCATATCTGCTAATATCCCATTCAATATGAGCAGAGAAGATGTTTAGCCAAAGAGGAAATAGAAAAAAAACTATCTTCATTGTTTTTGCCCTAAAACACTATTTCAACTAATATTACTATTTTCTACTTTGTTTTAGGATCTATTTCATGCGAGTTCTGCTTTTTTTCGCTTTTTCACTTCTGGCAATTTTTGCTGATGAAGCGCAACTAATTGACTCTAAATTTAAATTCATTTCTTATGCGCAAGTTTCGTCTTATGATCCTGGTTTTGGAGTTTCTTTTCGCGCGCAAGAAAAACACACCGGCTTACAAGCTGACCTAAACACTACAATTTCTACTACTTCGTTAGTATTACAAACATCAATTGGCGCACTTTACTATCCAGTTTCACAAATCATTGAAAATCCAAGTTATGGTGGCTTTAATATAGGGGTGAGTTTAGGTCCCTACATCACTGCAAATCAAAACTTAATCACTACAGATTTGTCTATCCCTTATTATGCTGGCTATCAAGGCGAGGTTCTTTTTTTTGATTTTTCCTTAAATAGTATTTTTTCATTCAAACATTATCCTGGCTACGGCGAAATGATTTCTTTTAAAGCTCTAATCCCCACTTTAAAGCTTGGCTTTTGCTTCTAATTCATAATTATTTGTAGCGGTTATTTTTTTAATTTCCTATTGTCCGAATTAAGGGGCCTATTTTTAAGGCTGGGGACTTTGGATGAAAAAAGGGTATAAGATTTTTTTATATGCGCTACTGATTGTAGTTGTTTTAGTTATGGGCATGTTATATTTGACCTCGCTTGATATTGCGGTATTAAATCCGAAAGGATGGGTGGGTCAAAAAGAAAAAGATTTGCTCATTATTTCTACGCTTTTGATGTTAATTGTGGTGATTCCTGTTTTTGTTTTAACAGGTTTTATTGTTTGGAAGTATAGGGCTAGTAATAAAAAATCGGACTATAGACCTGATTGGAATCATAGCACCATAGCTGAAATCATTTGGTGGGGTGTCCCTTGTATTATTATTGTTATTTTGAGCGTTCTAAATTGGATGGCTTGCTATGAATTAGATCCCTTTAGACCACTTGCAAGTGATAAAAAACCGCTTACTATTCAGGTGGTTGCACTCGATTGGAAATGGCTATTTATTTATCCAGATCAAAATATTGCAACCGTTAACTTCATTCAAGTTCCGGTAGATACGCCGATCCATTTTATTATAACTGCAGATGCGCCCATGAACTCATTTTGGATACCGCAATTAGGAGGGCAGATTTTTGCGATGCCAGCCATGAGAACTGAGCTGCATCTCATTGCAAATGAAAAAGGCGATTATAGAGGTGTTTCGGCAAATTTAAGTGGAAGTGGATTTTCTGGGATGGTTTTTATTACGAGAGCAGGTACTGAAGAAGAGTTTGATGATTGGGTAACTAAAGTTCAAAATTCAAGAGAAATTTTAGATTTAAGCACCTATCCGTTACTTGCCGCAAAAAGTCAAAATAATCCAGTTACCTTATATAGATTAGGTTACCCTGGTTTATTTGACTGGATTGTCATGAAGGATATGATGCCTGCTACAAAAGGGGATAAACATGTGGACTAGTTTGATGGGACGGTTAACTCTTGAATCATTTATGCATGGTCCAATAGAAATGTTTGCAGATTTGTTAATGGTTTTTATCGCTGCATATGCTGTTTTTCTTTTGACATACAAGAAGTTATGGAAATGGTTTTGGGATGAGTGGTTAACCTCACTTGATCCAAAAAAAATCGGAATGATGTATTTGTTTGTCGTTATATTAATGCTTCTTAAAGGAGCAATTGATGCGATGATGTTAAGAGCGCAGCAGGCGCTTTCATCTGGCGATTCTATGGGTTATTTAGGCAGTGATCATTTTCAGCAACTGTTTACAGCTCATGGAACTGTGATGATTTTTTTTGTGGGAATGGGAATTATTTTTGGTCTGATTAATTTAATTGTTCCTTTGCAAATAGGAGCTAGAGATGTAGCGTTTCCCTTTTTAAATGCGGTTAGCTTTTGGCTTTTCTTTATGGGCTTTATGCTCTTAAATATTTCCCTAATGGTGGGTGAGTTTTCTGCTGCAGGGTGGGTTTGTTATCCCCCTTTATCAGGGTTAAAGTATAGTCCGGGCGTTGGTGTGGATTATTGGATATGGAGCGTTCAGGTAGCAGGTATAGGTAGCCTTTTTGCAGGAATTAATTTTTTTGTCACTATTTGTAAAATGAGATGTCCTGGCATGACTTTTATGCGCATGCCACTTTTTACATGGACAGCTTTTGCTACGATGACACTTGTAATTTTTGCTTTTCCCATTCTTACCGTAACGATAACCCTACTAGCATTAGATAGATTGCTGGGAATGCATTTTTTTACTTCAGATCTTGGCGGAAATCCCATGATGTATGTAAATTTAATTTGGGCATGGGGTCATCCAGAAGTATATATATTAATATTGCCTGCATTTGGAGTTTATTCTGAAGTTGTGTCTACCTTTTCAGAAAAGCGCTTATTTGGCTATGTTTCAATGGTGTATGCAATTGCAGTGATCACGATTCTTTCCTTTATCGTTTGGTTACATCACTTTTTTACAATGGGAGCTGGAGCTAATGTGAATGCATTTTTTGGCGCCATGACTATGCTTATTGCCATCCCAACAGGTGTCAAAATTTTCAATTGGCTTTTTACTATGTTTAGGGGAAGAGTTCATCTTACATCATCAATGTATTGGTTTTTAGGGTTTGTGATCATATTTACAATAGGAGGAATGGCTGGTATATTGCTTTCAATTGCTCCGGTAGATTTTCAAACACACAATAGTTTGTTTCTCATTGCTCACTTCCATTCAGTGATTATAGGCGGGGTCGTTTTTGGATTTTTTGCTGGATTTACCTATTGGTTTCCCAAATTCACCGGTTTTAAACTCAATGAACGTCTAGGGAAAACAGCATTTTGGTTTTGGTTTATCGGTTTCTTTTTTGCGTTTTTGCCCTTATATGTGTTGGGTCTTATGGGAACTACGAGAAGGCTAAATCATTATGACGCATCAACTGGATGGCAGCCATTTTTTATGGTAGCAGCTTTTGGAGCAGCTCTTGTTGCAATTGGAATTGGAGTCCAAGTACTTCAGATGATTGACAGCATTAAACAAAGGGATCAAAATCGTGATCTTACAGGCGATCCTTGGAATGGTAGAACCTTAGAGTGGGACACAACATCTCCACCACCCTTATATAATTTTGCTGTCCTGCCAGAAGTGCATGAAAGAGATGCATTTTGGGAAATGAAAAAAACTGGTCATACAAAACCTGATCCTAAAGAAATTACCGATATACTCATGCCAAAAAACACTTACATGGGCTTAATTATCGCAATTTTCGCCTTTTTGTTTAGCTTTGGAATCATTTGGCATATTTTATGGATGGTAATTTTAGGAATTCTCGGAGTGATTATTTCCGCAATTATTCACTTATGCGCTGAAGAGTGCGAGTATGTAATACCTAGTGCTGAAGTTAAAAAAATGGAGGATCGTCATGGCGCATGACCACATACAGGAAAATTACGACAAAACGATCTTTGGCTTTTGGGTCTATTTAATGACTGATTGCGTTTTATTCGGTATACTTTTTGCAACCTATGCAGTCTTGCATAATGCAACAGCAGGTGGTCCTTCAGGAAAAGAACTCTTTGATATGCGCTCTGTTCTTGCTGAAACATTAGCTCTTTTAGCAAGCAGCTTTACCTGCACAATGGCTGGTCTTGCGAGCAATAAAGAAAAGAAAAAAGAGACTCTTTTCTGGTTCCTTGTTACCTTTGCTTTGGGTATTACATTCATATCGCTTGAGCTAATTGAATTTCATGGTTTAATAAAAGAGGGGAATGGCTACACAAGAAGCGCCTTTCTCTCCAGTTTCTTTACACTCGTGGGAACTCACGGAACCCATATTTCATTTGGACTTATTTGGATGACCGTCATGATGTGTCAAATACTCTATTTTGGATTTAAGCCCGTTGTCCATAAAAGATTGATGTGTTTAAGAATGTTTTGGCACTTTCTTGATGTTGTTTGGATTTTTATTTACTCAGTCGTTTATTTAATGGGGGCCATATGACACATACACATGTAGGTTTTAAACCCTATTTTTTAGCCTTTTTGTTTTTTATAGCGCTAACCCTCACTTCGTATTTTGTTGTCGTAGATCATTTATTAAGTGGATGGCATGTCATAGCAGTAATTGTTATTTGTGCATTCTTACAAGCAACTTTGCAATTAGGTATTTTTCTTGATTTAATGTTAGAGCCAAAGCCTAGATCGAATCTTCATGTTTTTTCGTTAATGCTCTGCATTTTAGTGATTGTTATTGCCGGAACACTTTGGATCATGTATAGCCTAAATGAGCGCGTGATGATTCCCATGGAGGGTATGTGAAGACTTATTATATGTTGACAAAACCCGGAATTATCATGGGTAATCTCATTACGACTGCTGGCGGTTTTGCTCTTGCTTCAAAAGCTGGGATTAATGTGTTGTTATTTCTTGAAATGCTTATAGGTCTTGGGTTTGTGATTGCTGCAGCATGCATCTGTAATAACTATATAGATAGATTTGCTGACCAAAAAATGGCCCGAACAAAAAATAGAGGCTTTGCAAAAGGGAGCGTCTCTCCTTTAAAAGGGTTGTCATTAGCCTTTCTTCTTGGTATTTCAGGGCTTGTAATCCTGTATTTATTTACTAATCTTTTAGCAACCCTAGTAGCGCTTTCTGGTTTTCTTATTTATGTGGTTGTATATAGTTATGTTAAGTACTATTCTGACTTTGCAACTCTTGTGGGTAGCATCTCAGGAGCTGTTCCCCCAGTTGTTGGCTACTGCGCAGTTAGCAATACCTTAGATTTAGGAGCGATCCTTCTTTTTTCCATCCTAGTTCTTTGGCAAATGCCTCATTTTTATTCCATTGCCATCTACCGATATGACGAGTATTTGGCAGCTTCCATACCTGTACTCCCTATTACAAAAGGAGCTCAAGCAACAAAAATTCAAATGGTTGCGTATATAATTGCCTTTATGGGAGCCACAGCTCTCCTTACCATTCTGGGTTATACCGGATTTACCTACCTTGCCGTAGCGATGGTTTTAGGTGGAAGCTGGCTTGCATTTTCCTTTAAAGGATTTAAGGCTAAAGACGATAAAAAATGGGCTAGAAAAATGTTTGCCATCTCATTATTTGCTATCATTGGTTTTTCAGCTATGCTATTTATTTAATTAGCAATGGATTAAGATTTTTCTACCAATTAATTCCATCATAAATATAACTCAATTTGTAGGTTGGCTCAAATCAACCTAAAAATAAGACAAATAAGCAAAAAAACGAGGTATTTTATGAATAGACAAGAATTTGAAGCAAATTGGAGACAATTGGCGCCGAAGATTACTGCAAAATGGAGCAAAGTAACAGCAGAAGAACTCAATCGCATAGACGGTAAGTACGAACCATTTCTCGGACAACTCCAAAGAAAGTATGCCTATTCCAGAGAACAAGCCGAAAACGAAATCCGAAGTTTTAACACAACACATATAGAAGGCAGTGGAAAAATCGAACAAATCGGTTCATCCTGCGCCCCCTGCAGCGAAAAAAAAGGCCACAAAGAGAAAAAACGAAAAGCAAGTTAGCAATCGGGGGTCAGACGTCACTTGTTCACTGGGGGTCAGACGTCATGTGAACAAGTGACGTCTGACCCCCAATTATTAAACACCTTCTAAGGTAGAAACAATTTCTAGTGCTTTGGGATGATCTAGGAATGCTGCTCGATAAAGATTTTCTTCGTTTGTTGTATCTTGAGTATAGATAAAAAATGCTGCAATTGCATTAGTGTCTGCTAGGCTCTCCAATTCTCTTAGGCCTCTTACTGTATTTGAGGCGATAAAAGTGTCTGCAGCTAGATCAAATTCTTTTTTTATGAGATAAGACTGGGCCTCTAGGTATAGTGCCCAACCATCTTTAAACTCGATCCCTTTAGTTAACATTTCGTCTGACTGACTTTTATCTTTAATTTTTTGATAATATAGATAAAGCAGTTGTCTGCAGCCTTCGTTTATTAGTAGATGTTTTTGTAATATTTTTAAATGTGGTGTAAAGTTCAGCTTTTTACCTAAGGTTTCAATAGCGTATTCTTTTATGTCGAATTTATTTAATACTGATTCGATTAGGAGCTTTGTCATTTCATTTATTTCTATCATCCTAAATAACTCTTTATTCATTGAGTTGAAATAAATTTCTAAGGCAAATTGATTTTTTGCTAAAGCGCTTTCTACAATTTTCGAAAAAAAGTCTTCTCTTAATTTAAGTCTATCGATTTCGCTTAAATCACCTTTAAATAATCCTTCATAGAGGTAGTGAATTCCATCGCATTTTCTACCCATTTTAATTAGCGTTAAACCTAAACATGTTGGTGAAAAACCTTCAGATACCAGCTCGTATTGAACACTGAGCTGTTCTGGAAGAGAATCGGAATATTTAGCTAAATCACTTAAAGCAAAAAGATCACCCATACGCGCATACTTTCTTAAAAGAGATAATGAATTTTCTTTATCTTCTTCAGAAGGTGAGTCATTAAGTGTTAGAAGAGCCTCTTCCATTCTCTCTTTATATTGCACAATATCTAAATCAGAATGCAGTTCTCTCCAGTCTATCCCATCTTCTTTATGAGCAGATAAAGGATAATCCGTTTCATTGACATCAAGATTGTAAATATTAATTTTTAATCTTGGGTCTTCAGGGCTACTTGGAAACAAAATAGCATCAGTAACTCGTGTTTTAGAGCTCCATATATTGGCGCCAGGAAGCATTTCGTGAAATTTTTCATTAAAGTTCACTCCTGCTTTACAGCAGTGAAATAAAATATTTACTCGATCAGAAAGAAAGGAAAGATCAAGTTTGGGAACATCATCTAATCTTAAAACTCCTGAAATCGGATTCTTGGAAAACCAAATTTCTTCTTCGTTACTATGTGCAATAATGATGAGTAAATCAACTTTTTTGATTCCAAGCGAAAGTCTATCAACAGCTTGCTTGATATCTGCATTTTCCATTACAACAAAAAAAAGGTGGTGAGTCTTTGCTGCAGACTTGATGAGTGAGGAAATATTAAAGGTTTTGGGATTCAAAAAACCATCAAAATTATCACTTGATAAAAGGCATACAGCAGAAGGAGCAGCTTCAGGGAGTAATGAACTAGCTTTAATTAAATATTGGTCTATCGTTTTGAAGGTCAATAATTCCATGATGCAATTATTCTACACAAAAATAGAGTTAAATAATAGGTATTTAATATTTTAATCATTCATTTCTTGACCGTTTCTTTTTAAAAAGATATTATGTTATTTTTTTAAAAAAATGAGGCACGTAATGATAGAGTTACTTAAGGATTCTTACTTGGATGCAATAAGGCCACATGGGCTTGGGGCATTTATGAGAATGGTCAGAACAGATAAGAATGACTTTTCAGGCAAATACAATTGTGGGTTAAAAGTTATTTCAAAGTTATTTTCGCCAAGTGTATGGACCCATGTTTCAGGTCCGGGTGGTCATATAACAGTTAAACATAAAATTACAGGTGTTGTGATTGATTTTAGTAATCATAAAGATCCTGTTGATCCAGGTGCTGTTAGATCAATTGCAGAAAAAGTTCAGGAACATTTAAATATTTTGGGAAATGATATTTTTCATTTTCCTCAAGGAAGCTGGAAAATTGCTCCTGATTTTGAAAAAATAGCGAAAGCTTTTCCTAAAAGGGCTTGAAGTTTATACTAGCCTCTTTTATGAGGAAGGAATGCTGAAGAAAATCAAGCTGAAGAATTTTATGTCACATAAGAATACGGAGCTAGAGCTTTGTAGTGGCGTTAATGTTCTTACAGGTCCAAATAATAGTGGTAAGTCTGCTCTTGTGACTGCTCTCCAATTGCTTACGGAGCTTCCTACGCGAGAGGGGACTTACATGATTCGGCATGGGGAGAAGGAAGCAGAGGTAACTGTTGAGACAAGCGAAGGCGATGTCATTACATGGGGTAGAAAAGAAACATCCTCCTATTTAGTAATCAACGGAGAGAGGCATTCAAGGCTTTCTAATAATCAAGAGCACTTCTTAAATGAATTGCATAAAGTCTTGAAACTACCGCAGGTTAAGAATAAAGAAGACTCTTTTGATATTCATTTTGCGAGTCAGAAACAACCGATATTTTTACTAGATGATCCGCCCTCAAGAGCCGCGACTTTTTTTTCGGTATCGTCTGATGCTGGAAGGCTTGTTGAAGTTAGGGATCTTTTTAAAAGTAAGGTCAATAAAGCAAAAGAAAAGCGTAATTCATTGGATCGAAAGCTAAATGCCTTGAAGCTTGATTTAGAAAGGCTTGCACCTTTAAAAGAAATGGATGTTCAAATTAGTGCTTTAAGAGGATGGTTTGATTCTATTGAGAAAGAGTCTCAACAAATAGTAGCAGGATTTGAATTACATGAAGTTTTTAAAAAAGGAGTTTTCGAGCGTCATAAACTTTTAGCAAAGCATACCCTCCACTTAAGAGTAAATCCACCACCTCTATTCGAAGATGTGACTATATTAGAGGGAACTATTGCTCAAATACGTATGTTACAGAAAAGAGAACAAAAACTTAAGTCCGATGTAGCTACGCTTGCAAATCTTAAGCCATCTTTTGACTTAGTTGATATTCAAATTCTTGAAAGCTCAATTGCTTCATTAAGGAGCTTCTCGAAAGTTTTAGCTGAAAAAAATAGAGCGGAAAGTATTATTCACAAAATACTGCCACCACCGGAATTAGTTGATTGCGCCCCCTTAGAAGAACAAGTGAGAAAACAAAAAAAAGCTTTGAATGACACCACAGCGCTATTTCAAAAAGTTAATCAGGCAAGGGTTGCTTTAGAAAAATGGATCAAAGAGAATCCTACTTGCCCAACATGCGGCGCGCCTTTAAATGAGGAGCAAATGCTTTCTCATGAATAAAAATTTCAAAGGAATGCTTTTTATTGGTGATCCACATTTAGCTAGTCGAATTCCCGGGTATCGCAAAGATGATTATATGGCAGCCATCTTCAAAAAGCTTGAATTTGCTCTTAACTATGCTGAGGAAAATAAATTGCTTCCGGTAATACTGGGTGATTTATTCCATTGGCCAAGAGACAACGCAACTAGGCTTTTAACCCAATTGATGCGCCTTTTTGATAATCGGTTAATTTTATCAGTTACTGGTAATCACGACACAACAGAGCTCTCATTGCAAGATGATGATTCGTTAGCTGTTCTAGCAGCAGCTGGTAAAATCCACCTTCTTGATCAAAATGGACCTTGGAAGGGAATGATCAATGGAGTTTTTGTAACAATTGGCGGAACTGCTTGGAGTGATAGACTGCCGAATTCCTTTACAGCAGCTCCTAATAGTTTAGTTGTTTGGATTACCCATCATAATATTTGCTTTTCAGATGGCGAAGAAATTGGGGTTAAGCCCCATGAAATACAGGGTATTCATTTACTTATAAATGGCCACATACATAAACCAATGCCAGAGCAGATTCATGGCATGACTACCTGGTTAAATCCTGGAAATATCTCAAGAGTTGCAAGAAGTGAAGGCGTTCGTAAAGCGGTACCATCGGTATTAAAAATTACTCCACTCACAAATGAGACGTGGCTATCGGAGACAGTTGAGTTACCACATGAGTCCTTTGATGAGGTTTTTCACCCCATGAATGAGGCTTTTGCAGCAAACGGCTTGGAGGGGGGATCGCTCTTCATACAGGGTCTTGAAGATTTGGAGTCAATGCGTACTGCAGGTGGATCCGGATTAGTTACATTTATCAATAATAACATTAGCCTATTTGAAAAAGAGGTAGCGGAAGTTATCTTAAATCTAGTTAAGGAGGTTTGTCCAAATGAGTTCCACGAGTGATCAGTCTATGGAGACGTTAAAGAATCGATACAAAAAACTCTACGATGAAAAAATTAGGGTTGAGACGGAATTAAAAACAACAAGCGCCCAGCTTGAGATACATAAAGAGGCCGCAAGAACTAATTGGGGCACAGATAATATTGAGGAATTAGAAGAAAGGCTTGGGGCAATTAAGCAAGCAAATGAGAAGCAAAGAAAAGATTATCAAGAGCATCTTAATGCAATTGAGTCACAGTTAAGCAGTATTAAGGAAGATAGCAATGACCAATCTCGCTGATCCATCTGCCCTCACAGCGCTGTATCATCAGCTATCCGGACAAAGAGACGCTTTGGAAAAAGAGCGCGCTCTGATTCAAAATGAAATTGCTCTGCTGGATGACTTTCTTAAACTCGAGCCAAAAGTTCTTGAAGCCCTTGAAAAACTTGATGGCGAACTTTTTAAAAATATTACATCTTTGCTTGAAAGTAAATTAAGTGTTGCTCTTCAGGAAATACTTGAGCAGGACATCAGGCTTAAAGTAGAGCCTGTGATCCAAGGAAAATCAATCGGCTTTAAATTCCGTACTGAACGGAACGGCTCGGAAGAAGATATCATGCGTGGTAATGGTGGATCCGTTGTTAACATCCTTTCTGTTTGCCTCAGAATTTTTGCTCTTACCCAATTACCCGTTAGTAGCCACCGCCGTTTCCTTGTCCTTGACGAACAAGACTGTTGGCTCCAATCAGAGCTCATTCCCCGCTTTGCCAAAATCATCCATGAAGCAGCAAAAGCTCTCGGCTTCCAAATCTTAGTCATCTCTCACCACAATTCCAGCATTTTCCAAGACTATGCCGACCGCATCTTTCGGCTAATCCCATCACCAGATGGCGTTAAAGTCGAGCACCTAGACAGAAGTCCCGCCATCTCTGATGACCTAACCATTTCCGCAAGCTAATCTAATTCTATCTATTTATGAAACACTGTGTGCCAGGCACCATTAATTATGATGGTGGTTTTTTGAGGTGGGGTGGTGGCGAAAGTGGAAATAGATAAAGCAGAGTAGGATAAAGGTCATTCCGATGAGAAGAGGAAGATGGATATTGAGGCCTGCTAGTGGTCCTGCGATAAGGGGAGCGATGATTTGACCGATCGACCACATGGAGCCGGATGCGCCGAGGGCTCTTCCTTGAAGCGTGTCAGGAGCTTCGAGAGAGAGAAGAGTGCCAAGATTAACCCATGAAAGGGCACCACCAAAAAGGGCTACCGGGAGGATAATCCAAAAGGGAGTGAGTGTATCCGGTAAAAGGAAAAGACCAATTCCAATTGCCCCGGATAAGGTTCCCACAAGAATGAGTTTGTGCAGAGAGAATTTTGCTATGAGTTCTTTGTTTAAGTACATAGATACAAATAACCAGATAAGCGCTTGGTAGGCAAAGATATCTCCAATGGTACCTGCACTTAAATTGAATTTTTGGACTAGATAAGTTGGGGAGAAGATGAGAAAAAAGCCCCAACCAATTGAAAATAAAAGGTAAGCTGTCAAAATAACCCTTAATTTCCTCTGGTGAAAGACTATGCGAATGTCTTTGAATGTGGAAAGTAAAGTTACTCCGCTCTCCTTTCGCTTCCATGTTTCATTAAAAAAGAAGTAAACCATAAAAAAGTTAATCAATGCAGCAATTGCAGCAAATATAAACGCGCCGGATCCAAAAATCCAATCAGGATTGGCAAGCTTTCCCCCTATCCAAGGCCCTGCTACAAAGCCAAGACCGCCAACACCTAGTAATATTCCAAAAGCTTTGCTACGATGTTTACTATCAGTTAGATCCGCAGTTGCTGATTGCGCTAGGGCGAAATTGCCTGAACAAAATCCAGTGACTATTCGTCCCATAAAAAGCCAGAAGAGGCTTTGGCTAAATACACCAAATGCCATAATAGCGTAGCCAAATACAGATAGCCCTATTGTCCATAAAAATACTTTATAGCGACCATAGTGATCTGCTAAAGCGCCAGCTGCGGGCGCTCCAAAAAACTGAGTGATGCCAAATACGGCAAATATAAATCCCAGCATGGTTGTTCGAGTCAGTTCAGAAGCGCTTTCTGAAAAAAAACCAAGATGTTGATTTAATAAAAGAGGTGCTAAAACAGGAAATACAATCGAATATCCTACAAGATCAAGAGCATAAGTCAAAAGTATTGTTAAAAAAGTCCGGTGGTCTTTATCACTTCGAAACATAATCACTCCTTACCTGTGTTTAGAACTAGTAAAGAGTGATTATTTATGGAAGGTTATTCTTTAGAAATCAAATGATAGGTTAAAATGGGGATTTCCAGTGGCCGCACTTGGCCCAGCAAGTGATATTATGCTAAATAGGGTAAAATCGTACCAAGAATGGAGTGCAACGCTTGATTTTAATGATTTGTTTTTGTGAGTAAGCCAGCCCATATAACCTCCAAATACAGTAATATAAGGTATTGAGTATGTTAAATATTGTTCCCAACCTTTATTAAACGAAAACCGCCCAGTGGAGCTGTTAAAGGTGGTTACTCTATTGATGTGTGCAGCTCCAAAAGCAATAGAGGATGCGATAATTGCGCCGGTAGGGCTAAGATTTTCTGCAAAAGCAGATTGTAAAAACCCTCTAAAAAATGCTTCTTCGCCTACACCAACTGAAAAAGCTGCAAGTGGAAATATGGAGTTTGATAGGTTAGGGGCAGCTAGATCAATTTCTCGATTTTTTATTCTTTCCTTTGTGGATTTCATAGAAAAATACCCTACTGTAGTACCTAAAGTTAGTGCCCCTAAATAACCGCCCCAAACTTCAGGTTTTTTTAGAACGCTCCAATTAAAGGAAGCTCTAGCTAGATCGGAAAACGTATCCATAGGCATTTTATATGAGTAACCAATTTGTCCGTTATTGAGGCGGACATCACGGTAGGCTGCATAAATACCATATGACCAGCCCTGTACGATAGATATTGTACTTGCCGCATCAGATGTTAATTTTGAAGTTGTTAATAATGTTGCAGTTGATGCACCTAGTGTTCCTGCTGTTTTGTAATCTTGTAGATA
The DNA here is from genome assembly GCA_964552055.1 of uncultured bacterium. GTDB lineage: Bacteria > Chlamydiota > Chlamydiia > Chlamydiales > 2-12-FULL-49-11 > VGMD01. The sequence continues at coordinate 36,715 of CAZKFL010000009.1, forward strand.
GGTGTGGCCAAGCCCTGGGAAAATAAAGGAAAGTCCTACTGCCAGAAAGGGGCTCTTATAAGCTTTTGGTAAAAGAGGCGTTAATTGGGCTCCTTGTAATTCAGGGAGAGAAGGGGATGTGAATGTAGGCGCTTCAGCAAACGATATTTCTTCATTTTCAGAAAAGAGTAAAGAGGTTGAAAATAGAATTGCAAGGATAGTTTTCATGAAAGCTCCGGTTTTTTTTGCTAAAGATTCTAAGTGAGATACGAATTTTAATCAATATAAACTATTGATATAGAGTTTGATGGCATAGGTCTGCAAAAAAGAGCCTATTATTTAGAAATTAAAGGAGAGAGCAAACTGTGGGTCTCCACCTGTTACCATTGGGATAGCTGCTTTAGTAACAGCAGTTTCTAAAAAGACAGCAAAGTCGTACCAGGCATGCAGAGCCACACCTTCTTTAAGCGATCTGCTTTTGTGTGCAAGCCATCCAAAATAGGCGCCAAAAGCTGTAATAAATGGAATCCAATAGGTTAAATATTCTCTAGAATCTGAAGAGTAAACAATTGTGCCGGTTTCATCAACACGAAGAATATTTACTATATGGGCAGCTCCAAATATTGCAGAAGAGACGGCAATTGCAGATGCCGGATCCATTCTTTCAGCGCAAAATGATTGGAGATAGCCTCTAAAAAAAGCTTCTTCCCCAACTCCAACAGAAAATGCACATAGAGGGTATAATGCTCTTGATGTATCTATCTTGCAAGAACTTTCGCCTTTTGATATAAAGCGATCTATCAATGTTCCTGCTGTTATTGCACCAATAAAGCCGCCCCAAACTTCCGGTTTAGCGAGTACTCTCCACTGAAAGGATGCTGTAGCCAATTGCTCGAAACTATCATTTGGCATTCGGTATTTGTAGCCAGTCTGATTATTATTGATCCGTACATCTCGATAAGCTGCATAAATATTATACATCCAAGTATTTTGATAGGAGGCCAAGTTTGCAACTGCCTCAGTGCTGTAGTATTTAGAAAAGGCTCTACTTAAAGTTGCTGTTCCAAATAGAGCTGTAGCAGTTTGCAAATCAGATAAATAAACATGTCCAAGCCCTGGTGCTAGACAAGCAAGCCCAACAGTTGCAAAAGCACTTTTATGGGATTTTGGCAAGACTGGCGCTAATTGCGTTCCTTGTAATTCCGGAATAGAAGGTGATGTGAATGTAGGAACTTCAGCAAGAGCAACATTTTCATTTTCTGCAAAAAGAAGTGAAGTGGAAAGGAAAAGTGCGAGTAAAGTTTTCATCGATGCTCCTAAAAATTTACTCAAAGAGTTTAAGTAAAATGGAAGTTTAGATCAATAAAAACCAGAGCGCCAAAGCTTAAACAGGCTCTTAGAATCCCATGCTTAGCATGACATAAGGACCTGCGAGTCCAAAGTTGCTGATTGTGTTTTTAAGTGAGGAGGCAAGCGTTTCTGGTGGTAGCGGGCTGAATGAAATATATCCTGCTGCCCCTGAAGAGGTGTTAGTATCAGTTGATTGGATAGGATTTAGATAGACCTGCGCTTTGTAGCCTGCTTCTAGGTTTATCATATAATGGTTGAGGAAGGTGTAAATATAGGCAAGTCCTAGATTTCCTTCAAATCCTGGAACAAGTTGTACCTTTCCTTCGGGAGTAATATGTTGAATGCTTGTAACTATTGTGGTTGGTACTTCGGAATATTGAGTATGATTTCTTTGAGGTCCTACAAGTAAAGTGCCCGCAAGCTTTCCATTAAATTTAAAGCCTTGAACAATTTTTTGTGAGAAACTAAAGCCAAATTGAGGGCCTGCGCCCATAAATGTAGAGGGTGTTTTGATGTCGATATAATGAACTCCATCTGGAGTAGAAAAAAATGAGTGAAGAGATTGCTTGATACGAGTAAAGCTTACGCCGCTAAATAAATTTAATTGTAATAAATTTCCGAGAGAGACAAATGTTGCGTAGTTTAAGTTGATTTCATCAAAAAAGAATGAGTTTTTACCGCTGACAAACTGATAATTATTTGTGTAAGTGGCAGATTCAAAGAAGGGGTTGTAGCCACTTGGATAAGTTGAGTCATTCTCGGAATCATGGTCTTTAGAATGAAAATGTTCCCAATTTATATTTAGACCACTATTTGTTTCTCGAAAAACGCCTCCGATTCCCACATCGAATCCAAACCGATATTTCGTGTGAATCTCGTAAGTATTCCAGCTACGAGGTTCAACTGTATCACCTAAAATTTCGGATGCATATTGTAAATTACTACTGGTTGGTTGCATGATCAACGCATTAAAGTAGGTGTCAAATGTCCAGTTAGGGCTTGTTAGAAAAATTTCGCTTGGTAATCTTGGAGGCGCTGGAGGGGAAGAGGGTTCAGAGCTAAAAATTGTAGTTGCAGCTATTGTGAAAATAAAGCTCTTTTTCCCAATTCTTCTCATTGACTTCTCCAATTAAAATACTTTTTTATATTGGAGAAAGTCTAATTAAAATTCAAATGAAAATGCAAATTGCGGATCTCCCCCTGTTACCATTGGGATAGCAGCGCTTGTAACTGCATCCTCTAAAAAGAGAGCAAAGTCATACCATGCATGAATTGCTACGCTATTTTTTAAGGAGTGATTTTTGTGAGTTAACCAACCGAAATATCCGCCAAATGCTGTTATAAAGGGGATTCCATAAGTGAGGTATTCGCGCCAATTATTCCTTATAAGAACAGTACCCGTGTTATCAACACCGAGAAAAATATTTGGGACATGAGCGAGCCCAAAAACAATGGATGAGGAAATAATAGCGCCTGTTGGACCCATTCTTTCTGCATAATAGGATTGAAGATAGCCTCTGAAAAGCGCTTCTTCGCCGATTCCCACTGAAAATGCGGCTAGAGGGAATATAGAATTAGAAATGTTACAGCTAATTCTAGAATCAGTAGTATCTGCCAAAGGTCTAATAACAAATCTTTCAAGAGCAAATGCTGCAAGTAGCCCGCCCCAAACCTCAGGTCTTGCTAATACTCTCCATTGGAAAGGTGCGGTGGATAAATCAGAGAGCGTATCGATAGGCATTTGATATAGATACTTATTTTGGCCATTGTAAAGTCTTGCGTCTCTATAGGCAGCGTATAGACCGTAACTCCAAAGATTTTGTGCGGTTGTAAGGCTTGCCATATCAAAAGTTAAAATACCTGAGGTTGTAAAGGCAGCAGTTGATGCAAACATACCACCAGCTGTCTTGTAATCGCCTAGATAGGTGTGGCCAAGTCCTGGTAGAATAAATGAGAGGCCTACAGCAACGCCTGGACTTTTATAAGTTTTAGGGAGAAGGGGAGCAAGTTCTCTTCCTTGAAGTTCCGGAAGAGAGGGTGATGTGAATGAAGGAGGTTCAGAAATTGCTATTTCTTCATTTTCAGAAAAGAGTAAAGCCGTTGAAAATAGAATTGCAAGAATAGGTTTCATGAAGACTCCAGTGATTTTTGCTGAAGATTCTAAGTGGGATACGAATTTAATTCAACACCAATTAGCAGCAATCGGCAGTTTCTTCTTTGACTTCCATGGGAATGATTTCGCAGGTATACCAGGGATAATCATTAATCATTTTACGAATTTCGTCAATTGAAGCTGATCTGTTGATTGATTCGCGAAGCTGCTTAGCGCCACGAATGTTTCGGAGAAACCAGCAGCCGACTCGTCTTAGGTCAAAGTGGGCTTTTTCAGGGGTTTTATAGGAGACGATATGTTCCAGATGTTCAAGGAAGACATCTCTCCCTTCTATGGGAGAGCGCACTTTTTGTGGCAATCCATCAAAATGGTTATAAATATCCTCAATTAGCCAGGGCTGACCCATTGTTCCCCTTGCTAAAAGAAGGGCATCGCAACCGGTCTCTTTAAACATCCGCTCTGCATTAGCCACATTAATAACATCGCCATTGCCAATCACTTTGATTGTGGTGGCAGCTTCTTTTGCAATTTTGATAAAGTCCCAATTAGCAGGACCTCTGTACGCTTGGGCTCTAGTCCTTCCGTGGATGCAGATGGCTTTTGCCCCCGCCGCTTCAACAATTTTAGTTACTTCAGGAGACACAATACTTGTGGAATCCCAACCTGCTCGAATCTTTGCAGTGACGGGAATTTTTACGGCAGAAACCATATTAGCAATAATATCGCCTATTTTTTCAGGATCTTTTAAAAGGCCTGATCCACTTCCATCCTTAGTGACTTTGTCCACAGGGCAGCCGCAATTAAGATCGAGGACATCAAAGCCGAGGTCTTCAATAATTCTTGCACATTCCGCTGCGATTTTAGGATTAGCTCCACAAAGTTGGGCGCCAATCGGATGAATGTGATCGTCTTTGTCAAGCAGTGGATACGTTTTTTGGCTGTTGTGAAGCAAAGCTTCCATTTTTACCATTTCGCAATACATGAGCCCAGGTCTATATTTCGCGAGCATTCTTCGGAAAGGGAGGTCAGAGCATCCTGCAAGAGGTGCACAGATAATATTTGAAGGCAGTTCTAGATCGCCTAAGAAAAAGGGTCGTTTTAACATAGTTTTTCCCATTGAATATAAAGGTTTTCAATTTTTGTTTCTGCAAGACCAATTTCTTTGCAAATTTCATTTAGAAGAGCCATATCCTGCGCAATAGAAGGGTCTTCAAGACGTTTATTTAGAGCTTTGACCTCTTCTTCAAGTCTTGCGATTTTAGTTTCAATTTGTTTGATCTCTTTATTAGGCTTTGGTAAGGCTTCCTTTTTTGGGGGTGGAGAAACCTTTTCAATAGATGGTTTTGCGGCATCCCATTGCGCCCGCTCTGCGTAAAGATCAGTTCTTGCAGGATCTCCAAGACCTAAAAAAAGAGTGCATATGCGATCTAACATACATCTGTCATGAGTAATTAAGACTACAGCGCCGGGAAAATCAATTAAGCTTGCTTCAAGAGTTTCTAGAGTTTGGATGTCTAAGTCGTTTGTAGGTTCATCCAGCAGTAAAATATCGGCTGGTTGCAGCATCAGATGAGCAATTGCTATTCTTGCCCTCTCGCCACCTGATAAAATTTTCAAAGGAAGATCCAATATATCCGGTGAAAAAAGAAAGCGTTTACACCAACCATTAACGTGAACCGGCTTTCCTTGGTAGGTTACGAAATCACCCGTCGGAGAAAGAGCTGTTCTAAGAGTCATATTATCAGGGAGTTTTGTTCTATGCTGATCAAAATAGACAACTTTTAAGTTCTCCGCCCTTTTAATTGTGCCTTGGGTCACTTCCAGTTCGCCCGCTAGAATACGAAGAAGGGTAGTCTTTCCCGATCCATTTGGTCCCATGAGACCGATTCGCGTACCAGGAGCAAGTGTAAAATCCAAATTTTTAAAAAGTGTCTTTTCATTCATTTCAGCGCTAATATTTTTTGCTACTAAAAGTTTTGTAGTGGACCTTTCACTTCCTACAAAATTAATTGCTGCTGTGTGTTGCTTATTTCGACGATTTATGTCAGCTAAAGTGTCTAAAAGCTCATTTGCTTCATTGATTCGCGCAGATGATTTTGTAAGTCTTGCTTTAACATTGGATTGGAGCCAAGCTTCTTCCCGCCTTGCCTTTGATGCAATTCCTTTTTCTTGCTGCAGCTGCCCCAGAAGAAACTCTTCTTTCAATTCTAAAAATTGCGAGTAAGGTCCATCTATTGAAAATAGGCCGTTTGGATACGTCTTATCAATTTCTATGATTCGATTAGTGGCATGCTGCAAAAAATACCTGTCATGACTAACTAGTAGATAGGTCGGCGCTTCTTCCTTTAAAAATTTTTCTAACCAAATAATCCCTTCTAAATCCAAATGGTTAGTAGGTTCATCTAAAAGAAGTAAATCTGGCTCTAATAGCATCTCTTGACCAAGCCGTAACCTCTTCTTCCAGCCCCCAGAAAGTAAGTTAGCTGAAGGTTCATCACCCTTGAATCCAAGCTTCATGAGCCAGTATTTAACAAGTCTTTCCTTTTCATAGTCAGGGGTTACATAATCATTTTTTAAAGATTCAAGCAAAACTTCTTCTGGTGATCCTTCATTAAATTCACAACTTTGAGGTAAATACCCAATTTTTAGACCCCGTTTTGGAGAAAGAGTGCCTGAATCCGGCTTTTCAAGACCTGCAATTATTTTTAGAAGGGTTGATTTCCCCGATCCATTCTGACCAATTAAGCCAATATGATTGCCTTCGAAAATGCTGACAGTAAGGTCTTTAAAAAGATCTCTACTGCCAAAAGACTTGGCTAGAGACTCACCTGTTAATAAAATCATCCTACTATAATAGACTGCTTGCATAAAAACTTCAAGAATCCGTATCATTGCTGTCGAATATCGAAAAAGAGTTCTATCAAGAGGGCTTTTTCGTAAAAACACAAAGAGGTAAATATGACTAATGAACATGAAGAAGAAATTGAACTAAACGAAGAGTTTCTAGCAGATTTAGAAAATCTTCTTGATAAACATGAAGACATGAATTCCGTTGAAATTGTTGTTCAACTTCTTTCAATGTCCTATTCAATCATGCATGAAACAGCGCCATCACTAGAAGAAGGGCACGAATTCATGAAACAAATGCTTGAAAAAATGTACGAAGCTGAAAGCGGTGTTGCTCTTTGTGAAGACGAAGACGACCTCATCAACTAAAAGTAAAAAATAATTCACCACGGAGAATTCTCTGTGGTGTTTTTTTAGTTGGTTAGGAAAGCTCTTGTGAGTCTTGACACTTCCTTGCTAAAGACAATTGTCTTGTGACCGCTTTTGACGACTACATGCTCATGGGGCGTCTTTAGAAGAGTTTCTGAGACGGCAATAGTCCCATCATTCTCCCCCTCTAATATCGGATTAAACCCTAGACTTCCCGCAATAACCAGTATTTTTTCAAGAGTACCTGGATAATTGCCGAGGACCTCAAAATAATCAATTTTTGTGCTGAGCTCTTTACCTGCAAATTTTTTTAGTATGCTTCTTATAACTGTATATTGACTTGCCCATCTTGCCCACTTTGATCCTTGTAATGGGGGTGCAATTAAAACTACTCGCCCAATTTTTGCTTCTGTCGGCACATCAGGATGATTTAAAGCTGCAAGAAGGACAAGACTTCCCATAGAATGAGCGACAAAATGAATCGGTTTGCCTGGTCTTTTTTTTGCAAGAATCTCAAGTTCTTTAACAAGCATGGCGCCATGATTTTCAATGAGATCATCCCTACTTGGATACCCCCAATTGATCACATTCCAATGATCTTGCCTCAGGTTTCTTTCTAGAAAATTCATGCACCATGTTCCGCCCATAAAACCATGAATACAGACAACTGAGTCACTCTCAGCAAACACCCCAACTGAAACAAACAATAAAATGAAAATTTTCTTCATGCAGGTTTGCGAGAGAATTTTTTATAGAGAAAGAAGAGGGAGAGGGGAGCTAGGACAATTGCATAACCTGTTGCAATCAGGAGGGCATATTTTGTTTTGCTGCCGAATTCTAGCGCTTCGGGAGCAAAAAAGCTGATAATAATGGTCAGCGTACAACCAATAAGGCCGAGTAGTGTGGTTGTCCACATGCCAAAAGTGCCGCCCGGTATTTTAAATACTTTGGGACGATCTTTGTATTTGTGATGCAGGGAAATTGCAGCAAGAAACATCAGAATATACATAATCATATAAAGACTTGTGCTAAGCGCTGTAAGTAACCAGTAGAAGGCGTTTACGCTTGGAACAAGAAGGTAGGTAAAGCAAAAAATGCTCACAAGAATTGCTTGGATAATCAATATATTAGCAGGCGCCTCATGTTTGTTTTGTCTTGCAAAGAATGGGGGGAGATAACCAAATTCAGCTGCATGGAGAAATCCTTTTGCAGGCGATAATAACCAGTTGATAATGCTTCCCACAGTTCCTACAACAATTAATACAGGAATAAGCGGTGTACACCAAGATAGATTAAATGCTTTGAAAAACAGGGCGAAAACCTCTACAACTCCCGCAACAAGACTGATCTCTTTTTGTGGAATGATAATTGCAATAGCAAGTGAGCCAAGCAGCATCGATAGAAGGATAAAGGTGCACGCTACAAAAATTGCCCTTGGAAAATTTTTCTGAGGATTTCTAATTCCGGTAATATAAACCCCTGCAAGCTCCATTCCTAAAAATCCTGCCATGATAGAAATCAGCGATACCCAAGTTGAAGCTGTTTTAAACGTTGGAAAAATCGAGCCTGCAGAAAAATCAATCTGCATAGGATGCCCCGTGCAAACCCATATAAATCCCAAGATAATTAGTAAAATTAAAGGGAAAATCGTCCCGATCACCCCGCAAATCTCACTAATCTTTGCCGACGTCTTAAGACCAAACAAGTTGAAAATTGTAAAAGCCCAGAAAAGCCCAATTACAGTTGAGAGGATATAAATAGGTGAAGAAATTAAGCTTGGACTTATTAAATAGGCAATCGTCCCTGCTATAAAAGAAAGTATTGATGGATACCACACAATTGTATTTGTCCACTGAAGCCAAATAGCAACCATTGCCATCTTATCACCAAACGCCCGATTCACCCAATAATAGACCCCGCCTTTTTCCGGAAATGTAGCCGAAAGTTCCGCAGCCACAAGCGCTGTCGGAATTAAGAAAACAACTGCCGCAAAAATAAAGAAAAAAATTACCGAACTACCAAAAAGTGCTGAAGACGGTAAATTCCGAATGCTATCAATAGTCGCAATGATGATGACAATCAGCGAGAGTAATGGAATTTTTTTTGACATGTAACCAGTTTATACAAGAGTGATTATTATCTCAATATCGAAAGTCTTCTTTAGAAATAGCGCAAAAGAGCTATCTGTAAAAAAGACTACAAATCACTAAATCTTTATCTAAACTGCTTCAGTCTCAGCACATAATCTTACAGTAAATTTGCCTTCGTCAGAATTAAAACCCGATTGCATTATATATAGTTCAATTTTTTTGTGACCATTTTCTGAAGTGATAGAATTAAAACTTATTGTTTCTCTATTAATAACTTGACCTGCTGCATGGCGCCCAAATTTTTGAAAAATTTGTTTTTGGATTTCAGGAATTCCTTTTGCAACTGTCCATTGCGGATCAAAATGAATAGCATGGATTCCAACTACTTCCTCAACTTTAATTTCCATTTCAATATAGTTTGCCGGAACAGGAATTCTGGAAGGGTGCGCTCTTAAAGGTTGTGCTAAATCAACTTGCTCTAAACCATCAGCGGAAGGTAATTTTGTGGGTGTAGCGGAAGGTCCGGCTCCTATTGTGGTTCCTTTTTGTGGCGTCTCTGCCTTATCACCTTCTTTTGCTCCCTTCGTAGAGATAGGAGTTGTAGATGGAGCGCTGCTCTTCCTCCTTCCTCGAACATGCATTGCAATGGCAGATATAATTGCAAAAGCTGCAGTTGCTACGATTATTACTGTTGCAATCGCCGCGTTTCTTGACATTTTTGTAACAAAGCTTGGTAAGCTTTGCATCGATGGTATAGGTGATTGAAAGACTTTCATGCTATTTTCCTTATATAATTGTTAATTTCTTACTATTATTAATAAATTAGGTTTTTAAAGAAACGATTAAAATTATATCTATGAAAATAAAGTTGATTAAAAAAAATGGTGAATTTTCTTCTTATAAATCCCCAATTTTAAATTTGGGGATTTATGCTGGAAAACAATTATTGAAAAGGCGCTTATACTCTATCCAAGACCCTTTTCGGCCTCTGAAAAATCACTTAAGCGGTTCCTGAATTTAGTTGCTTGACTCGCGCTGATAATTCTTCTAATCCTCTATTTGTTCTTTCTACTTCGATTACTAAGGCTTGTAATTCAGGGTCTATTGGTATTTCAGAGTCTGAACTTCCTGACGCTCTCGCTTCTGCCGCTCTGGCTGCCGCGTCTGCCGCTGCTGATCTAGCTGGCCGGGGAGGAGTAGCCTCTGCTGCAGGCGGAGCAATAGGTGTTGCTACTGGTGCAGTTAAAGGTAAAGCTGGGTAAGCTGCTCGGGCTATGGCTGCTCTCGCTTGACGTGTATCTCTCGCTTGAGATGCACGCTTTGGAACTGAAGTGGCGGGTGCTGGTGCTGCTCCGGGTGCAGGTGTAGTTACATTTGGAGCTCTGCTTGCCATTTTTGATAGAACGTAGCGAGCAATTACGGTTATAATTGCGAAAACTGCAGTTGCTACGATGATGACTGCTGCAATAGCTGAGTTTCTTGACATTCCAGATACAAAGCTTGGTAAGCTTGGCATTGACGATAAATGGGCTTGAATGGCTTTCATATTATTATCCTTTTTATATTGATAATGTTTTTAATTATTATTGCATCTGATTTTTATGTCAGAATAACTTTAATTTTAAGCACCTTCTAAACAAAGAGAAAAGTTGACTTTTCGATCTGCTTTTGCACCGGACCAATCTGAAAATCGAGTAGTATTAGCATTTTTGTCTAGTCCAGAGATAGTTGAATACGTTCCAGACATTGCGATAGCGGAAATTTTTTTGTGTTGAGTTTGGTTGATGTGATCATTAATTATTTCAAATGCTTCACTAACGGTACTTGATAAGGGGATAGCAATGCTTAGAGCAGGTTTTAAATCGGGGCCTCCGATCGTATATATTGGCGCGGAGGTGCCTGCAGATGTTGAGCTCGGGATAGTTTTATTCCCAATGCGTAAAAAGGAGTTTCTTACAGCCAATGCGATAAGTAGGATAGTTGCTGTGGCTAAGCCGACAATTGCTACATATTTATTTTTTACTGATAGATCCATAAAATTTTTAATATATGTTAATGGATTTGAATTAGTAATTAATGACATAGTTATCCTAAATATTTATTTTCTGTTGGATGTATTATATGCGAACGAAGGTTTTATAAAAAACTATTAAAATACTTATTATTATTATTTTCCGAATGGATTTAATGATTTTAGACCGTCTAAGGTAGTGTCTAGAGGGCTATTGATTGCATCTTGAGTCATTTTAAGGGGAATTTTAATCCAATTTTTTATATTAAATAGGATTTGTTTGAGAATTGCTTGCGTGAGTCTTTGGGAAAAATCGCCCTCATCTGTTTTGATATCCACTAGAGTAAGCTTTGCGATGGGACGGCAAATTCCGAATACTATCAATAGTCGCAATAATAATGACAATCAGCGAAAGCAATGGAATTTTTTTAGACATGCAACCAGTTTATACAAAAGCGAATATTATCTGAAGGCCGAAAGCCCCCTTTAGAAACAGATCCTAAGAGCCTCTCTAAAAAGGCTCCTCGGACCTCTCTAAAACACAAACTATGCGCGTGCCTGGGCTGCTGCTCGGTCTGGTAAGACTACCGTAAAAAAGCCATTTCTCGCTCGAAATGACTCAACAATAGCTAAAAAGTTATCGCTTTTGATTTCTTCAGGGATATCAAAAAATTCTATTGGGCTGAACTGATTTATTGCTCTCAATGCTTCTCGCCCAGATTCCTTTTTAATTTGCTTTTGGATTTCAGGAATAGCTTGAGCCATCGTCCAATCCGGATCAATGTGAATAGCAATAGAATTATTGTCCGGACTTATGTGAATATTCCTAATTACATAGTGTTCTGGATAAGATACGGCTACCTCTAAAACTTCTTCTGGGCTAGTTACCGCTGAAGCTGGGGCTGCTAATCCTCCCGTCACTGCAGCTACATGAGGAACTGAATCTGCTATTCGTCCGGCTTGTGTCTCTACCAATTTTTCGAGGGCTCTTATTCTGTCCATATCGGCTGGCCGAGTAACAGTAGGTGCTGCTGTTGCAGATGGAGCTAAGGGTACGGTTGAAGCTAAAGCTAGGGCAGCTGCTCTGGCTAGTGCTGCTCTAGCCGCTAACTTATTTCTCACTTGAGGTGCAGGTTTTGGAACTGAAGTTGCGGGTGGTGGTGTTGCTCCGGATAAAGGTGGGGTTGCAAGTGGAGAGCTGCTGCCTTTTCTTGATTGAATGTAGCGTGCAATTACTGCTATAAGTGCTAAAACTCCAGTTGCTACTGCGATTACTACAGCAATACGTGAGTTTCTTGACATGCCTGAAACAAGGCTTGGTAAGCTAGGTAGGCTTGTCATCGACGGTATATGTGCTTGAATTGCTTTCATGTAATTTCCTTGTTAGAATGATATTTTTCTATAATTATCAATGAGTCTGATTTTTAAAAAAACAGTTAAAATATTATTTATAAATTGCCTTTATTTTTTTTTGCGTTCAGAACCAAGTGGGTTTTCATCTTCTAAAAGAATAGAAAAATTGACTTTTCTATCTTGTCCTGCATGGCACCAATCTGAAAACTGAGTACTAGCATGTGGGCCTAAGCCTGGAATAGTTACATACACGCGATCCGGCTGTGATATGCAGGAAATTTTTTTCTGGTGAGCTTGACTTAGGTGAGTGTCAATTATTTGAAAAGCTTCGCTAACGGTACTTGATAAGGGTATAGTAATGCTCAGTGGAGCTGATAAATTTGGGCTTATAATAGTATATTTTGGCGTTGAGCTACTTCTATTTTGAATCCATGCAAAAGCTACCTTTGCGGCTAATCCTACAAGTACGATAGCTGCTGCGGCTAGGCCAATGGTTGCTACATATTTATTTCTTACAGACAAAGGTATCAAATTTTTAATATGTGAAAATGGGTTTGAATTAATAATTAATGAGATAGTTGTCTCCAATTTTTATTTTCTATTTGATCTATTATAAGGGAATGGAGATTTTGTACACAACGAAACTCAAAAACAGGGGATTTAAGCGAGTTTTTTTTGCTGGTTAGATTGATTTAAAAGAAATAGTTTAACAAGGATGTAATGTATTGTCGCACTTCAGAATTGAATCGGCGTATCTTTCCATCCTTGTTAAATTTTATTAAAATTGAATCGGCTATAGAGAATTGTTAAAATATTTGATATTATTTTCCGAATGGATTTAATGATTTTAGACCGTCTAAGGTAGTGTCTAGAGGGCTATTGATTGCATCTTGAGTCATTTTAAGGGGAATTTTAATCCAATTTTTTATATTAAATAGGATTTGTTTGAGAATTGCTTGCGTGAGTCTTTGGGAAAAATCGCCCTCATCTGTTTTGATATTCACTAGAGTAAGCTTTGCGATGGTATGTGTCTGATAGGTGCCGTCACTTCCTTGTATTATTACAGTTAAGTTTTTGAAAGTTAGATTGTTAATTACTGAGTAAGAATGGGATTTTTCAGATTTTGATTCAAGATTGTTCATTAATGCTTCCCAGTTGGTCACATGATTTACGCTCTCAACCGTAATAATTACGTTATCTAGCTCAATTTTATCAATATAAGTAATATTTTGAAAGTACCTTTCAAAGGGCGTGCTAATATCAAGTGAACCTACTTCTAATGCATATCGAGATGGGTATTGATACGGATTTCCAATTCTAGTATTCTGAACATGAATCTGTTCCATTTTTGAAAAACGAACATCCTCAATGGTAACATTTGTTTTCATCTTTGAGGATAGAACATAGGAGAGAACAAGTTCCATTTTAGCATAAGCAATTATGCCTATAAGGAGAGCAATCAAAAAGACAAAAACGATGAATCCCAGCAACCTTCTCATATTTCAATTGCTTAATCTAAACTGCAATTACACGCAATCTCAAAATACCTTAGAAGCTATCCTAAAACCTATAAAAGCAAAATAATTCTTAAAAGAAACTTAGTAAACATCGAGATTTTCATAGTCGAAACATGCCATACCTGAAGAATTTTATAGGAGAATGAATTATTCATAAAGAAAATTTAAAATCGGTTACGCTTACGGGGTCGGTTACGGTTACGTCTACTCGAGACCGCAAACTGCGTTGCGGGGATCCTAATTGACGACTGCTGCGCGCCGAACTAACAAAATACTATTTACTTGATCGACTGCGCGGAGCAGCAGCCTTTCACGTAACCGTAAGCGCTCCCGTAAGCGTAACCGATTTTCTTTTTTAAGAGATTTTAGGTTTTAGCAGGCTCTTAAATTTATTAACTTCATTATTTTTGATTCATTAAGAGCTGAAAAGTATCTGAAGAGTTCTCTCGGTTTTTTTAGAATCGTATATTTTAAAAAAGTTCATTTTAGCAACAGTTGAATCGGCATTAATATTAAATTGAATTTCCGTGCCATTTAAAATTAAAACCCCGCACTCTTGATGAAATTTATCCCGTACTTCGACATGAATTTGAGATAAAACTTCCAAAACTGTTGAATCTCGATTAACATATATGTCGTGTGTAGTTGCGCAAGGCATTTGTCCTATATTCAGTACAGCCTTTTGTACGCGGCGCTTTATTTCGGAAGCCATCATAGAAAACTGTTCAAGCTCTTCAGCAAATCCAGATTGCGTAGCTAATATGATTTTCTTTAAATTTAATGCGGATGTTCGGGCTTGTTTTGTTAGCGTTTTTTTCAAATATTGATCTACATTTGCCGTATATTTAGCTGTTAATGTTTGGATTTTAGGACTGTTAGATTGTTTCCAATCAAGATTAGTGAAGATAGCTTTAATTATAGGGGTAGGATTCCTTGCTAGTTGCTGTTCGAAATTTTCAAATGAGATGTCAGCAGGAGAGTCGATAGGTGGTTGATTAAGAGCGTTTAAATCTTTTTCAAAATTAGCACCTATTAATTGGAGCTCAACGCTTTCTGCTACGATAGTACTAGCCGGTTGTGATATTTCTTTAGATAGTGGTGGGGAATGGGGATCTCTTTCATCTTGTGTTTTGAGGTAAGAAAAGAGTCTTTTTGCTATTAAGACAATAGTGATTAAGGATGCAGTGAGTAGGCTTCCAATAACGACAT
>CAZKFL010000010.1:0-51389 GCA_964552055.1 uncultured bacterium
GCGGGTCCGGGGCATGGGGCGCCGGGTGTTGTCGCGAATACGTATTTGGAAGGGACTTATTCGGAAGTTTATCCAAAAATTAGTGAAAATGAGACAGGACTTAAGGCGCTTTTTAGGCAATTTTCTTTTCCCGGGGGAATTCCGAGTCATACAGCGCCTCATACGCCGGGATCGATTCATGAGGGGGGTGAGCTTGGTTACTCTCTTGCTCATGCATATGGAGCTGTGTTTGACAATCCGGATTTGATTGTTGCATGTGCTATAGGTGATGGTGAGGCAGAAACAGGTCCACTAGCAGCTAGCTGGCACTCAAATAAATTTCTAAATCCTGTCCATGATGGGGCGGTACTACCGATTCTTCATTTAAATGGGTACAAGATAGCAGAGCCCACAGTTCTTGCACGGATCAGTCATGAAGAATTGGAAGATCTTTTCATCGGCTATGGTTATAAGCCGTATTTTGTTGAGGGTGATGTTCCCGAAAAGGTTCATGCACAACTGGCAAAAACTTTAGATAAGATCATTCTTGAAATTGAAGAGATCCAAAAAAATGCGAGAATTCATGGTTTTACCAAAAGACCCATGTGGCCGATGATCATTTTTAAAACACCAAAAGGGTGGACTTGTCCAAAAGAAGTAAATGGAGTTCCGATTGAAGGAACTTGGAGGGCTCATCAAGTTCCGGTAACCGATTTAGAGATCCTAGAAAAGTGGCTAAAAAGTTATAAACCTGAAGAACTATTTGATAATGAAGGCTCTTTAATCCCTGAATTAAAAAATCTTGCCCCAATTGGCGAGATGAGGATGAGCGCTAATTCGTATGCCAATGGCGGTCTTCTCCTTGAAGATCTAAAACTTCCTCCTTTCCAAGATTATGCAATATCTGTCAGTAAACCAGGCAGCATTTTAGCAGAACCAACAACCATAATGGGAAATTTTTTACGTGATGTTATGCTCTCAAGCACAAAGTCACGTAACTTCCGCGTTTTTGGCCCTGATGAGACAGCCTCCAATCGCTTAACTCCCCTATTCGAAGTAACAGATCGGACATCAACTGCAAAGATTTTACCAACTGACGACCACATCTCACCAGATGGACGCGTGATGGAAATTTTAAGCGAGCACCTTTGTGAAGGATGGCTCGAAGGGTATTTATTAACAGGACGGCACGGGCTTTTCTCTTGCTATGAAGCGTTTATTCATATTATCGATTCGATGTTTAATCAACACGCTAAATGGCTAAAAATGTGTAGAGACATTCCCTGGAGAAAGCCCATTGCCTCTCTCAACTATCTTCTCACCTCTCACGTTTGGCGCCAAGATCACAACGGATTTAGTCATCAAGACCCAGGCTTTATCGATCTTGTCCTCAATAAGAATGCGAATACTGTTAGAGTTTATCTTCCACCAGATGCCAATACTCTTCTTTCCGTCACAGATCACTGCTTACAAAGTCGCAACTACATAAATGTAATTGTAATCGGAAAACAACCTCAGCTGCAATGGCTCTCCATGGAAGCAGCAATCAAGCATTGTCAAAAAGGTCTTGGCATTTGGGATTTTGCAAGCAGCGATAAAGGCGAAATTCCCGATCTTATCATGGCTTCTGCAGGAGACATCCCCACACTAGAATCTCTTGCTGCCACAAAAATACTTCAAAATGAGTTCCCAGACTTAAAAATTCGGGTGGTAAACGTTGTCGATCTTATGACTCTTCAAACTTCAGGAGAGCATCCACACAGCCTTAGCGACAAAGAATATAATGAAATATTTCCCCCGCAAACTCCTGTAATATTTGCCTACCACGGCTACCCAACACTCATTCATAGACTCACCTACAAAAGAGCCAATTCAAATCAAATGCATGTTCATGGATTCAAAGAAGAAGGCACAACCACCACGCCTTTTGACATGGTTGTATTAAATGAACTTGATCGATTTCATTTGAGTTTAAATGCGTTAAAAAGGCTTCCAAAGATAGACGGACGGAGACTTTCTAACCATCTAAAAGAAAAGTTATTAGAACACAAAACCTATATTTATGAGCATGGTGAAGATATGCCAGAAATTAAAAACTGGAAATGGCAACCATGAAAATTCTTGTGCTCAATCAAGGCTCAAGCTCGCTCAAAACTGCCTTATTTGAAAATCTCAAACTCCCCTCTCTAGAAAATTTTGACCCCTTTACAAAAACCTTCCAGGGAATTGATGTCATTGGCCATCGAATTGTTCATGGCGGCAGTCAGCTTCAGAAAAGCGTAGTGATTACCCCTGAAATAAAAAAAGAGCTATCCTCTCTTTCCAAACTGGCTCCCCTCCATAATAAAAAAGAGCTCGATGACATTGAAAAACTAGAAAAACTCTATCCGGGCATCCCTCAAGTCGGTGTCTTTGATACAGCCTTTCATAGCACCCTGCCTGAATCTGCCTATATCTATCCACTACCCTATAAATACTTCCAGCAAGGAATACGAAAATTTGGCTTTCATGGCATCAGCTTTAGCTACTGCACAAAAAAAGCTGCTGAAATTCTAAAAGGCATGCCCCAAAAAATGGTTATCTGCCATCTAGGCTCCGGGAGCTCTTTATGCGCAGTTAGAGATGGAGAAAGCATCGACACAACAATGGGCTTTACCCCACTCGAAGGGCTAATGATGGACACAAGATCTGGCACAATCGATCCCGGAATTCTTCTTCATCTTCAAGAAACCAAAACAGCCAAAGAACTTAAGGACATCCTCTATCACCAATCAGGGATATTTGGACTCTCTGAATCAGCTCGCAATATGCAAGAGCTGCTAAAAGAAAATTCACCTAGGTCAAGACTTGTTTTTGATATCTACATGCACAGACTAAATTCTCTTATCGGATCCATGATCGCATCACTTGGTGGACTTGACACACTTGTCTTTACAGGCGGCATTGGAGAAAACTGCGATCTAATCAAAAATCTCGTCACAAAAAACTTCTCCTTCATAAGCAATCTAAAGATTCTTACGATTCCTACCAATGAAGCGGTCGAAATAGCACATGAATGTCAAAACAAAGTAGAGAAGGATAAATCCAACTAGCCATCCGCCTAAAATATCACTTGGAAAATGAACGCCTAAATAAACCCTGGAAAATGAAATCAGAACAAAAAATGAGATCCCTACCACCCATCGCCACTTATTTTTCCAGTATTTGACTAAGAGCCCCGATAATAAGGCCGCCGTCTGGGCAGCTCCGCTCGGAAACCCAAATCCACCAACATGAATCAAACCCAGAGACGGATCTAAGTTAAAGGGTCTTGGCGATTCAAAAAAAATTTTTAGCTCATAATTAACAAACCGGCTTATACACAAAATAATAAAGAGCTTCAATCCAACGCGCCATCCATAAAAAATCCCAATCAATGGCACAAGTATTACAAAAAATGGAAACGTATCTAAATGATTGAGAAACTTGAAAAATTCATCCAATATCGGAGTTCTAATAGCTTGAATGAGCCTAACAAACTCTAGTTCAATTGCATGCATACAATTCCAAATATCTAAAGATTTATTTATCATATAGTCGAATCTTTTCTGATACAACAAAAAACAAATTGGGTATAATTTCATTCATGAAATCTTGCCCACATTTAATTTTGGCCCCCATGGAAGGGGTTGGTGATAGAACGTTTAGAAAAGCGATGGCTTCTGTTGGGGGCTTTGATGAAGCGGTTATGGATTTTTTGTCAGTCCCAAGAAATGCGCATGTGGGGAGCCTTGCAAAAAAATATGAATCAGATGAGCTGGGAGCAATTCCGATGGCAGCTCAGCTTATGGGATCTGATCCTCTTTTAATGGCTGCAATGGCAAAAGAAATGGAGAGGCGGGGCGCTAAGCGGATTGATCTTAATTGCGGCTGCCCTTCCAATACAGTGACCGGAAATGGCGCGGGATCAAGCCTTTTGAAAGATCCTAATCTACTGCATACTATTGCTAAGGCAATGGTAGATGCCGTAAATGTCCCAGTCACAGTCAAAATGCGCTCTGGATACCTAGACACCTCTTTATTTAAAGAAAATTTGAAAGCAGCTGAAGAAAGCGGTATCAAGTTTTTAACGCTTCACCCACGAACAAAGCTTGATGGTTATGGACCGCCTGCAAAATGGGAGCTAATTGCAGAGGCGAAATCCATCCTAAAAATTCCAGTCGTAGGTAATGGCGATATATTAACAGTTGAAGATGCCACTAACATGCTTATGCAAACAGGTTGTGACTACCTAATGATTGGTCGGGGTAGCGTTGCAAACCCGTTCATCTTCCACCAAATCAAGGCACACTTTGAAGGAAAAGATTACTCACCTACCTGGGAAGATCTACACACTTATATCCAAGTCTTTGTGTCCGAACTTCCTCCTGAAATGGCGATGCGCGGCAAAATCAACAAGATGAAACAGCTCTTTGGCTTTATTTTCACTTCCAAGCCCGCCCTCAAAGAGCTTAGAAAGACAATGCTTACTTTTTCTCCGTCAAATCTAACAGAATTTCTGGGCTTTGCTCTTCCCCTTCTTAAGTCAGGATTTATTGTAAAATAAGGCGGACCCACCCTTTTTCAAGGTGATAATAGCTGCCGGCAACATCGAGATCACCCTTTTTAAGGGCGTCTTGAATAAATGATTCCTTTTTCAAACCATTAACAACAAACTTTACATTAGCTTCAATGGCATTTTGCAGTTTATTACCCTGCTCGCAGTCACAGCTTTTAATCGCTGGTTTAATAAGCGCTGCAATTTCAGGGATAAGACTGTCTTGATTGTTTAATACAGCTTCGACAGCGCCGCAGTTTTCATGACCCATAACGAGAATTAAGGGAGCTTTTAGCTGAGTGACTGCATAATGAATGCTTTCCAGTTCAAGAGGACCGACTACATTGCCAGCTACTCTGACAACAAAGAGATCACCTATTCCCTGGTCAAACAAAATTTCCGGGCTTACACGAGAATCCGAGCAGGCTACAATAATAGCAAAGGGCTCTTGTTTTACAAGAAGTGCTTGCAACTTACTCTCTTTAAAATGGTTCGGATGTTCAACCCTTTCTTCAATAGCTCTACGATTACCTTCAATTAATTTGTGTAGAGCCTCAGAAGGAGTTGGTCTATTAGAAGGCTCGTCAGAAAAAAGAGCAGTTAGCGCAAAAAAAAGTAAAAATTGTCTCATACTTTTTACCATACTATAGATAAATAAAATTTACCTTGTTTTATTTAGGCTAGCTAGTTTTTGTAAAATAAGGTATTATTTACCTCCAAAAGGAAAAAAACTGAGGTTTTAGTGAAAAAAAGTTCTATGTTATGGAAAGTACTAATAGCGATCATATTAGCTGTTATTGTCGGCAATCTAACAGGCACAACCGCAGGCCTTTTCGGAGTTACTTTCTATCAGCTCTTTGATCTTCTTGGCCAGCTTTTTTTAAATTCATTAACATTACTGGTTGTCCCCCTAATTGCTTCTGCTATTATTAGTGGCCTTGGCCAAATGAGTGGCGAACAATCATTTAAGAGTCTTGGACTAAAGACATTCTCTTTTTATGTACTCACAATCGGTCTAGCAGTACTCGTTGGTATGATTCTTGTTAACGTAATACAACCAGGTTCATTTCATAAAGAGCTTTCAACAGGAGTTACTGAAGCTGTCCAGATGGTTATTACAAGCCCTAAAGAAGTCTTCACACAAGTCCTCTTCAAACTAATACCGACCAATATTTTTGAAGCAGCCGTTCAAATGAACATGCTTGGCATCATTTTTTTTAGCCTTCTCTTTGGTTTTGCCATGATGCGTATCGAGAAATCTGTGCACGCTACGCTCTTAAGTTTTTGGAAAGGAACCTTTGCAACACTTATGCGAATGACTCATTTTGTTATGCTCGCAATGCCGCTTGGCGTATTTTGCTTAGTTGCAAAAGTAGTTGCTTCTCAAGGAATTCAGTCTATCACTAACCTTGCTTACTTTTTTTTAACAGTATTTGGCGGACTTGTCATCTTTTGTGGAATTGTTTTACCCCTCCTTTTAAAATTCTTTGGCATAAGCCCCCTTGCACATGTAAAAGCAGTTATGCCGGCACTGTTTACAGCATTCTCTACAAGTTCTTCAGCCGCAACACTCCCCATTACAATTGAATGCGTGGAAAAAAATGCAGGCGTTTCAAATAGAATCTGCAGCTTTGTGATTCCGCTTGGTACATCGATGAATATGGCAGGCTCAGCCCTCTATGAGTGCATTGCAGTCCTATTTATTGCACAAGTCTACGGAATAGAGCTAACAATGGCACACCAAGCACTCATTGCAATTCTATCCCTCATCACTTCAATGGGAGTAGCTGGCATACCATCAGGAAGTTTAGTCGCTATTATCATAGTCCTTCACTCACTCGGCCTTCCTGCAGAAGGAATTGCCCTCATTCTCCCTGTTGACAGACTCCTTGATATGTTAAGAACCACAGCTAACGTCTTCAGCGACACCACCTGCGCAGTTCTAGTTGCGAAATCCGAAGGCGAAACAGTCCTCGCCCCATAGATACAACGCGAGTTGGTTTTCGCAACTCGCATTATTAATTTGAATCACTCCTCCACGAATGGAGGAGTTTCTCCTACCAATAAGATACTGCGCCCTTGCTGGTTCATTTTTGGAATGTGCAACTGCCATTAGGTTCACTTTCACAACCGCCCCAACAACACATATTTGTATAACCACAATTCTTTTTTATAGGACAACAAGCGTTAATAATATCGCTGGAAGGACCATTAGAACAAAATGAAACACCGGGTTTACAGCATTGATTTCCGCAAACATTTTCTACAGCACAAGGAACATTATCAATACACGAAAAATCACTAGGATCAATACACGTGGTTCCACATAGTTGATCACCAATTGAGCAAAGTACACCATCAATACAAATTTGAGCGCTTGTATTGAAAAGAACGCCATTACATACCATATCTTTTTCATAAATTTTTCCGTTTAGGCACGCATAAGCTGAAGTATTATAACACACCTCTCCACATTGCTCGTTTCCAGATGGGTATGTCGGACAAGATGGATAAAAATTTACAGGAATTATATAATTATTAGCAGCATCAGTTGAGCATTCTCCTATTACATAACCATCTGAACCTTGAGTGCCTGAAGCATTACTTGATCCATCACAACTCCAGGATAATAAGATACTTCCTTCCTTAGAAACTACACATGCAGATTGATTTTTTGATGTCGGAACAAATTGCAGAGACATTCCAACTCCTAAAACTGTGTCCACACCGGTACAATTAGTATCCGATATACCAACTAATACACCTTCTGGCAATGCACCATTCTGAGCATAAGGTATAGTTATTCCAGTATTTATAAATGTTACAATAGGGGGCATAGTTCCTTCTCCAATTTTTTATTTAATTATAGAATAAACACACAACTTAAATAACTTATTCTAAACTAGATGTTTACAGATTCACTAATTGAAGGATTTGAGCCAGCGGCCAGTGTAGTAGCGCCAAAAGTAGCTCAGAAAACTTAAGAGGCTCATGAAGGTAATAATACTCCACGCAACATCTGCGCCTTGTTTCTGAATACCGATTAGAAAAAAAGTGGGAAGGACATAAGCTAACCATTGAACGATGAGGCTTACAAAAAGAACAAACCGAGTATCGCCAGATGCTGTTAAAAAGCCCATTAAGATCCATGCCCAACCGTCAAAAAGGAAGTAGAGACCCATAAAAAGAAGGGCTGTCATGAATGTTGTAATAAATTCAGGCGTAATCAGAATTTCTCTATGACTAGCATGAATAAAAAGATTAATCACATCATCTGAGAAAAACCAAATCAAAGCTGTAAGTATTGCAAAATACATGAAATGAAGTGTGTAGGCAGATTTTAGAACTTTTCCAATTGGCTCCATTTTTTCAGCTCCAAGGAGGTTTGCGACAATAGCTGCAGCTCCTTTTGACTGAGCATCAATGACAAAGGAAATTAATATGTAAAGGCTTTGAACAATTGCTACAACCGTCATTTGCGCAAAACCAACGGAAATGACAATTCGGAAAAAGAGAAAATGAGCAATTGTCTCTACGCAGTGACCCAGTCCAAGCGGCACCCCAATTTTAAGACCTTTCATTAACTGTCTTTTATTTAATGAAAATTTTTCTGTTTGATACTTTTCTCTATTTTTCTTACGTAGAAAGAGATAAATCAAAAATCCCACCTGGGCAACTTGAGAAAGCCCTGTTGCTGCAGCAGCTCCAATCACCCCAAAAGCCGGAATAATACCTACGCCAAAAATCAATAACGAATCAAGCAAAATGTTTAAGACATTCCCAAGAATTGCAGTCCAAGTGACAATCCGAACACGACCAATGCCAATAAAAAAACCTGCTGCAGCAATCATAATGCACTGGACAGGAGCAAAAGACATCATTGTGCAAAAAAAACTGGTTTCATGAACTTCATTGCCAGTTCCCATGAATATGTAGCAAGGCAGAAACAAAGCTATTAACCAAAAAATAGGGGCAAGCATTGCGCCAAACCAAATCATCTGCCATGCAGCTGATCCTATCTCATGAAAGCGCTCTTTTCCATGAAGCCGTCCTACAAGCACTTCTGAAACAGAAACAATAGCCATCGGCACAACCAAGAACACCATATATGCCATTCCACCAGAAGCTGCTGCATTCAAAGCGTTTGGATCAAATCTAGCAAGGAAAAGCCTATCCACAAACATCATAAATGTAGTCGACATCATCCCTAGCATCAAAGGCCAAGTGAGGGTCCAAAACTCTCGTTTTGACCCCACTGGATACTTAGTTAACCGGTAAGATTCCGCCATAATCCTACCTTACCCATGAAGGTATTTTTCACTTAGAGAATTCGTCTGTGGCCCGTATGAGGGCATCTAAAATTCCTGGCTCTGATGCAGAGTGACCTGCGGCAGGAATGATTTCAAGTTTTGCATGAGGCATAGCCTTAGAAAGATCCCATGCATTTTTTACAGGGCAAATCACATCATACCGACCGTGAATGATAGTCGTTGGAATATTTTTTAATACGTGTGCATTCTCTAAGAGCCAACCATCTGTTTTAAAGAACCCTTTATTGACAAAGTAATGGCATTCAATTCTCGCAACAGCTTCTGCATGATCATCTTCAGTAAAATATTTAACAAACTCATCATCAGTTTCTAAACGTACAGTCATCCCCTCCCATCTCGACCAGGCGTAAGCTGCAGATTTTCTTTTCGGAGACATAAGCTTTTTATAATAAGCAGCCACCAAATCACCTCGTTCATTTTGAGGGATCTCTGCAATAAACTTCTCCCACTCATCAGGAAAAAGAAAATGAGCCCCAAATTGATAAAACCACCTGATCTCCTCTTCCCTACAAAGAAAAATTCCTCGGACAATCAAACCGGAAACTCTATTTGGATGCGTCTCTGCATAGCTAAGCGCTAAGGCACTTCCCCATGAGCCACCAAAAAGGGCCCACTTATCAATACCGAGATTTTCTCTTAAGGTCTCAAGATCAGAAACTAAATCCCATGTGGTATTCTTATCTAAACTTGCATGAGGTCTACTCTTCCCGCACCCTCTCTGGTCGATTAGAATAATTCGATATTTTTCCGGATTGAAAAATCTTCTATGCTTTTCATTCGTCCCTGCACCGGGCCCGCCATGAAGAAATAGCACAGGTAGTCCTTTTAGATTTCCGCTCTCTTCAAAATAAATCTCATGGCCATCGACTTGTAAATACCCTATTCTTGTAGGATCAATTTCTGGATACAAGCCTCTCATATATTAACTCCTTTACATTCTGAAAGTAAAACAATATACTATTTCAGATTTAATTTAATTTAAAGGAATAAATATGAGCAATTCGGTAACTCCTACATTTTTATCATCAGCAACTGTCTCACCGGATTGCTATAATGATTTTGCTAGTAATTCTCCAAATAGTTTTTCAAGAAAAAATTCTTTTTCACTTCCTGAGGAGATCGAATTAGCATTAGATGCCTTAATGCGATCATTAGAACCAATCGGTGCGCTTACTACTCTTCCCCAAAGGCAACTTGAGCTAACAAGAACAACCACTACAAGAGATCTCACAAAGATTTCCTCTCTATCCACACATATTAACACTGAAAGCGGCCGTGATGCTCCTTGTCCTGAGCTAGATTCCGGGTCTCGTTCTTGCTCTCCTGTATCAGAACCTGATGAAGATCCCCCCTCCTTTTAATTTATTAACATAACTGATACAATACAAATATGAATCCCCGCCATTTGCTTTTAGCTTTATTGGTTGTCTTTGTATGGGGACTGAACTTTGTCGCAATTAGACTGGGTCTCAACGGTGTACCTCCTCTTTTCCTAGTTTTTATTAGATTTTTTCTAACAAGTATTCCAGCTGTCTTTTTTATTAAAAAACCAGCGATCCCTTTCCGCTCTCTTGCAATCTACAGCCTCATTACCTTTGTTCTACAATTTAGCTTTCTCTTCATTGGCATTTCACTCGGTGTTGCTCCAGGCCTTGCTTCCCTCATCACTCAAACTCAAATTTTCTTTACGATTATTTTAGGTATCGTTTTCATGAATGAGCGGCCCCATCGCTTTCAATACATTGGTTGCTCCATAGCACTCATCGGTCTCTCAATTGTTGCTATGCATATGAATGGAACAGTCACTCTAAAAGGATTTATTTTTCTTCTCGGTGCTGCACTTTTTTGGAGCATCGGCAACCTCCTTTCTAAGCAAATGGGAAAGGTCAGCAACCTCTCACTTGTTACCTGGAGCAGCTTTATTGCATGGCCGCCACTCCTTGCGCTCTCGCTATCAATGGAAGGCTATGAGCAAATACTCTATACGCTAACCCATCTCACCTGGCTCTCCACAGCAGCGGCCCTCTACATCACTTATTTCTCAACACTCCTTGGCTACGGACTCTGGAGCTATCTTACTACAGAGCTCCCCCTCTCCACAATCGCCTCCTTTACAATCCTCATCCCAATTGTCGCTATGCTTACATCCATCCTCCTCCTTGGTGAGCCCCTCCAATCCTGGAAAATCGCAGCAGCAACGCTAGTGCTCTCAGGCCTTGCTATCAATCTGTTTGCCAAAAAACTCTTCTCTCTTCTTAGAGCCAGAATTTGAAGCGCTTAATGAAGAAGTGTTTGACAATTTGGGTAGCCAAGCAATAAGCAAAGACAATCGGAAAGAGGTAGAGAAAATATGTTAAAGGCGGAGGTGTCATGCCTACATATTTACCAAGTCTTGTGTAAGGAATTGAAAGGCCAATCATGATAATTGTGAGAGTTGCAAAAAATAGAGATTTGGATGGCCTACTTTGAATGAAAGGAATTTTGGATGTGCGGATCATATGAACGATGAGAGTTTGAGAAAAAAGTCCTTCCATAAACCAGCCGGATTGAAAGAGGGCTTGCGTGCCTATTGTGCTAGCACCAAAAACAAACCAAAGTATTCCAAATGTTACGTAGTCAAAGACTGAACTGATAGGACCAATGAAGAGCATGAATTTTGTGATCCCAGAGCTATTCCATTGTCTAGGTTTTAAGAGATATTCTTTATCAACATGATCAAATGGGATTGCTACTTGGGAGAAATCATAAAGAAGGTTCTGGAGAAGAAGTTGTAGCGGCAACATCGGGAGGAAGGGAAGAAATAGACTTGCTCCAAGAATACTAAAGACATTACCGAAATTAGAACTGATTGCCATCTTAATGTATTTTAGTATATTAGCAAAGGTTTTGCGTCCTTCTAAAACTCCTTTTCTTAGAAATAAGAGATTTTTCTCAAGCATGATAATGTCTGAGGACTCCTTGGCTATATCCACTGCTGTATCAACTGATATTCCGATATCTGCCTCTCTTAATGCAGGAGCGTCATTAATGCCATCACCGATAAATCCAACCGTGTGACCAGCCTCTTTTATTTCCCTGATAATTTCTGCTTTTTGCAAAGGGCTTACTTTTACAAATATTGTGGCCTTTTCAATTCTTTCTTTTTTCTCTTTCGGATCCATTATTTCAAGGTCATGTCCCGTGATCACTCCGTTAATGGAGAGCCCTACCCACTCACAAACTTTCTCGGTGATAAATCGGTCATCACCAGTAATGACTTTGACAGTGATCCCAGCACTTTGTAACTCTTGAATTGCTTGGGCAGCAGAAGCCTTTGGAGGATCCAAAAAGACCAGAAATCCAAGAAAGATCAGATCACTTTCATCACTTGTATGATAGAGATTTGTTTTATCATAAGGGACTTCCTTTTTAGCAATACCAAGAACTCTAAGACCTTTCTTATTTAAATCATCATAGAGCTCCTTTGCTTTTGGAGTGACTCCCCTAGAAACAGCAGCAACCATCTCAAAAGACCCCTTACAAATAAGCAATCTTTTACCATCCAATTGATTTACTACAACAGACATCCTTTTTCTTTCAAAATCAAACGGGATCTCATCCACTTTTTCCATTTGACTAATCTTTTCTTTGCATTCTGTCCTTTCTAATATGGCTGTATCGAGAAGATTTTTTAGCCCTGATTGGAAATAACTATTAGCATATGCATCATAAAGAATATCAGTACTTTCCTTTCCATCCAGGTCGAGATATTGCTGTAGAACCACTTTATCCTCAGTCAGCGTTCCTGTTTTGTCCGTACAAAGAACATCCATGGCGCCAAAATTCTGAATACTATTGAGCTGTTTTACAATCACCTTGTCCTTAGCCATATTGAGAGCGCCACGAGCTAAGTTTGTGGTAACAATCATCGGTAGCATCTCCGGAGTAAGACCAACTGCTACAGACAAAGCAAATAAGAGCGACTCAAACCATTCCCCTTTGCCAATCCCATTGATCAAGAATACAACAGGGATCATAACGAGCATCAAGCGGATAAGCAGGAAGCTCACCTTGTTTATTCCTATATCAAAGCTAGTTATTGGTCTCTCTGCAGTAATTGCATGTGCAATTGAACCAAAATAGGTCCTTTTTCCCGTTCCAATAACCACTGCTTTACCGATCCCACTAACGACATTAGTACCCATGAAGCAAATGTTTTTTAGCTGGAGAGTTGTCTCTTCTTTAGAAATACCCTCAAACTTTTCAACAGGTCTTGATTCACCAGTTAGTGATGATTGACTGATAAACAAATCATGAGCAGACAAAACACGCAGGTCTGCTGGAATCATATCACCAGCTGATAACGAAATCACATCGCCAGGGACTAAGTACTTAAAGGAAATCTCTTCCTTCTCGCCTCTGATCACAGTTGCCATTGTGCTTACAAGCGCCTTTAATTTTGCTGCCGCTAAATTGGAACGGAATTCTTGAAAAAATCGAATAGCTACGCCCACAAAAACCATGATGAGAATAATGATTAGTCCCGGTATGTTACCAAGTACCCAAGAAAGAAGACTAAGTCCTAAAAGAAGAAGGACAAAAGGATTCGTTATATTATGAAAAAGAACCTCGTACCAAGTGGGCGGCTTTTCAGATATTATTTCATTAAGCCCCTCTTTTTTAAGTCGCATCTCTGCAACATGACTACTTAATCCAAGTTCACTGGAACTAAGCTCTTTTAATACATCCTGAGAAGTCTTCAAAGCAATCCCAATAAGATGAGCGCTAATATCTTCAGGAATTTTTGGAGCAGTTTTACTACGATGTAAGAAAAAAAGACGATGAAGTAAAGACTTTGTATGGTGACGCTCTTTAACTTTTCTTAGCATTTGCTTCTATCCTCATATCGTAACTTAATGCTATACTTTATTGCAAAAAAAGGAGAACTAAAATGACCGTAGCAACAGATAATTTATTGACACCGTTTGAAAGCAAAAGCTTTGCATACGGATTTATCATAAACACACTACTCTCTGGTCTAAATCCAGTACATGGTGTAATTGGAGGATCTGTTAATGTCCTTGCATCAAGAATTGATACTCTCATAAAACCCTACCTAAATGATATCTTTAATCAAACAATTGACGCTAATTGTCCAGAGCATTACAGGGGCCACTTAAAATTTGCATCCAAATCAATTATTGTTTTAAGTCTTTGCAACTTTATCCTGGGAGGCCTAGCACCCGTCATTGGAACAACGCTAAAAATAAATGTATTAGTTTCTGCCTGTTACAAACACTTCTTTTATTACCGTACAGGCGCAAACCCAGATGTATGGAGCATAAATTCCACCGGGCAATCATACGCTAGCTATGTGAAGGCACTCTAATAAAAAAGCCTCACTTTTTAGGTGAGGCTTTTTTTTCACTACTTATTTTGAGGAAGGCCCTCTTGGACCGAAAGTACTTCGTCCACGGGGCTTTGCAGCTCTGTCAGATGAAAAGGCGCCTCTAGAGCGCGGCTTGTCACTGAAGCCTTCTTTTCTTGGAGGTCTTGAATCAGATCCTTCTCTGCGAGGAGGTCTATCAGAATAACCACCTTCTTTACGTGGAGGTCTGTCACCAAAGCTAGATCTGCGAGGACCTCTACTTTCATAACCACCTTCTCTTCGAGGTCTATCATTATAACCACCCTCTCTACGAGGAGATCTTGATGAAGAAGCGAATTTCTCTTCTTCTTGCTCTACAAGCTTTTCTTTATCGATG
Source organism: uncultured bacterium (assembly GCA_964552055.1). Taxonomy (GTDB): domain Bacteria; phylum Chlamydiota; class Chlamydiia; order Chlamydiales; family 2-12-FULL-49-11; genus VGMD01. The sequence goes on from CAZKFL010000010.1 coordinate 14,631, forward strand.
AGATAAGAAAGAAGAAGAACTACTAGTTCTTGTGAATCAACTTTTCCAGAGAGTCTATCTAAAACATCATTTACAGCAGCTCTGATAGGCTGCTTAGCAATTGTATCAGTAAACGCTTCTACTTGTTTGACATACATCTCTTTTGAAGATGGAATCGGGTGAATTGTAATTTCATTTGTTCTAGGACCTAACATACGACCAAGCTTTCTTAGTTCGTTTGCAGTACCCAGAGTAATTGCAATTCCTTTATTTCCAGCACGTCCAGTTCTTCCCGCTCTATGAACATACTCTTCAGGACCAAATGGAATTTGGTAGTTAAAAATATGAGATACATCGGAAATATCAAGACCTCTTGCAGCTACGTCTGTAGCAATAAGGAATTTAATATCACCTTTCTTGAATGAATTAGTTACTTGCTGTCTTGTGCTTTGCTGGATATCTCCATGCAAACATCTTACTGGAAAGCCCATTTTTGTAAGAACAACAGTCAGATCATCAACGTCTTTTTTTGTTCTACAAAAGACAATTGCTTTTGTCGGATTGTTAGCAAGCAGTACTCTAAAAAACGCATTTTCTCTTTTGTAATCTTTTAAATCATAAAACATATGTTGAATGTCTACATGACTAAATCCTGACGTACCCACTTTAACAAATAAAGGATCTTTCAAAATACCTCGGATCAATCTTTGAATTGGGTCTGAGAGAGTTGCAGAAAAAAGGAGCGTCTGTCTTTCTTTTGGCAAGAATTCAAAAATTTTCTGAACATCTTCCAAAAATCCCATATTGAGCATTTCATCAGCTTCGTCTAAAACGACAATTGAAGGCTCGAAATTTCTTAAACGCTTTGATTCTAGTAAATCTAACAATCTGCCAGGAGTTGCAACAATTACATTTGCTCCCCTTTGAATTGCTTCGATTTGTCTTGATGCGCTGTCGCCACCGAAAACGGCAACTGTCTTAATTCCTGAGCTCTTACCGTATTTGGCAAGCTCTTCAGCTACCTGAACTGCAAGTTCTCTTGTTGGAGTTATGACAAGCATCCCTTCTTTTGCGGGCTTATTTAAAATAAGTTCTAGCGCAGGAAGACCAAAAGCGGCAGTTTTTCCTGTACCTGTCTGAGCTTGAGCAACTACGTCAAGTCCTGCTAAAATATGTGGTATTACTTCTGATTGAATTGGTGTCGGCTTAGTAAACCCACATTTTTCAACAGCTTCTTGAATTGAGTCACTTAGATCGAAATCTTTGAATGTACTCTCTATTTCTTGGTTTTTCACTTGTTATCCTCGTTGTGATGCCGGAATTATATCACGCCGATAAAGATAACCGCAACCTCTTTTTTTTAACCATTTAATTAAATTTAATGTATAGGTGATTTATGGATAATTATAATTCTCTAAACTCTTTTATATGGAAATACATTAAACCATATAGATGGGGCTTCTTAATTATATTCTTGAGTTCCTTTGTCTGGGCCTTAGAAACAACAGTTTGGCCGTATCTTTTTCAAATTGTAATTGATATACTAACGGCAAATAATTTAACACGTAGCACTTCATGGGCAGCGCTAGAAGTACCTATTTTTTTCGGCCTAGCTCTTTGGATAGGCATTGATGTAGGATATCGAATCCAAGGTTTTTTGCTGGCCTATTTCTTACCAAAAGTAGAAGCAAATATCAGAATGTCGATGTTTGATCATATTCAGCATCATTCACCTAAATATTTTAATGACAGATTTGCAGGAGGACTTGCAAATAAAATTTCTGATATGACATTTCACATAAGCTCAATTCTCCAGCTTATGCTAACAACTTTAATTCCAGGGATATCTGCCCTACTAATAAGTGTATTCTTCTTTGCAAACATCAACTTTTTTTTCTCCTTTATTCTGACAGTTTGGTTAAGCCTTTACTTACTAACCTGCTTTCTTTTTATAAAAAAGTGTACCCATTATGAACATATTTATAGTGAAGCTAGAACTGCACTTCTTGGAAAAATTGTCGATAGTTTGACGAATAATTTTGCGGTAAACCTTTTTCATAGATTTCATTATGAACGCTCCTTTCTCACACCCTTTCAAAAAGATGAGAAAGAAAAAAACAAAACAGCAAAGCAATATGTAGAAGTCATGCGACTTACACTCAGCTTGCTCACTATTATATTAGGCGGGATTGGCATCAATGGTTTCATGTTTTCCTACTGGATGAAAGGACTCATCACAACAGGAGAAGTTGTTCAAATTTTTAACACTACTCTCAACTTAGTTTTGATACTTACTTTTATCAACAATTCATTACCTCTTCTTTTTCAGTCTGTTGGTATCGCCAATCAAGCGCTTACAGTCATGAATGATCCAAAAGATGTCGTAGATTCAGTTGATGCTAGACCCTTATCTGTAATTTCAGGCGAAATCATCTTTGATAAAGTCTCCTTTCAATATGAGAAAAATCGAATCTTCCAAAACAAAGATGTCCGAATTCGAGGAGGAGAGAAAGTAGGACTTGTTGGGTATTCAGGGGCTGGAAAATCCACTTTTATTGGACTGATTTTACGCCTTTATGCACTTCAAAAAGGACGCATACTCATTGACAATCAAGATCTTTCAAAAATTACTCTTGAATCGCTAAGACGTCAAGTAGCGCTAATCCCCCAAGAACCCATTCTATTTCACAGGTCGATCAAAGAAAATATATTGTATGGAAAACCGGGTGCAACAGATGAAGAGCTCATTAGAGCGGCTGAACTTGCTCACTGCGATAAATTTATTAGAAAATTTCCAGATGGGTACAATACACATGTTGGTGAGCGAGGATCCAAGCTTTCCGGAGGAGAGCGGCAACGAATTGCAATTGCAAGAGCCATTTTAGCAAATGCTCCCATTCTCATCTTAGATGAAGCAACCTCAGCTCTTGATTCAGTGACTGAAAGATACATTCAAGACAGTCTAAAAAAGCTTATGAAAAATAGAACATCAATTGTTGTTGCTCATCGACTTGCAACACTTTCACAAATGGACCGAATCCTTGTATTTGAAAAAGGAAAAATTGTTGAAGAAGGCTCTCACGAGGCTCTTCTAAAGATGAACGGTCACTACACAAAACTGTGGGAAATGCAGGCTGGCGGTCTATTGCCTGAAATACCACAACGTGTTAAAACTACTTCAATCATCCAGGCATTAGAAAAACCCATAGAAAAACATGTTCCTTGAATTCTTTCTTAAAGGCGCAATCATTAGCTTTTCCATAGCAGCACCAGTTGGCCCTATCGGACTTATCTGCATGAAAAGAACCCTCAACTTTGGAAAACTCTCTGGCTTTATTTCAGGACTCGGAGCTGCAACTGCCCATGTTTTTTTTGCAAGCGTATTAGTATCTGGACTAACTCTTGTTTCCGACTGCCTCTTAAAAGCGCAATTTTGGCTCAGCCTAATTGGTGGTAGTTTCCTTATTTATTTAGGCATTAGAACCTATTTCTCAAAACTAGCCACGATCCCCAAAAAAGTAACACAAAAATCCTTACTGAAAGATTACGCATCCATTCTGATTCTCACACTAACAAATCCAATTACCATTATCGCCTATTTAGCTGCCTTTACAAGCTTTGGCCTTGCAGATCTTGAGAAAACCTTTATCAACTCCATACTGCTTGTTATAGGTATTTTCACAGGCGCAAGTACATGGTGGTACATTTTAAGCGAAATTGTTACAAAATTTAAAAAGAAAATAAACGACCGTTTTATGCTATGGGTAAACCGTATTGCCGGGTTCATTATTGGTGGATTTGGAGCTCTTGCCTGGATTTTTGCATTCTTTCGTTGATTCAATTTTTTTTCCGGTGTAAAAAAAGAGTTTTAAGGCTTTGAAAAATCTTATCCTGTGAGCGAAGCGGATCCTAATATCGCTGCGCTGATAGGATAACTAGAATAAAAAAAAACCAAAAATCTTAGTCTTCATAGAGAAATTGAAATATAAAAAAAGAGTTTTCAGGATTTAAAAAATCTTATCCTGTGAGCAAAGCGGATCCTAATATCGCTGCATTTTTTTCTTTTTTCACAAAAACCTTACTCTAACAATTTGCGCGTAAACCAAGTAAAAATAAGATTTATCAAAACTTAATCAAATGATATAATTCTTATCCAAAGTATTCTGAGGCAAATTGGATGACACAAGAAAAAGAACTATTGCATGCTGCATTATCACAAGAAATTTTAGCTTGTTGCTTTGCCGTATCAAACGAACTTGGATGTGGATTTCAAGAGAGCGTTTATAAAAATGCACTTTTTATTACAATGAAGCAAAAAGGTTTAAACGTCTTAACAGAACAAATCTATGAAGTAACATTTAGAAATCATAAAATTGGAAAATACATTGCAGATCTTGTTATAGAAAATTTAATTATAGTTGAACTTAAATGCTGCAAAACCTTACTTCCTGAACATCAAGCACAATTGATAAATTATCTGAAAGCATCTAATATTCCAATAGGCTTACTAGTGAATTTTGAACATCCACGAATTGAATACAGACGCTTACAGCACCCAGATAATTTTAACGCATCACCTGAAGAGACTGAAGATGATGCAGGACTACCATTTTAGCCTTTTTCTAATTTTATTCATTGGGAAAAAAGAAAGAGAAAAGGCAGCGATATTAGGATACCGCTGCGCTGATAGGATAACTAGAATAAAAAAAAACTTAGTCTTCATAGAGAAATTGAAATAGAAAAAAACTTTTAAGGCTTTGAAAAATCTTATCCTGTGAGCGAAGCGGATCCTAATATCGCTGCATTTTATTCTTTTTCTGACTAGTTGCATAGATTTCCATATTCTTTCGTTGATTCAAATTTTAACTATTTGTTATAGCTAAAAAATGTATAATAGAAAAAAATTGGATGCTGCTTTGAGATTTTTGTACCCACTTTCCCTTATTTGCTCCCTCCTTACCTGCAGTGTATGCGCTGAAGTAGATAATGAAGAAGATTTAATACTTATTGCTGATGGAACAAAAGGAAAAAATCTCCGTCTATCGCGTCAAGATCAGATTCCTCAAGAAAGATTAAAAGAAGAGACTGCCTCCTATTTGGAAGGGTATATTCAAGCGCTCATCGATGCCAACTATCATGAGATGAATGTTCTTGCATATGTAAATAAAGATGGCGTTGTTTTTCTCTATAACCTACCGAAAGATGATCGTGTTCGAAATAGTATTGTTGAATTTGTCAAAGATCTACCTGATATTACAGAAGTTCGTGTTGCCGATCTTGACCCCGCTGCTAAACAACGCATTGAGGAAAGACAACCCATTCGCCAAGTAAAAGGGGTATGGTTTCCCGAATCAACAGTACTTTTTCAACCCTTAATAGCCAATCCTAGAGAGCCCATTTATTCCATTGCATACCGATATAATGATGTACTTGCAAAAAATCAAATTGCCATCTCTCTTGGCGATTTCTTTCCCATTTTTAGATGGTTTGATGTATTCAGATGGCATGGCGATCTCCAAATTGATATAGCCGCCTGCGTCTGGGGCGACTTTGATATCGCCCCCAAATGCCATCCTAATGGTGAATGGGCCGAACTTATTACAACCGACTACATTCTCATGATCCCTATCTCCTATGCAATTAATAAATGGTCTTATAGATTGCGCGCCTATCACATTTCCAGTCACTTAGGCGACGAGTTTATGGTCAATCACAAGGAAGTTGATAGAGTTAATCCAAGCTTTGAAGCAATTGACTTTTTTACCTCCTACCAAGCAACAAATGGCCTTCGCATTTATGCAGGACCCGGCTTTGTTGTCAATTCTGACACAAGCTTCAACATGAAAGTTTTCTACGCAGAATACGGCCTAGAGTGGCGCTTTATGGGTCTTCGTTACCACTACCACAGACTTTATGGAGCCCCCTTCTTTGCAGCCGATTTTCAAAACTGGCAAGTGAATAACTACAAAATTGATGCAACTCTTCAACTCGGCTACGAATGGTCTAAACTCCAAGGCGCCGGAAGAAAAGTTCGCCTCTTTGCTGAATATCACAACGGCTATAGCGAAGGTCAATTCTTCAAATGGCGTAGTGAATACATAGCTGCTCGTCTTTCCTGGGGCTTTTAGTAAATAACTTACGAAAAGGACTCCTTGTTATAATCTAATTAAAAAGGAGAAATTTAATGACAAACACACCAGCACCAAAAAAAACTAATCCAAAAAAACCTAAAAAAACTGGTTTTTTTACATCAATCATAACGTACATAGTTACTGTTATTAAGAATTTAATAAAATCTTTAAGCAAAAGCAAGAAAAAGTAATCTTCTCAGTAAGTGTTGTAGGAAATCCGTATTAGCTAGACAAAATGGCCGATAGCTGCGACCATTTTTCCTCATGCAAGCTTATAAATATCAAGAACTAGAATATCGCGCCCTCCACTCTGTTATTTTAGGGTTTTCCAACCGAGGACCACCAAATTTTTCAATATTCCGTAATGCTTTTGCATATAAATAAATATTATATTTTGAAATCTTTCGTTCATCAACTATAATATATCGATCCTGCTCGCGACCCAAAACCCATATTGTAGTTTCCGAACTTAAACGCTCTTCAGAAAATGCATTCAACCACTTGGGTAATAAGATTGAATATCTTTTGACTTTTGCAGATTCGATTGAATATCGTTCCCTAAACTCGCAAACAGTTCGAGGATGCTCACGCTTTTCGACTTTAGAGCTAAAATGTTCTCGAGAAACAAGCGCGCCTTCTAATGATCTACCTTTATGACTTATTTGATCAATATAATCCCATTCTAGCGGAAGCTCAACCATTTTATCTTCCGAAGAAAGAAATACATCTCTTAAATCCTTAATTTTTTTATGCTTTGTATCTAAAAGAGCATTTCGCAAAATCACCGTTGACTCCGTCCTACAAGAAAAATTATCAGCTTGCCTAACACCTTTTGAGCAAAAAACTTCAAATCCACAATCTGTAAAGTACTTTGCTATACCCGCATATTCATCTTTGCTTTCCTTAGCAGAATCAAGCAATAAAGCCTGACATATTTTCCTTTCAGCATCCAAATTTATTACCACTGGAGTGACATGGTGAAACCCCTCAACCCCAATTGTTAAAATTAACCCAACCGGACCAACCTTATCTGATAATACTCTTTCCTTAAGAGTTGTCGTTAGTTCTGCAAGTGACGTGATTATTATTTCAATTCCATACTTTTCCTTGTAGTAAGTAGCAATCTTTCTCAATAATTCATCTGTGAGCGCATAACCGCTATTCAAGCCATCTATGCTTTGAGTAATCCAACATTTTGACGAAGCAAAATGCTGAAGAACGGCATTTTTAATATCTTCATCGGTTTGATGAGGTTCTTTTAACCTCAAAGCGATTTCCAATACAGCTTTTTTTACGGGATGCCTCTCTTCAATACAGTCAGGAAATTCATCGCGGGAAAAATCAATCAGGGATTTATATAAAGCACTAGAAGAAGTTGCCATAATAGCCTCCTTAGTAAGGATTGTTATTGATTTAATAAATCGAGAATGACTTGAAAATTATAATTATAGCAGAACAATATGCATATCTACATCTATTATATACTATTTTCTTTAATTATTAAAGATAATTTAAAGATTATCATCATTTACGTTACAAAACTCGTATTTTTTATAATTAGGGATGCTTTATTTTATTAGTAAATAAGCTAGCAACTTAAAAAATTTATGGCGCCGAAGTACTTAAGCGCTTGGATGCGTGATGTTTACGAAGATTTAGAAAGAACAAAAGGTTATCACGGACAGCGTTGAAACGATTTAAACAACTGCACCCCACTCACTTACAATAACTAGATTAAATTTAGGCTATGCGGCGGACAGAAGATCAACATAAGGCGTGATATTGTCTACATGGTTATTGACAAAGGCTATAAGACGCTCAAAGTCCGCAGGGAGAAATTTCGGCATATCTAGTCCTAAAAAATAGCAAACGCCAGTTCCTACTATTATGTTTGTTTTCCCAGCAAGAATTGCTTTTATATTAAGTTCAAAGTCTTCAAGGCTATGCATATATTCTTTATTAAAGCCTCCCAGTTCATTATATAATTTTTTGCTAATCATAAGGACATCTCTAGATGAGCCGAGCACCCCTTTTACAACCTTGTTTTGGTATTTATAAGCGGATTGAAACCCTTGATAACCAAGACCGAGCTCGTAACCTTCATCCGTATAGGTAGATATGAGCTGAAGGCCAAAGTGGCGGATCATGTTATTTCTTGTATGCATCCGAATGCCAAGAGTACCGCAATTTTCAGGGTCTTCTTGATAAGTTTTAACCATACGGGAAATCACATCATTTAGGAAAATTACTTCAGCATTGCAGAAGAGAAACAGCTCAGTATCCGCAGAAACTGCGGTTTCCATAATCTCTTCATAAATTGTTGGCAGATGTTCATGCTTCATTTCAAGAAGAGTTGTATTAGGATGGATTTGAATAAAATCTCTGATTGAATTTAGATCATCTTCTTTAGATCCTAAATCAACCACATAAATCTCTAAGTTTTTGTAGAGAGTGTGTTCATATATTGACTCTAGGCAGGAGGCAAGCTCCACAGGCTTACCTTTAGAAGCAATAAAAAGAGCGACTTTCGGTGCAGATTCTACTTTTACCAGCGTATTAGTTAAAATAATTTCTGGTTTTAATCGAAGGGGCAAACTTGTCTCTTTTTTTATAAATGCATTTCGATTCAAAAGCCATTCATCATTTTGCGGATTTAACTGAAGTTTAAGGACCTTAATATCGAAAATAACTCCAATTTTGACCTTTTTTTGATAATTCGACACAAAAAAATCTAAGTCATAAAAAGAGTCCGAAATAAACTGCTCATCAAATCTCTCTTGAAGCCTTGCTCTATAAACAGCAAACAATGAATCATCTAAAGCAACTACTGGAATTATTTTTCCTGTGAAGTTTTCAGAAAACTTTTGTTCATGGTTTTTGTCAAACTCTTCATACCAAATGCGTCCAACCAAAGGCTCCTCTTTTTCCCAAACAAGCCCCGACATCGGAACAATAATAGAACCCACAACACCTAATATGCCAAAACCAGAAGTATTAAACCTTTCAAGCAGCTTTTCACCCCATCCAATAGCTGGTAATTCAACATCCTCACGAATAAAGACAATCACCTCATGCTTAGCCATTTTTAACGCTTTATTATACGCGACTGCAAATGAATCAAGCCCAGAAAAAAGCACCTCAACCCCTTTCAAACCAGAGGTTTCAACCCATCTCTTTTCCTTTTTTGGATCTCTTTTTGCACGGCAATAAACAATGGTCAACATGAGACAACTCCTCTTTAATCTTGTTGAAACACATTGCCCCATTTTAGCCAATAATTATATAATTAAAACTTCCAATCTTGCAATCTTGCGGGGTCAGGCACCACATTCTTGAGGGGTCAGGCACCATATTAATAGTTTAGGTCATGAAGAGCAAGTAAGGGATGTTTGACCGAAAGATTGTCTTCGTATTTACGAAAGATTCGACCATCGGGACCAATAAGATAAGAGATGAATTTACCACCCATAAGTCCCCTAGCTTTGTATTTTTTAATTGTTTCCTCTTCAGGATCCGATAGAAGGTCATACGTAAGGTTCATTTTTTTATGAAAATTAAGATGGGTTTTCATAAAGTCATTGCTAACCCCATATATGACAACGTTTTTTGATTTTAATTCAGAGTATCTTGCTTCAAATGCTTTTGTGAGCTGAGCGCTATGAAAGATAAAATCACGAGGATAAAAAAAGAGAAGAACAAATTGCCCTCGGTGTTCTTTTAAAGTATGTGTATACCCTTCTTGATCGAAGAGGGAAAATTCAGGCGCGTCATCACCAAAACCCAAAGCAGCAAGACTCGCTATGCTTAAAGAAATGTACATTGCAGCGCAAAAATGATACCATCGCATACCGGGAGAATACCAAAGGGATCCAATGATTATCAAGGTTAAAGTCACTCCAAATAGCAGGGAGGAAAAAGTAGTAGGAGAGGAAAATGGTATTTTAAAAGTTAAGGTTCATGCCTCACCGGAAGATGGAAAGGCAAATGCAGCTCTCATTGAAGTCTTATCAAAGCACTTTAAGCTGCCCAAAAGATGCATCATCATTCTATCAGGACACACGGCTCGTTTAAAGCTCGTCGAAATCGATCAGTAATCTATCCTGATCCTAGTATTATTGCTTGAGAATTTGAGCGAGATTGCGCTCAAGACGGAGCATTTCATCATCAATTTGCTTGATCACGCTTTCCATTTTATCAGCTTCTTCGAAAAGATGTTTGGAGACATCAAGATTATCACCCTGTAATTCATATCGCATTGCTCGTGTTCGATACCTTGACATCTTGAGCGAATAATACTCGCGCAAGTTTATAAGCGACTCAAGCTCATTATCGATAAGCTCTATTTCTTTTTGCTTGATATAGGGAGTTTTTGCTTGATTTTCTGTTGAGAGTGTTGACGCAAGAAATAAGGAAGGCTTTGCATCACTAAACATTGATGGGATAATTCCGGTTATTGCTAAAAGTGAAATAAGTAATGTTTTCATGACGCGTTTTTAAGCTCCTCAATTGCAATTAGGTGCTCTTCTATTTTTTTCGTATACTGAAATTTACGACTATTTGCTTGTCTCACCTCATTCATCATGTGCTTACTCAAATAAATTTTTGCGTTCGCATCTTCTTTAACTATCGCATCTTGAAATTTTCTAACTTGAGCTTCATGATAGGCTAACTGCTCCTCAAAACTCCCCTCAGGATCCATTCTTATGGTCCTTACTTCTGTATTTTTTTTCGCAACAACTGGAGCAGAGCGCCATGGAATAAATCCTAATGCGCTTATAGATAGTATGCTAAGTACAGCGATCCAAATTCTAAAGTTCATAACTACTCCTTCCTTATTTCTTACCCTGCATACCTCTTTAAAAAGATCAAGGAGTTTGGTATACTTTTCTTATGACACGTTTTTTGCTACCACTAACCATTTTTTTACTGACTTCATTAAACGCCTTATCCTTAAAAGAAAAGATGTCAGAAGGCAGAGTTGGTGACTATATAGTTACCGAACAAAATCATTTTTGTAGTCTTATACGAATCCAAAAAACGGAAACGCGAAAGTTAACTATTGAAGAAATTTCTTTCCCAGAAAACCTTCTTCCTAAAAATCTAGATGAATGGCTAAAGTCTGATGCTAAAGGACATACATCTTGGTCTCTAATGGAAATTGATCTTTCAACAAATAATTTAGTTTCTTGCTTTTCCTATACAAAAAACGCTTGGCTGATTCCCAATCGAGATGATTCATTTTTATTAAAAATACTAGACCTTCCCTTTACGCCGATACCCGATGAGGAACGAAGAAGGATAGGCCCATCTCCAAAGGATGGTCAAGATACAAGAAAAATTTGGAATCCCCCCCTCTTTTTTGAAGGAAAAAAAGAACCTCTATCAAAATTTTCTGCCTACAGATTAAATTATCCAAAAGATGGATCCCTACTTTCAGGCAAATTCATTGAACTTTTTTTTACTGATTCAATTGAGGGCTTCCCCTTCCCCCATTGGGGTCAGGTGACTGACGCCTCCGAGGCGGGAATTAAATTTCGAGTTATCGCTTCAGGGAGAAATCTCTCCTCCCCTAAAAAACCCCCTTTATGATACTATGGCCCCATGATGTTTCGGATGAAAAAAGCAGAAACCTTCTTAAAAGCCACTTGGAAAAACTACCAGAGAAATCAGCATAAATTTCCCGAGGAAGTAAAGAAAAAATTTCAATTTCTTCTAAATGAACTCTCAAAAGCCCTTATTAGCAAAGATAAGATTCAAGCAAAGGAACTTAATTCTGAACTTATCTCCTTCTCTAAACTACATTTAAAGAAATCTCCTATCAGAAGCTTCATTGACTTTGCAATTGGTCTCGTCTTCGCATTAGGCGTTGCTATTATCATAAGACAGTCCGCCTTCGAACTTTACGAAATCCCTTCTGGCTCTATGCGCCCCACCTTTAAAGAAATTGATAGACTTGTAGTGTCAAAAACACAATTTGGCCTAAATATTCCCCTTACAACGTCTCATTTATTATTTAATCCAAGTAGCGTTAAACGGATGGGTGTTTTCACATTTACAGGCGAAAATATGGACATTCCCAATGTAAAGACCAACTATTTTTATATTTTTCCCGGTTACAAACAATACATCAAGCGCATGATTGGATTGCCTGGAGACACCATTTATTTTTACGGCGGAAAACTCTACGGAATTGACAAAAACGGAAATGACATCACATCTTTGCTGCAACGGCCTGAGCTATCTTATCTAGAGCACATCCCCTTCATCCAGATTGAAGGAAAAGCAACAACACCAAGTCTCCCACCAAAAAATGGCGACCTTTACACATCAGCTACTATTAAACAGATGAATATCCCCCTTGCAAAACTTTATCTATCTGCAAATAAAGATGTTCATTATGACCTGATGATCCCTTCTCCAAAAGAAAATTTAGACATTCACAATCTATGGGGTATGGGCAACTTTGCATCAGTAAGAATCCTTCCAAAAAATCTTGTCCCCAGATCTAACCTTCCCTCTGACTACCCAAATACGGATTACTACCTTGAACTTACTCACCACGCTTCACTTGCAAAAGCAAAAATCGCAAGAGACTCCTACTACCGCTTAAGGCCAATGCTTCATACTGATAAGTCTTACTTACCTCTTACCGAATCTCATATTAAATCTCTTTGGGATCACATCTATACAGGCCGGATTATTTCAGAAAATAATCTCATTCGTAGGTATGGAGTGAGTGCAAATGACGCTCGAAAAAACCCTTATGCATTAAAAATCAAAGATATAAATATTCCTGATGGTGCATATGAATTTACAAATGGCAACTTGTATGAAGTAAAAACACAAGCCATCCCTTTTAAAACAAAGGAAAATCATCCCCTAGCAAAATTTGAACTAACAAAAGCTATTCTCCTCTTTAATATTGGCATCGAATGCGATACAAGATTCAGCCCATCCGCTAGAGATATGAATATCTCCCCTTCCAGATACGCCTATTTCCGCGACGGTGAGCTTTACCTAATGGGCGCCCCCATCTTTAAAAAAGAAGACCCCATTTTACAAAAATTCATTGCTGCAGAGCTAGAAAAGCAAATCCTTTCTACACGCTATACTCCCTTCATTGATCACGGAGCTCCCCTCAATACCGATGGCACTTTGAATACTGATTTCATAAAAACATATGGCATAAAAGTCCCCGAAAAACACTACCTTGCTCTAGGCGACAATCATGCAATGAGTAGCGACTGCAGAGATTTCGGATTCGTTCCCGAAGACAATATCCGCGGCGTACCCGCATTCTCCTTCTGGGCACCTGGCGGCAGATGGGGCTTTCAAAGCCACGGCATCTACTCCATAGCAACGCTACCACGAAGCATCGCATGGACACTCCTTTTCATCTCATTTGTCCTCTATAAATATAGAGCCCGCAAATCCCTAAGAGAAATGCTCCTCGACAACTCCTAAGACTCAGTCCTATTACAAACTCTCCGTAAAAAAACATTCCCTCCTTTTCCTCTTTCTTTCACTCCTTCATCACTTCATCCCTTTGAGTTAACTTGATTCCTTAGACTATTCTTCGGTGCCTGACCCCGCAAGATTGCAAGATTAAACCTTTTTCGGTGCCTGACCCCGCAAGATTGCAAGATTATCACTCTTTACAGATATTATTTAACACGATACTCTTAATCAAACTTTAATTTTGAGGTTGGAAATGGCTAGAAAAAGAAGGTATCATTTTCCGGGAATGTTTTATCATATTATGCTAAGAGGCAATGAAAAACGGGATATATTCTTTTCAGATGCAGATCGGAAAAGCATGGCATTTTTATTGATGGATGGTGTCAAGAAATTTGAACATAAAATTCATGCATTTTGTTTTATGAATAATCACATTCATCTTTTGCTTCAGGTTTGCGAGATTCCAGCATCAACAATCATGCATAATTTATCATCGCGATATTCACAAAAAATTAATCGAAAATACAAAAGAATAGGTCACCTATTTCAGGGACGATATAAGGCAATTTTAATTGAAGAAGACAAGTATTTTATGCGATTACTAAGATATATTCACTTAAATCCTGTTAGATCAAAGATAGTAACAAGACCAGAAGAATATAGTTGGTCTAGCCATAATTCATATCTTGGTAAAAATCATATAGATTGGCTAACTGTTGAATATGGTCTTTCTAAATTTAGTAAATCCGAACAGGAACGGTTAAAAGCTTATTCTGATTATATTGACTATGAGGAGTCGTCACATGAATTAGAAGAGTTTAGAAAAGGCTTTAACGACGGCCAGATACTTGGTTCGGAGGATTTCATTACTAGAATCAAAAACCTACAGAATCAATCAAAAAAGAAAAATCTTCAATTATCAAATATAGTACAAGCTACTTGTGAGCTTATTAAAGTGAACGAAGAACTCATTAAATCTTCACTTCAAATACGAGCACTTTCATTTGGAAGAGGTCTCATCTCCGTTATTGCAAAGATGGTAAAAATTCCAACACAAGAAATAGCAACATTTATGAACAGAGACACGAGCACCATTAGCACATTAGTCTTGAGATTTCATGCTTTACATGGGAACTCTGAAGAAACACAAGCTCTACTGAAAAAAATCATAGAAAAATCATCAGAACTTTCACTTTCAGAATTCTAAAAATAATCAATCTTGCAATCTTGCGGGGTCAGGCACCCAGCTTTTCTTAACTAAAGTTTAGGCTGATGGAGCCTGTAAGATTATAGTTATAAGTAAATTTTACTCCATTTAGCACGCTTGCCGGCAAGCTGACACTAATAGATGGTTGATCTGTGGAGTTCAAAATAGCGCTGCCACCACTAAATGTAGTACCGTAAAATGTTCCGCTTACAACGAGCGCTCCTGGTGGGGATAAAGGACCCGCAATATTCATCACAACCGTATTAATCCGATCTTTAATTGTAATATTGCTAGGATTCCCCTTCAGATCTGGGCCGACCTCTGATAAACCCACCCATGGTGCAGATAAAAGGGGTAGCGTAAACATAAATAATGTACCTGTAGAATCAACCCGCCCTACATTAAAATCAGGATTAAGCGTAAAGCTAGCTGCTGAAATTGAATTAAATGCATAAAACGGATAGAGATTAACCGGTATATTAAACGGTATCGTACATGAAGTTGAGCTTATTGGCGCTCCTAGACACATCGTAAATGGGTTTGTAACTTTGTTTATTTGATCATAAACTTGTCCAATCATAGATATATTTGCATTACTTGCAGTGGATACTTTAATAGAACCACTGGGAAGAGCGCTTATCGAAACATTGATATCTTTAAAATCTAATCCCGTGTATGGATTCACTCCGTTTGTCGAGATGAAATCTATATCAACGGAACCTGTAATACTAGAATTTAAAAAAGTTGACGCGTTAGTTAATGAGACCCGATTGTCGGTTGTTCCCAAGTTTGCTTGTGGGACAGTTGTTAAATTCACTAAGCTACCCACACTATCAGTAACCATTAACGAAACAGATAGCGGATAAAAGAGCATCAGCTCCCAATGTTGCAAATCATATATATTCTCACTAAAATTGAACTTTAGCCCCCCCGAAGGAGTTCCATAAATATAGTTATTCACATTTGTCATATCCTGGACCATTTGCGTCAAAGATCCAGTTAAATTTGCCTGAATTGATAAAGCAAACGCAATCGTAACTGAAAATCCTCCCCCATTTTCCAAAGGCGTGACGGCACTAACTTCATAACCTTGACCAATAGCCAACGCTTTCGGCGGATTTACACTAAAATCGATACTAAAAGCGCTCCCATTTTCATCATTAAACATAACAGGTTGACTCATAGACACAACATCACCGATTACACCACTAGCTGCTATATTAGGCCCCGCATTAATTGTACACGGAGGCTCTAAGCACTGCATTTTTGAAAGCTTTCCTGTAAAAGCATTTGCATCAGTTCCCTTAATCGTAAACGCTTTTGCCGAATTATTCACAAAGCTCATGATTGGCGCTGCAATTGTTGTAGTGAATCCTTTTGAAGTAACCGCAAAACTGCTTCCAGAAATTTCTGTAATCGTTGGCGTAGGCCCACTAAAATTACCTGTAAATATCTGTGTGCTACCCACCTGAAATGAAACAGTTCCCAATTTAGCAATATCACCGATTGTTCCACTCGCACAACTATTTGCATTGATTGTGCAACCAGTAGCTAAACATTGCATATTCGAAAGTGTTCCTATAAAGGATGTTGAATCTGTACCCGCAATTGTAATCGGATAGTAGGAGTTATTCTGAAATGTCATTATTGGTGCAGTGATTGTCGTTTTGAATCCAATATTTACAGCACCAAAACCACTTGCAGCAGCTTCTGTAATGGTTGGTGTAGGCCCACTAAAATTACCTGTAAATATCTGTGTGCTACCCACCTGAAATGAAACAGTTCCCAATTTAGCAATATCACCGATCATCCCTGTTGCTGTACTATTTGCATTAATTGCACAACCAGTAGTGCCGCATTGCATATTCGTAAGTGTCCCCATAAATGATGTCGCATCTGTATCAGCAATTGTTATCGGATAATACGTGTTATTGTGAAATATCATTGTTGGCGCTGCAATTGATATATTAAAGCCTGTTGCATCTGATTTAACTGAATAACCGACTGCTTGAGTAACTATTCTCGGCGGAAGTGCGGTAAAATCCACTGTAAATAATTTCAATGTCCCGATAGAAAATTGAACCGGCTCAGTTGCATTGATTATATCGCCGATTGTTGCGCTTGCAGTAATTGGACCGGAGTTTTTCCCAGGTGCGATTTCCCAGCCGCCAGTTACAGCGCTCAAATTAGTAAGTTGGCCTACAAAAGCATTTGCATCTGCACTAATTATAATTGGGCTGAGCGTGTTATTTGTAAAACTGATAGTTGGTGCAGTAATTGCTACTGTAAATTCATTCTGGCTGACACTATATCCAGTTCCTCCTACTTCTTTGATACTTGGTGGTGAAGTAGTAAAATCTGCTGTAAATATTGTTGTGTTATTCAGCTGACATTGAATTGGTTGTAATAAATTAAGAATATCTCCAATTATGCCTGTATTCGTACTATTTGGAATAATTTCGCAACCGT
This sequence comes from uncultured bacterium, assembly GCA_964552055.1. Classification (GTDB taxonomy): domain Bacteria; phylum Chlamydiota; class Chlamydiia; order Chlamydiales; family 2-12-FULL-49-11; genus VGMD01. The sequence continues at coordinate 31,875 of CAZKFL010000010.1, forward strand.
AAGCAACTGAACATAATAGATATTCAAGTGGAATAAATGATGTTAGATCTGTTCCGGCAATTGTTATGTAAGAATACGTGTTATTCTGAAATGTTATTATCGGAGCTGTGACTAAGATTCCGAATTTATCCAGACTCACAACGTAGTCAGTTCCTTCTGAGGGCGTGACACTCAGGGGGGATTTTGAGAAATCAGCTTTAAATATTGTTACATTATTGATTTGAAATTCAACAGGGGATATTTTTTTTCCAATATCACCAATATTTGCACTTGCCATACTATTTGGATTGATTGTGCAACCGCTATCTAAGCATTGCATATTCGTAAGCGTTCCTGTAAATGAGGATGCGTCTGTTCCAACAATTGATATCAAATTATAGGTGTTATTCCTTAAAGCAAACATCTGAGGTGAGATTTCCATAATCTATCCGCTATTGCTAAAGGTAAGAGCAATACTACTATTTTTAGGATCAATATTACTATGCACAAATGTTGGCAATGTAGTTCCTCCAGAGAAAGTTCCGATAATCGTTAACACTGGGTAACCGATATTTGTGTTCGTACTAATTAGGGCTGTGAAATCCGTAGAAGAGATACTTGACCCATACATCAATAGGGTTGCTATTAATCTATATTGATTCATTGTTGAATCCCAAATTCCTGCTGTTACATGTAGTGTTATAACGTTACTAGCATCATCAGCGATCGAAACTGTACCTGAAACACTTGAATAAGTAGTTGTTGTTAGAGTTGTATCAGGCAAAACAATATTGAAAGAGAAACCTGTACTTGAGACGCTACCCGTATTGATTATCGGCGTATCTAGAGTACCTGTATAAGGCGAAATCGGCGCGAATGTATAAAATGCGGATGAAGTTGCACTCGTAATATTTGAAGGTGCTGGTATGGGCGAATTAGTAGGAGCGTTTGGTGCTGTTAATGCCATTGAAACCGTATCAGTAAGCGGGATTAGAAATGGTGTGTTTTCTGTTTGTGTTTGTGAGGTTGTAATCACATGAACTAAAGCAGGATTAGGGCTTATATTTTCAATAAAAACAGAAGCATTTAATGTAGTCTTGTCTGTAATCTCGCAAACAGTTACTTCTGTAGGATTCAAGTTCGTGGGAGAAGTACTAAATGAGCTACTTGAAGGTGCACCTGTTACAGTAACACTTAATTCGTTTTCTAATTCATGATAAGTAAAAGTCGGATCTAGAGTTCCCGTGAAGCCCTCACCGATACTACCAGAAAGTGTGTAATTTAACTGATGTGAGTAATCAATTGTTATTGTTGGTGTCGAATCAGTTCCCGTTACACTAATTGAATAATTTGTGTCAGAACATGTTTTAGGAGAAATTGGTGAGGTTGTAAAATCGACAGGACATGTAATTGCAGCTCCGGATGAATTGGTACCTAAATTAAAAGTAGCAGGCTGAGTAGCGAATAAAAGCCCATTCCCAATAGTTGCAGTGCAGCTAGTTCCCGTACATGTGGAAGGAATTGGATAACCAACAAGTGTGGTCGAATTTGAATTATATATAATACCGTTTAAATTTGTTAGATCTTGATTACTATCTAACAGAACTACAGGTTCTTTTACGTTAGGATTTACAACAAATGTCACTACAGGCGGCACTTTGTAAGTAATGGCTACCGTAACTGTGTAGGGACCATTTCCCAAAACGGTCGAGGTCACATTATAGCCAGGCGCTTCATTAGACACTGTAATTGGTCCACCTACTGTAGACGCAAACGTTAATTCAAAAAGTGTATTTGGAGTTGCAGCACCATCAGTAAATGCAATAGTTTGTCCTAAAAAATTGCTTAATGTTTGCACGACATAAGGGGCCACAGTAGAGATTGGAACTGGAGTCTTACCAACCACCATATTCATATTAACACCAGAAGGCAATGTACCCGTCTGAGTAAATGAAATTGTAGATATTCCAGCATATACAATTGACACTAATGGGCTTACTGGAGTGCCAAAAGATTGAGAAAGTGAAGTGGTAACAGTATAGCCAGTTGTGGCAGCGGATTGAGTGCTGGCATAACTAACAGTTGGGGCATCACTACCATTAAACTTTAAAGTAAAAAGAGATACACCATCTTTAGTATTAAAGGTGATAATCTCTTTATTAGTTGCACTTGGGCTAGCAAGGGTTCCCGTAACAGGACTGATCGGTGTAGAAGCATTTGTAATGGTAACAGTACTTTTAAACGGATTAGAACTAGTTGTATCTACATCAATTTCTTGACCATCAGCCATTCCCGTTGTCGCAAATTGTAGCGACTGAATTGCAAAACTAATGTCTATAATTGGATTAGTAGCTGTACTGTTAGTATCAAGCGCAGCCGTATACCCAGTTGTTTCTGAATTAGTATTAATAATAGTAAATGAGGTGTTACTAAAATCAACAGTAAAGCTATAAGAATTTGAATAACTAATAGTAGTTTTTTGAGCTAATTGTGAATATGTTAGTACTGTATATGATGTTCCTGATTGAATTTCCTGATTTTGAGAGGTCTGTTTATTAAATGTGTTAGCAGGTACTTGCATCGTAAATATATCCGCAGAATCTACTCCCGAATCAAAATTAAATGTAACAGTTTGAATACCACTGTAAGTAATATCAATCTCAGGAGTTGCAGTTGTTGCAATACTCGGTGTCCCTACCCCGCCTTTAAGACTAACTGAATAACCTGTGCTTGAAGCAGGTGGAGTAGTGAGCGTTGTAGTGGTAGCCCCAAAAGTTAGCCCAAAAAGTGCTGATGTTTGCCAATTTAGGGTAAAGTTAACAACGTTTCCACCATTTTCCAAAGTTGATAAACTGTTTACCATTCCCTTACAGAGAGTAGAGCTTGTGCAAGCATTGGTTATAGTAACTGGAGGAACAAATGGGGAAGTTTTCCAACCCAAATCAATTGTTATGCCAGATGGCATTCCAGTCGTTGTAAATGCAACAGACCGAATTCCGTTATAAGTGATATAGATTTCCGGATTGATTGGATCTATAACAGTTGTCGAAGTAGCTGAACCCGAAATCGTATAATTTTCATCAGCATCATTAATTGTTACAGCTGTATCCGTAAAGATCAGTGTAACAATTGGCTTTGTTGATTGAGTACCTTTTGCATCATACGAATAAAATGAGATTCCTGCCGCTAGATTTCTAAAATCAGGTAACATCAATGCAGGTACTGTTGCCTTGTATGAATTTGCTGTCGTAGATGAATTAGACGGTATTGGATAATACCCAGATGTGTAAGTTATTGAAGGAGAAAAATCCAGCCCAGTCGGCGCAACCATTCCAATTGTCTGATAGGTATCTGCTACATTAATTCCAATAGAACTAAGTGTAGCATAAGAAATTTGAATGATCGGATTTATTGCTGTTCCTGAATTTGTTACCGTACAATTTGTTACAGACGAAGTAATCGAACCATTTGGTATTTCAGTTGCAGCATAGGTCAGACTAAATAAATCAATTGAAGTTGCAGCAGCACTTCCTATAGCAGGAACCTGAAGCGAATAAGTAATTGTATTAGAAGCTGAGCTAATTAAACTAATTGGCACAATCGCAGAACAAGGAGCGTTTGATGTACAAGTTAAAGTTATTGAACTGACAGGACTTACTTCTAGGGATCCACTAATAGTATCATCTGATTGTAAACCATTACCTGTAGTTGGCTGCACTATTTCAAATGCAATCGATTGAATTCCTGAATAAACGATTGTTATCACAGGACGATTAGTGCCAGTTACACTCACACAATACCCTAAAGTATTTGCTATTGTACAAGTTGCACCAAGAGTTACACTTGTTGATGTGAACGGGATCTTAAATACATTTGTACCAGCTATACTAAATTGTATCGCTTTTCCTGCAAAATCACTAAGTTTCTTGATCGTTCCAGAATAAGTGACTGAAGTTTGCACAGGATTTGCCAATGTATATGTCGGCGGCAAACTGAAATACGTATCACTACCTACTGGTGGCGATATAGGCTTATCAGTAGCGCTAATCGCTGCAGTCGATAATGCACCCTGATCTGTAATTTGCATATCAATTGGTTGCGTCGTGCCAGAAACTACAAATGCTACCGACTGAAGGCCTGTATACTGAATCGTTATAGGAACATCCATTGTGCTAGCAGTAGGAGAAATTGTCGTACTTGTAAATTTATATAAACTATCAACCGAATTTGTAATAGTTACGTTATTATCTGTCCCAACAGTGATGCTAAATAATTCAGTCGTATAAGCTGAATCACTGTAGAAACTAATCGGAACGCCCAAATTGTTTATGAAAGATAAATCAACGGTTAAAGCTGTCAGTGTGCAAGTAAAGCCTGTAGTACCTGTAGGACAAATATTTGAAATAGATGAACTTGACAATCCAACTACAGCACTAACACTACCTGCTGCGCCAGTCCCCATATAAATTGTTGTTACAGCCGGATCCGGATCCGTCAATGTAAACGTTATTGTCCGAATACCCGTGTATTCAATCTCAATTTCTGGAGTTTGAGAGGTGTTTGGAGAAGTCGTTGTATCCACAGTAACAGTGAAAATATTAGGATATAGATTATCTGCAGGGGGAATTGGGCCTACAGACATCTCTTTAACAGGTATTGTAAAGACTCTTGTAGCGCCAACACTAAAATCAAAACTAATAGCATTAAAATCACTGATCTTTCCGACTGTTCCAAGGCAATTAGCTCCTGTACAAGCTGCCGGTATTGAGTAATTTCCAGATGTTAAAGTTGTTATCTTCATTCCCTCAGCAAATTTTAATGCATCAAAAGGAATCGTGGTTGTTAAAGAGTCGGTACTCGGTATATTCATCATACTAAATGCAACACTCTGAATACCTGCGTAGGAAATGTAAATTTCAGGATTGATTGGATCAATTATAGTCGATCCATTAGGTCCTAAAACGTTATAAACTAAGTCAGTTGCCTGTAGCGTAGGTGTTATAGCGCTGTCGGTAAAAGTTAATGTAAACACTGGCCCATCTGCATCATTAAAAGAAATTGTTTGATTTCTAAAGTAGCTTAGATCCTTGGATGTAAAGCTTGTTGTCTTGTAAGAAGCTGTACCGCTTGGAATAGAAAATCCGCCAGTTATAGACGTTAATGGGGGATTAAATACTAATAATGTATCAGCAACCATCATGTTCATACTTTCTATCGTCTTTGTCACAACAAAACTGATAGAACTCATTGTTTGATAAGTGATTTGGATGATGGGATTTATTGCTGTTCCTGAATTTGTTACCGTACAATTTGGATATATACCGCTAGCGACCTTTACTGATGTAGCATTATAAGTCAAAGTAAATAAATTCATTGAATATGCAGCAGCACTTCCTATAGCAGGAACCGGAAGCGAATAAGTAATTGCATTAGTAGCTGAGCTAATTAAACTAATTGGCACAATCGCAGAACAAAGCGCTTGCGATGTACAAGTTAAAGTTATTGAAGGGACAGGGCTTAATTCTGGGGATCCACTAATAGTATCACCTACTTGCAAGCCGTTGGTATTAGAATTTAGCTGTACTACTTCAAATGCAATCGATTGAATTCCTGAATAAACGATTGTTATCACAGGACGATTAGTGCCAGTTACACTCACACAATACCCTAAAGTATTTGCTATTGTACAAGTTGCACCAAGAGTTACACTTGTTGATGTGAACGGGATCTTAAATACATTTGTACCAGCTATACTAAATTGTATCGCTTTTCCTGCAAAATCACTAAGTTTCTTGATCGTTCCAGAATAAGTGACTGAAGTTTGCACAGGATTTGCCAATGTATATGTCGGCGGCAAACTGAAATACGTATCACTACCTACTGGTGGCGATATAGGCTTATCAGTAGCGCTAATCGCTGCAGTCGATAATGCACCCTGATCTGTAATTTGCATATCAATTGGTTGCGTCGTGCCAGAAACTACAAATGCTACCGACTGAAGGCCTGTATACTGAATCGTTATAGGAACATCCATTGTGCTAGCAGTAGGAGAAATTGTCGTACTTGTAAATTTATATAAACTATCAACCGAATTTGTAATAGTTACGTTATTATCTGTCCCAACAGTGATGCTAAATAATTCAGTCGTATAAGCTGAATCACTGTAGAAACTAATCGGAACGCCCAAATTGTTTATGAAAGATAAATCAACGGTTAAAGCTGTCAGTGTGCAAGTAAAGCCTGTAGTACCTGTAGGACAAATATTTGAAATAGATGAACTTGACAATCCAACTACAGCACTAACACTACCTGCTGCGCCAGTCCCCATATAAATTGTTGTTACAGCCGGATCCGGATCCGTCAATGTAAACGTTATTGTCCGAATACCCGTGTATTCAATCTCAATTTCTGGAGTTTGAGAGGTGTTTGGAGAAGTCGTTGTATCCACAGTAACAGTAAAAATTGAAGTTAAGGATGACTCTATAGAAGCATTTGGACCAACTTGAGTCTCTTCAATTGGCAAGGTGAAAATGGTTGTAGTACCCACACTAAATGTAAGCGGAGTATTTGCAAAATCAGCTATATTTGTTCCAACATCTCCAGTACAAGGAGAATTTGAACTACAAGTTACAGGTATCGAATAGCTACCGTTCAAATAGATATTCGGAGTAAATGATAAGGTTTGATCCTTAACTGTGGAAGGAAAGCTCATTGCAATTGTTTGGCCAGTCATTTGAGTCATATTAGTCATAGCAAATTCAAGCGATATAATCCCCGTATAATTAATATCAATTGTCTGTGCCTGTGTAGTTGCATTATTTGAAGTTGCTGAGAATAAAGAGGTAGTTGGCGGCTTAGGAAATTGAATTGTTGTGCTGCCGTCAAATTCCAATGAAAAAAGCACTGGTGATGTGGTGAAATTTGTATCACCATAAAAATTAATTGTTACAGGAGCTGCTACAGTGGGTAGCGCTGCTAAAGAGAGCCCAACAGTAATTTCAGTGGTGCCAGAAGAGGAAATTGTATAGGATCCTACAGATATCGCATTACCCTTTGAATCAATAAAATATGTGGCATCCGTAACCTGCATATAAATCGGTATCGTTACGTATTGAGTTGGAGAAAATGTTAATACAGTAAGCCCTGAGTAAGTGATAGTTAAAGCTAAATCACCACCTAGCGTAATTGCTGGAGAAAATAATGGATTTGGCGTCCCAGAAACACTCGTCGTTGTAGAAAAGTCGACACTAAAAAGAGGTGCTGAACTAGCACTTGAACTAAGTGCGTTAAATACTCTGGTTGTACCATATAAAGCTGGATAATTATTTATATATGACCAACACTGCATACTAGGACACCCTGTAACCATTTGATATCCTGAATTCTTAACAAAAGTTAAGTATGGACCAATTAACATCAAGCTACCATCAGTTGAAAGAGCCTTCATGAAAATGATTTGACCAGCAACGAGACCTTTTAGATTAACACTAAGTGCCCAAAGCCAATTATATGTGATCGTTAATGTAATGATCGGATTATAAGCGTTATTAGAACTAAGTGCAACTGCATAAAATTGGTTCACTTCATAATTAGCTGGCAAAGTAGCTGAAATTTGATTAAATTGGAGACTAAATGAAAGCCGTGTGAATGTAGTTGGCATTGGTAAATTTTCACTAAATACAGCGTTAGTATTCGATATACCATTGCCCATTTTTGTGCCAGTGTATAAAACATTTTGCCCAGAAACTCCAGTTGCACGGGGTATTATATAGCTACCATTTGAATACCCTATATTTTTAGAAGCAGGAGAAGCCGTAAAATTTACTACTTCCGGCATTTTACTATCTATTTCAGCAGGAGTATAAATTGTAGCAATATTAAACCCCTGAATAACCGGCATCACAAAGCCCGTTATATTAACCACAAGATCCGTCGTGCCACTCATAGTAGCAGTTGCACCATTACTAATATAAGGAGCAAGTACCGTTGGTGTTTGTGTGCTAGTAAGATTTGCAAGCCACGGAATCTGAAAAACAGGCACAAAATTTGGCCCATCCTTAAAACCAATTGCAAAAACACCCGGATCACTCAAGATATCATTAACAGTCCCCTTCCATCCAGTATTGCCAGAAGATAAAGGATACCCTAAACCCGGAGCATAAGTTACAGTTGTAGTTGGCGCCAAAAAGCAAGAATAGATACCTACATATAACTGATCAGTAAAACTGCTCACATTAAAAGTTATCGAATTTAGAGTCATAGACACCCGCCATTAAACCATTTACATTCAAAACAGCGCATAATAAAAACCAATTATTAATAATTATTTATGCAATTAATTATTCTTTTTAGTTTATTATACACGAATCGCACATTATATGGGGGTCAGACGTCACTATCTCACGATTTGTTCTAGGGGTCAGACGTCACTATCTCACGGTTTGCATCTTTAAGAACTTTTGCCTTCATTTTTTTAATCTCTTTCTCGAAAGTTTCTGAACTATGCTCTCTCTCGTAAAATCTAGAAAGCAACATGCTTATAGCGTTTGGACTTCTATTCAATCTTGTCGCAATTTCAATTACAGGAACTTTGCCTTCATTTACAGCAATAGCAGAAATCATTGCCCTGCCATACGAACATTTATGTGATCTATTTTCTGACATAATATCTTCTTTTTTAAGGTCAAACTCTTTGCATACAGCATCAATAATAGACTCCAATGATAAAGTCTGTTTAGACAGACTCACCTGCTTTCGTCTAATTGAATTGAGAAAGTCCTCATCGCCAAGTACCTGCCCATCTTTGAGTTATTTCTAAGAATGTCTAACACCTCTGGTGATTCAATTTCATGTACATACGCAGAATATAATGCGATCGCTTCTCCTCGATCTTCCGAAAATTGGGAAAGGGCAAAAGCACAATTTAGCCAAGCGATCTTACTCCGATCTAAAAATACGTTGTGACTTGACCATAGGTACTCTCCCGGAAAATTTGTCATTCCTGCGCGCACCGGATTTCTATGGATGTATCGAAGTAACTGTTTAAAATACTTCTCATCTTGAACCAAAATTGCTTTAAACCGGCCTTGGAACAAATGCCCTACTGTCTTATTCCTACGATTAATTTTCTGACTATATCGAAACGTAATATTTTGCATAATTTTGGAAAGAGATATCTCACCCACCTGAATTATTAGATGAACATGATTATCCATAAAGCAATAAGCATGAATTTGATGACCAAACCGCTCAATCCCCTCCTGCATTAAATACAACATACTATATCTATCTCTATCCGAAAAGAAAATGTCCCCACCATGATTCCCCTTCAAAATCACATGATAAAAACATCCCGTACTATGATATCTTTTTCGTCTTGCCATTTTTTTGTCCCTTTTTTGAAAAAAGAAAGCATAAAGTAATTTTAAATTTATTGTAAATAAAAACCGTGAGATAGTGACGTCTGACCCCTAGTTAAAACCGTGAGATAGTTACGTCTGACCCCCAGTTAGGAGGTTGTGAAGGGCAGGGTTATTGTGGCTTTTAACGAATCAGTATAATTTAATGTGTTTTTAATGGCGAAGGCTAGGGTGCCGGATAGAGTGATATAGGGAGATTGCGAGCTGTTTGTTATGGTTACTGTACTTAGTTTTGTTGTGTCTATACTTGCGCCTTCTATTGTGCCTGATAGAATTGGGGTTGATAAAAGATTAGGATTTAAGGTATAGACGGATTGTTGATTGGCAGCAGTAAGTGTGCCATTGATAGTAAATGATATAACAGTCGCATTATTATTGGTCACGCTGATTGTGCCATTTTGGATTCCATTGATTCCGGTCGGAATAGTCAAGTTATTTTTCGCTAAGACAAATGTGAAGGTAAAGTCCGTTCCGTTAACTATTCCATTGTTTGGATTTTGCGTGTCACTTGGGATTTGAAATGCATCATTATTAAATACGTAGTACGGATATAAATTGATGCTATCGCTTGATATCAAAGTAAGGTCTAGTGTCATTGCGGCAGTAGCACGTGTTATACTCATTGACAATGTGTTGCCAGTTACTGCGGATCCTGAAATTGCCCCTGAGGGAAGAGATTTAGCCGAAGGATATGTATATGCACTAAACGGATAAAAATTTTTAGAATTCAGCTCCACACTTGTAGGGGGTTGGTCTGCTTCTTGATCTATTGTTATGGTCATATTTCCTGTAAGTTGATCTACAAATTCCGATGAGGCACCAAGCGATACTATAGTAGGAGAGACTCCTAATGCTGACGGATTATTTGATATCAACGTTAACAATGGGTTATTCGATTTATCCACAATCGATAAATTTAGAGTAGATTGCTGTTCTGATATCCATTGCAATGCAAAAGCATCATTTTTCTTAGAAGTAGGAGTAGAATCAGGCCACCCTCTAGTATTTTTCGATGTGATAACGCTTACTGCAGGGCTTTTCACATATACTACAAGCGATGGCGGTGTAGTAGTTGGATCCAAATATATAAAGTTCGATGGCGCTCCACTATCTTGAACAATCTGTGTTAAACCGCCAGTAAAACTTGCAGTAATCGTATTAGCATAGGAGCCAATAGCAATGGAACATGTAGTATCTCCGCCTGTAACTGCGCAGCTTGCTGTTGCTGAAATTCCATTTTGAACTGTTACTTCCGTATTAGCCCCATTAAAATTAATCGTAAAATTAGCTGTGTTACCCACATTAGTAAATAATTGACTACCAGTGAGAGTAAATCCTCCTGCAAGTGTCGCAGTACATGGAGAAGTTAAGTTTGTAGGAATTTGATAAGGTGACGAGGTAGTAGGAGCTGTTAAGCATGCGTCACTATTAGTAAAATCCGTAACACTCATTGCCCCAGGAATATTAATCGGAAAGGCTGAGGTGTTTAAAAATGTGATCGTAGTGCTGTTTGCATTCGGAGTCTTTTGTGAAATAGGAACTGTACTGCCTGTTGAAGAATACGTTGGGGAAATACCATAACCTTGCTTGCTTTGTGATGATATAGTTGTATTTGAAAAATTCAATGTTAATGCTACAATAGTTGGAGTAGAACTATCATAAAAATCTACTGATGTTGGGACAGCAGCCTTTAGTGTTCCAACAGTCCCTTTAAATGGTGAAGTACTGCTTACTGACCCTGAAACACCACTTAATGTAAATGTAAGTGCATCAGTTGCAGTGCTTAAAATCTCTATTGCCTGCGGAGCAATCGTCACTTCATAACTTGTATTAGTATTTCCCAGTCCTGTCGTTACTTGTACAAACGTATTTATAATAGAATCTGATATCGAATTAAAATTGATAGAAAAATTAATTTCACCACTCCCACCAGTGAAATCTATCTTCCCTAATGAATTCATTGTACAACCAGCTGAAGTTGAGCAAGTCGTTCCTGTTACTATTCCTGTTCCTTTTCCTGTAAATGTATAGAATGTTGTATTTGTAAAATTAATCGTGTACGTTATGGGCGCAGTATAGAAAACTGAAATCGTATTATTAGAAATGGTAGTGTCCATATATTCAGAAGCAAAATTAGTAATTAATTGATTTATAAAATCAATTGAAAAGACAGAGTTCTTATATGCGCTGTCATCTGAAATATTTAGAAGGTTAGCATTCAAATAACTTCCTAGTGAAGTTGCTTGGTTATAAGATACCGGCGTATTACTTCCTATATAAAGAGTAGGAGGAGGAGTAACATTTGCATTAAATGTAAATGTTCCTATATCAAATTCTAAATTATATTTAGGGCTTGTCCCTGAGGGAGTTGCAGAGATATTTAAAGCGCTCACTATGCTAGTACCAGCAATAGCAACTGATACAGTAAATACTGTTTGCGGCGAAAGGGAAGTGCTTTGTCCATTAAACGTTAATGGAGTAATCGGATTTATCGGGCTATATGGTGACGGCACAGTGGATGCAAGAGTTACCTGGCATCCGCTTGTTGTATTTGCCGGTATTATCATTGGTCCAGTTCCGGTTAAGCACCCAGGAATCGAAAAATGATCAGAAACAGTAGCCGCAATTTCAATCGGATAAGCTGTTTTGTTAATAAAATTGACAGTAGTAGGCACTGCAACAGGCGTATAGGTAATTGTCATTATAGTATTGGAGTTTACAGCGCCTGAGAATGCAACGCTGTATGGACCATTAGTGACAGACGTGCGAGTATTAAAATTATCAATCGGGATAGTAAAAAGAAGTGTGCTATTTTCATCTTTAAATGGAATCGATGTCATCGAAGCAAGAGTAGCAATATTTCCAGAGCAAAAACCAGCAGAACCTATGCATGATTTATCAATTGTATATCCAGATGCAGTATAATCTACATAGCCTTGAAGCGCATTCGCATCTCCTGTATCCATATAAATTGTCGTGGCAGAACCAGTTACTGGCGAATAAACAAATTCAAGAGTTGCGTAACTAAACGCAACAGTATATCCACCAGTAACAGGCGTTACTAAAGCAACTGCATTCCATTGCTGAACCTGAGTTATTGATGCACCAAAAGTAATAGGAATACTAATGTCACCACTTGCTGCCGTAAATGTTTGCGCGCCTGTTTTAATAGTTAAATCTACTGAGCAAGTGGATGGCGTTCCATCAGTTGGAATTGACGAAGTACAGGTCCCAAAAGACGCAGGAGGTGAAATCGGATAATAGGTATTATTCTGAAAGGTAATGGTACTCACAGAGGACACTGTCACTGTATAACTATTTCCCGATTGCGTAGGAGTTACCGTATAGTCAGATGCACCAGTTGTACAACTACCCGTAAGAGGTGATGCAGAAAAATTTACACTACATGTAAAGTCCGTAGCTGTTAAAGTAATATTGGTAAGCGCTACTCCGATAGAAACAGAACATGTCAGATCGTTCGCTGCGCAAGAAGTAAACCCTGCATATCCCCCTATAGTAATAGCTTCAGCTGTATTATTTGCAATTGTAAGAGTAGCTGGAGGAATAACATCTAAGCTATTAATTGTAGGAAATACGAGTGTATAAGTAGGTTGTCCTCCCCCTCCTCCAAAAGTTAACGTTTCAATTATGTTTGTTGGCGTACTCGTAGAATTAACAAACTGACCCGTTTTCCAATCAATAGTTACTTGACCGCGATTATTTAGATCAGCAGATACTAAGGTAATCTGTTCTGGAAGGTTAGAAGAGTTGGCTGTTACCGTAGTAAATAACCCACCTCCTGCAAAAGTAAAGTTATCACTCGTAGGGCTCCATACAGCGTTGCTAGAAAAAGCATCAAACACTTTTTCAGCAAGAGAAACTTCTAGTGTATATAGTAAATTGGCAGATTGAGAATTATAGAGATAAATGGCTGTGATGTCTTCATTCTTATATCCAAAATTAACTGTACAAAAACCGTTTACAATTCCGCAGGATATAGCGAATATGAAATCACTTGTGGAGCACAAGCATTTACTAATATCTGAAATAGTAAATTGGCAACCGTCTAAAATCATTCCCTTTGTCCCTTCGTTTACAACGACATGATCACGAGATTGATCACCAGTCAAAGTAGCTGTAAAGCTTGCAGGAAAACTACTCTTATACTGAGCTATTACATTTTGCGAATTTGAACTGATTATTAGCGCTTTTACAGAATTATTATCCTGACCCTCTACTAATCCAGGTGAATAAACTGTATACTTAGACTGCGAGCACGACATTATCGGATCAGGTGAAATCGGAATATCCGTAAAAATGTTATACGGTGTATTGTTATTAAACACTATTGCATTCTGCTTAGCCGTAGATTCTGGAATTGTTAGGGAATATGTTCCTACTGTTGCAGGATTTGCAATAGGTGGCGCATATCCCGCATTTATAATTGGAGGAGCTGAGCCATATCCCCCACAAGAATAGGAAAATAAGGCAGGCGCAACACCTTCAATAACTGTAAGATAGATCCAATTATTATTAGTGTCAGTAAAAACAAACTTATTAGACGTTGTATCCCACACAGGAGCTAGAAGGTCAGAAAATTTATCCTTGGATGGAATATTAATTGAGCACCCTGCAGGAGCACTACAAATACTACCAGATATAGTATATGTTCCATCATCTGGGTTATAAGTAATCCCTTGGGGTGGTGCTGGTGCTACTGGTACCACCAGTACTGTATTGTCAAAACGACTGTATGTCATAGAAAGCGTGACATCACTTCCCGTGCTGTTAATAATAGTCATTGTTTGACCAATTATAGGTGGAGGCGGAGCAGGTTTTGAATTATCTGTAAGACCAAATGAGTAGGTAAGTGATGTCTGATCAAAACTGCTTGAAACTGAAAAATCCTTAGATGCTGTAGCAGGAGTAACGGTTGGCGCACTTCCTGCCGTAAAGCTAACATTTATAGTACCAGTAGAGGTGCCTGGCGCAGGGCCATAAGAACCTGTAAAGGTAAACGTAGATCCACAACTGGTAATAAAATCATCTACAACAGCTGTTACTACCAAAGGTGTAGTAAGAACAGTAGCAGGACTAATGAGGATAGTATTTGTACCAGAGGTCAGAGCACCGCTCGGACTAGACGAAGAGAAAAATTTTGAGGTATCAGTACCAGTAGCAAATGTAAACACCATGGAATTCAATGTGTCATTTGTAAATACAACGGTTGCGGTTGACACGGTAATTGTATAAAGAGCGCCACTACTAGTAATACTTGCGGTATAAGCTGCTTGATTTGATCCGGATCCAGCATTTGCTTTGCCGCTACCTAAATCGATTGCAAATATAAAATCAGTGCCACCTGTTGGCGAGTCACCTTTTAACGAGTCACTGGAAAGAGGGATGGATGTCATTTGAATATTAGACGAAGTTGCTCCAGCGGGTACGGTAATAGCTGGAATTCCCCCAATTGTTCCGGTAATTGTATCTTGCGTGTTGTTAATAATAAGAACCTGAGGAAGAGAGATCGCAATTGTTGTATCTGGAACAGCAGTAAAGTCTGCTACAAGAGTGAAAAATTTCTGATTAGGATAAGCACCATTAGTAACACTTCCGTTGCCCAAATCAATTGTGTAAAGAAAATCCTCTGCAGTAAGTGTAAATTGAGAATTTGCATTAGAAATAGGAGTGTATGTGTTAATACCCACTGGAATACTTGTAGTATTGAATGTACCTGTACTAACAGTCATTGATTCTGCATTAGTTGTAATAAATTGAACAGGATTAAGCCCAGGAACATTAGCAGTCCCATTATTCATAAGCGTCACAAATGGTACAACATAGCGCGCCCAGATTGTTTCGACTGAACTGTCTGAAATTCCTGAATAGAAGTTAAAATTCATTACATAGTTATAAAAATTTAAAACCACAGGTGCGGATGGTGAAGTAACTACACCCTCTAATTTATAAAGTGCTTGAAATGCAGTCTGTAGATAAGTCTGTTGCGGATTGGAATTGCTATTATTAGACATCCACGCAATCGCTGCCATTGCTTGGAGCATAACTGCAGGTGAACCATTTGCATTTGAATTTAAACTACAGATTTGTATCAGAACAGGATCTGTAGCTCCTGTACAAATTGTTGAATTGCCATTAGCAACCTGATATAAATAATAAAATTGCGCCGGAGGTGTATAACCAGAAGATGTTGATGTTAAAGCAGTATACCAAAATGTACAAATAGCATCAATCGGTGTAGGTAATGAAGCAAAGCAAGACATTATTTATTCCAATTATTTAATCTTTTTATTTAATTATACCGAATAGCAATTGTTGGCATAACTAGTTAAATTGGAATAAACTATGATTTTACGATCAAAAGCTTAAGAAGATTCTCATTAATCTCTAACTCTTTACCATTTAAAACAGGGCAGAAGAGAACCTTTTTGGCGAGGATTTCGCCTGAGATGTAATCATGAAAAGCGTGATATGCTTCTTCTACTTCATTAGGTGCTTCAATTTGGAGATCGATACGATCTGTGATTTCAAAACCTTCTTGTTTTCTTAAGGTGTTGATTTTATTAATAATTTCCCTGGCAATCCCCTCTTGTTTTAATTTCGGGGTGATTTCTGTATCAAGGGCGATCGTCACTTTTCCAGCGCATGCGGCAACAAGTCCTGAAAGAACCTCTCTTTCTACAAGAACGTCTTCTTCTTCAAGAGTAATCTTTTGTCCTTCTAGCTCTATTTCAACAGGCTCTTTATTGAAAATCTTTTGTAGAGTTTTTTGATCAAAGGCATCGATCAAAGTCTTTACTTGATTCATTAATTTGCCCACTTTTTTCCCAAGAACTCGAAAGTTTGCTTTGGGTTTGAGCTTTACAAAGGCTGACTCATCGCTATGAAATTCCAGCTCTTTTACGTTGAGTTCTTCTGCAATAAGTTGATGCTGACATTTAAGACCTTCTAAAAGATGCGGGTCTGATGTTATAATATGAGCTTTTTTCAGTGGCTGTCTAACTTTGATTTGATGTTCTTTACGAAGTGCATGTCCGGCATTCACAATCAGTTGAGTATGCTTCATCTCTTCTTCAAGTTCCATATCGCGTAAGTATTCATCAGCTTTTGGATAATCGGTAATGTGAATGGATTCTTCTGTATTGTCCCTTCTAAGCTCCTGGTATATAGCATCCGTAATAAATGGCATGTAGGGCGCCGCCAATTTGGAAAGAGATAAAATTACTGTGTATAGAGTTTCAAAAGCTTGTCTTCGATCTTCACTATTTTCATCTGCCCAAAATCTGGTTCGGCTTCTGCGGATGTACCAATTAGTTAATTGATCGATAAATTGAGTCAGAGGCTCTACCGCAATATCGAGTTGATATTTATCCATTGCATCTGTCATTTCTTCAATCAGTTTTTGCAAAAGTGATAGGATCCACTTATCGATATCTGCTTTTGGCCTATCATAGCTGTCAGCAGTCGGAATCCAGCCATAAATTTCTGCATAAGTTGCTAGGAATGAATAACTATTCCAAAGAGGAAGTAATACCTGCTTTAATACACCTTCAACGCCGGCTTCCGAAAAGTTGACATCTTCTGCTCTAACCACCGGACTGTTTAGTAAATAGAGCCGAATGGCATCACTACCATATTTATCCATAACAAGTTCTGGATCGGGATAGTTTTTCAAGCGTTTAGACATTTTATGGCCATCTTCTGCCAAAACAATACCGTTAACAATCACATTTAAAAAAGCCGGCTGGTCAAAAAGCGCTGATGCCAAAACTGTCAGTGTGTAAAACCACCCTCTTGTTTGGTCGAGTCCCTCAGCAATAAAATCGGCAGGAAACTCACGCATTGTCTCTTCTTTATTCTCAAACGGATAATGATTCTGCGCATACGGCATTGATCCTGATTCAAACCAGCAGTCAAAAACTTCACTCACGCGCGTATACACTTTTCCATTTTCTTCAAACGTTAGATGATCAATAAAATGTCTGTGAATGTCATCAATTTTAGTCCCTGTCCGGTCTTCGAGCTCTTTCACGCTAGAAATGACAATCATACTTCCGTCTTCAGCGCGCCAAATCGGCAGTGGCGTTCCCCAATATCGATTCCGACTCACAGCCCAATCTCTTGCATTCTCAAGCCATTTACCAAAACGGCCCGTCTTGATATGAGATGGAACCCACTGAATCAACTCGTTATTCGCTAATATCTTATCTTTAATTTTTTCAACCGCAATGAACCAGGTAGATACAGCCCTATATATAAGGGGCGCATCCGTTCTCCAACAAAAGGGATATCTATGTCTAATTGTCTGATGCTTAAACACTTTGCCTTCAGCTTTTAGACGCTTGATAATGTCCTTATCCGCATCTTTTACAAAAAGACCTTTATACTCAGGAACTTCTTCTGTAAAGAGGCAATTTACATCAATGGGGCAAACAATCTCAATACCTGCATCCTTGCAGGCAAAAAAGTCGTCCTCTCCAAAGGCGGGCGCCATATGAACAATTCCCGTTCCATCACCCTCCGCAATAAAATCACCCTTAATCACTTTGAACGCATTTGGATGATCTTTGAAATAAGGCATTAATGGAATAATTGATCTTCCAAAAAGCGCTTCTCCTAAAAATGAATCCACAAGTTCATAATCCCCTTCAGGAAAATAAACCCCCACTCTACTTTTAGCGAGTATATAGACACTACCCTGCCATCTTACTCTCGCATATTCTATTTTAGCGCTAAGAGCAACGCCCAAATTTGCCGGCAAACTCCACGGCGTTGTCGTCCAAACAAGTAAAAATTCCCCTGTTTCCCTCAATTCAAATTTAACAGTAAGAGACGGGTCATCCACTTCGCGGTAATTTAAATTCGCCTCAAAATTGGAAATTGGTGTCCCCAATTTCGGACTATAATGCATAACTTTAAAGCCTTCGTAAACAAGACCTTTATTCCAGATTTCGCTAAAGACCCACCAAACAGATTCCATAAAAGAAATATCCATCGTATGGTACGTCTTATCAAACTCTACCCAGCGACCCATCCGTCTGACAGTTTTCTTCCAATCTTCCGTGTATCTTAAAACAATTTTTCGACACTCTTCATTAAACTTCCCAATCCCATAAGCCTCAATCTGATGCGCTCCACTTAAATGATGCGACTTTTCAATCTCATTCTCAACAGGCAAACCATGACAATCCCAACCAAAACGCCTCGGAACAGAAAATCCCTTCATCGTCTTATATCTAGCCACCACATCCTTAATCGTCCCCGCCAAAATATGCCCATAATGCGGCAATCCCGTAGCAAACGGCGGCCCATCATAAAAAGAAAAATGCTCAGCAGACGCCCTATTTTTCAAAGACTTATGAAAAATATCTTCCTTTTGCCAAAACGCAAGTACCCTCTCTTCCCTCTTAGCAAAACTCTCTTTATCCCTCTTAAACATCTCAAATATCTTATGGTTAGAATCAACCAATCATACCCCAAAACACCATTTTCCCAAAGTAAAACTTGCTCCGAATTCTAAATTTCCCTACAATAACCCTATAATACCAATACGGGGGTGACCAGGTTTCGACTTGATCGCGAAGTCGTAGTGGCATGCGGAGGAATTCAGTGGGCCTCCTAAAAAAACTGAAAAAACAATAAAAGCAAAAAACGTAAAACGTGTTTCTATCGCTCAAGTAGTAGCAGTAGAAGCTGAATACGCAATGGCTGCTTAAGGCTTAACCGCCTTCAGCTATCGGTAACCTGAGATTGGACCAAGGGTCTTAGAATTACCGTCATTAACTTGGTATGCGAGGAGAAGCGTTCTAGCCTTCTTGGCTCCCCTCTCAAGACTAAAGAAAGCGGACAGCTCCTTTGTGCCTGCACTCTGCATCAGAGCTACCTAACTAAAGAGCGCTAAGCATGTAGTCATTACTATGGAGTCGATTGAGGACGAGAGTTCGACTCTCTCCACCTCCAGATAACTAAAGACCCACAAAATTTTTTGCGGGTCTTTTTTTCATCCAAATACCAAATGTCAGAATGTCAAGCCTGACCCTTTCATGACCCTTTCATGACCCTTTCATGACCCTTTCATGACCCTTTCATGACCCTTTCA
>CAZKFL010000011.1:0-51083 GCA_964552055.1 uncultured bacterium
CTAACCTCCTGATCCGTAGTCAGGTGCTCTATCCGATTGAGCTACCAGCGCAAATACCAAGACAATAATGACCACTATAATAGAGATTTCCCAATTAACAAGGAAGAAAAATTCCCATTCAATCCCTTCATCTTCCAAGTTCCGGTGCCAGGCACCGGAACTTGGAAGATGAAGGGGAACTTAAAATATAGAGGGATTTTGAAGATAACAGGAAATTCAAAATAATTATATTGAATTGAAAATCTTAAATAACACATTTTAAATTATTAAAACATTATATATAAGTGTATTATGGGAATTTCAGCTTTTATGTGCTCTTTTGCAAAAGACTATAGCTCCTTGCGTACCACCTTTGAGAGAACTAAGCCTCTCATTGACGTAATTAGCGTAAACACTAGGTATTTTCATGACACTTACTATAGTCCAAAAGACACCAAGAAAAATTCTATTTACAAGAGATTATGTAAATAAATAACGCTTTGGTGGAATATTTTTCTGCAAAACCAGGATACGGAGTTGTTGCAAGAAAATGTGATCTACCGCTTTCAGTCAGCAGATTATGCCTCATCGTTAAACCACTTATTACTAAAGCAGCTCTTAGGCAAGCATTCACACGTTTTACAAATATTGAGCGCGTAAGCAGTAATCAGCTAGAATCGCTTCAATTATCGCGCTACCTCGCTCTAGATGATGAAGCTGCCCTAAGAACTTACCTAGAGACGAATCTCTATCTTGAAAAAGATACCGACATAAATACCCCTGGAAATCGCGAAGCGGTAGCAGAAACGATTAACAATTATTTTGGGGTTAAACACTTGACACCGGAATCTATTGATGCCTTTTTTCAAAGTCCTGGAAAGTTTTTAGCGTTATTTATCATGATTAGAGACGGCAAACATTTCCATGAATCTTCCTGGGATGAATGCAGAATACACAAACTACTCACCAACTGCTATTTAGAAAGCAGTTCGCCTGCTTCAATAGCTCTAGCTGAGTACATCCAGGAGAATTCTACCCTAAATATTAAACACTATGCATACTTGTCCTTACCCGAGGAAGTTCACCAATTCAACTTGCTCAGCATGGATTTTCTAAAGGAAAAATCATTTAACTCCCCCCCTGAAAGAGAAATCATCCAGCAGATGGAAGAAAAATATCGAAGACTAGGTTCCCCTTTATTCATATTCAAAGACCTTGAGCATTCATATGACTCGATCCTGTCAACACAAAGATGCCCTAACCTTCTAGAACGAGTGACTTCATTAGCCTGGAGCATTATTACAACTGCCAGGGAAGCTCTTTAAAGAACCTTCAGAGCCCTCTAGCTGGAATTAGAGGGCCCAAATTTATCTATAACGCTCCATATCAGCGACTTACGTAAATACCTGGTTTTAAAATTTTAATTATGATATAATATATTCATTATTAATTATATAATAATGAGGTTTATTATGTCATCTATTCCTAGATTTAATCCGACTGAAAAAGAAATTATAAAATTAGGGAAATACAGAGAGACAGCAGAAGCCCGCAGAACTCAGCGCATAGATGGCCAAGGTATTCATTCAATTGTCAAAACGATTTCTGCTTTTGCAGGGCGCAAGGATGCATTTTTTAAGCGTAATCCAGAAACGGATAAACACAAAAAGGAATGTCGTATTTATGATAGATTAGAAACACTAAAAGGTAATAGTATTGATATTGCTACCCAAATACGTGAAAGGCTTGATTACAAGATGGAACACTGCGGATTTTGGGGCATATTCACAGGAAAGAAAGTTGGCTATGCGAGACTGATAAAGCAATTAGATGCGGCGATAAATCAACTAAAAGCTCAAGAACTCCCCAGAAATCCTGTAAGGCTTCATGTTTTTGAATCGGAGGAGAATTACACAACACTATTAGGGTCATGCGGTTATGACAAAACAAATGGTTATGTCAAAGCACTCATTACTCACCTTTCTGGTAAAGAGCTCTTACTTAAAGATAAAGCCCCTTCAACACTAGAGGAGACCGCAAAGATAAACAATCTTATAGAAGAATTTTTTAATACCTTTGGAGCATCTTATAGCATTGATCTAAAACAAAGAGTCTTAGAAGCTCGACCTGTAATTTTAGCTAATAATGCTAATGGGATTAACGAAACATGCCATTCCATAATCGATAACGACCTATTCATCTCAATAATGGTTCGAATTTCTGTGAATATCGATTACCCCCCAGCCGATCAAGGAAAGATTGGAGGCTCTACCCCTAGTGCTCAATCACCAGCAGTAGAAACTCCAGCTGAAAGATTTGCAATAGCGACCGAGAAAGCAGCCGATAAAGCTATTGCTACAGTAGAAAAGGGTCTTGGCGCAGCTTATAATTGGCTTAGAAAAATAACTTCACCTCGGAAGGAATAAGTGATATGCTCTAGAGCATGGAAAGCTTAGTTAAATGGTATGGAGAGGGGTTTGCGCCTGGTCCTCACGAAAGCATACATGATTTTGAGCTTAGGGTCTTGGCTGTTAAGAGGGCTTTGGCTGCCCCTGACGCCCTTTTAAAGGGGCTTGGGATCGCTTATGAGTCTATAGATGAGCTATCAACCGGCTTTCTTGTCATAAAAGCAAAGAGGGGGCTTCCCTTTTGGTTTGGCGCTATGACCTATATTTGTGAGTGGCAAGGGCAAACGATTCCGATTATTCAGCTCCCTAGAGGAAAGCGCATGACCTTCTTAACTAGAGAAGATCTCATCGCTCATGAAAAGGTTCACTTTCTTAGATCTGCTTTCAATGAGCCTAGATTTGAGGAACTAATCGCCTACCGAACCTCTAGATCGGGGTGGCGAAAATGGCTCGGGCCCATCTTTCAAAGTCCTTGGGAATCATATCTCTGCATGGCCTTTTTTCTCTCCTTCCCAATTCTCCCTTTTATCCCGCCTTTTTTTTCTGCAACAATCATCATATCATGCATAACCTTCTTGTTAGCAATTACATGCAGACTTACACATAATCAAAACCTCTATCAAAAAGCACTGAAAAAACTATCCTACCATTACAGAAATGGAGAAGAAATTCTCAAACTCTATACGGACTCTGAAATCCTAAAAACAGCAAAAGGGAAATCTGCAGGCATTCCTAAAAGCAGTCCCCGCGGAAAGCTCATCCTTGAACTTACCAAAACAGAAAAAATATTTTTTCACTAGCTTTGGAATTTGATGTATAGTATTCAGCAAGTATGAAAGGAACTCTTCAAAAGTCATTTGCTTTTATTTTACTGCTACTAATCCCTTGCTTTATTCTATTTAACTTTTCATTTCTCAAATCTAAGCGGTATTTACCGAAGCCCTTTACGGCAGAATTTATTGAAAAAGAAGCGGAGTTTAGGGAAAAACCGTTTGTTTTTCTCCTATATTGCAGTGACGACCCTAGAACTTTTGAGCAAAATATCTCTTCCATTTTAGAGCAAAAGTATGAAAATTATCGGATTGTTTTAATGGAGACTGTCAATATTTCCCAAAGTACAGCTACCATAAAAACAATGATTGCCAAGGAAAACAAAAGCCACTTACTCACAATCATTTCCTATAGTGATAAAAAGCCAACAATTGAATGCTTTCAAAGAGCTTTAGACTCTCTAAAAGATGATGAAATTGTGATTCAACTCGAATGCAATGACTGGCTTTCAAATAATGAAGTTCTAGATAAAATTAACCAGATATATTCTAGCTCTAATGAAACCTGGCTTATGTATTCACAGTTTCTTGAATACCCCTCTTATCAAAGGGGCAGCATCGATCCGTATGTAAAAAAAATGCTTCGAAATCGTCACTCTCGCAAGATACCATGGCTTTCCTCCTACTTAAAAATCTACTACGCAGGACTTTTTAAACAAATCAAACTTGACTCACGCTTTAATAATCAAAAGCCCCTTATTCCCGAAACGTTAGATCTATATTTTTTGCCACTAGCTGAATATTCAAGACATCACATTCGCTTTCTAGAAGACGTACTTTACGTCCACAACTCCTCCTAGAAGCTGTCTTAAAACCCTGATTGGATAGCTGTATTAGATAAAATTAAAAACTTTTTTTCTTTGCGCTCCTTTGCGTCTTTGCGCCTTTGCGTGATTTTTTTTATTTTATAAGATCAAGCTATGGCAATATATTTTGGATATAGTTCTTTAATTTTGAATTGATAGTTTTAGCTGAGAAGACACTTTTTATTTGCAGAAGCGTTAGCGTTATCGAAGCAAATTTAAAGGACTATTATGCGAGCTAGTTGCAATTTTTGCATGATTGATAGGATATGCATGATATATGGGATAAAAAAAAGAAAAAGGGCAACGATATTAGGATCCGCTTCGCTCACAAGATAACAAGAATAAACAACTAACGCGAATTATTTTCACAATTCGCGTTAGTTGTTTATTATAGAATAGCTTACATTAGTCAACGAATATTAATATTTTATCATCTTCTTTTTATCCTGTGAGCGAAGCGGATCCTAATATCGCTGCCGTCTTTCTTTTTTATCGTGCATATCAAGCGTATCCTATTAATCATGTAAAATAGGTAGTAAAGGTAACATTAAACAACGCCAAATTTGACGCCCCCAAAGCTAGCCCGCATTATTAAAAGCCCTGTGGCCTATTTTTTAGTAGAAGGCAGTTTTGCCATTAGATATAGTTTTTTAATTTTGAATTGATAGTTTTAGCGGAGAAGACACTTTTTATTTGCAGAAGCGTTAGCGTTATCGAAGCAAATTTAAAGGACTATATCAGTCTTTTAAAATAAATTCACGCAAAGGCGCAAAGACGCAAAGGAGCGCAAAGAAGAAAATAATATAAGAAAATTAAATTTTTTTTGATGTTCTGTTGAAGGTTTTAGGACAGCTTCTTAGAAGGTGTTTAGTAGTTGAGTGGCGGGTAAACCTGCACGTGGGAAATGCGGTCTAAATTACCAGCTGTTAAGAGAGCCTCAATTTCGTACGCAAAGTCGCCTTCCTTTAGCGGAAAGATTTTAGAGACAGTTGCAACATAAAGACCTTGCGGAAAGACTCCATCAAGACCGCTTGTGATCAAAAGATCGCTTACTTGTAAAAGGGGGGCTTTTAATTTATCGTGAATGGTGTGTGATGGCCCTTCACTATCAGAAAATTCATAGTTGAATCCTACGCCTTTTAAAAGAGGAGTTCTTGCGCGCCAAAGAGGGTAGCTGGAACCTCTAAGCTCACCTTTTGCTAAATAAAGAGACTCGCCGCTTGCCTCTAATGCCTTTTCCACTATTGCAAGCTCTTCAAAAAGAGCAGGCGACACATCATTAAAGGATAAATGCAACTCTTCTTCTAGCAAGCGTATGTTATTTAAAAGTAAGTGATTCTGCTCTCCTCCGCGCACTGCCCTAACAGCTGGTGTTAAGCTAGAGTCTGTTAAAAGTCTCACATACGCTCTTTTTTCCTCAACAATTTCAATGACTCCAATCAAGGAATCATCAAATAAAACAGGACTGTTTTTTGCAATGATGTTTGCATGTAAATCTCTATTCTCTTTCTCACCACAATCGATCCAAAAACCACTTCCCCAAAATGATGGATCTCTGAAAATCACTTTTGCACTTACTGAATATACTTCTTTTTGTAAGAGGTTTAGAAGGTCATGAATTCGCCTTTCATAAAATTTTGAATAGCCTTTGATTTGAAGTAGATCTTCAATCCTCTTTACATGAGTCTCTATTCTATCTTCTAAAACGATCCAATTTCTAACTTCCAAGAGATCATCTTTTAATTTTTTGTTTTCAATTTTTAACTGAATTAGTTCGCTTTCACCTGTAAATAAGCGCTTATTAGAAAACTTGCCGTCAGCAAATAATACTTTTCCCCTAAGTTGAGTTACAAATGGGATAGGTAAATTCAGTAGAAGAAAGATGAAAATTGCCAATAGAAAATACGACGCAACTCTTTTCTTCAAATTACCCTCAAGATAGAATCTACAATAATATCTATATTTTTAGCTGTTATCGCAGTCAAATTCACTCGAGATTTCGGGGCCGTATAGATTGCAAATTTATCTCGTAAAATGTCTGATTGCTCATCTGTGAGTCCGAGCAGACAGAAAAATCCATGACCCTCCTTCAAATAGGGAAACTGACGAGATGGCATCTTTTCCTTTAATTTCATCCCAAAAAGTTTTCTGATATTCTGCATGCGTAATCTTGATCCATCAAGTTCTTTCTCCCACATAGTTCGCAGGTTAGGTGCTTGTAAAATTAGCTTTACAATAGCTGCGCCGTGTCTTGGCGGATTGGAATAAGTAGTGCGAATCAGCGATCTAATATTTCGTTTCACAAGATCAAAAGAAGATTTATTTTTCATCAAGACAAATAAGGCGCCTACCCTTTCACCATATAATGAAAATGACTTTGAATACGAATGAGCGACTAAACACTCATGCCCTTTCTCTGCAAAATAACGAATAGCAAAAGCATCTTCATTAATCCCCTCTCCAAACCCTTGATAAGCAGAATCAAAGAATGGAATTAATTTCCTTTCTCGAAACAAACACTCTAACTTCTCCCACTCCCGCTTTGTTAAGTCATGACCCGTAGGATTATGACACATGGCATGAAGGAGAACCACACTTCCGATTGGGATTTTACTAAGATGCTCATACATTCCATTTGGATAAGGGTACTTATCAATTGTAAGCCCCACTCGTCGAAAAATATTTTCGTGATTCTCCCAAGTTGGCTCTGGGATAGATATATGGGGTGAAATTTCATTTTTACAAAAATCTGCAAGCGTACGTAGAGCCGATGTTCCGCCAACTGTTTGAGCACCGTAAATAAGGGAAAGATCACTTTCTCCAAATACGAGTTTTTTTGTAAGCTCAATGTATTCAGAATCGCCATCAATTGGTAAGTAATTTTTTGTAGTGCTTGCCTTAAGAATTTCAGCTTCTGCAAGTTTTACAGAGGGAAGAATTTGAGCAGATTTACCATCTTCCTCAATAAGAATTCCAACTGTTAAGTTGATTTTATTTTGTCTTGTGTCGCTTAAAAAAAGATCATTGATACCAAAGATTGTATCTGGCGGAACATCTGTAATTTTGGAAAATATAGGTTCCTCTTGCTCCAAAATCCCTCCAAGTGCATACTAACACTATCAATTCTTTGGGGTGTTAGCTCAGTTGGTAGAGCGCAACAATGGCATTGTTGAGGCCAGCGGTTCAAGCCCGCTACGCTCCATCTCCCTTCTCGACTGCTTCTAGAAACGCTTGCAATTGCTTAGCCCTTGTTGGGTGACGCATCTTGCGAAGAGCCTTAGCTTCAATCTGTCTAACACGCTCTCTTGTAACTTTGAAATAGACTCCAACTTCTTCCAGTGTCTTTGGCTTACCATCTAAAAGACCAAATCTCTCAATAAGAACTGTCTTCTCACGGTCTGTCAAAGTAGCTAAAACTTCATTCATTTTATCTTTTAAAATGGAGTAGCCTGTTGCATCCGCAGGTGATTCAGTTGTTGTATCTTCTAAAAAGTCACCGAATTGACTTTCACCACTATCCCCGACTTCTGCCTGAAGTGAGATCGGATGTTGCGCAATTTTATAGATCTCTCTAACTCGATCAGGAGTGAGTCCCAATTCTTCTGCAAGCTCTTCCGGTGTCGGTTCTTTCCCGGTCTCCATCATGAGCTTTTTAGCGCCTCTTAAGACTTTATTGATCGTCTCAATCATGTGCACAGGAATACGAATTGTTCTTGCCTGATCAGCAATGGCACGCGTTACAGCTTGACGAATCCACCAAGTTGCATACGTAGAAAATTTATAACCACGCCTGTACTCAAACTTTTCAACAGCTTTCATGAGGCCCATATTTCCTTCCTGGATTAAATCCAAGAAAGATAAACCTCGATTTGTGTATTTTTTTGCAATTGAGATAACAAGACGTAAGTTTGATTCAACCATCTCACGCTTAGCTTCCTGACTCTTGTCCATCCACCTTTGCAACATTCGAACATCTTTCTTAAACTCATCAAGGGTTCGTCCTGCAGCAAGCTCTCTTTTTAAAAGCTTTCGCTTTCCCGCCAAAAGTTTAGCCAATGCAAATCTATTTTTCTCAGCTCTTGGAGTAAGCTCTTGAATTTCTTTCTCTAAAGTAAGAAATCTTTCATAACTTGTGAGTATTACTTCACCAAAGTCTTCAATCAATGTATATCTAAACCGCATGCGTCTTAAATACGATTGAGTTCGAATACGACTTTTCTCAATTTCCTCAAGAATCTTCACGCGCTCAACTTTAGAAAGCGACTCTTTTCGAAGTTCAAGCAAATATTTTTCAAGTTGCTCATCTTCTTCTCTCAAGAGCTCTTTAAGCTTCGGCATCATCTTAATAAAAAGGTGCTTATCTTCAATCTCTTTTTCAGTAACAATTTTATCTAAGCGCTCTTTTGCACCAATCAAATAGTTCGTAATTGAAATTGTTTCGCTTGTGGAATACCTAAAACGCATGATGATTCGTTCAATCTGCATCTGCGCTTTTTCAATTCGTTTAGAGATTTCAACTTCTTCTTCCCTAGAGAGAAGAGGGACAGACCCCATCTCTTTTAAATACATCCGAACAGGATCGTCAGCTGAAGCCTCAGTCCGTTTAGGCAACGCCTCAACTTCTTTTGCTTCCTTCTTCCGCTCTTTTTGCTTTTCGACTTCCGCCTGATTGAAAATTTGAATGTCCATTCCGCTCAAAAAGATCAAAATCTGATCAATTTGATCTGCCGAGTCAAAGCTCATTGGCAGAATGTCATTTATCTCTTCATAAGTGATATAACCTTGATCTTTGGAAACAGCAACAATCTCTTCGATTTTTTGCTGATATTGAGGATCAAAGGGTTGGTTTTCTTTTGTTTTTCCCATAGCCCTACTAAAAAGAACCCAGTGTACCACCACTGTCGAATATTGTCTACGCCCAATTATTCAGGTGTAATATTTAAGCTGCTTTGTATAATTTTAGGTATGAATGAGGGGAAGGGAAGCCATTTACATCAAGTAGTTCAAGAGTATGTTTTTAACTTATTGCCCCGAGGTGAAGCGTTTATTGAATATAGATTACCGGGTCATATTGCAGATATTTGCTGGCTGCCCAAAAAAATTGTCTTTGAAATTCAAGTCTCCCCTATTTCTATTGATATAGCAGTTAAAAGAACTGAGGATTATAGAAAAATGGGTTTTCATATCGTTTGGATTCTGCACCAAAAGAGCTTTAATGGGCCATATTTAACGCTTGCTGAGCTTTATTTACGTAGGCAAAGAACTTCCTATTTCACAAATATTTCGAGGGCAGGGATCGGCTATATATACGATCAAAATGAGAAATATAGGAATAATAAGAGAGAGCTCCGAGGAGAGCCCCTTATCCTTGATTTAAAAAATCCCTTGATATCACGTGGTAATCTTTTCTTTTTAGGTGATCGAAATGATATTTCAGTGATTTCCATTTTGACGAAATCTCTCCAACTGTGGTATAGTAAAATCCAAAAGTTTTTTTAAAAAACAAGTTAAACGAGAGAACCATGGCAGAAGAGAAAAAAGCAGAGAAAAAAGCAGTAAAAACACCAACTGCTCTGAAAAGACATAAGCAAGACGTTAAGAAAAATTTGACAAACCGAATCTGGAAGTCACGAATTCATACTGCTAGATCCGCTTTCGCTGAAACTAAAGACGAAACTGAGAAGAAAACATTACTTAATTCTCTTTATAGCTTACTTGACAAAGCTGGAAAAAACGGGCTTTACAAAAAGAATAAAGTTTCTCGTTTAAAAGCGCGTTTAGCTGCTAAATAAGCTAATAAGAAGCAGTTACATTGAAGTAAAATCGTGCTCGCTCAGGCGTTGATGATGCAAAAGGCTCATCTGTGAGTCTAAATCCCACATCAAATCTTGTTCGCAGCACGGATGATATATCATATCGTAACCCAGGTCCTATACCTGCCAGAAAATAACTAGAGGGTTGGTGATCAACCGGCCTTAATACTCCACCAGCACCTAAATCACAAAATACCACAGCAGAAAACCTGTCGCTGATTCGATTTCTACTCGGACTTACATAAGGTGTTCTAAATTCAAAGTTTAAAATTCCACCATTATCTACGTTAACAACACGCTCAACATAACCTCGAACGCTATTTTCTCCACCAATACCAAAAGTCTCTAATGGTATAAGCGCTCCACTAGCCGCCTGCCCTCTTGCCTTGATCGTCATAGACATTCCACTTGCAGGGTCCGACCATACATATTCACCTTTTACTCTTACATAAAGGAATTTAGTTACTGCGCCGGGTCTTAAAGCCGCATAGTTACTTTCACTCATTGTCCTGCCGAAATACCAAGGCTGTACAAACCCTTCGCCGACAAAATTAAAACTATTTTTTTGAAATGAATAACTAGCCTCATAGGTTCCAACAGCCTCAACAACAGATGCAAGAGAGCTTGAAATAATATCAAAATTTGAAACTGTTAGATCATTATTCGTCTGCTTTACATCTAGACCCGCTTTTGCCTTTTGGAAAAATTTCCCACTAGGGGGTATGAAAACGCCATACCTAAGACTTGCTTGCCAATCAGTTCCATGGTTGTGCGTAGACGGTATATAGTCATTTTTATTTACATCAATAGTAGAGTAGCCACCAAAGAGACTAATCTCATCTCTCCAAGGAAGGGGGCATGAATAAAAGATTGTATACGCTTGAAATTTCTGAAAATCAGGAGATGCCGTGTATTGAAATGCTAAGTTTTGATCATAGTTCAAAAAGTTTCCCAAATTAAACCCGAAAAAAATTCGATTATAATTAGTCACTTCAAATCCTGTATTGTCCACCCCAACAAAAAGTCTAGCCGGCCTCTCATCTTGCACATAAAGCTCGATATCCGTTGTTCCATATTGTGAGCCTGCCTTATATATGGCGCTTGTTCGTCTCCAAGGACTTTGATTCATATATGCAATATCACTATCAACTGTTGCAGTTTGAATCGTCTGATCCTCTTCTACAGATAAATTCTTCAGGTACCAATCTGCAGTAAAATACCTATTGCCAGTAACTTCAACTTTTCCAAGTCTTGCTTCTAAAACAGTAATTACTAAAACACCGTCGGTAACATCTTGTTCAGGCACATTTACGACAACAAGAGCAAAACCATTATTTTGGTAAAAAGTCGACACTTTTTGTTTAATTGCTTCAATTTTTTCAAGAGTTAAAGGTTGACCTACAACAAATTTTTCTAAATCTTTTTGAAATGCCTCTTTCTTTTTCGGCTGCATTCCTTGCATAACGCGGTAAAATTGTACGCCCTTAGATGTTTGAAGAACATACTTCCCTGGCATATCTCGATCAAGCGATATAATGACTGCCTTAACTGATGGGATGATCACTCTTTGATTACTAATCGAGTCTCTTTCGCGCGTTTTTGGGGCGCTATCACCCTGACTTACTTTTTTTATGTCATACTGTTTAAGCTCATATTCCGCTTGAGCTGAAACCAAAACTGCTACAGTCATTACAAAAAATGCTTTCATATCACCACGTTCCTCTATTAAATTTTCGTATGCATCTTTTTGTTTTTTTATTCTACCTTTTTTCGCAAGAGTTGTTTATACTCCTTCAAGATAGCGGAGAAAAGATCTTATGAAATGCTGGTTACGATACTTAATACTATTAATAGGCACCTCATCTTATTTATTAGGGGCTGACGAAGGTTATCAATTTGAAGCGCTTAAAGCCTGGATTGCAACAAAAAGACAGGTAACAATTAAAGAGCGAGGCGGAAGCCTTTCCTTAAGTGGTGATGTAAGAACTGAGTATCTAACCTCCAACGAACAAGAAAATGGCCTAAAAAATATCGGTACGCAATCACAACATCCCTTAATAGCAGCAGATCAATTTAAGCTCACTTTTGGCCTCCTACTTGATTATAGAGCTGATGCTACATGGGCTTCTATTAAGCTAAGGTTTGGAAACAGCATGGGAATTGAGAGCGGAACAAATAATAAACTGAACTTGGAAAGAGCTTTTATCGGGTTTAGAATTGTTGATACGGAAAAATTCACTGTTGACATGGAACCAGGAAGACGAAAGCTTGTTTACACATTTGACTCTCGAATGGAATTCAACGCAATTATGGATGGATTACTCATTAAATATGATCAATCATCTGATCGCATGGGCGACTTTTATATTCATGCTGCAGCATTTATTGTAGATGAACGCATAAATCAATTTGCCTACGCAATGGAAACAGGAATCCTAAACATATATAACACAGGCGTATATGTAAAGTATTCCCTAATTGATTGGTACACAAAGCATTTCAATAACTCAGTCAGAAATGCTAAATTTGAATACTTTGTAAACCAAATTATGCTCGGGTACAGATTTGTCTTTCCTGGCACAAATAAAGTCTCTGTTTTTTATTCAGCATATCTTCTTAATAGCGCTGCTCCAAAAAGAGAAATACTCAAAGAAGATAAAGCAAATAATGCTGCCTATATCGGCTTCACAATGGGCGAAGTTCGTAAAAAAGGAGATTGGGCTATCGATACAAACATACAGTACTGTCAACCCCAAGCAATCCCCGGTTTTGACTTTGGCGGAATCGGAGCTGGCAACTCAGATATCGTCCTCGGCATGAACAGAACAAACTACATTGGCGGCCTTTTTGAATTTGCTTACCTGATCACAGACAACCTCACGATCGTGCAAGCATTCAAATGCTCCAAATCATTAGACTATCTAGAAGATCGCTATAGCATGAAGCAATACCGTCTTGAATTCGCCTACGCTTGGTAATACAAGCATTTCATCTGAAAATTTTATGTGAATATAAACTTAATGAGCCTGTTTCGGCAGGCTCTAAGAAGCTGCCCTAAAACCCTGATTGGATAGCTATATTACATAAAATTAAAAACTTTCTTTTCTTTGCGCTCCTTTGCGTCTTTGCGCCTTTGCGTGATTTTTTTTATTTTATAAGATCAAGCTATGGCAATATGTTTTGGATATCAGTCTTTTAAAATAAATTCACGCAAAGGCGCAAAGGAGCGCAAAGAAGAAAATAATATAAGAAAATTAATTTTTTTGATGTTCTGTGGAAGGTTTTAGTACAGCTTCTAATAATCTGTACCAAAACCAATAGAAGAACTAATTCAAATCACATCTATTTACGCAATGCGAAAAAATTTTTCAGCGACACTAACAGTGTAAGCCATTACAAAATGATTTAAAATCTCTTTATGTTTAGGTCCTGCTAATTCTAGGGATAGAGAAGTGTTGATATAATGAGTAAACGACCCCGAAAGAGCATCCTTGCCAATAGCAGCACACATACTTCCAAAAATTTTCATTATTTCATCATTCGAATCCAGGTTTCCTTTAAGAACTTTTAACTCCTGATTTAAAATATTAAGATTTTCCAAGGAGCACTTCTCAAAACAAGATTTGTAAAACCTTCGCATTTCAAGCTTAATTTCGCCGGGCGAGATGTCTTTTCCATGAAACCGAACTTTCAGACTCTTCATTTGTTTAACAAATAAATCAACGTGCTTTTCAAGAAGCGGAGTATTATGCTCTAAAACAGAGAACATTATATCATAAAAAAGTGAAGGAATAGCTTCAAAATCTGTAAAGTGATCCGGTAATTCAGTTTTTGCTCTACAGACAATTGATTGCAAGGTTTCAGGCAACACTTCCTCATCAATAATTCTTGCTGAAATTTTCACTCCAAAATGAATACAAATATTATACCGATGCCCATCAATAATTTCGGGAATTTCTAACTCATGCTGAACGCCGCACTCAAATAAACAAAGACCTCGTATTCGCTCAACTGCGCAAGAAAGCAGCTCAATACTCCCCCTTTCGGCATGTGTTTCCTTACTACAAGGGATAACCATAAGCCTTCCTGACAATTTACGATCACTATCATCTGGAATCGCTATCTTATAATAAGATAAAGCTCCCGGAAATTCTAATTTTAGCTCTTTCGCATAGCAAAGGCCCGTCTCAAAGTACGGCAAACTATTCGTGTAAATCAAACCGACTGAAGCTTTTCCTTCTGAAATAGCAGACGTCATATAACCCCTTATTTTAAACTAATTTTATAGAACATTTATATGCAAATCAAACAAAAGCCCGTGTAACTAAAGCAACACACTCTAACCTATAGTTTTCAGCAGTTTGTACTAAAATTTCACGAAATTCTGGACTTGCTGATTTTATTCGTAACGAATACTCGATAAATCGAATAAATGTCATCTTAATGGCTTCCCTACCAATTGTATCATAAATAGCTGCTAAAAATTGTTTTATTTCTTTATCAGTTTTTAGCTCACCTTCAAGACTTTTCAATCTACAATTTAATTCATTAAGCGCTTCTAATGAACAATCAGCAAAACAGGATCTATAAAACTGCTTCATTTTAGATCTTACCTCATCAGAAGAAGCATCACATCCATCAAATCCAATCTCTCTAAGATTTATTTCAATTGCAAATTGCTGCATATATTTTAAAAGAGGCTGGCCTTCATAAGATAGAACTCGATACGTTGCGTCATAGAACAAATCAGGAATAGTTTCTTTATCTGTAAACACACTCGGCAGCTCAGTTTTTGCTCGTCTTATCAGTGATTCACGGGCCTCTGGAGCAGGTCTTGCATCAGAAAAAGTCACTCTAATCTCTTCCTGAAAACTAATAGTTACAACATACTCATGTCCACCAGTTATTTCGGGAATTTCCACCTCAAGCAAGGTAGCTCCCGCAAATAAGCGAAGTGCTCTGATTCGGTCAATTTCGCAAGAAAGCATCTCACATCCCTTCCCCCGTATTCCAGTCGCTTTATTGCAACGAATAATGGAAAATCTTCCTCCAAATCGGCATTCCCAACTTTTGCTAAACTCTAAATTAAAATAAGATTGCGCCTCTGGAAACTCTAACCTGATTTCTTGTGCAGATTCAGGACGCATACCACTCGGAACGGCGGGCATTGCATAAATAAAACTTAATGCGGCTCTTTCTGTAGGTATAGCTGATGTCATATAAATTCTCCTTTTTAGGATGAAGAGTTTATAGATATCGTAAATACATTACAAGAAATACACTAACGAGGATATTTGGTTTTATTTATTTATTTTCAGCGTAGTGCGCGTCACTTTCTTGAATCTTTGGCAT
Source organism: uncultured bacterium (assembly GCA_964552055.1). Classification (GTDB taxonomy): domain Bacteria; phylum Chlamydiota; class Chlamydiia; order Chlamydiales; family 2-12-FULL-49-11; genus VGMD01. Next base: position 15,189 of record CAZKFL010000011.1, read on the forward strand.
GCGATTTTTTGTAGTGACGGAATAGGTGGGGAAATGAAGCGTTGCTTGAGTCCGCTTAAATGGCGTCATCCAGTCTGGCTTAAAATGGGAGGTGTGCTTAATTGCAAATTGTTTGATTTGATAATGGCAATCGTGGGCAATTTTTTCGAAATTGCCAGCTACCCTAAATTGTTCATAGGCAGCATGTGATGTAAATATAAAGAGGGGTCTTATATGGATGGGGATGGACTTTAACTTTTCAGCAATACTATCTTCTGAGGTAAACGTGGTCATACTGGCAAAGAAATTGATGAATTTATCGAGGGCGCCCTGTTTCTCTTTAACAATAATAGGGTAAAGCTTCGATGATTCACCCAGTAAAAATGCCAAATTCTTAAACGAACCGCCATTATAATATAGCGCAATCTTATCTTCATGAGAGTTAGGACCAAATGGGTATCCAATAAAATGAAACTTGTAGAACGGATGGATAACTCTGCGCGAAATAAAGTGGAAAAGGTGAACGCCTAGGTATTTCGACATAACAATAAAGGAGCTAAAAATAATAAGAGCCATAAATGTAAAACCAGCAGCAGAGGACACATTCATGACTTTACCAAAGAAAAAGAGACAAAGAGGCGCTAGCAATACTCCTGCAAAACTTAAGAAATTTTCAGCTGCAAACACTTGTCCTCGCATTTCGGCAGGGCAAAACGACTGAATGTAAGCTTCCAAGGGAACCACATATAAACCGCCGCAAAGGCCTAAAAGACCTAAACAGATGCATGATCCCAAAACCGAATGTCTTACAATGGGGAGACAAAATAAAGCAATTGATATCAGAAATAAGGAAAAACACGAAAGTCCTAGATCAATTTCCTTTTTGCATAACTTAGCGCCAGTTGCGGCTCCAAGAGCAATTCCAATTGCAGTTGCTAAAAATAGATCTCCACCTCCCACTTCGCTTAAATTCAGAAAATCCATTGCAAACGGTATTACATTTAGCTGCACAAAAGCGCCTATAAAAAGAAAAAATGCAGATCCCACTACAGCTAAAAACAACCTAGGAGTTTTTTTACAGAATTTAAGGGTGCGTATTGTTTGACCCACAAAAAAAAGAGAAATTTTTTGCTTACCCCTAAGTGGATTAGTATAGGGGATATATAAACTTGCAACAAAACCAATAATAGCTGCAATCATAGGGACACAAAGTGATAGTATAAAATTCCTGCCGGTGACTCTTGTTAAAAACGAAGCTAAAAATGTGCCTAATATCATAGCAAGATAAGAATACGAAGTAATGGCGCCATTAGCTTTTGCTATTTGGTCTTTTCGAACAAGCTCAGGGACAATACTAAATTTGGATGGACTTAAGAGCGCGCTTTGAAAGCAAAGCAGGAATAGTGTAATATAACATCCATATATGCTTTGATTTGAGTAGGCTACAAAGCCCCCCGCTATGATTAAAACCTCGAAACCTTTAAGTATTGCTATAACCCTTTGTTTACTAAAGCGATCAGCAAGAACTCCCCCTGCAGTAGAAAATAGCAAAAAAGGAAGTACAAAACAAACTCCGACCCAAAATAAAATGTCCCCTGATGCCTCTTTCCCTTGTAAATCAATCAAGAGATATATCGTCAAAAACTTAAAAAGATTATCATTGAGAACAGCGAAAAATTGTGCGATATTCAGTAGCTTAAATGCGTGTTTATCAAATCGAAGTTCGAGTAATCTATGCATAGAGAGAACCTTTTATTATTATGATGAATGAAACCATTGTACCCCCATCGTCAATTAGTTCAAACCCCGTTTTTATAGCCAATACGCTTATAGAGTTATCAAATATTTTAAAAGGAGTTCTCCCCGAAAGGAGAGGAACCCTTAGAACTCTTATTGTTATTCCTAGTAATCCCATAAAGAACTTTTTAATGCAATACCTTACGGACTGTGAAGATTGCTTTTTTGGTCTTACCTTTATGCCTCTCCAGCAAGCAATCGATCATTTGCTAACAACTTCCTCTCCAAAAGCTTATAGAAAACCTTCATCTGCTAATTTAGCAATTTTCATAGAGTCTTTACTCTTAAACCCTTGTGACGAACTCCTCCCTCTTATCGCCTATTTAGGAAGTGATAAGAAGAAGATCTCTTCTTTAGCAAAAAAACTTAGCTCTATTTTTCTACACTATGGTGTTTATGGAGGAAAAGCGCTACAAGAATGGGAAAAAAAGGAAGGGTGGCAACAACTCCTTTGGCAAAAATCGACTGGATACTGGGATTTTCCCTGCAAACTCTTAGAAAATCCCCCTAAAGGGCAAATTCCCACCCACATCATCTTATTTGATATCCCTCACATTCCTCCTCTTTATCAGCAATTTCTAGAAAATTTTTCCCATAAAACCATTAAAAGCGCCCCTATTGAGACTGATCTCATTCATAATAAGTCTATTCAAGTTCATGAGGCAAGCTCACCACTTCGTGAAATCGAAATTCTCTATGACAATTTGCTAATCATACTAAATAGAGGATCCGCTTTACCTGAAGAAATTGTTGTTATGGCCTCCGATTTAGATCGATATTTTCCTTTTATCCAATTTGTATTTGAAAAAGAAGAATCTCAGCTAGGATATTCCGTAACGAATATCTCAGCATTACCCTATAACCATTTTTTCAAAGCTGTACTTCTCTTTTTTTCTCTTGTTGATAGTCGCTTTGAAAAAGAATCGATTTTGGACCTCATCTTTTCAAAGCCTATTGCAAAAAAACAAGGTTTTGCATCTCCCGAATACTCTCTCCTCCGACAAATTATCGATGATATGAATATAGAATGGGGATTTGACGTAGAGATGAAGCGTGAAATCTTGGGCCTTGAAAAAATCTCAGAAAGGGGCTCGTGGAAGTTTGCATTTAATAAACTATTAGAATCCCTTGCGATCTCCTCCTCCATTGAAATTTCTAAATTTGAACTTCTCGGAAATTTGATTTTCTTTTTAGACACACTTTTTTCAGATTTGCGTGACCTAAAAAAAAGAGAAGTGAGTTTAGCAAATTGGTTAACTCTCCTAGATGAACTCCTACATAAATATTTTGAGGATTGTGATGACCTTCATTTTCTTTTAAAAGAAATTTACTCTTTCAATGATCTGGCACGCGATATCCACTCACTCTTTTCCTTTTCGACAATTCACTCTCTGATAAAAGAGATTTTGGAGAAAAAGCGTATTGATCGGGTCTTCTCTAAACATCCCATTATCCAATTTATTCATTTATCTGAAGGCTATCCCCTTAGAGCAAATACGACATTCATACTCGGTCTTGATGAAGACTCTTTTCCTAGAAAAAGTGGACGGGAATCTCTTAATGAATTAAAAGGAATGCCCGGCTGTGATCACCAAATGGAAAGCTCTGAGCTCGATAGATTTTTCTTCTCTAAAGCGATAACCTCTGCAGAAGAGGAAATTATTTTAAGTTTTACAGGCATCTCAGAAGCTGATGGCAAGCAACTTAAACCCTCGCTAGTTGTCCTAGAACTTATTAGCAGAGTGAATACACCCATCACAAAACATCAAAATATTGCTTTTACTTCAAAACCTAAAAAAGAGTTTTCCTTCTCTATTGCGCAAAAACCTGATGCTCCACTCATAATTGATATTCGACATTTGATTGAAGTCCTCAAACACCCCATTAAATTCTACTGCAATCGCATACTTGGATTATATTTAGATAGAACGCCTGAAAAGGATTCACGAGAATTTTTTCTCTCCTATTTAGACAGAGCTCTTGCAATTGAATCATTTTTAAAAAAAGAAAAAGAAGAGATATTTGAAAACTATGAAAAAATTAATCTCTTACCAACAGCCCTTTTTCAAGAATCTGCCAAAGAAGAACTTCAAGGCGAATTAAACGAAATTGAACTCGGCTTAAAAACATTTGGTCTTTCTAAAAACGAATTTTTTTCCATTCACTTTGATCCCGCATGCAAAGCGCCTTTCTCTCTAGATGCAAACCGTTATATTCACCCAGCAATCCACGCATCACTTCCTTCTGGAAAGCCATACGCTATTGTCGGCAAACTCCCCTCTCTATCAAAACAAGGCGTCTATATCCACAAGGAATCCTCTATTGCAGAAACCTGGAAACACTTATCACATCTAAGCATACTAAGCTCCATAGATTCCCCAGCAAAACCCCTTCTCCTATTCGGCAAAGACCTCACATCCAAAAGCTCCTCATTTCCAATTGAATCACTCATCGAATACTACCTCGAAGCAAAATCCTCACCTTCACCACTCATCCCAGAACAAATCGATAAACTGATTAAGAAAAAGCAATTCTCGCCCATTTCCTTTTTCGAAGACCCCTATCTCACCTACCTTCCACCAGACCTCACTAAGAACTGGGATACCTGGCTAAACCTTTTTAATGAATAAAGACCATATTTATTTTTTCGCGCAAGAAGCGGTTTTAGGACAGGGTCTTAGTCTGTGAAAGCGCCACCAAGTGCTGCCATTTTTAGAAATAGGCTAATAATCCCTGCAATTGCAGCTGTCCCAGCAAAAATCATCACTCCCGTGCAACATGAAATTCTTGCTTCTGGATTACAAGATAAAGAAAGCTCTCTTCTTGCAATATCTGAAATCTTTTTATTACCCATCTGATTCTCTAAATCAGGAAAATCTTCCATGTCTACAACAGTCGGTGATCTGCCTCTTACTCCATTAGCTCTATCCATATCAAACTCCTAATAAAAAATTCGGCACTATTCTATAATGGAAAAGGAATTTATCTCTATGAAAGAATTTGATTGCTTAGCTTTGGAAACGCCTCTTGAAGGGAAATTGTTTGTGGAGGCATCAGCCGGAACAGGCAAGACCTTTGCTATTGAGCATGTTGTTGCAAGACTTGTTTTGAAAGGGTTCCCGATTGATTCGATTCTAATCACTACATTTACCAACGCAGGCGCGCGCGATTTAAAGCTTCGAATCTATCAAAACTTACGAAAGCTTATCAAAAATGAAATTGCACCACCTTACATGAAGGGTTTTGAAAGTAGCGCCGCAACATTTTTATTAAAAACTGCTTTAAGTGTTATCGATGATGCACAAATATTTACCATTCACTCATTTTGTCACAAAATGCTTTCTCAATTTTCGTTTGAAGCTAATATTGATGCAGATTTAATTGATCCAGAGAAAGGAATGGGAAAGGAGACTCTTGAAATTGCATCTCTTGATGTACTGCGATCAATTCTTGATTCGGATGAATTTAGTCCAGCACAACTGACAAAATTAATGGGCCAATTCAAACGGGAGACCAAAAACTTTGTCAAAAAAATGATCTCCTTTCTTTCGGGAAATCCCAAACTACCAGAAACAAAGACATACAAAGAGTTGTATGATGAGTTTCAGCTTAAATGCAGCGACGTAAAAGAAGAACTTTTAGCAATTGCTCCGTTTTACAATAAAACTTCCAATCGGAGTGGCTCTCTTCATGCATTTATTCTTGAGCAAATTGACGCACTTTCCGAGGGCAATTTTGAGAAGCTCATCCTATCTAATCCTTCAATTTTTGAACTATTTACAGAGGATAATAGAAAGAAAAATTCTACGGTTGAAACACACTGGATAATAGAAGCTCTTGCCCCTATTTTACTCGAAGCGAGCGATCCATTTATCCTATTTTGCAGAATGGCAAAAAAGGTGCAAAAGCTTTTGGAAACTCGAAATGAAGGGCCTAATATTCTCCTTGAAACGATGTGTAAAGCTCTTTTACATTCCCCTTTTAAAATGAAAGTCAGCGAAAAGTATAAGGCCGTTATTATTGATGAGTTTCAAGATACAGACCCATTGCAGTGGTCTATTTTCTCTTGTTTACGTCCTGACTTACTTCTTGTTGTAGGTGATCCTAAACAGTCAATTTACGCATTTAGAGGCGCTGATTTACAAACATTTTTGGATGCTAAAAAAGAATTCTCTTCCATCTTTCAACTCTCTTCAAACTACCGAAGTGATCCCATTTTAATCACTTCCCTCAATAAACTTTTTCAAACTCCTGAATTATTTACTCTCTCAGAAAAGGGATTAGATTTTTCCTATGAGCCTCTTCAAGCAAAGAAAAAATCCTCAGGGAAGTTGACAGAAGATCCCTTTCAATTTGCATTGATTAACTCCGAAGAAGAGGAAGACACTTTTTCATTTATTGCCCATGAAATAAACAGATTGGGTGACCTTTTTACTTATGCAATTCTTGTAAAAGACAGGTTTGAAGCATTTCGAATTGCCGCCTATTTGGAGCTACAAGGACTTTCAGTCATAACAACAGCAACTGCAAATATTGCGGAAGGAGAAGCTTTTAAATTTCTCTTTCTTATTTCACAGATCGTAAAATCTCCTAAAAATATGAGTTTAGCAAAACAAATTCTAGCCCACCCTTTTATTGGCTGGCCTTTAGAAAAACTTGGGGAAATGCCTAATGACGAGGCTTTACTTCCATTTATTAAACTTAGCATTAGTTACAAAGAAGATAATCTAGCTACATTTATTACAAACCTATTTAAACTGATACATGTAGACTCAAGAGAAGATTATGCAGATCTCATGCAAATGACTGGTTTACTCCTCGAAAATAACCCTGAATCGCTTCACAATTATTTAGAAAAACTTTCTCTGCTAGAAGCAGATGACAACCCTTATTTAAAAAGAAAACCAGTTACAGATAATTGCAATATTACGATCATGACATCTCATATGAGTAAAGGTCTTGAGTTCGACATCGTCTTTGCTCTCGGCACTGCAGTCAGACAAAAACCTGCCGCATTAAAATCGCCGCTTTCGCAAGATCTTGAAAAATTAAGGCTCTTTTATGTTGCAGCAACAAGAGCAAAGGAAAAACTTTATCTTTTTGTAAAAATTGCAAAAGAAGAGGCGAAGATTGGCTCTAAATCGCCGATAGAGCTTCTCCTTGCGAAGCTAAAATGCCCATCTGCAAATTATGATGCGCTCCCCACTCTTACATTAGAGGATGTGAGAAAAGTTCTTACAGAAAATCAATTTGCATTTACTGAGATTGATGGGCCATATGTAATAACAAAAAAAAATCTCCAAACTACATGGGAAGAAGTGCAGCAAATCACGCTCCCCTCCTTTCTTCCCCCAAGACAATTCTCCTCCTTCTCTTCTCTTAATTCATCCCATGTAACTTCTGCCGTGCCGAAAGAAACGGACTTACCACCTGGATCAGAAACAGGAACAATCTTTCATGAACTCTTAGAAAAAATGATCGAAACCGGCTCCTATGTCGATTGGAATGAACTTTCAATCAAGAAATTTATCAATCAAGTCATTTTTAAAACTCATTTAGAAAATTACCAAACAGTCGTCTACGAGTTGATTTATGCTGCATTTCATACTACTCTAGATGACTTTTGTTTAAGAGATGTCGCGCCTGAATATATGCTTCAAGAACATGCCTTTGCATATAAACTGGAAGGAAGATCTTACATGAAAGGGGTTATAGATCTTGTCTTTCTTTATGAGGAAAAATACTATATCCTTGATTGGAAAATGAATTTACTCCCCTCTTACAATCCAGCTACTCTTAAAATCGCAATGACAGAGCACTCCTATTTTTCACAAGCAGCAATCTACAAAGAAGCTCTAGAAAGGGCCTTCAAGGACTTTCCATTTAGCAATACGTTTTACTTTTTTCTCCGCGGTAAAGAAAATGGTGTGGTGAAATTATGATTGATACTATGTTTGCAACGGCCTTACTTAATGGAGATAAAGATAAAGAGGCGCATGATTTTCTTTCTGATTTAATGAAAAAAACACGAGAAGGACATCTATTTTTACAAAATTCCACCATTCATGAAAAAATTGCCCACCTTACAAAAGGCAACAAATCACCTATTGCAGTTTATAAAGACGCTTATTATTTAAGAAGAAGCTTTGATCTAGAGACAAGACTTTTGTCTGAAATCAAAAGGCTCTCAAATGCAAGTCCCAAATTATATTTTCAGCCAAAATCAAAACTCCCCCTTTACCAATCGCAAAAAGAAGCACTTATAAAAGCATTTTCAAATTCGCTCTTACTTATTTCTGGTGGTCCTGGAACAGGTAAAACCTATCTCGCCCATGCTCTCATCGATGCGCTATTAGATCACAATCAACACGCATCCATTTTATTTACAGCACCAACAGGAAAGGCTGCCTTTCGGATAAAACATCCAAAAATCACACAAGGCACACTGCACAATATGCTAGGACTGCGTGAAAAAATGGGTGAAAATTTTGAAAGCAAGCCCCTCATCTATGATTTCATTATTGCGGATGAATGCTCTATGATTGATGCTAAGCTTTTTTCGATTTTTCTTGCATCCATACCTGCAGGAACAAACCTCATATTAATGGGCGATCCTGATCAACTTCCTCCTGTGGAAGCGGGGTTTGTATTCCCCGATTTTTTCAACATAAAAGATTTAGCAAAAATTCACTTGAATCAATCTATGCGAAGCGATCGCATGGGAATTCTAACTCTTGCAAAAGCCATCAAAGAAAATCAAGTAGATACTGTTTTTTCCCTTCTACACAACAGTAAAGTGCCTGACATAAATTTAGTAACTCTACCTAAGCAACCGCCAATTCCCAGAAACAATTCCATTACATTGCTTACACCGTTTCGAGAAGGTTATTTCAGCTCTACATTTTGTAATATCTACATAGAAAACAATAAAAACCCATCTCTTAAAACACCCCTGATCATCACAAAAAATGATTACAAGCATAGCCTCATGAATGGTGACATGGGCTGGAAAGAAGGAGATTTCGGTCTCTTTCCCGAGAAAATTCCCCTTGCGCTTCTAACTGAATATGAACTTGCATGGGCAATCTCCATACACAAAAGCCAAGGTAGCGAATTCGATCACGTCCTCGTCTTGCTGCCAGAAGGCTCAGAAACCTTTGGAAAAGAGCTTATCTACACAGCTGTTACAAGAGCCAAACTAAGCGTAACAATAGCCTGCAACCCCGAAACGCTCAAGGCTACCCTAGAAAAAACCTCAACCCCTCTCTGCAACATCGCGACCCGCTGGAATGATTTTACTAGTGTTAAATTTTGACTCTGCTATCCTAAACGGTATGGAACAGAATTGGAAAGATGAACTCGCCCCCCTCCTTCGAAATAATGAAGAGTGGGCGAAAAAAAAAGCTATCGACGAACCTAACTATTTTACAGATAATGCAAAAGGGCAGGTCCCTCCCTATCTTTGGATAGGATGCTCAGATGCACGGGTTCCTGCAATCCAAGTAACAGGCCTTGAATCAGGCCAAATTTTCGTTCACAGAAATATCGCAAATCTCTGCACTCATACTGACTTTAGTTTTTTATCCGTTTTAGAGTATGCGGTTATGATATTGAAGGTTAGGCACATAATCGTTTGCGGACATTATGGATGTGGAGGCATTAAAGCTGCCATGGAAGAACACCATTTAGGGCTTGTAGATAACTGGCTTCGGCACGTAAGGGATGTGTATGCCGTTAATAAAGAAGAACTTGAAAACATAACTGATACTAGCAGTCGAATGAACAGACTTGTTGAACTGAATGTAATTAGAAGCGTACTAAACATCTGCCATACAACTATTGTCCAAGTTGCTTGGTCGAAGAATCAACCCCTTTTCATTCATAGCTGGGTATATGACATATCAACCGGAAAAATTAAAGACTTAAATCGCTCATTTTCAACGATAGAAGAGCTTGAAGGGATTTATAAAATCAAACCCCATTAGTTACTGCTTGCAGTCGGGGTAATTCTTCCGAAAAGATTTCTAACTGAGTTTCTACCGGCTCTAGCAGCTGTGGAAACCGCATCCTTAGCAACTAATGTAATATCTTTAAGCAACTCAGCACCCTCTTCCCCTAGAACAAGCCTTGGAGTCTCTGATTTAAAAGGCATTAACGCTTCTACGCTACCCATTAAACTAGAACGACTAGCACTCGGAGCAGACATTCCTATGCTAGAAAAGCTTGAAAAGGGAGTTGATAAATCTCCTGGAGTCATAACAAAGGCCTCTAAAGACATCGTATCTACTGTTAAATTAACAGCTTTCTCGCCCAAATAGGAGGCAGATCCAGACACCAACTCAACTGCAGCAGAAGAAATAGGCCTAAATAGCTCACCATCAACCTCATTAGAAGTAGCAAGTGATGCTGCCCGAGCTAATATCGCCACTTTTAGGGCAAGTCTTGCCTTTCCATTATGAAACACCTTTTTAATTCTCTGTTTAGCTGCAGACACATCAGCTTTTTTTCCTTGTCTTTTAGCCTCATCACACTTATCTTCAATTGCTTCAGAAAATTTAACAACACCTTCCGTTTGAGGCATTTTTTTAGCAACTTTAGATAGAATCTTAAAAGTGCCCGCCTTAACCTTTTGAAATGAAGAACTTACTGCACCTTGAACTTCCCCAGCAGTATCAGCTACTACGTCTAACTTAGCATCAGAAGCTTGAGTAAACGCTTTACTACTTATTTGTCCAAAAAAACTAGATACATTCATAATAAGCTCCAAACAATTAATGATATAATATTATAATTATACACTATTTCAAATTAAAAATATACTATTTTCGGTGCCTGACCCCGAAAGATAGGCAAGATTTGATAACTATACTGCTCGTGTTTCAAAAACTGGTTTTTTCTTCGGGATAAATCAAATCTGGGGATTCCTGACTTGAAAATTCCCAATTTTTGAATCGCTCTCAGTATAGATCTTTAATTACTGTAGTGCCAGAGAGTCCAGGCAGCAGTTTTGTCGAAATACGTGTCCCAAACCTTTGGAAGGAGCTTTAAGCCGAAGGTGCTTTTGCGGTAAAGCTTGATCTCATTTGTTTGGGGCTCATGAGCAAAGGCAAAAAGGTCACTTCCCCAATTTGTATCAGCAAATGAAATAATTCCAGGATTATCACGAATGTAAGTATAGGTATTGCCGCTGTCATGCCATGCGTCGCTAAATGATTTGAGGCCAGGCTTAAAAATAAATGCATGGACCTTGTTTGTCATAAGAATTCCCTTTACGGGATTTTCTTCAAATTGCCTAGAAATCTCATACGGAAGATCTTTCATGTAGTCAATCAATGCTGCACAAAGGTCAAGCGGAGTTTCAGAGAAAAAATCTTTTTTAACAAGAGGATTTTTTAGTAGATAATAACAACTTACAAGAGACTCTAAATTACCACCTGAAATATAGGCCCACGGCTCTTTATCTTTTAAAAGAAATTGCATCCCTTGAATCGTTTGAATTACTTTATCAATCACTTCTGAAATGAATTTCTTTGCTTCGGGAAATGCTGCTTTATAGATAAGATCCGGCTCAATTTGTTTAAAAAAATCAATAAGTGCAACTCTATATTGATTTTCATTATAAATCATTGTCCAGACAGTCGGATCGCTTCTTCCGTGCTTAAAAACGAGTCTAAAACCAGCAGGAGAATCCTCCAGTATTTCTGAATTGTCCTGACTCATCGAAGGATCGAAGACTTCTTGAAAATGACTCAGCGAAGCTTTTAATAATTCATCGACAAAAAATGGGAAAAACCCTGCAATTTTTTCGCCATAAGTTCTTTTTTCTTTAAGCTCGCTTGCAAAGATTGTCATTTGGGTTCTTTCTGAAATAGCGCCATTCTTACTATAGCGAACCTCTGAAAGATAAAGGTCTTCATCCAATCTACTGATATCTTTATTAACAGCATCTAACTTTTCTTCCAATAAAGAATATATGGCTTTACCAAGACCGCCCTCCTCTTTTGCATCTAAGCCAAGAGCTGAAAATAAATTCCACTTATAGGATTCTGTTTTCCAATCTGCAAATGATGCAACCGTATATTCATAGGTGCGGAGCAAAGGAGACTCAAAATCTAGATTTACTGAAGTCTTAATACTAATCGGAACTTTATATTCAGCTCCATCTATCACTCGTTTAAGCGAGCCTCTCATAATGAGTTCACAGAGGTCATTAAACAAAAACTCAGGATCATTTGTCTGCATTAAAATTATGGGAGCTGTAGCAAAGCAGGAGCCAACTGACTGCCTTAAAAAGGTGAGCAGCGCGCCAATAAGCGCAACTGAAATGTGTCGTTTATCCAAGCTTCCGCTATTACTAACTGCTACTCGAATAATCTCCTCTACCCAATTATTCGCAAGAGGAAGGCTAAGTTGTCTAAGTTTGATCTGAATTTTTTTTTGAAAAAATAGTTCAATTATTTGCTTTACGTGATCTGAAAAAATAGCATCAAACTCGCCATATGCCTTGATTTTAAAACCATTGAGAACTTCTTTGGCTTTCTTTAAATCAACATCTCCTGAAGCATTTACTATATAATCAGAAATTAGCCTAGAGAACCGGCAGATACGAAATTGCTCAATCTGGAAAATTCCACTTTCAATAGAGCGCTTGCAAAGCTCGTGATCTTCTGTTATTCTTGAGATATCCATCAATTCACCAGTATACAAAACTATGAAAATATCATGTAATGAAAAAGAGTTAGAATTAGACAGCCCAACAACAGGAATTGACCTTGTAGAGAAGCTGCACCAGCAAGAACCTGCACAAGCTACTGCTATTTATGTAAATGGAATTGCAAAGGATTTTTCAGAGACTTTGAATCCAGGCGACCTAGTAGAAATACTATCTTTTGATGACAAACGAGGAAAGGAAGTTTTCTGGCACTCTTCAGCACATATTATGGCGCAAGCAATCTTAAGACTTTGGCCAGATGCTAAGCCTACAATCGGTCCTGCTATTGATGCGGGCTTCTACTATGATTTTGCAAATCTATCACTTAGCGAAGATGACTTTCCAAAAATTGAAGAAGAAATTCAAAAAATTGTAAAAGAAAATTATAAACCGGAAAAAACAGAGTTTAAAAGCAAACAAGAAGCTATTGATTCGTTTAAGGACAATCCCTATAAGCAAGAACTCATTCGCGATTTGCCAGATACAGCACCAATTACAGGTTACAAGCAAGGTGAATTTTTCGACCTTTGTAGAGGTCCTCACCTTTCTGCGCTCGGCAAGGTAAAAGCTTTCAAGGTAATGAAAACATCAAGCGCATACTGGCGCGGTGACTCTACAAGAGATACATTGACTAGAGTTTATGGCATCTCTTTTCCTGACCGAAAATTATTAAAAGATTATCTAACACTTTTAGAAGAAGCAAAAAAGCGTGATCACAGAGTGCTCGGAACAAAGCTCGAGCTTTTTTCATTTTTTGATGTAGCTGCCGGAATGCCTCTCATTCAACCAAATGGAGTGTACATCTGGAATCAACTCCTAACCTACTGGAGAGAAGTACACAGAAGAGCTAAGTATAAAGAGATCAAGACGCCCGCAATGATGGACCGAAGCTTATGGGAAACATCTGGACATTGGGCTAACTATCGCGAAAATATGTATGTTAGTGAAATTGATAATCGCACCTACGCAATCAAACCAATGAATTGTCCTGCATGCATGCTCTACTTTGGGTCGAAAAGTCATAGTTATCGCGAGCTCCCTCTTAGAATTGGCGAAATCGGCCATGTTCATAGACATGAGCTTTCCGGATCACTCACAGGGCTATTAAGGGTTAGAGCATTTCATCAAGATGATGCCCACATTTTCATGAGACCTTGTGATATTAAATCTGAGATTCTTCGCGTACTAAAGCTTGTTGATGAAGTATACAAGATGTTTGGTCTTACATACAAAGTTGAACTTTCCACAAGACCTGAAAAAAATACAATTGGTTCCGACGAAGATTGGCTTCTCGCAACTGAAGGACTAAAAGGGGCTCTAGAAGAGTGGGGCATGCCTTATCGAATCAATGAAGGTGATGGTGCATTTTATGGACCTAAAATTGATCTTCATGTGGAAGACACACTTAAACGGACTTGGCAATGCGGAACAATTCAGCTTGATATGGCATTACCACAAAGATTTGAACTAAAATATACAGATAGTGATGGTGTAGAAAAGCGGCCTGTCATGATTCACCGTGTAATTTACGGCTCAATAGAAAGATTTTTAGCCATTTTAATTGAACACTTTGCTGGTAGATTTCCGCTATGGCTTAATCCGCGCGCCGTTCGAGTTCTTTGTGTTGCTGACAGACATGCTGAGTATGCAAGGCAAGTAGCTGATCAAATTGAATTAACAGGCATTCCTGTTGAAGTTGATGACACAAACGAATCGGTATCAAAAAAAGTTCGTCTTGCACAAATGGATCAAGTCAACTATATGTTGACTATAGGCGATCAAGAGTGTGAAAAGAAGACTATTTCTCTTCGAACCCGTGATAACGTGGTTGTTGGCGAGATGTCTTTAGAAAAATTTTTAGAGGGTGCAGAAAAGGAATATAAAGAAAGATCGCTTCATTCCTGCTATAAAGTATGAAAGACATCAATTCACTCTTATCAGAAAAGCTTGCCCATCAAAATCAGACAAAGCTTCAAACGCTTGCTGATAAAAATTTTGCTCATCCAACAATGGGCAGTTTTTTTAAAACAACGCCCCTTTCAGAAGGTGAAACTTTTACTCTTCATAAAATTCTTTTTGAAAACAAAACCAAATCCACTGATTTGGAAAATGATTTAGATTTTCTTAAAACACTTACGCAAGAAATTAAAGCAATACAAACCCAAGCAATTATTTTACATGGCGAGCGGATTAAAAAAGCGCAATTATTACTAAAAAAATATAAAGATGGCGCTTTTACAGAATGGCTCCTTACAGTTTATGGGAATCGTCAAACACCTTATAATTTTCTTCAATATTATGAATTTTATCTCACACTAACAGAGGGGTTGAGACCAAAACTATTAGATATGCCGAAACAAGCTGTTTATACACTCGCCAGCAGAAGCGGCTCTCAAGATAAAAAGCAGCTCATTATAGAATCTTATCAAGGAGAGGCTAAACATCTTATTTTAGCGAAAATCAGAAATACATTTCCCTTACCAACTTCCGACAGACGTAAACAAAAATTTTCAGAACAAATTATTCTCACCCTCTCTAGACTTATAGAGCAGGTTGATCAGAAAGAGTGGATTCCCACTAAAATTGAAAAGAAAAAAATTGAAACTCTTCTAAAAGCTTTTATAAAGAAAATTTAATAAAACTTCCTCGACAATTGATGTTTCTTTTTGTATAGTGATCATCAGTTTTATTATTAGGAGAATCACCTTGAGTAATCGTCCGTTAATTGTTAGTTATTATACAGAAGAGAGCCCGTACGCAAAAGAAGCAGCAGATCTTGTTGCATCTTGTAAAAAATTTAATTTAGATGTTGAGGTATCAGCAATCCCGAGTAAAGGATCTTGGAGCGCAAATTGCTGCTTTAAGCCTGAATTTCTTTTAGCTTGTTTAGAAAAACATAATAGGCCCCTTATTTGGACTGATATAGATAGTACTTTTTTTGCTTATCCAACGATATTTGATGATTGCAAAGCAGATGTTGCTTTACGCATCAATGATAATGTTCCTGTTGACTCCCCATCGAAAATTCTTTCCAACACTATGTATCTAAACAACACAACATCAACAAAAAAATTATTGAATTTTTGGAAAAAAGAGTGTGAGAAATTACTTCTAAAAGAAGGACCCGTATTTGATCAGGTCGCTCTTCGTAGAGTCATTCTTCATTACCCAACAATGGTTGAAATCAAACGTCTTCCTGCAACTTATATCACAGTAACTGATACTGTTGAAGACAGATCGGCTTTCCCAGACAATGCTGTTGTTGTACACTATAAGTTATCAAGACTGTACGCAAACGAACCTGCTTTGCAGAGCGTTTAAATCTTGAAGGCCCTTGTTGTTAGTTACTACACAAAAGGGACACCCTACGAAAAGGAAGCAACAGATCTTGTTGCTTCCTGCCTTAAATTCCATTTAGATCACGAAATTCTACCGGTCCCAAATCTGGGTTCCTGGAGCGCTAACTGTTGTTATAAACCTCAGTTTCTTCTAGATCAATTAGATAAACATAACCGCCCACTCATATGGACCGATGTTGATAGCACCTTTGTGCAAGCGCCCCTATTTTTTGAAACTTGCACTTCTGACCTTGCAATAAAAATCAATCACGCTCTTCCAAATGATGCAAAATCAAAAATTCTTACCGGAACCTTCTTTATTAACAATACACTCACTGCGCGCAATCTATTGCGTTTTTGGAAAGAGGAATGCGAAATTGCGCTAAAAGATAATTCTCTTCTATTTGATCAAGCAGTTCTTGCAAAAGTGCTCTTTGAAAAGATTCCTGAAATCCACATTACCGAACTCCCACCTTCTTATATCCACATTGAAGGTCACCCCGAAAACATCGGCGCGCCCGTAATTATCCACACACAAGCTTCACGCCTCTATCAAAAAATCATCGACGGTGAGGTCACATCTTCACTCACAGAGCTTCTAAATTCGACCGATTTAAAAAACCTTCGCAAATAGCTAGCCCGCATTTCTCACAAAAACTAGAAAATTCGGGCTAGCTGCTCATAGATTTCTTCGCGGGTATCAAATGTGACAGGCAGGAGCGGCAAGCGCAATACATCTTTGCATAGCGATTCCCTTGAAAGAGCGCACTTAATTCCTTGTGGATTTACCTCTAAAGATATGGCCCAGATAACCGATTTAATTGAATTATAAAGTTTTTCAGCCTTCAAAATATCATGATTTAATGCGGCTTTTATAATTTCTTTCCAAATACCTGGCAACAAATTTGCAATTACTGAAATAGAGCCTTTTGCGCCCATTTGAATCATTTCAATCGCGCGGTCATCATCACCTGATAAAATAATTGTATCGGGACTTTTTTCTAACAACTCTCGAAATGTACCTCTATTTTTAGAGCACTCCTTTATTCCCACAAGATGATCAAAACATGAAAGTTCGATTAAGGTTTCTAATCCAAGCTCAATCCCGCATCTACCGGGATGATGATAAGCAATGTAGGGTAATCCAACTTTACTAATCTCTTTAAAATGAGAAAGCACACCTTGATCTGTTGGCTTATTATAATAAGGTGTTATGATTAGCGCGCCATCTGCACCGATTTTTTTTGCAAGCGCTGTTAATTCAACCGTCTTCTTTGTAGAATTAGTACCTGTCCCCGCAATTACTGGAATCTTCCCATTCACTTGCTTCAGCACAAATTCAAGCACATCACAAAACTCGTCTCTCTCTAATGTGGGGCCCTCTCCGGTAGTTCCACCAATTACAATTGCATCTGTACCTTCCTCTAAATGAAGCTCAACAAGGTTTTTCAGAGCAATGTAATCAATATTTTCGCCACCACTTTCAAATGGAGTCACCAAAGCAACAATAGATCCCGTAAACATAAGCACACCCTTTTACAGAAAAATATATCACACAAACTTCAGACAATCAAAATAAAAAACATTAAGCGAGGAGCTCAGACCAAGAGTCCGCTTCATCAAGGAAATTTTTTATTGTATCTTGGAAAAAAGTGTATCTCTCTAGCGGAGGTACATTATAAAGAAAATAAACGCCTCTACCTGCATAATCTTTTATTGCAATCGAGCCGCAAACTGTAAATGGATAGGAAGAAAACTCCCTAATCTCAGGATGGTTTTTAGAAGAAACTTTAGTAGATATTTGCCACATGTCATTCTGCTCATTTGTAAAAATAAAAATCTCTTTGTCAAAAAGAAAGAGTCTTCCCTCTCCCCTTGTTGAAATCGATGCCAATATAGCTTTAAAGTCTCTAATCATGAATATAGTATAACAGAAACGCAACTTATGTAAAACAGCTTTACTTCTCGTAAAATAATTCACAACCAAACGATAATATAAAAATTTATTTATACACATGCGTTTTCTACTCATCTTATATTTTATTGTTTTTTTTAAAGATATTATGTATAGTTCTTAAATTTTATGTATAGGTATTGTCATGATAGGGGAGTTATGTGCTATTTGCCGGGATGAATTGGGAGATGAGCCTAAATCTTTGGTCCTTCATGCTAGCGAAAGTGTTACTCAAACTCCACATCTATTTCATACTGTCTGCCTAAATGGTTGGGCAGAGCATCACCCGACCTGTCCCGCATGCCTTCAATTGAGGGTTTCTATTTTTTCTATAAACGGCACATCAAAAGAAGAACGTTCAGATACTTTTATGCGCGCAGCAGTTTTTGCAAATTTTCAAGCTTTAGAAATTATTTTGCAAGGAGGTCCTCTTGCTGAAGATGTTATTTGCAGGGGCTTTGAAGAAGCGTTTATATCAAACCATAAGGCTGCAGATTATTTATATGAAAAATATCCATTTTTTCAAGAGAGATATAAATCATTAATGTCGTATAGGGAATTGAGTCGTAGAGGAGATATACCTGCTCTCAAACATTTATTAAATACTCAAATTCTTCTTCCGCATGAATTATATATACTAAAACGATTTGCTAATCAAACCTGCGCGCTCTATCCAGCTGGAGCTTGTATTTTTTTTATAACTGGATATACAGCTCCTATTAGAAGTAGTATATCATATATATTGAAAATCATTTTAGATAGAGGCCACTTAGAATGTGTTCAAACTATGGTGGAACACGGATTGATTACTCAATTTATGTTGAGTGAATGCTTTCCTCTACTTTATAATCAGATCCATCTGCATCCATTTTTTTCAGAAGTTTCATTAAATCTACGTGATAAACTCCGGCAGTTTTTTATATTAGCTCCACTAATTTCAACAAGAAATCTAGTAGAAATTAATGCATTTCTACAAAGAGAAGTTCTTACAGAGCCAAATCGTTTATATGCGAAGCATATGGCCTTTTTTCACTTAACAAAAGTGCAAACCTTGTATTTTAGTTCAATTTCTGAAAGAGGTATCGAATTAGAGGAAACGATTACAAGGTTTCCTTTACCCAAAAAAACTGACATAGAAATGATTTTGGAAAGCGGTCCGATATCAACGAAAGCTCGCGGTGACATTGTAATAAAAGCCTTAACAACACCTTTTTTTGATACGAACCGCGAAAGTTGGCTCGCCATCATCATAGAAAGTGGCCCTATTAGTCCAGAGGATCTCCATCGCATTCGAATTTTTCGATCTATTATCAGTGAAAACTTAATAGACCTATTAGGTCTTATGGAAAGCGATTCTATTAATGCAGTAAACTTTTTTGAAGGATGTAAAGTTGCTTTATATAACGGAAGTGATCGTAGCTTACAAGCGCTTTTAAGTTATCATTCGAATGTTGAGAAATATATTCAAATATGGCGGCAATCAAATGAATACTTACTATTTCGTAATGGTATTCAGCGAGATGTGGTTGTAAAAAAGCTATTAAAATCTTTGCGATTACATTGCCCTGAAAAGGATGTGATTAAATTTTGCAATATGATAGTTAATTCTCAACAAAGCCACCATTCAGATATTCAAGCTTGCCTTCCATTTACAACGGCTACTCTTGATCTATCTAATTTTGTTCAGATGATTCATTATGGTCTTTTGCAAAATAGACCAAAAGCAATTGCACGGACTATAGAGAATAGAACAAAGAGCAAGTGGCCCCTTGCGGGCAAATTGGGGCGCTCTTCCGCTCTCTTGGACACATCTATTAGAATAGCCCGCGAAAGGGGTTTAGACGACATCGTTTCCCACTTAAGGTCTGCACAAAGATTGGATCGATTAAAACGCGCTCCCGAAATTTTAGCAGGACATCTCATAGGATTGCCTTTTTTCTTAATTGGAAAAACGCAGCAGCTTATCGATAGAATCCGTGATATAGCACCCCACCGGATTGCCCCATATGAACCACATATACAAGGGAGGTAAAAAGAAATTCCAGCAAGCTTTCAGATTGTAAAAACATCACTTTTCATTTTAGCAAGAAAGAAGAATGCTAGAGCCATTGATAAGGATGCAAATATAAAAGGAATTTGACTATGAGCTTGAAGAAAAAAACCTCCAAATAAGGGGGCAAGCAGCATTGCTAACGATTGGACAGATTGTGAAATTCCTAAAGCTTTTCCTTGAGATGCTTTATTAGCGGACTTAGACATGATTCCCATAAGAATCGGCCAAATGCCTCCTGCAAGAAAAACAGCCAAAGCTGTTATAATGATAAAGTGGTAAAATTTACTTGGATATGGTATAAAAGCAACGATCCCTCCAAATAATATAAAGAAACAAAGTAAAATAATCTTTTGTCTCGACCAGAGGCGAACAAAAAGGGAAATAGTTATAGTCCCTACAAACCAAACAATTCCCATAAGAGCTGTTAAGTCGCCAATTAAGGAACTAGGTGCTTCGAACTCTTCAACGAGTAAAGCGGGAAGAAACTGATAAAGCATATTCCAAGCAAATAGAAAGAAAAAAAACACAGCATATAAGGAACGTATCGATTGTGTTTGAAATGCGCCCTCTACATTATGAATCGCTTTTATCGGATCAACAATGACATTTTCTTTATTCGTGCAAGTTTCCTTAAAAGCAAAAACTATCAAAATAAGATTAAAAAGCGCAAGTGCTGTTCCGACCCACAAAGGAAATGAAAAGCTAAACAAAGGTGATACAGATCGGTCAGATAATCTTCCTCCAATAAAAGGGCCCAACACAAACATAACGCCTGCAATAGCAGAACCGTAACTAAAATATCTCGCTCTTTTTTTCTCGTCGTGACTAATATCCGCGAGCGTAGCAAGACACACAGAAAAATTAGCTGCACCAAGCCCTGTGATAAACCTTCCAATAAATAAAAGGCTTAAGTGGCGATACTGAATCCCAAATCCTGATAAAAAGTAACCAACAACCTCAAGTATTATTGTAATAATAAATGCATTCTTTCTCCCCTTCCTATCTGAATACTCGCCAATTAAGGGAGAAAATATGAATTGAGCTAATGGAAAAGCTGCAAGAAAGATTCCAAATAAAATTGATCGAATACTCTCAGGAATTTCTGCTTGTATTATTGATTCTGAACTTCCGAGAAAAAGTGGCGCCAATATGGGGAAAATGATTGTGGCACTAAGAGATGAAAGTGCAAAAGTAGCAAGTATTACAACAAATGGAAATTTTTTTATCTGGCCCAGTCAATCTCCTCTTTCCCTATAGTTTTAAGAAACGCATTTGCTTTTGAAAAATGCTTACAACCATAAAATTTACGGACAGACAGCGGAGATGGATGAGCTGCTGTTAGCACTAAATGGTGGTCATGTAAAACAGATTTACATTTATTCATAGCATGCTTTCCCCATAAAATAAAAACAACTGGATCGCGTCTTAATTCTAGCTTTTCAATAACTGCATCTGTAAACCTTTCCCACCCTTTTCCATTGTGTGACAAAGGCTCCCCTGGCTTTACGGTAAGGGTTGTATTTAACAACAAAACGCCCTGTTTTGCCCATTCATCTAGACATCCATCTTTTTTAATACCAATATCTAAATCTTCTTGCAACTCTTTATATATATTTTTTAAAGAGGGAGGAAGTTTAACGCCCTTTTTTACGCTAAAACAAAGGCCGTGTGCTTGTCCTGGGCCGTGGTATGGATCTTGTCCTACAATAACAACCTTTACATTTTCAAATGGGGTTAGACTAAACGCTTCAAAAACCTCATTTCTAGAGGGATAGAATTCTCCTTCATTTTCTAAAAACAAAAGCAACTCTTTAAAATATTTTTCATTAAACTCTTTGGACAATATTTTTTTCCAGCTTTTTTCAATCTCCAAAACAGCTCCTTGACATTTTCGCTACTGCAGCATAGCATATAGGCAGATTTATTTCATTTCAGGGTGTGGCGCAGCCTGGTTAGCGTGCAAGTCTGGGGGGCTTGAGGTCGGAGGTTCGAATCCTCTCACCCTGAATTTCCAAAATATCATTTAAAAAAATAAATAGAGCAGGGCAAAAGGCACCCATGCTATTACCCATAAGTCGCCTCAAGACTCTCTACATAAGCTTTTCCAATGAGCAAAATTGTTAAATTTCATCAGCGCAGAGGCACTAGCGTGAACTAGAGACGCGTAGGCCACAGAGAAGAAAAATATAGAGTGAAGAGTGCAGCGATCTTTAATTTAACAGGTTAATATAGATTTGAGTTTAAAAGCGGTTTTTTCTTGTTTTTTTTCTCAGCGACCTCAGCGTCTCCGCTGCATGCTAGTGCCTCTGCGCTGATGAAATTTGGCAAGATTTAGAGCTTGAAGACCCCCTCTGTATAAGCCTTAGAAACTGTCCTAAAACCTAAAATTTAAAAAAATAGTACAATTTTTGTCGCGCAGCTGCCATCAATTAAGAATGTACAGCGAAGCATGTTTCTGATCAGGAAGTGAACATGCTTCGCTGTGATTCCTAATTGGTGGCTGCTGTGCGCCAAAATTTATTTTTTGGTTATTACAATGGGTTTTAGGAGCAGGCTCTTAATAGGACTTATGGGTAATACGATGCGAGCACCGACACGTTAAGGTTTTGGGCAACCTGTCTGGTGTGAATCTTTCTTCTTTGTTCATGATATGTTTGCGGGGGTGTTCACAACATCTGAATGTTTATAAAGTGGGGTGTTATAAACACGATGTCGACAAGTTGTAAACAAACCTTTCCTCTATGAGGAAATTGTGTTATGAACAAATCCACAATCTATGAAGAAGAAGAAAATACTAAATTCTATTATACTCTATAATTTTAAGCTGTGGAGATTGTTCATATGTTTCTTGCTCGTAATTTATTTAAGCTTTCCAATCAGGTTTTCTCTTCATATTTTTCCGGAGATCTGGAAGGTTGGAAGATCTTAGATTCTTTGGATGAAATTTTAAAACATTGCTCTTTTGAAAAATTAAGCACCTTAAAAAAAGGTGTCTTTTTAGATAATGAGAAGGCAATTTACATTGGAAAAGATTGTGTGATTCAAGAAGGCTCTTATTTAGAAGGACCTTGTTATATTGGTGACGGATGTGAAATACGAAATGGTGCCTATATCAGAAAGGGGAGTGTAATTGGTAATGAATGTGTAATCGGACATGCAACAGAAATAAACAGGAGTTTAATCCTAGATGGGGCAAAAATTCCCCATTTAAACTACGTAGGTGACTCTGTTATTGGTGAAGGTGTCAATCTAGGCGCTGGAACAAAATGCGCTAATCTAAGGCTAGATGAAAAGGAAATTGCTGTTATTTGGAATGGAAATAAAATTGCTACGGGTAGAACTAAATTTGGCGCTTTGATTGGACACGGAGCTTTTGTTGGGTGCAACACTGTTTTGAATCCAGGCACTGTTCTTTTACCTTTCTCTAAGGTGGGACCTTGTCTTTCGATAAAAGGAGTCATTCAATGAATGTAGAAATTGAGCAAGCGATAAGACATGCTTTCCCAGAAAGCAATGAGTTAACAAGTGCTGTTTCTTACGCGCTATTAAGTGGGGGAAAGAGGATTCGCCCGCTTATTGTTCATTATATAGCAGAAGCTCTTGATTGCAATTTTCCTGTAATGGATGCAGCTCTTGCTGTTGAGTTTTTTCATACTGCATCACTTATTGCCGATGACTTGCCTTGTATGGATAATGATGAGATAAGAAGGGGTGAAAAATCGCTTCATGAAGTTTATGGAGAAACTGTTGCTTTACTTGCAAGCTATGCATTGATTTCTGAAGCCTTTAAAAAAATTGAAGAAAACGGGCGAAAAATGGCGCTTTTATCCCCACATGCCTATGAGGCTGTAGTCATTGCTCTTGGTCATGCTGCTGCGGCAGCGGGAATAAGAGGTGCGGTTTTAGGTCAATATTATGATTTGTTTTATGGAAAAAAAGAGGCTCTTACAGAAGAGCTGTTAGAAAGGGTGATTTATTTGAAAACAGGAACACTTTTTGAGGGATCATTTGTCCTGGGTTGGGTTTTTGGAGGCGGGGACTTTGCTTTGCTTGATCAAATAAAAAAGTTAGCTGGGCATTTTGGTCTTGCCTTTCAAATACGTGACGATCTTAAGGACATCCCTCAAGATCTGGATAAAAATAGCATGAATTTTGCACTGTTTTTAGGGAGAGATCTTGCTCTTAAGCGTTTTCACCATGAAATAGAAAGGTGCTTTGCTATTTTAGAAGATCTCCCGATTAATAAAACTAAACTCCACTTGCTGCTAACTGAGCTTGCTCGGGGGATTTAATCTCAAACTTCTCTTTGTAAGCTTTTAATATTACGCTTTCAAGTTCCTCTAAAAGCTGCGGATTTTGCTTTAGTTCCGTCCGCGCACTCTCTCTACCTTGAAATTTATGCCCCTTATAGCTAAGCCAAGGCCCTTTTCTTTCAATTATATTCATTTCAGTTCCTAAATCAATAATATCGCCAGTCTTTGAAATCCCTTCATTAAATATAATATCAAATTCTGCCGATTTAAATGGGGGCGCCATTTTGTTTTTCAGTACTTTTACCCTAACTCTATTTCCAAATTCAACTCCGTCTGCTGTTTTTAAGCCGCCGGTTCGTCTAATTTCAATTCGAATGGATGCATAAAACTTAAGAGCTCTTCCGCCGGTTGTTGTTTCAGGGTTACCAAACATCACACCAATTTTTTCCCTAATCTGGTTGATAAATATGGCACATGTATTGCTTTTTGATAGAGTGGCCGTTAACTTTCTTAGTGCTTGTGACATAAGTCTAGCTTGAAGACCAATATGTGCATCTCCGATTTCTCCCTCAAGTTCACTTTTAGGCACAAGTGCAGCAACTGAATCGACTACAATTACATCAACTGCATTTGATCTTGCAAGCATTTCAGCAATATTGAGCGCTTCTTCACCAGAATCTGGTTGTGAAATAAGAAGATCATTTAGGTTTACTCCAATTTTTGCTGCATAACCTGGATCCACAGCATGTTCTGCGTCAATGTATGCTGCAATACCGCCAGCTTTTTGGCAATTTGCTACAATATGCATTGCAAGTGTTGATTTACCAGACGATTCTGGTCCGTAAAGTTCTACAACTCTACCTCTTGGGACTCCACCAATTCCAAGTGCTATATCTAGCGAGAGTGAACCTGTTGGAATTACTTGAATGCTATGAGAGAGAGAGTGTTTGCCAAGAGACATAATTGATCCCTCACCAAACTGTTTTTCAATTTGAGAAAGAGCGAGTGCTAAAGCTTTCTTTTTTCCATTTTCATCATTAGTTGTCATAGATAATCTCCAAATTAAATCTTTGCAAGAAACTATAGCATACATTATTTGTAGTGACAACATGGCTTTGAAATTTTTAGTAGGTGATATTGGTGGAACTAAGACGGAGCTTGCTCTTACTTCTGACGGAATTATTTTTGAACGGATAGAATTGTTTCACAGTAAAAAATACGACTCACTAGAAGAGATTCTAAATCTTTTTCTTGGGGGGATTCAGGTCTTTGGCGCCTGTTTTGGAGTTGCTGGTCCTGTAAAGGAAGGTATTTGCAAGGCAACAAATCTTCCTTGGATTATTGAAGAGCAAAAGATTAAAGATAGGTTTGCAATTGAAAAGGTCCTTCTTGTAAATGATATAACCGCATGTGCTTACGGTGTTTTGAATATTAGGAATGAAATGCTTTATACTCTGAATAAGGGGCAGATTGATGAGTTAGGCAACAGGGCAATTATTTCTCCAGGGACAGGTCTTGGCGAAGCATTAATGATATATAGTGAAAAAAGACTAATACCTGTTGCATCGGAGGGGGGGCACTCAGATTTTGCACCAAGAAATGAAAACGAAATTGAGCTTTTCCGATATTTAAAAGAGAAGTATGGGCGTGTTTCTTATGAAAGAATTTTGTCTGGAAATGGGCTTTCTGATATCTATTCATTTCTTGCTAAGGGTATTAAAAAAGATCCTGATGAAATTTCTAGAGAAGCATGTCTTTCTGAATGCTCAATTGAAAAACAAGCAGTGAAACTATTTTGCGAGATACTTGGAGCGGAGGGGGGAAATCTTGCTTTGAAGGGATATACTACGGGAGGAATATATATTGGTGGGGGAATTGCGCCAAAGATATTAGAGATTCTAAAAGAAGGAGATTTCTTGACTGGTTTTTTTGACAAAGGACGGTTTTCTGATCTTTTAAAACAAGTTCCCATCTCCATAATTTTAGATTTTCAGATAAATATCCGCGGAGCTGCATTTTTTTTCTTAAATTCTTCTAAAATGTAAGTTTTCATAGAGGAAATTACGGATAAAAAAATAAAATTTTCATCATTTTTCCTATAAAAATAAGGTGTTTAAGAAAAAAGTGTTTTAATAATATTGAAAATTATTTTATAGGAAAGTAAGATAGACAGAAAACAACCTATGAGAGGTAACATGAGTAAGTACATTAACAGTATGATGCAGATATCTGCAGCGTCTGTTGTTATGATGACTGCAGGTTATGCAGATCAAACAACTTCAAGTCAAACATCATCAATGCCGCATTGCATGCCGACAGAGATGTGTTCAGCTTACCCAATGCTTAATAATGGATATAACGTCCATATGGACATTGGTTATTTACTTGAGCAATTCGTTCTAACAGGAACAGATTTTGCTTATACATTGGCAAATGGTGGATTTGACGTTGCTGGAGATCAAACTTTTCCAGTTTCTTCTAAAATTCTTCGTCCTAAGTTCAACGTAGCAAGTGGTCTTACAGCTGAATTAGGCTTTTATTTTGAGCATGACAATTGGTTCTTAAATTCAAAGTTTGATTGGGTGAGCCGTAAAGGACATAGATCATTTACTGCTGTAGGTTCAGAGCAAGTTGTTCCATTTAGCACATACACAACCAATTTACTTGGTGGTACTTCTGATGTTCATGCTTTTGCTTATGCAAAAGACAAACTTAAAGTTAGTTACTATGATCTACAAATCGATCTTAATCGTGGTACCTATGTTACTAAATCATTTGCGCTTGAGCCTCATACAGGTCTAAAAGCTGCTTGGATTTATTACACAGATGACCAAACATTTGCTAGCTCTTCAGATTTAGCAACTGCTGCTACAGTTTTGGGCCAAACAAATACTACAAGTTTCTGGGGCCTTGGACCTGATTTTGGTCTAAACTCAACTTGGGTGTTTGGAAGCGGATTCTCAATGTATTGCGATACAACAGTAGCTCTTCTTTGTGGTGGTGCTAATGCTAAGTTTGATGCAAGCTATAATGGATCTGAACTTTATGAAGTTTATGCATCTGAGCGTCCAATTGTGTTCACACCAACAGCAAGAGCTGTACTTGGTTTCCAATACAATTCAGCTATGTATGACAACTCACAGAATGTGAGAGTTAGACTTGGTTTAGATACAGCTTACTACTGGAATCAGTTCCAACACGTTGCAAATACTGCTAGCTATGAAGGACAATTGTTCTCATTAGCTGATCAAGGTTCCTTTGCAATGATTGGTTTGATTGTAGAACTTGGTTGGGATTTCTAATCTAACCTTAAGTAAAGTAAGTCAAAATATTAAAAGCGGGGCCTTTGCCCCGCTTTTTCTTTTCCCCCCTTTCAGAAAAAAATCATCCGTCGCAAGAAGATAAATATTCACTGCAGAGTCGCAGAAAATAAATAATGAAACCACAAAGATCTAGAGATGCGCTCAGCGCAAAGAAAAAGATGTATCTGACAGATAAACCTATCGAACAAATTTAAAGGACTATAACGACATATCAGAATTTATGTGTTTTTTGCGCCGAGCGCCTCTCTAGATCTCTGTGATCTCTGTGGTAAAAATCTGATACTTCGAACAGTTATACACCACTCCCTCTTTCATCCATTTCCACAGCCGTTCAATAGGATTCAAGTTGGGACTCTAGGGGGGAAGGAAATGCAACTCTATCTTAGAGCCTGTCCTAAAACCTTCCACAGAACATCAAAAAAAATTTAATTTTCTTATATTATTTTCTTCTTTGCGCTCCTTTGCGCCTTTGCGTGAATTTATTTTAAAAGACTGATATCCAAAACATATTGCCATAGCTTGATCTTATAAAATAAAAAAAATCACGCAAAGGCGCAAAGACGCAAAGGAGCGCAAAGAAAAAAAGTTTTTAATTTTATGTAATGCAGCTATCCAATCAGGGTTTAGGACAGCTTCTTAGATGTTTCTAGATACTTGTGTACGTCTTTGTTTTTATAATACCCTATTGTCGCAAACACATGGATTTTCTTTGCTTTTAGAGGAGCTTCATGAGGAAGGATTCGAGAAGTCTTAAGCAAAAAAAGCCAAGGATCGGACTTAGATCAAGCATTCCACCGATAGGGGGAATGAGCTTTCTGAATAGATTTAGATAGGGATCTGTATAGTAAAGAAGGAAATGGGTGAGGCGATACCGGTAAAGGGTGGGAAACCATGACAGGGCTATTCTCACAAATAGCATTAGTGTGTAGGCTCCAAAAAGTAAATGAATAAGGTGTCTAAAATATCCCATTCTATAATTTTAATGAGTGCAATCTTTTTCGTCATCGACTAAAATGCACTTGTTATATATTTAGGCGTCGAATAGTTATGTATGTTCTTGGGATTCACCCGGATGGGGATTATTTTAAAGTTGCTCTTTTAAAACGCTCTGGCAAAAAAATGAGAATTATTTTTTTGCAGGAGTTTAAAAAGGATATATTAGACCTTAACCAATTAAAAAAAAGAATCTTAAAAGAAACCAGGTATCGTCATGAAAATATAGCGACTGTTTCGGCTCTTACACCAGAAGAGGTTTTTGTAAAAAATCTTTCGTTTCCTTTTGCAAAAAAAAGTTCTGTAATTAAAGCCCTACCGTTTCAAATTGAAAAGCTTTTGCCATTTTCTGAGGAGCACGTTACAACGATTTCTGAAATAAGGTTTGGGAAGAAAGAGAGTCATGTAGCTCTGTACACATTTTTTAACGAAACTCTGCAAGCTCATCTTCAAGATATTAAGACTCTAGGTTTTGATCCCGATATAGTTTCGACAGTTTCTAAAGGACTTGCTCGGTTCAAAGTGTTTTTTATCGGTGAAAATGAGAAAGTGCCATTAATCTATTTTGGTTGGGAAAAATCGTATTTAATTTTTGTCGAGGGATGTGAGGCCAAGCATAGTTTAGTGATTGATGTGGGTTTTCGAATGTTAATTGATGCTGCAAGAACTGATTTCCCAAGTGTAGAAGAGGTTGATTTGCATTTTCTTAAAAATGAGATTTCAAAGTTTTTCAAAAAGGAAATCGAAGGAAAAAATCTTAAGTTTACTATTGGAAAGCTACAAAAGGGGTTATGGCGATCCTTTGAATATATTAAAAGGAAAGAGGGCTTGGATCAATTGAATTTGGTTCATTTAGGTTATAGTAGTATCACTGAAGAAATGACAGAAAATATGCTTGAGCTTTCTTCAAAAAAAATGGAAATTAGCCCTCATCTTGAGTTTGACAGGCAAGAATTGTGCTCATATGCAATAGAAATTGGGCTTGCTTTGGATTCTTTTGAAGGAAATAAAAATCCTCTTCAATTTAGAATAGGGGAATTTGCTCCAGCTAAACAGATGGTAAAAATAAAACAAAAAATAAAAGCGTTTTTAGGTGTTTCAACGATTTGTAGCATGGTAATTGCTCTATTAATGACCCTTATTTATCTAAAGAAGGAACAGGGGATACGTGAGAGATTTAATTATATTGTAAGTTTGGGAGGAGAAGAGCCTAAATTATATAGTGCAATTCAAAAAAATTTCTTTTCTGAGGACCAGTTTAATAGTGGAGTAAATCTCTTTTTAGAGAAAACAAAAAAACTAAATCATAATGGTGGATTCTTAAGAGAACCATATTGCTTAACTAGCTATATGAGTGAGCTTTCAAAAAGCATGGAAATCAAAGATATTGGATATGAGCTTCTTGAGTATCCAAATATCAGTAGTCCTAAAAATGCTTATATGATAAAACTACAAATTCTATATACCTGTAAATCTGATTCTCTTGCTAAGAAAGCTTTTGAAGAGTTTTCCACTAAGTTTAAAGAGGGTATCCAGGAAAAATCGTTAGAATATATTAAGGAAAAAAATGGTTACCAAATGGTTCTTGTACTTAAGCAAGAATGTTGAAACAGTTAAAGAAAAAATTATCTCCCTAACCAATGATAATATTTTTCTTATGAGTTTAAATACCTTTCTAGGCATTTTTGCACTTTCGTTTTTCATTCCCTTGCTTGTTTTTTTCTATGCGCTTGCTTTAAACAAACATGAATTAGCCTTGAATGTCAAAATGACAGTTTTGGAAAAAAAAGTAAATAAGCTGGCTTTATTAAAAAATACTCATGATAAATTTGTTAGAGAATTTGGGTCATGTGATATACACTTCTTGCAAAACTCATTAGAGACCCTATCGTTTTTAAAAGATGAAGCTCTTCTTTTTTCAAAGATTGCTATGAAAACAGATTACAAACCTGTGCAAAATAGGCTTGAATTTTTATCAACACCTGCAAATAAAATGATATTTCTAAAAGACACTTCTAGAAAATCAGATTGCTATGAAGAAACTGAATGGAAGCTTGAACATCAAGTAGAAGTCTCCCTTAGTGATATTAACCAAGTTTTATCATTAATTGAGGGGGTAAGGTTAGATCGATTTTTACCTAACTATTCTAGGCCTCAACTTGTTATAAAAAAACTATCACTAAAAACAAAAAACGAAGGTGAAAAAATTTTTTCATTAGACTTGGAACTTCTGCAAAGGAATCTCTATGAAAAAGGCTAGCCTAATTTTTGTTTGTCTTATGCTGGGTTGCTCAAAGGCTCATATTCAAAATGGAGATCCATTAGCTCATATACAACTGATTGATCGAAATGGGGTGAATGAGACAATTAGTCAAAAGGATCGCCTGGAGCTTTATCAGAAGGTTGATTTTCTGTCAGCTCAACCCTATGAGAAGGTAGTTCGAGTTTTTAAGAGAGATCATGAAGGAAAGGTCCACTCTCAATTAACCACCTATCATCCAAATGGAGAGCTTTATCAGTATTTGGAAGTTGCTTGCGGAAGAGCAAAGGGGCTCTACAAAGAATGGTATGAAAATGGAAATATTCGAATTGTTTCTCATGTTATGGAGGGTGTTGGCGATCTAAGTCCTGATGCACAGACATCTTGGGTCTTTGATGGGGAAAGTAAGGTTTATGATGTTTCTGGAAGTTTATTGGCCGAGTTATATTATGAAAAGGGCAAGCTGCAGAATGAAGCGCTCTATTATCATCCAAATGGTAAGCTTGCAAAAAAATTGCCTTATAAAAATGACGTTCTTCAAGGCGAGAAAAGGGTATATGATATTGAAGGGACTTTTATTGGCTGCACAAATTATAGTGAGGGATTACGAGAGGGAATCTCCTATTTTCTTGGAGATAAGCACTCTGCTAAACGAGAGGAATTTTATCAAAAGGGTTTGCTTGCTTCAGGAAAATACTGGAATTTTAAGGATGAGATAACCCATGAAATTCATGACGGCTATGGAATTAGGCCCGAATATGAAAATGGATATTTATTTACGGAACATGAATATATTAAAGGAAAGCCTGAGGGCTTAGTAAAAATTTACCGATCAAATGGTACTCTTGAAACTGTATTTCAAATTAAAGATGGTCAAAAACAAGGTGAAGAAACAAGTTATTATCCTGAAAGTAATTATCCCATGTTTCAAATTAGTTGGCTTGACGATGAGGTTCATGGCCTTGTTAGAACATGGTATCCAAATGGTAAAATTGAAAGTGAAAAAGAAATGGTTCAAAATAAGAAACAAGGAAAATACATTGCTTGGTATGAAGATGGGAACATGATGATGATTGAGGAATATGAAGGTGATATTCTCGTAAACGGTAAGTATTTTAAACGAGGCGAGGAGGTTCCAATATCAAGAATTGTGCAGGGCGCAGGAACTGCAACTATATATGATTTAAGGGGCAACTTTCTTCGAAAGACTGAATATCAGAAGGGTGTTCCAAGTGAATGAAAAAAAAATTCTCCGTTTGGAATACAAAGAAGTTTTAAGAAACCTTCCTACTAAAAGAAGATTTTTCGCAAAAACAAACCTGCTTACTGTTTTAAAACCCCTATTAGAGCCTTATGGAAAGGTTCTCTCATTTGCAAGCTTTAAAGATGAAGTTGATCTCTCAGAGCTAAATTCTTACCTTATAGAAGAAAAAAAACTCTTTCTTCCAAAGATTATTACCAATGAAATTCATGCAGAGGCTGATTATGATTGCATTCTAGTTCCTGGACTTGCTTTTGATGTGTCAGGAATCAGGCTTGGCAGAGGTGGAGGACATTATGATAAATTGCTAGCTAAATATAATAGGGCGTATACAATAGGGATACTATTTCAAGAACAATTGAGTTTGGTTCCCTTACCTAAAGAAAGTCACGATATACCGGTACAAAAACTATGCCCTCTTTAATAAACTATTTTTTTATTATTTGCGCTATAGGCGGCGCATTTCTTCCCCTTCGTTTTATTGAGGCATCGACTGCTAATCAAGTTATTAGCGTTTGCTATTTTAATCAAGACCGTGTGCGAATGGATATCCCAAATATGCCAAATTTTATGAAAGGGGAAAGTAGTAATAATCTAGAAAAAGGCTACATGATTTTCTATGAGAAAAAAATATTTGATGTCCTTTCTGCTTTATCATTTTATGGCGGCGGGAATATAGGTCAGTATCATAAAGAATCGGACACTCTTTATTCCGCCTCTTTTTCTCTTTCAGGAAGGTTTTGGATTATGCACTTAGTTTTGCTTCACCCTTATGTGGAGGCAAGTCTTTTTGGTCCAACAATTCTTTCTAAAAGCGAGCTAAATTTTGTCGATTTAAAATCCAACTTTCTTTTTCAAAACTATCTTGCTATTGGTGCTGAAATTGGCGCAGGGTCAGGTCTTAGTCTAGAGTTGAAGGCCGTTAAGTATTTTAGAGCAAATCTTTCAAATCCAGAGTATGGCGGTGTGCAAGTCCCCTTAATGCTCTCTCTCGGCTACCTCTTTTAGTCGGGGAAGTCTTCTGAGAAGTCGGAATCTTCCCAACCTTCTCCACCGTCATTTGTCCATGTTTGGCCGCCATCATTGCTGAAGTTGTTGAAGCCATCATTTTTAGAATTTTTAGGACCTGGTTTTTTAACTGTGGGAGCGCCCTTCTTAGTGCCTTGCTTGATGACACACGATCTACTGCCACCATTTACGCCTAAAGCATTCACTGTTGCTCCTGTTGGTACACCTACCCATGAGCCAAATTCAGCTTGATAGGCTTGTCTTTTTACTTTACTTCCTTTCTTAGGTGGAGGGCTGTAGTCATAAGGGCGAGAATTTGCGCAAATAAAAGTGATAGTAAACGGTGTAATGGTTGTATCATTTTGCTTTTTAAAAGGAGACTGATTATCTCCCCAAATATAGGTTTGATTTTGTGCTAATTTCACTGCTGCAAGTTTTTCGTTATTCGCATTAAAAATCTCTGCTGTAAGTGGATAGGGACTGTCGTTTACTAATGTAAGACTAGATCCAAAAAGACAGGAAGAGTAAAACACCAAAGGCAGCACAGAGTACACAGAGAAAAGGGAAAAAATAGTGATAAAATTCTCTCTTTTATTTTGAGACATAAGCCCATTTAAAGTCGATGTGACCTGCATCAGTTAATACAACATCTTTGAGGTGGTCGTTTGTTACGTGAAGCATTGTATAATGAAAAATTGGAATTACGGGCATTTCATCCATAAGTATTTGTTCAGATTCTTTTAAACCATTCAAACGATCGCTAGAGTTTTTTGCAAGATAAGTAGCTTCCAATGCTTTCTGATAGTTAAGACTTTCCCAGTTTGTGTTATTTGTTCCCACAAGTTTTGTTTTAAAAACTTCCAGAAAGCTGATCGGATCTCTAAAATCTGCTATCCATGATCCTACTGCTAATTGATAATTTCCTTTAGAAACTTTTTCTAAACAGACCGGTCCCTCGAGAGCTTCCAGTTTGACTGTCAGTCCTAAAGTTTTTTTCCATTGGTCTTGAATTGCTTGTGCAATCCGATGATTTTTTGTGTCTGCTGCATACGTAAGGGTTAGTTCGGGTAAGGAGTCTTGTGAGATGTTTTCCTTTTCGATTGCTTGTTCAAAAAGATCGCGCGCTTCATCTTCATTTCCATCTAAAAAATAGGGGACATTTTGAAGGCCAAATGAAGTCGGAACAATCCCTGTTGCAGGCTCATAGCTATTTGTTACATGAGATACAATTTCATTTCGATTGATTGCTAGAGCAAGCGCTTTTCGTAAATTTTCATTTCGAAGTGGTCCAGCTTCCGTATTCGTCCTGATCCAGTAGGTACCAAGAAAGGGATCAGATTTAATTAAATTTTGTGATTTTAATGAGGGAATTGCATCAGTTGGTATCGAAGAATATGGTGATCCTGCCCAATCTAGCTCTTTATTTTTAAACATCATAAGGCCTGTTTCAGAAGTGACCATTATGAGTTCAATGGATTTTAGAGAGACCGCATTTGCATCCCAATAGGTTTCATTTTTAGTAGCTGTTATCGAGTCATTATGATTCCAGCTTGTTATTTTGAACGGTCCATTTCCTACAAAAGTATTTGCCGCGCGATGCCAATTTGGCTGCTCTTCATCTACTCTTTGATTTACAGGGAAAAAAATTGGCAGTGTTAATAGTTCAAGAAAGAACGGAGTTTGATATTCTAAGTTTACAGTCAGTGTATAATCGTCTTTTGCAGTAATTCCAAGCATGCTTGTAGGTAATAGTCCTTGCTTTACAGACTTGCCATTTTTAATGACATAGAGAAGAGATGCATAAGGAGAGTTGAAATCGCTTGTTAACGCCTTTTTCCATGCATAGACAAAGTCAGATGCCCTTACTGAATCACCATTAGACCATTTTGTGTCTTTTAATTTGAAGACATACGTTTTCATGTCTTCTGAAACACTATATTTCTCTGCAACAGAAAGTGAAGTTGTGCCATTAATTCCAACTCGCATAAGCCCATCCATGAAGGTCTGAATTAAGTTGATGTCTTCAAGCGACCTTACTTTTCTTGGATCGAGTGTATGAGGTTCGGATTCAATATTGATCGAAATTTTTTGGTTTGAAAAGCTTTTCTTATTAGGACCTGGCACCTTACAGCCACAGGATGCAAACAATAGGGAAATTAAAAATGCATTGCAAAATCTCATGCGGGTCTCCTAATATAGTAATAAGAGACAGAATCTACTCGGTGGAGAGTTAAAATTCAACAAATGTTTGCAACAACTCTTGAAAATGCCCCTCTATTCAATACTCCAATCATATCTGAAGTTTTTCTAAACTATGATAAAGTGCATCTAGTTCGTGAAATTGAGATGATCCTATTTCCTAAAAGTGCGCTCACAATTATTTCTGAAATGGGTAATGCTTTAGAAATTTCCACCGATGAATACAGTTCAGTAAAACCGCTTTACATTGATAAACGATTTGTCTGTATGCAGGATACATCCCCGCTACCACGAAAAAAAGCAATGCCTACTAAGCTTGAATTACTCGAAAAAATAACAAATCTTCCCAAGTTACCCTATATTTGGGGTGGAAATGTTTTTGAGGGAATACCCCAGCTTTTAGAATATTATCCTCCCAAAAAAAATCTTTCCCCTTACGACTATCTCTACTGGCAGCTAAAAGGAGTGGACTGTTCAGGCCTTCTATATGCTCTCACAAACGGATCTACCCCCCGAAATACTTCCCAGATTTATACAGTTTATCCGGAAGTTCCCACTCTAAAACCACTTGATCTTATAGTTTGGCCTGGCCATATGTTAATTGTTCTTCCATATAATAAAGTAATTGAATCGCGGCAATATGACGGCATTGTGATCTCCGATCTTACGGTCCGCCTAAAACAAGTAGAACAACACAATCCCAAGTACCTCCGTTTTTTATAAAACAAAATTCTCCGCAAAAAAAAGAGAAAATTAGCAAGGATAG
>CAZKFL010000012.1:0-215 GCA_964552055.1 uncultured bacterium
TAGCAGAGATAAGGACAGTCAAGAAGGGAAGTGCAAACGTTGCGAAAAAGAAAGTGTGGTGGGTTAAGCTTCCTCGCTAACTCCGAAGTATAAACCTTTAGTAATAAACCAGTCCATAACTCTTGAGCTTAAAGGTAACGGAGGGGCCACAGCTGCGCCAAATGGTTGAGCTTCTGGTTCAGCTTCTGGTGGTGCTGGAACTGCTTCTGGTGGTG
>CAZKFL010000012.1:315-48330 GCA_964552055.1 uncultured bacterium
GTGGAACTGCAGCTGGTGGTGGAACTGCAGCTGGTGGTGGAACTGCAGCTGGTGGTGGAACTGCAGCTGGTGGAGCCGCTGGGTGAGGCTGCTCTGCAGCTAGTGGTCTTGTTTTATTCAAGAGCCAATCCTTTATATTTGTTGAACACAACTCAATTGTCCAAAGCATTATTCGCGGAATTGCTAACCAATAGAATAAGCGTATTGGTGAAAACCATTTGGCTTTACAAATATGTATGTTTATTGCTGTTATATAGAGTTCTCTTTTATTTGTCCTGTCAAGATTTGAAATTAGAGCAAGAGCAGTGTCCATTTGGGTGCGATCATGTGAGGCAATATGTGCTATAATTTCTGTAGTAATTAAAAAGGGGGCTTGTTCAAAAAAAGAATTGGCTATTCTTGGGTTAGTCCAAAGAAGATCTTGAGCTATATTCCTAGCAACATCAGCTCCAAACTCAGAACATTGAACGCGAACATCACGATCTGATAAAGTCTCTATAGCAAGTTCTCTCGCAATAGTTCTGGTTTCAGGGTCCCTTAAAGTGTCTATAGCAAGTGCTCTGGCAGTAGCTCTGGTTTCAGGGTCCCTTCCGATATCACCGATACGCTCAGTACTGTATCTTACTAAAGTTTGGTTAATTATAGTTCCCGCAGATCTAACTGGAATCATTACTTGATGGCCAGCCCAAGATGCTTTCTCACATGCTATAGTTTGTAAAGATTTAGCTGCCGACACAAGATCTCTGAGTTGGAATCTTGGATAAGAATGTCTGCTAAATTGCCCAGTTCGATTCATAAAAACCTCTAAGTTAGCTATTGTTTATACAAGGATTATAAAGGATTAATTAATAATATACCAATTATTCTTGAGGGAAATGAAGGAATTGATACAATTAAAATTTTCAGTATAGACGAAATCGAGGATAGTGAGGTAGTGTAGGATATAAGATGAGAAACTTTATTTTGACAATTCTTTTTTTTAATATATTCGAGAGTATGGCTTTTGCCTATGAGGCAACCCCAGAATCAAAAAAATCTTTTGCATTTGATGTGGGGTACTGTGGTGTTTGGCGATCTCCCCTCAAAAATATGGATTTCTTGAGCCAGTATCAAATTATAGGAGATGATCTTTATACTAATTCCGTGATTCAAAAAATTCCTTTCAATTATGTCTCCGGGGTAAGGGGCATGGTGGAGTGGATGAGTGGACCTAAAAACTCGATTGAAGCTGTATATACAGGCCTTTTTAATTGGAGGCAGAGTGGATCCGAAACTGATCCTACAGAGCTTTTATATGTTTCGACACTCCCTTATACGAATGTGAATTGGACTGATTTTTACTATTTTGATTACCATTATAAGTCAGAGCTTAATTCAGGTGAGCTCTCTTATTGGCGACATGTAACGCCTAGATATGTGGACTATTTTTCCTTTTCCTGGATGCTCGGCCTTAGGTACATTGATTTTCGCGACAGTATGCATATGAAAATTGGAACGGGAAGTGTGGGTGACACCGGTTATGTAAAGCTTGCCAACCAAATGGGCGGAGGACAAGCTGGTTTAGAATTCCAGGCCAACGCTACAAGTCGATTTACTTGGGCAATTCAAGTAAAGGGGGGCGCTTATGCCAACTTCATGACAAGAAAAAGCGTTTTGGGAGATCTTGGAGATACCGTAAATGCTGTTGATTTTAAAACAGGTAGGGTGTATTCAGCCTTCAGTTTGGAGCTGATTCCCTATATTCTCTACAGATTAAATCCTTTTTATCTACGCCTTGCTTACGATCGTATTGTACTTTTCAATCCAGGTTTTGCCCCGTTGCAAGTGCAACCGTCTAAATCAATGTGCGATGTATACCCGCACAACTACGTCAATTTTCAAGCAGTCTACGCAAGTATTGGTTTCTACTGGTAGTAATTGGTTTATGCATCTTCTTTAGGTGGGCGCCGATCTTTTGTGGTAAAGGGCGAGTGTCTATCTGCGTGGGGAGATGTGTTGGCAGACCGTCCGAGTGTTGGGCTAGGGGATTCTATATGCAATGGATCAACAAAATTTACTTTATAACATAGAGGGCCGATTTCGTGTTCGACACTTGCTCCAATTATACAACTTAAGGAGAGAATTCGTTTGTTAAGTATTTCAAAACACTCTTTTGTTAAATCAATTGCCTCATCAAGACCGTTTTGAATTCTTTCAAATAGTGGGTAGATCTCTCTTGAATTTGCCTCATCTAATTTCAATTTTAGTTCTGCTGCAGATTTCTTCATTACTGTTAAGGCAGAGTTCGCAGCTAAGCCAGTAAGAGAGCTTATGGCGAGATTTGCAGTTTTTACAACGCTTAGCATTCGTTCGGATTCTTCTGTAACAGGTATCTCTCTAAGCGCTTTTTCGTGTGCTTCAGTAAATAGTGGAAGTGATAAGAGATCCAAACTCATTTCAGCTAAGATAAAAGTCATATTATTTTGCTCCTTTTTAAAATTTTAGCAATAGTATAGAGAGCGCTAGATTAAAAAGAAAGGGCTGGAGACGATTTAGAGCCAAGAATAGACCTCTTAAGGCTGCTACCGTCAGGTTCTGACCTGGTTCGAGAAATTCTTATCTCCAAGGTCCCCAGCGAAGAAGGGTGAAGTTTACACCATTTTCAAGTATTTACGCAAGTAGTTAGCGGTGTGTGAATCTTTTTGCTTAAGAAAGGTGTTGAAAGGAGCAGAGCAGGTGATTTTTCCACCAAATTGGCCGGCTTCTGGGCCAAGGTCGATGATGTAGTCAGCGTTTGCAATGATATCGAGATTGTGTTCAATGATGATGACGGTGCTTCCTCTATCGACAAGAGATTGAAAGATGGGGATGATTTTAGCGATGTCATCAAAATGTAAGCCAGAGGTCGGTTCGTCAAATATATAGATCGGATGATCCTTAGTATTTTTTGCAAGTTCAATGGAGAGACGAAGTCTACCGAATTCTCCTGTAGAAAGAGTTTGTGTTGATTGACCAAGGGTAAGGTAACCAAGTCCAACAAGCATTAACCTGTCTAAAATCTTGTGTATTTTTGGTATAGGGGGTAAAAGTTCTTTTGCGTTAGCTACTGTGACATTAAAAAGATTTCCAAAGTGCTTCCCTTTGTAGTTTATTGTCAAACTTAATGGGTTTAGACAAAATCCGTTGCAGCTGTCGCACTCAACATGCGCTGCTGCCATAAATTCAAGTTCAACTGTTTGCGTTCCGAGGCCCCGGCATTTTTTACACATGCCGCTTGGGTGGTTATAACTGAAATGTTTGGGTTGAAGTCCTTTTGCTATAGCATCGGGCATAGATGCAAAAAATGTGCGCAGAGGTGTAAGGAGATCTGTATAGGTTAGAAGATCTGACCTGCTTGTTGTTTTGTGTGTTCCTTGATCAATTGTAATCAGTCTATCAAAGTCTTTTACGTTCTCGAAAGTGGCGCCTTCAAAAATAAATGTCTCTGAAGGGGATCTTTTTTGAAGATTTTGAAAAAGCCCTGGATTGATAATATCATGCATGAGTGTAGACTTACCAGATCCTGAAACACCGGTGACACAGGTAAGAGCCTTTTTAGGAAAGGTAACAGAAACGTCATTGAGATTGTGCTTTGTAATGTTTTTAACGGTAAACCATTCTTTGAGTGTCCGTCTTTTTTTTGGTAAGGGGGTTGAGAGCTCGCCTGATAGATATCTTCCCGTTAATGAATTTGGATTGTTTGAGAGCTCAAGAGGCGTTCCTATTGCCGTAATTTCACCACCCAAATTACCGCTTCCTGGACCGAAGTCATAGATGAGATCAGCTTCTTTTATGGTCATTGGATCGTGCTCAACTAAAATGATAGTGTTTTTCAACTTTTGTAATTCTTTAAGCGCGTTATTGAGAAGGTGGTTATTATGGGGGTGAAGACCAACAGTTGGCTCATCAAGAACGTATAGCACGCCTGTAAGACCTAGTCCTAGCTGCTTAGCAAGTCTTGTGCGTTGCACTTCTCCACCTGAGAGTGTAGGTGCGCCTCTATCTAAAGAGAGGTAATGAAGTCCCATATCGCATAGAAGTTTCATTCGGGAATTCACCACAGCCAATGCTTCTTTTAAGACGTGTTCTCCTTCAATTTTCGCGAGAAAGAGATACGCTTCACTTAAAGGCATCTTGCATAGATCTGTAATTGAGATGTTATTGATCCGTACGTTTCTAGCGATCGAATTTAATCTTGTGCCATCACAACTAGAGCAAATGCTTTGCTGAAGAAAGGGGAGCGCTTCTTCTCGAATAATTGATCTTCCCATTTTCCCCATTTGTGTAAATAGGTTGTTTAGACCAATCCATTTTAAACCATCGATAGCTTTTTTGCTTCCTTCAAAGATAAAATGGAGTTTGTCTTCATCTAAATCTTTTAAGGGTTCTTTGAATGGAATTTTGCTCCTCTTAAAGAATGTTTCAAAAAAAGTATGGGCGTCTCTTGTTGCATGCTCTTTTAAAAGTCTAATTAAAATGTCAGATAGTGAGTGTTTGGTAATTGTTTTGTCTTGATGTAGGTTTGCTCCCCATTTAATGCCAAGTCCCTCACATTCATGGCACATCCCCTCAGCTGAATTAAATGAAAAGGTATGATGTGTTATCGATGGGTAGGATTTGCCTGTGCTTTCAACTGCAAATGCTAAATTAAAAAATAGGTCTTGATTATCGAGTGCTACGACTACAAGATTTCC
This sequence comes from uncultured bacterium, assembly GCA_964552055.1. Lineage (GTDB taxonomy): Bacteria > Chlamydiota > Chlamydiia > Chlamydiales > 2-12-FULL-49-11 > VGMD01. The sequence goes on from CAZKFL010000012.1 coordinate 5,028, forward strand.
TGAAATTTCTGATGCAGAAGTGATTGCATCTAATAGCCTTTTCTCCATACCTTTTTTTAGTATGATTCGGTCAATAACTAGTTCGAGTTTGTTTTTTAGCCGTTTATCATAGGGGATCGTTTCTTCTAGGTCGTAATAGACAGTATTTAGACGAATTCGTACGTAGCCGCTTTTCTGCCATGATTCGACAACTTTTGTGAATTCTTCATTTTTGGAAAAAGCAATGGGGCTTAAAATTTGCATCTTGGTTCCATCCGGATAGGAAAGAAGCCGCTTTAGAATTTTCTCTGGGGTGATCTCTTTGATTTCTTCCCCTGTTTCAGGGCAAAAGGCAGTTCCCATACGTGAGTAGATGATGCGGAGGTAGTCATAAATTTCTGTTATTGTACCAAGTGTACTGCGAGGATTAACGTTTTGTACGTGATGTTCAATTGCAATTGCAGGAGATAATCCTTCGATTTCTAGCGCTTTTGCTTTTGGCATTTTAGTGACAAATCGTTTTGCGTAGGTCGATAAACTTTCAATATAACGCCTTTGTCCTTCTGCATATATGGTTTCAAATGCAAGGGATGTTTTTCCTGAGCCAGATGGGCCTGTAAAGACAACAAGAGAATTATGCGGAATTGAGAGGGAGACATTTTTTAGGTTGTTTTGGTGGGCTCCTTTTACTGTAATTTCCGTGAGGGGCTTTGATACTTTTCCGCCACTTAATTTAAGGAAGTCTTTTTCTAAATGTTTTTTTAGAAATATTCCGGTAGCCGTGTTGCCTTCACAAATTTTAGCAGGAGTATTGGCGGCAAGCAAATAACCTCCAGCATCGCCACCTTCCGGACCGAGTTCAATGATCCAATCTACAGTTTTAATGAGATCTAAATTGTGTTCAATCACAAGTACAGTGTTTTTCGTGTCGACAAGTTCTTGTAATATTTCGATCAGTTTTCGCGTGTCATGAAAATGAAGCCCCGTTGTTGGTTCATCAAGTATATAGAAGGTGTGCCCTTTTGGTGGTCTAATGAGCTCTTTTGCAAGCTTGATGCGCTGCGCTTCTCCACCTGATAGTGTGGTTGCTGATTGCCCAAGTTTTAGGTAGCCAAGACCTACCCTTTTTAAAAGAGCTAATTTTTTATAAATGGAGGGGATCTCTGAAAAAAATGTGGATGCTTCATCAATAGACATTTCAAGAACATCATAGATGCTTTTTCCTCGATATTTAATGGAAAGAGTTTTTTGATCAAATCGTTCACCTTTACAATTTGGGCAAGTGACCCATTCATCTTCGAGAAAATCCATATCGATCTTAGTCATGCCCATGCCAAGACATTGGTAGCAGGAGCCCTCACGCACATTGAAACTAAAGTGACCGATTGTGTATCCGAACGCTTGACTATCAGGTAGTTTTGCAAATAAATCGCGAATATCATCAAAAACTTTTACATAGGTCACCGGATTTGATCTCGGAGTTCTTCCAATAGGTGATTGGTCAATAGCAATAACTTTGTCTATTTTTTCTAGTCCAACAATTGCTTTGTGAGTGCCAATAGGGAGTTTAGAGTTGTTTGCTTTGTTTGAGAGGGCAGGATAAAGAATATCAGTAATAAGAGATGATTTCCCAGAGCCTGAAACGCCTGTGACAGCAATAAACACTCCAAGCGGAATAGTTACGTCCATTCCTTTTAAATTGTGATGCGCGCCTCCAATGACTTTTATTGCATGGTCTTTGGTAGGCTTTCTTTTTTTTGTGATGGGAATTTCTTCTCTGCCAGAAAGATATGCGCCGGTTATAGAATTAGGTGATGAAAGTAGTTGGTCAAGATTCCCATGTGAAACAACTTCGCCGCCATTCACGCCGGCATAGGGACCAATATCAATAATTGTGTCAGCTGCTCTAATTGTCTCTTCGTCATGCTCGACAACGATAACCGTGTTACCTTTATCACGAAGGTGAATGAGTGTTTTAATGAGCCTTTCGTTATCGCGAGGATGAAGACCAATTGAAGGTTCATCAAGGATATAGGCAACTTTTACAAGGCCAAATCCAATTTGGGAAGCAAGACGTACCCGTTGCGATTCTCCGCCTGAAAGGGTTGGTGAATTTCTTGATAATGTTATGTAATCAAGACCCACATTAAAAAGAAAGGTGAGTCTCCCTTCAATTTCTTGAATCAGATCAAAGCCGATAATCTTTTCACGCTCGCTAAGGTCTAATTCATGAAAAAATTGAAGCGATTCCTTAATCGGCATTTCTGTGATTTCAAAAACTGTTTTTCCTTTGAACTTGGCATGTCTCGGGTAATCTTTTATCCTTGCACCGCTGCATTTTGGGCAAATCGATTTGTGCATAAGTTCGCCCATTTTTTCAAGATAGAGATCAGATGTTGCCTCATTGAAACGCTTTTTAGCTTCATGTAAAACCCCACGCCAGCCAATGTAGTCAACCCATCTTGCTTTTGTTTCCGGATGGACAAATACCATTTTGGTCCATTTCTCTTCTGTTCCATAGAGAAATACGTCCTTAGCTTCTTTCGATAGATTTTTCCAAGGTGTATCAAGCTTAAACCGGTATAGAGTTGCTAGATTAGAATAGATATTTCCCCATTTTACTGTATTACAAGAGCCTGCAATAAGACAGCAATCTTCTGAGATGCTTTTCTCTTCATCAATAATGAGCTTTAAATCAAAGTCTTGAATTGTACCAAGACCACTACACTCTTCACACATTCCTTTTGGATGATTAAAAGAAAAGTCTTCAGGCTCAAGAGGTTTGTAATAAATACCCGATGATTTGCTATATCCATATTCAGAAAATAGGGTATCTTCATTTGTATCAGGATTGTGAGTGTAAAGAAGACCTTTTCCTACATCAAGCCCCATTTGTATCGCTTCTAAAATTCGCGCCTCTTCCCCAACTGTTAGCCGATCAATCACTACCTCAATGTCATGAACACTATTTTTATCTAAGGCAGGAATTGTTTCTGAGAGATGATAAAATTCTTTATCGACCCGAACACGTAAAAAGCCGCGCTTCATTAATTCAGGAAAGAGCTCCTTATGCTCTCCCTTGCTAGCCTGTATCATGGGGGCTAGAAAAATCAGCTTTGTCTCTTTTGGTTTAGATAAAATAACCCTTGCAATCTCTGACTTAGAGATGGGCGTGACTTTTTCTTTAGATATCGGACAATATGCTTCTCCCATTCTTGCATACAAGACTCTTAAGTAGTCATAAATTGCTGTAATTGTTCCTACAGTAGATCTTGGATTATGCGAGGATGTTTTTTGTTCAATAGCAATTGTGGGTGGAATTCCTTCAAGAGAAGTAGCATCCGGTTTCGGTAAATTCCCTAAATATCTTTTTGCATGAGCCGAAAGCGAATCAATATATCGCCTTTGTCCCTCAACATATATAGTATCAAACGCTAGCGAAGATTTGCCGGATCCAGATACCCCGGTAAATACAATTAATTCACCTTGTTTTAAGGTGAGCGATATTTTCTTTAAATTATGGACTGATACGCCCTTAAGCTCGATCATAGGGCAAAATAGTACCATAATTTACAATTTTTAAACAAAGAAATTGGATTTGAATTGGAGAAAATAGGGGAGGTCGCCTATCGTTATGTATACTGGGAGAGATTCAAAAATTGGGAATTTTCAAGTCAGAAATACCCAGATTTGAATTAAGCAAAGCTGTTGCTGAGCCCGAGAGCTATTTGCACTAGATAAGGGCGAAGTAAATTTAAATATGGGTATTTATGGCGAAGAAAAAACCAATTTTTGAAACACGAGCAGTATAAATGAGAAGAACAAAGATTATTTGCACGATTGGACCCGCATCTAGATCAAAGGACATGATTCGGAAGCTTGTAGAGCAAGGCATGAATGTGGCCCGCATTAATTTTAGTCATGGGAGTTATGAAGAGCACGCCCAAGTTATCGAGTATATTAAAGAAATAAGGGTAGAGCTGTCTAAACCTATTGGTATTATGTTAGATACAAAAGGTCCTGAGATTCGGATTGGGAATATAGAGCCAAGAAAAGTGAGCCCCTCTGATATCGTTCGAATTGGGGAGGAAATCCCTATTTTGCCAAGTTTTATAGTAGATGAAGTCCTTGTGGGCAGTAAGATATTTTTTGACGACGGTTATATCCATGGTAAAGTAGTTAGAAAAGGGAAGGGATTTGCAGAAGTTGAGATTCTAAATGAAGGTACTCTTCAAAAAAATAAAGGCGTTAATATTCCTGATCAAGTTTTTGATCTTCCTGATCTTACAGAGAAAGATATAGCCGATATTCGATTCGGGTGCGGTAGAGGAATAGATATGATTGCAGCATCTTTTATTAGGAGCGCAAAGCAGGTTCTAGCGATCAAAGAATTGATTGCTAAGGAAAAAGCACCTCACCTGCTCGTGATTGCCAAGATAGAAAATCGAGAGGGGGTCAAAAACTTTGAGGAAATTGTTCAGGTTGCAGACGGAATAATGGTTGCTCGTGGAGACTTAGGAATTGAGATTTCAGTCACTCACTTGCCACCCTTGCAAAAGAAAATGATTCGAGAGTGTAACCTTCGTGCAAAGCCGGTAATTATTGCAACTCAGATGCTTGAATCGATGATTAAGAATCCGATGCCGACACGTGCGGAAGCTTCCGATGTAGCAAATGCTATTTATGACTCTGCGTCTGCTGTAATGCTATCGGGAGAAACTGCTGTAGGAGCTTATCCGCTTCAAGCAGTTAAAATGATGCATGAAATAGCATCCGAGGCAGAACGTGATTTTGATTATAAAGCGTTCTTCCATAAAATGATGGAAAATGAGCTTTTTGATGTTCCATCAGGGGTTGCTAGAGCTGCGATCAATACTTGTTATAACATTAAAGCAACGGCAATCATTGCGTGTTCAAATAGTGGTAGTACAATTAGGCGGATTTGCTGCTGTAGACCAAAAGCTCGCATAATTGCTGTAACTCCCTCATACAAAACCTATTATCAGACATCTATTATGTGGGGGGCTGAAGGGTATATTGAAAAACATACTGATATTGAGAAAGGATTTGATGACATAGCTTGTCATTCATTATCATCTGGTTGGGTTGATTATGGTGACCTTGTAGTTGTCACTATGGGTAAACCTTATGGAATTAGCTTCACAACAAACACACTCTTTGTTGAAAGTGTTGGTAAAGTTCTTGTGCGTGGACAAAAGCTTGAAAGTGAGATTCTTCCATTTGAAGGTGAGATAACCATATTTTATTCAGGTGAAAATAAGAATTTCAAAGATAAAATTGTTGTTCTTACAAAAGTCTTAGACTCTGAACTCCACAATCTAACTCAAGCTAAAGCTATTATCTTACAAAACCATCCCTTAGATCATCACTCGGAAGAAAAACTTGCAAAGCTGTATGGAGAGTATAATATTCCCTATATTGCAAGAGCCGATGGAGCCACATTTCTCTTAAAGGAGGGAGCAACAGTGCGCGTAGAACCAACGCTTGGTCTTGTCTTTAAGGGCGGTAGTCTAACAAAATCTGAAATGTTAGCTGTGCATCGTGATGCTCAAAAGTAAAAGAACTAGCCCGCATTTTTCACAAACACTCCGAAAAGTCGGTCAAGATGTTACCTCAGATTTTTGAAAATTATTACGAGAATATTATCTCTATCGATAAAGCGAGCAATAATTTACAAAAAGACGAGGTGACAGATTGTGCCAAATTTTCTAGTTTTTGTGAGAAATGCGGGCTAGGACTTTTTATTAGAATAAGCAAGTGAGAATCGCTAGAATTGCGAAAGTTATTAATATTGTTTGGCTTATTGTTTGTTTATGCTTTTCTTTGGAAGACCATGCTCTATTTAGGAGGGCTGGAAGCAAGATGAGAAGAAAAATACAGGCAATTCCTGCTCCGTATTTTAGGCTTAGGTAAAAAATGCGTAGAGAGGAAAACGAAAGAGCAAGTGCAAATGCATACATTAGGATTAATAAAAGGATTCTGCTCTGTTTGCTTCCCTTTAGTTTGAATGAATCAATAAGAAAGTCTACTAGTCCAAGGCTTACACCTAAAAAGGATGTTGTGATGGACGCAAAAGAAAATAAAAGGGCAAAAATTCTTAAGTAGGAGTCTTTAAATAACTGACTCATGGGGACAATAGCTGTATGATCGAATAGATGTGCTGTTGTAAGGCTAATCTCTCCTGTAAAAGGAACGCACCCAATCACGACAGCTTGCCAAATTAGATAAATAGCCAGAGTGATCGTGCTTCCACAAAAAATTGCCTTTCGAATCAGTTTAAGGTCTTGATTTAGATAGGTAACAATAGAAGGAAGTGTGCCATGGAAAGCAAATGACGTAATAATTAGCGATAGCGGAGCTAAGCTCTCTTTCCAAGAAATTCGTGCTAGATAGGATGGTTGAATATGAGGCAAACTCAAGTAGATAAGGAGTCCATAAAATACAAAAAGAGCGATGGTTAAAATGCCATTGATCCTACCTACTGCATTAGTTCCAAAATACAGGAAGGGTAAGCTTATTAGAATGAATAAGACCGACCCGTAATTACTATTTAGCGAGAAGCCTTCCTCTATTAAAATCCCTACTCCTTTTGTGTAGGCAGTAATTAGCGAAAAGAAAAGAAGAATGTAGAAGAGAAAAACAATCTTCATCATATTGCTTCCGAGTAAATTGTTGGTAAGGGTCGTAAAATTAGACCCTTTTTTAGAATTTACTAAAACCTGTGCAAAGACAAAGCCTGATAAAATCATAATCGCCCATGAAATCAGAAAAAGCACTGCAGCAGGAATAAATCCGCTTGCAGCTGTTGCGACTGGTAACCCAAGCATACCAGCGCCTATTGATGTTCCAAGAATTAAAAGGACTGCAATAATAAATTTCATCTAAAATACGCAACTATTTAAAATACTATGAGATTTTCTCATAAAAAAGGGTTTAATGTAAATCCCAAATTTCAGGATTTATTACAAACCAGCCATTACTGGTATGATGAATTTGAAGAGTAGCTGTATTAGGAATATTAATTTCAGAAGGCACAGTCCCAAGAAGGTCTAAAAGAATTTGTTTCATAATGCCACCGTGAGTAACGACTAGAATTGTTTTGTTCACATAGTTTTTGGCGGCTTCTTCAAGGCATTCGAAAATTCTAGCGCTGACAATAAGAGGATCTTCGTACTCTTTTTTAATCCCTCTTATGCAGGTTCCATGGGGGATGTCATCATAAAGTTTTGATCTCCGCTCTTGGAGTCTTTGATCGATATGAATGGGAAGTTCAGTGAGTAGGGAAGCTGTTTCATAGGCTCTTTTAAGATGAGAAGACAAGCAATGATCAAATGATATCTCATCTAATTTTTTTTTAAGTATCAACGCTTGATTGCGACCATTTTCGTTAATTGAGACATTACTAGTACCGTACCAAATCTTATCCCTATTCCAATCGGTTTCGGCATGTCGAACAAGCAGAAAAGTAGTGCTATGCACGTTTATAAAAAGAGAACTGAATAATAGGATTTTCTTAATTTTAGGTAATTTAATCTTGTAACTCTTTAAATTTCTCGCGAAGTGCAAGTGCGTTTTTATGGTATCTTCGTGTCAGATTGACTTTGCGTAACTTGATGCTGCAAATCCAGAAAAAAATTACCGTTGGAAAGTATAGAAGACCAGAAATTTTTAGAGGAGCTGTCCACATGAATATTGGTTTAATAAGTTCATTCATTCCCAAGAAAAAAAATGATAAGGGAAGTGAAATAATTAGATAGAGAAGGAAAGCGCTTCCGCGTTTATAATAGGCGCAGTAGTATGTGATCCAAACAGATGGAATAAGTGTAAGTAGAGTGATGATAGAGGCAAGAAGGGGACCTGCTTTTATTGAATTCATATTGGATAGAAAGGAGAAGTATGCTGCAAACAAGTTTGTGACAATAAAAGAAATAAGCCAGAGTCTACGAATGTTATCTTCGCTTACAGTATCTATTTTCTGAAGATATAGAGGGATGTTGTCATCAGGCAGAAGAAGTCTGTCTGCAAGGTATCTTGAAGCTTTTCGTAATAGCATAATGGTAACGATACCGATAATTCCATAAATTACACAAATAAGTAAAAGTGTTGCATTTGCGCTCATAAAGCCTCCCTATTAATTAAGGGCATACTAGCAAAACACGCAAAATCATTGCAAGATGTTTATGAGCAGATAAGGTAGGATGAGATGATTGCAGCAGTTTCAGCTCTTAGGACGTTTGGAGAAAGGGTTGTTGGAATTGCTTTACAAATAGTTTCAAAGTGCATTTTTTCTTTCGGAGTAAAACCTGATTCTGGACCAACAACAAATCCTTCAGAGCTATCTTTTGAAGAGCTATAGGGCTTTCCTGCTGGATCTGCAAGTAGCAGTTTAAACGAGAGATCCTTAAGATCTGAAATCTTATGATAAGGATAGATGTGGGGAAGATGAAGGCGTTTGCATTGCTTTATAGCTGAGATGGTAATTTTTTTCATTCGAGCTAGGTAAGCATCAGATATCTCTTGTATTTTACTTCGCTCTGCAGGGAAAAGCCAGAATTCAGTTATGCCAATTTCTGTAGCTTTTTCAAGAATAAATTCTAGATGTGCTTTTTCAGGGAGCGCTTGAATCAGGATTAATTTTTTTTCAGGTCTTGTTTCTGAATGAACTGTTTCTACCAGAATAGTGTCATCAAAATGTGCAGTTGCGAGCTGCCCTTTGCCGTTAACAAGTTCTATTTTTTCACCCTTTCGGACACGTAGCACTTTTATAAGGTGATGGAGTTCGTCTGAATCTAATTCGGCAGCGGACCCTACGCTAAGTCTTTCATGTGTATAAAATCTATACATTTACTTTGGTAGGTTCCTTGATGATGATCTCTTTTCCCTTTAATTGAATATTGAGCTGCAAAGGCTCATCTTCGCTTGTAAAAAGAGTAAATCGGTTCATGTAGTTTCTAAATCGGTTTCTTAAATGCTCTTCCCGCAACGTTGGATGCATCTCTTTAAGTTCATCATCGTTTATCTCTGTAATCATCGTGCTGACATATCGATCTTCCAGGACTGAAGGATTTACAAATTGTATAGACCAATCCAAATTTTCTTCGTCGCTTCCAGAAGTTATATTTACGGATATATAAACCATGTCTTTGATAATTTTGACAAAAAGTTCGCTAACGCCTTTTGTGTAAAGCTCTTTGTTTAATATTTTTATCCCTTTTAGTGGGGCAATGCTGTCTGTGTGAGCAATCGATACGCTTGAAGGGGAGGTGCTGCCTTTATAGTCAGGGGGGAAGTATAAAGATATGGGCAGCGAGAAGTTAACGGGAATTGTGTCAGATCTAATAAAGTCGATGCGTAAAAATTTTGCTTCAGGATCGTCAATTTTTATGGGCATATCGGAAATAGATGGGAGAGTGATTGTTTTCCATTCCTCCGGGACAAAGAAGGTTACAACATTTTTTTGCCTAGCGGAATTAATTCGATCTAACTCAGCTTTAGAGATATCGTTTAAGTTAAATGTCAGTTTTAGTCCACGTGTTTTGAGTTTTTTAATGGACTCTTCAGGTCCACTCACACTCATATTAAGATGATAAGGCCAAACATCAAGGAATTGGAACCCTTTTGGCGCTTCCCCTATCGGGCGGGAAACGTATACAGGAATTTTCTCATGAGCAAACGGTACAAGATTAATAACAAGTGATTTAGCAAGTACTTTGCTTACATGATTACCAATGCTTAGTTCAGGATTGAGTGAGACGAGGTGCTTTTTCTCAATATGAACTACGTTTTCGGTTGTAAAATCACTTCCGTCGATGCTAATTTCTAGGTCACTTGGAGAAATTTCTTCAAGTTGAGATTTCTTTCCCGTAATTGTTATGGAGAATCGCTTATTTAAAAGACCGGAAGGTTGCAATCCATTGACTGTTTTTCCTGGCGGTAAATTGATTACTCTTACGCCAATAGTGGAAATTGTTTTTGTTGAAGTAAGAGATTGATCTACAACAAACCAGACAACAACTGCAAGTATAAGGGAGATGACTTTTTTTACCCAATTATCAAGGAAGATCCGTTTTAATAATGAAATCATCTTTTTAACCACTCCCAAATGTTTTCTTTTTTAATTCCATGTGGTTCTTGTTCTTGATAGAAAAGGCTTCTCAAAACACCTTTGAATCTATCTAATTTAATACCTTTTGTGATAACTCCGTCTCTTGCTAGTGAAACCTTGCCTTGCTCTTCTGACACAATAATTACAAGCGAATCAGTAATAAGACTTAAACCTATTCCGGCTCTGTGTCTTGTTCCAAGTGATTTTTGAATATGTGGACTATCAGCCAGGGGAAGTATGACCGAGGCAGCTACAATCTTTTTATCACGAATAATGACTGCCCCATCATGGAGGGGAGCTGTTTTGGAAAAAATGGTTTCTATCAGTTCTGAGGTAAAATCAGCATCTAAAATAATAGCCTTTTTTGCATAATCTTCAAGCGAGTCATTTTTTTCTAACACAATCAGTGCGCCAATTTGTTTTTCAGCCATTCGGTAGGTTGAAGTTGCTAGTTGATCGAGAAATTTATCAAATTCGGTAACTTCTCTCGACCTTGTAGTTTTTAAACTAAGCTTTGAAAGCGCCGCCCTAAGTTCCGGTTGGAAAATAACGATGATTGCAATAACAGCAACATTTGCAAGAAGGAGGATTAGTTTGTTTAGAACGGGAAGAGGGATCCATGACGAAATAGCGAAAAGAAAGAGAAAGGCGATAACTCCAAACATAAGATCCATAGAACGAGTGTTCCAAAAAAATGAGAGGAGGTAATTAATGATCACTGTCATGATCATAATTTCTAGGAAGGGAATAAACAATTGAAAAAAGTTCATAAATCTCGGGCTAGTATGACTCTGTTTTCATTGTTTTGTGAGTTAAATTCAAGTAAAAAGTGTCTCCTTTGCTAAACCTATCAAATCTAAATTAATGAACTACACTAGAGTTAATCCTGGGGCTACTTTATCTCGACTGTGAAGAATTGTGTAATTGAGGTAGTTGCCAGCTTTTATGCCATCAGTTCTTGTGATTCTTCCATAGTCACCCATGCAAATGCCAATAATGTTTATTCCTGACTTTGCCATTTTTTGAATGAATCTAAGCATTTTATAAGAGTCTGAAAATGAGTTTGCTGATGTGCAAATTTTATAGGCGTAACAAGGCGTTAATAGCATTTTATTTAAAATGACATCTAGATGTTTAGGGGTTGTTAGAAAGTTGTGATAGGAAAGTATGATTTTCGTAGATGGGTATAAAGAAATTATTTCGTTTAGAAAAGAGGGATCAGTATCCAATTCAAAATCAAAATAATCAGGTTTAAGAGATAGAAGGTCTCTTGCTAGACTTAGGCGCTTTTCTTCGCTACCTAAAAATCCACCCCCGTTTCTTCTGCTTCTTAAGGTGAATATGACCTTACCTGATATATTTTTTTTTAGTTCTTCAAGTGATTTAAGATCAATTTGTTGAAACAAGTCTAATCTGAGTTCTACCCCATCCTTTGACGAGTTTGCAAGCGCGATTCTGTTAGAGGCGGTTGGATAAGTGGGTCCTGTAATGATTGCTACTTGCATAATGCACCCCACGGCAAATGGTAATTAGTGTACTCTTTTTCAGAAATTAAGTAACCTTAAATTTTAAGGCGGATAATAGATGGTATACTCGAAGATTTTAAGCAGTTTAAAGTTATGGAAAGGAAAAATAGTAATTGTCACTGATTCTACTGTTGCTTTGCTCTACGCGGAATCGTTTCTTCTTTGCCTTAAAGAATTTAAGCCTGATACCCTTTTAGTTAAAATTCCGGTTGGTGAAAGCTCTAAAAGTCGTGAAATGAAGGAGTTTTTAGAGGACAATTTGATCGAGCATGGAGTAGCTCGGAGCGACCTTCTTGTGGCTTTTGGAGGCGGTGTAGTTTCAGATGTTGTGGGTTATCTAGCTTCAACATATTTAAGAGGAATTTCTTATATTGTAGTTCCTACAACTTTAATGGGTATGGTGGATGCCGCAATCGGTGGGAAAAATGGGATAAATCATCCCAAAGGAAAAAATCTTATGGGGAGCCTTCACACCCCACTTGATGTATTTATTGAGCCCCGATTTCTAGATACATTGCCAGATACTGTTTATCGGGAGGGTTTTATTGAAGTTATTAAATATGGGCTTATTTTTGATAAAGAGTTTTTCGAATGCTTAGAAAATGCTTCGCTTACAAAGTCTGCATTTATCGAAAGGTGTATTCAAATTAAGAGGTATATAGTAAAAAGCGACCCAAGTGATTTGGGTTTGAGAAGGATTTTAAATTACGGTCATTTAGTTGCTCATGCAATTGAAAAATGTAGCTTATATTCAGTTTCCCATGGCAGGGCCCTTTGGTATGGTCTACTCATAGAAAACTATATTAGTTATTTGCTCGGAAATCTCTCTATTGAAGAAATGGATAGGGTTACAGTCTTTTTACTAAGAGAGGAGATTCGGTTTCTTCCAATACCAGTATTAGATCCACAAGTTCTTTATGAAGCGATGAAAAATGACAAGAAAGCAGCAAATCACATTCCTAGAGTTGTCGTGTTAAAACGAATTGGCAAGGTGGTCTCATTTGGGGGGGAGTACTGTGCGCCTCTTGCTTATGAAGACTTTAAGAAAGCATTTTCATGGGCAACTAGTTTAATAGCAAACCCTTTTGCAATGCGCGCTTTAACTTCATGATACTCTTTTTCGAGCATTGGATCTATTGTCGTGAGTCTAACCAATTGTTTATTTTGAAGAATCCAAGGATCAAAGCCCCAAAATTTTGTGATTAGAATTGTGTCAGCCTCATTTGGATTAGTGAGCGTGTAAAGCTGATGAGCATTCACTGTTTTTTCCATACAACTTTTAATGTAAGTGTTATCTGAGGTCATTAGTTTGTTCCAAAGAGCTTCATCCGTGCCGAAGTGAAATTCTTCTGGATGAATCAATTGAATTTCCAGAGCTTTAATAATTGCGTCAGCAAGAAATCTAGAAGAAAGGTGATTTGTTGGGTTGCTAAAACAATTTTCTGTCATATATAGTGTGAATTGGATCACCTTTGTCATTAAATCAGGTCTTGTTGTGATCCATTTATTATTTTCATACTTACAATCTTTAAAAAGATCGAGAGCTTCAGTTTTGGTGAGAAATTTTTGATGATAAGCGCCTTGAATGCTATAATCCAGTCTATCTGCTGAAGCGTTAGGTCTTTGGGTTTCAAGCGCTGGAGCGTTTTTTTCTGTTGGTAGAATGTCCTTAGAGCAAATTCCATGTTTTATGAGAATTTTAGTAAGGCCTCTTGTGTTCAAAAACTCTTCATGAATACTATTTTGATAATCTATTTCATTATATTCTCTATTAAATACCCAGTCGCCCACATGTGAAAAAGCAGTGTGAGACACATCATGAAGAAGCCCTGCAATCTGCTCTTTTAGAGGCCTTTTATTTTCCCGTAATAGATGAAAAACTCCAAGCGAATGAGAATATCTGGAAAATTCTTCCCTGTGAGTGGTGTAGTAAGAAACACCATATTGATTAACTTTTTTAAGTCTTTGAAATGCATTGCTATCAATGAGTTCTAATAGAACTGGTTCATCAACTTCAACAATTCCGTAAAAGGTTTCTATGGGTCTGCCATAGATACATTGGGCAATAAAAACTAAAAAAACTACAAGTTTGAGCATCATAAGAACAAAGAGTTTATAAGATTTTGACACATTATGTCAAATGTATATAATGGCTCAGCCTATAGGAGCTAATATGAGATACAAAATTCAAAAAAGTCAGATAGCAGGCGATGTTTATATTCCTGCATCTAAATCTCATACACTACGCGCAATTTTGTTTTCACTTATGGCTAATGGTAAGTCTATTATAAGAAATTATCTTGTGTCTCCTGATACGTATGCAATGCTCGATGCTATTGAGAAATTTGGAGCAAAAGTTACAATTGAAGGTGATTGTATTGAAGTTGAAGGCGTTGCAGGAAAAATTAAAAGACCTAATGATGTAATTCAAGCGGGAAATTCAGGGCAAGTGCTAAGGTTTATAGCTGGGATTGCAGCTCTTATTGATAGTTATGTGGTTATCACTGGTGATGAGTCAATACGATCTAGACGTCCAGTGAAACCACTTTTAGATGCGCTTATTTCTCAAAACGTTTTCGCAGAATCAGCCTCCTTAAATGGTCATGCACCAATTATTATCAAGGGGCCTATGAAGCCTGGGGTCATGGCAATAGATGGAGCTGATTCACAACCCGTATCAGCTCTTTTGATTGCAACTTCATTTTTACCGGGTCCGTCTGAGCTTTATGTCATGAATCCGGGAGAAAAGCCATGGGTTAATGTGACCCTTACTTGGCTATCGTATTTGGGAGTGAAGGTAATAAATCATGATTATAGGCATTATAAGGTGTTTGGGAAAGCAAGTTATAGCGGTTTTGATATAACAATTCCAGGAGACTTTAGTACTGCTTGCTATCCCATGGCCGCAGCAATTATTACAAAAAAAAGTGTTCGCGTTTTCGGTCTTTCTATGGATGATCCTCAGCCCGATAAGCAGTTCATTGAAATCATAAAAAAAATGGGCGCTCACGTTTCTATTAATGCCGAAGAACAATCCATTCAAATTGAAGGAAACTTTGATCTACAAGGTATAGAGGTTAATATAAATGACTGTATAGATACGCTTCCTATTCTCGCAGTGATTGCTTGTTTTGCAACTTCTTCTACTCATATTAGCGGAGCAAAAATAGCTCGCTTTAAAGAGTCTGACCGAATTTCTGCTATTGCACAAGAACTCAAAAAAATGGGCGCTAAAATTGAAGAAAAAGATGATGGTCTTATCATTCACCCTTCTAAGCTTAAAGGAACCGAACTTAATTCTCATAAAGACCATCGAATTGCGCTCTCTCTTATTGTTGCCGCACTTGGGACTAGTGGAGAATCAATTGTTGATGGGGTGGAGTGCATCGGGAAAACCTATCCGACCTTCCTCTATGACTTTCTTTGTTTAGGGGCTCATATTGAATAGGATTTACCTACAGGGGCAAGAGCTATTACTAAGCATACGATTATTGATATCGGAGTTAGAAATAGTGCAAATTGTGATAAAATAGGCAGTTAGTGGAATGTAGCCTAATGGAGATTGTTTTGTAAATGCGTAAGCAGCAGCTCCAAATAGGGAAGCGAAGGTGAAGCGAAAGGGGCATGAGCGCTCTACTGCTATTCTGTAGATGAATGAATAAGGAATCATTATTGCGCAAGTGAAGAGAGGAGAAGTGTATGTCATTGCTGCTCGAAAGATGTGTATAGAGACAAGCGTCAATTTATATAGGTTTGGGTGATTGTCTAGAAGGCAAGAAAAGTGATTGAATTTCGTATCAAAGTAGAGCTGCATGAAAAATATATTAACATAATATTAATTTTTCTGTCTATAATAGGCTCCATGAAAATTATTTTACTGGGTTTAAAAGGGGTCGGAAAAACAACTGTTGGTATTAGACTGGCGCAAATTCTCGGGTGGCCTTTTTTTGATACAGATGAAGAAATTTCCAAAATGGAAGGCAGATCGTATAAAGATGTATTTCAACATGACGGTGAGAATCGATTTCGCGAGCTTGAAAGCAAGGTCTTAAGGGAGTTGCAAAATTGTGGCGATAGTGTAATTTCAGTTGGTGGAGGAGGATTTATGCTTCCTGAAAATCAGAAAATATTAAGTGGACTTGGCAGGCTAATTTGTTTGCATATGAGCAAAGAATCTCTATTAAAAAGGTGGGAAGAGTGGCCTATAGTGTGCAAATCTAGCTCTGAATTTGCTGCATATTATGAAAAGAGGGTTGATATGCTTACAATGTTATCCTGCGTGTGGGTTGATGCATCTGGAAGTGATGTTGCGCGTGTAATAAAAAGAGTGTGCAATGTCTAGTAATAGATTTGGAAACATTTTTGCAATTACAACGTTTGGAGAGTCTCATGGGGCTGGAATTGGGGTTGTTATTGATGGCTGTCCTTCAAATATTGAAATTTCTAAAGAAGAAATTCAGGCGGAGCTTGATAGGAGAAAACCTGGATTGTCAAAACTTACATCACCTAGAAAAGAAAGTGATGCAGTAGAAATTTTATCGGGTATTTTTGAAGGGAAGACAACAGGAGCGCCGATTGCTCTATTCATTCGAAATCATGATGTAGACTCTTCAAAATATGAAGCAATAAAGGATGTCATTCGCCCAGGTCATGCGAATGGCACTTATTTAGAAAAATACGGCGTTTTTGACTACCGTGGTGGAGGAAGATCTTCTGGCAGGGAGACAGCAGCACGAGTTGCCGCAGGGGCAATAGCCAAAAAAGTGATTTATCCGATGATGGTTCGTGCTCAAGTTGAGAACCTTTTGGATATAGAGACCGCTTTAGAAGAGATCATTCGGATGGGAGATTCTGTAGGAGGTATAATTCGGTGCGAAGTAATTAATGTGACTCCAGGTCTAGGTGACCCAGTTTATGAAAAACTGGAAGCAAGACTTGGATTTGCGATGCTCTCTATTCCATCCGTTAGAGGATTTGAGTATGGCGCCGGCTTTTCTGCTGCAAATATGCGTGGAAGTGAGCATAACAGGAAGTATGGTCGTGAGGGGATTCTAGGAGGTATAAGTAGTGGGAAAGAAATTATATTTCGAGTTGCATTTAAGCCGACGTCAAGTATAAAACTGCCCCAAAAAACATTAGATCTCAATGGTAATGAGACAGTATTTGTTTTGCCAGAAGGATCAAGGCATGATCCATGTATTGCTTTGCGCTGTCCCGTAATTGTGGAGAGCATGGCTGCGATTGTGATTGCGGATGCTCTATTAATGAATCGTTGTTCAAAAATAGACTATTAGATAGGATGTGTTTATGGATCTTTTAATGCTTTCACGAATTCAATTTGCATTTACTGCAACCTTTCACTATATATTTCCTCCGATGACAATCGGACTTAGTTGGATGATTTTGATTATTGAAGGGCTTTACCTAAAAACAGGTAAAAAAATTTACAAGGAGATGGCCCAGTTTTGGGTAAGAATTTTTGCCTTATTTTTTGCAATGGGCGTTGCAACTGGTTTTGTTCTAGTCTTTGCTTTTGGAAATAATTGGTCAACTTTTTCTAAGTTTGTGGGGGATGTTTTCGGAACTCTTCTTGCTGCAGAAGGGGTCTTTGCCTTTTTTTTAGAAGGCGGCTTTTTGGGTATCATGCTTTTTGGTTGGGATCGGGTAAAGCCAAGCATTCATTACCTTTCAACAATACTTGTAACTTTTGGAGCTACATTTAGCGCTATTTGGATTGTCATGGCTAACTCATGGATGCAGACTCCTGCTGGATATAAAATTATTGGAGAAGGCGCGAATAAAAGGGCTGTGATTACAAACCTTTGGGATGTATATTTTAACCCATCATTTATTGATAGACTGGTTCATGTGCTAATCGGATGCTGGCTTGTAGGGATATTTCTCATGGTAAGTGTTGGCGCTTACTATATGGTTAAAAAAAGACATATTGAGTTTTCGAAGTTTACGCTAAAGTTATCACTTGTTACAGCATTTGTAGCGCTTTTGTTACAGCTAGTCTCGGCAGACAGTACTGCACGAGGTGTTTCTAAGAATCAACCAATCAAGCTTGCGGCGATGGAAGGTGTTTATGAGACAAAAGAGTACACGCCATTTACAGTGATTGGACTTGTTGATGAGAAAAATGAAAAAGTCTATGGAATTAGTATTCCCGGACTTTTAAGCTTTCTTACATTTCGTAATTTCAAAGAAGCTATTCCTGGGTTAAATGAGTTTCCAAAAGAGAATTGGCCTCACGTGCCTTCAGTTTTTTATAGCTATCATATTATGGTTTACGCTTGGTTTGGAATGATGCTTTGCGCAACCATCGGTTTGATTTTACTTTATAAAAAGCGATTGGAAACGGCAAAGTTTTTTCTCTGGTCTTGCGTTTTCTCCGTTTTATTACCCTATATTGCTAATACTGCAGGTTGGTTTACGGCAGAAGTTGGAAGACAACCCTGGATTGTTTATAATGTGATGAGAACTGTAGAAGGCGCATCAAAAGTGGTCACAAAACAGCAGGTAATCGGATCACTTATTATGTTTAGTGTAGTTTATTCAATTCTTTTTGCTTTGTTTCTCTTTCTTTTAAACCGTAAAATTAAACAAGGCCCTGTTGAAGAGATTGCAAATGATGAGAAACATTACCGTGATGCATTTTCTAAAGGAGCTGACTTGTGACCTATGAAATACTACAACTTCTCTGGTACATGGTTGTTGGCGGAGCGGTTATTTTTTATGTAATGTTAGATGGTTTTGATCTCGGAGTTGGAACCATACACTACTTTGCAAGAACGGACCGTGACCGTCGCATTTTTATCAACTCAATAGGCCCTTTTTGGGACGGAAATGAAGTATGGCTTGTAGTCATTGGTGGCGCGCTATTTGTAGGTTTTCCCGACGTCTACGCGGTTTCATTTTCTGGTTTCTATACAATTCTTATGATTTTACTTGCAGGCATTATTGCTAGAGCCTGTGGAATTGAATTTCGCTCAAAACATGAATCATTGAAATGGAGAGCGTTATGGGACGGTATCTTTTGTTTAAGTAGCATTGCCATGACATTTGGCGTTGGAGTAATTTTAGGGAATCTTATCCAAGGTGTCCCAATTACTGCTGAAAGAGAACTGTATTTTTCCTTTTGGGCACTCTTTACCCCTTATACAGTCGGAATTGGTCTGCTTTCAATTGCATTATTCGCAATGCACGGTAATAACTTTCTTTTGATGAAAACAGAGGGTAAACTACAAAATGATCTTCGAAAGAAAGCCCCCTATTTTATTCTAACTTTTACTGCGTTGCTTCTTGTCATGACACTTTGGACATGGAAATCCCATTCCTATATGAGCATAAGATATCTTGAAGAGCCCCTGTTTTGTGCAGTACCCCTATTTTTGGTAATACTTCTTATCCTTATGACAAAAGCGCTTCAAAACTTCAAATACGGAAGAGCCTTTATCTTCTCTATGTTCTCCATTGCATTTCTTTTTATTCTCTTCGCAATCGGCACCTTTCCAAACTTCATGATCTCCACCATAAATAAAGAACTTTACAGCCTCACTCTTTTCAACGCTTCTTCCTCAGAAACTACCCTTATCGTTGCCTGTACAATTGCCGTGATTGGCTTGCCATTAGTTCTTGCCTATGGTTTTTGCCTTTACTACATCTTTCATGGTAAAACTAAACTCCACGACCACAGCTACTAACTTGGTGTAGACACGCTCTACTTTTAACATACAATAATTCAGCCTAAGAAGAGGGTTCGTCGGGTTTCTTTGTGGGCTTTATGGTGCAAGATTGGTAGATGGCATAGCCAGAGGCGGCCATGGCTCCGGCCATCAGGACAGGTTGCATTGGCTCTAGGGAGGTAAGGAGGGTTCGTTCTTCAAGGGGGGGAGAGAGGTGGGCGCCTGACAATTGATTCCATATTTCCGTTCCAGAAATGTGAATTTGATTCCTTCTTTCCAATTGGAATTTGCTTACTTGCCAGGGGACTCGATTGCTTACTTTAAGCCAGATGGCATATAAATTAATGAAAAGATTTTTAATATGAGCTTTAATGTGTTCTAAGGTGGTTCGAAATAGAGTATAGCGTGAGTAGGTAATCCAAGATGGTTTCGGATTAAACAGCTGGCTTGCAAGTTTTGTCCCTAAAAGCAATCCATTGTTGACTGCTCGAAAGTAGGGAAATGAAGCGGCAGCGTCACCCACAAGGGCCCACGTGCGCCCTTCAGCATCTTGTTTCAGAACATCTTTGGCTACGGTAGAATTAAGAGCGATCACCGTTATTTTATTGCGTAATTTAGGATCTTCTACTTGTAAAATTGTTTCATGGTGAAGCTCCTTGCGCGCCCCCCACCACTTAATTAGAACAGCGCGTAGCACCTCAGGCACTCTATCTAAATCAGTATTAAAATAATAAGGCTTTCTAAATGAGGCATCCCCCATTTGATCATAAATGCCTTTGTTAATAAAAATTTGCAATGACACATGAGAGACCGTATCAGAAATGTGTCGAATTCTTTGCCTTACGATATGCTCTGCAAATTTTTCCGTTTGATACGATACAGTCAAATTGTCCAATTTTTGAAAAGAACCATAATTTTCAGGCCCTCGATTCACCACATATTGCACTTGGGCCAAATATTGTAAATTCGAGTCAAATCTAAGAGCATTGTTAAAAACAGCTGATCTCACACTACTTCTCGCACCATCGGCCCCAACAAATACTTGTGCGTTTGGAAAAATTGTAGGCAATGCAGCAGGGTCTGCTTGAAACTCTTTTACAACGGTAACTCCTAATGCCCGAGCCCTATCCTCCAATGCTTGTTGCATCTCTGCAATGGGAACAGCATGTTTAGGCCACTGTTCAATAATTTTCTTTAATTCAGGATCGTTGGGAATCCCCTCTAAAGACGATTTTTCAATATTTAAACGAATATCTGTTCGTTGATAATCTCTATACTTTTCTAAAACAATGATCTCTTTTTCGGGATGTAAAAATTTAGTTTGACAAGCGAACCAAAACCCTACAGGTCCACCCCCCACCACGGCCACATCTTGCCTTGCTGCAACATCCAAAGGAATCATAAAAACCTCACAACTATTTCATGTATGATACAACATTTATTTGTTTGGTAATAGAGGTAATTAAATAATATGATTAATTATTATCAATAATGGATTTATCAAATAGGCTTGAACGAGCATTATAATATACTTCTTTGTCTTTTTAAAATTTACTTTAACTTTTGAGCACTTGCAAATTCAATTTTAATTTTGATAAATCCAATACTGATTACCAGTGGAATTTGGAGCGAAGGGTGGAGTAGAAGGTGTGGCGCGAGGTAAACGCTATTAAGCGAAATACTTTGGGGCTGATTTTTATGGTTGTTATTTCGCTAGGGTCTATGGGTATTGATTTGTAGCCATCGGCTATGCCTTCGATGGGGCCGTGCTGACTATTGTATTGAATTGTGATAAGGCTTTCCGGAGGAGTAACAAAGGGTCTGCTTGTTAGTGTATGAGGAGCTAATGGTGTAAGAACAATGGCTTTTAGTTTTGGATCTAGGATAGGGCCACCCGCTGCTAGTGAATAAGCGGTTGATCCTGTTGGTGTTGCAATTATTAGGCCATCGGCGTTAAAGGTGTTAAAGTATTGGGAATTGATATGAACTTCGAGAAGGATCATGTTTTTGACTGTGTTGCGGTGGATCACAAATTCATTGATTGCTAGAAATTTTTCGCCTGAGGAAGATGTAATTTCAAGCATGATTCTTTCGTCAACAGTGTAATTTCCTTGAATGATGTCTTGGAGGTAGAGTTTGAATTCTTCCATTCGGACATCGGCCATGAATCCAAGGCTACCTAGATTGACTGAGGTGAAAAGAGCTTTTTCGTTAGAAGCGTATTTTTGCTTGAAGGCAAGAAGTGTGCCATCTCCACCTAAAGTGATGTAGATGTCAATCGGGGTTTCGCTATTCATTCGGGGAAGGTCTGTGATTCCCTTATAATCTTCATCAACGTAGGCTTTGAAACCACTTTCCTGAAAAATAACAGCAATCGGTTTGACAAATTGGGAGGCAAGCGTTTTAGAACTGCTTGGACAGATGCCGATTGTTTTCATAAATTTCTCGTGTTTGTTTAAAGTTATATTTTTCTAAAATTTTCTCTGCAATTTTTTTTGCTGAAAGACCTGCGCTATTCATCAACTCACGATAGGAACCATGCTCAATAAAGGTATCAGGAAGTCCAAAATTTTGAACTTGAATTTCTGCATTTCCACTATTCAATAGAAATGAATTAATGACCATACCAAGGCCAGTTAATACAGAGTGCTCTTCAATGGTGACAAAATAGTGATGACTTTCCATTAGGTTTATTAATAGATCCGCATCTAGTGGTTTAACAAATATTGGGTCAACTACAGTTGCTTCAATACCGTTTTCTAGAAGAATTGTTCGGACTTCGATTGCAAGATTACACATGTGTCCAAGAGCAATTATTACAATATCTTTTCCTTGAGAAAGGATTTCGCCTTTGCCTAAAGGCCTATATATTGTGTCTCTTTCTGATTCAAAAGTTTCCATATTGGGATATCTGATTGCAGTTGGTAGATTCCATTTAAATGCTGATTCTAATAGATCTTTTATGAGATTGCCATCGCGTGGTTGAACAATCACCATGTTTGGCATTCCATAGAGAAATCCTATATCAAATATACCGTGATGAGTCGTTCCATCACTTGGTGATAATCCGCCACGATCGAGCGCAAAAACTACTGGAATGTTTTGAAGGACAACGTCTTGAAAAAGGTTGTCAAGTGCTCTTTGAAAAAATGTAGCATAAATGCAGCAAATAACTTTCTGATGTCCGCCATAGGCAAGTCCTCCCGCAAATGTCACTGCATGACCTTCTGCAATCCCAACATCCAAGCACCGTTTAGGATATTTCTTTTGGAATGGGTCCAAGCATGAACCGTTTGTCATTGCTGGCGTAATGGCAACAAGTGCATTATCTAGATCTGCCATTTTCAGAATATGGCGACCAAAAATTTTGGGGAAGGTAGGTTTTGATGAAGGGGGTGTGCGGATGGGTTTCACTCCATGATAACCTATTGGATCTGCTTCTGCTTGAGTAAGACCATACCCTTTGATGGTATGTGCATGAACAAGTACTGGGAGCTCTTCTTTTTTTGCTTTTTCTAATACTTTGATAAGTTCTTCGATGTTATGTCCATCAACAGGATCAAGATAGTGTAATCCAAATTGTTCAAAAAATAATTTAGCTCCGCCCTTTCTAAGAATGTCATTATGAAGTACGCCGACTCCATGTGAAATAGCCATACCATTATCATTGAGAACAAGAATAAATTTTTTCAAATCTTCTGGGATATTATTGAGCGCTTCAAAAATAAGTCCACAGGCAAAAGGTGCATCACTTAGGATGGCTGCGACATGCTCATTACTGCCTCGTAAATCACGGCTTTTTGCTACCCCGAGAGCTAAAGATAAGCCTGTTCCAGCGTGGCCTGCGTAAAAGTGGTCGTGGGGTGATTCGTTTGGACTTGCAAATCCAGAAAGCCCTTCAAACTGCCTGATTGTTGAAAAAAGTTCTTTTCGGCCCGTGAGAATTTTGTGTGTATAGGTTTGATGGCTCGTATCAAAAATAAGCTTATCTAGTGGTGAATTAAATACATAATGGAGCGCAATAATCAGTTCTATGCTGCCTAAATTTGATGATAGGTGACCCCCATTAGTTTCCATTACACTAATGATAAGTTCTCGAATTTCACTTGCAAGTTTAGTTAACTCTTCAATTGAAAGCGTTTTTAGGTCTAAAGGAGAGGAAATGTTAGTTAAGATTTTCATCCCTCGTTAGCACTTGGTCAGTATTAGGAATAAATTCTTTAGCAGTAAGAGTGCCATCCCTATTTTTTGTTAAAATTTCTATTTTCTTCTCTGCTTCATCAAGTTTTTTTGTGCAAAGTTGTAAAAGCTTATCTGCTTCGTCATAGTAGCCAAGAGCTGTATCCAGGGAGACATCACTTTTTGTCATTTTTTCTAAAATTTCTTCTAGCTTTGAGTAAGCTTCTTCAAACGATGGACTTTTGCTCATGTGAAATATTTACCTCTATTGTAGTTGATTTTACCTCACCATCATAAAAGAGGAGAGAAATGTTTTGGGGAACCGTGATATCTTTAGCTCTGATGATAGCTGATTCCTTGTTTTCAGAAAAGCAAATGCAATACCCTTTTTTTAAAGTAGTTTTTGGATGGATTGCATATAAGTGCTCCGTTATGTATTTAAGTGCAGTACGTTTCTTTGAAATTATTTGATTGATTTGAGTAAATTGTTTTTTAACAGCTTCAAGTCTTGCTTTTTGTAGCGCTACTTGTCTTGATGGGAGGAGACTATTTAACTCTGACCGCTTGCTTTTCAAAAGACTTTTTAACCTGCCTATTTGATGGCGCCATTGCTGGTCCAGATTATCCCTCGCATCATCGACTTTTTGATAAGAAATTTCTAGAAGGTGTCTTAGAAGCTGCGCCATCGCTGATTTGGTTCGGTCCAGCTCAGTTTTTATTGCTATAGTTTCTTTTGATACTATTTCCGCTGCTGCAGAGGGGGTTGGAGCCCTAACATCAGCTACAAAATCGGCAATACAAAAATCAGTTTCATGACCGACTGCGGAAATTATCGGAATTTTTGACCTATAAATTGCATCTGCAACGATGCGTTCGTTGAAAGGCCAAAGGTCTTCAAGAGAGCCTCCTCCGCGCCCAACGATTAAAACATCTGCCAAGTTATGCAAATTAAAATCATCAATTGCTTGGGCAATTTCAGCGGCAGATCCAGCCCCTTGCACTTTAACGGGATTTAGTAGGAGATGGAAAGAGTGGAGACGCCTTTTTAAAACATTTATTATGTCTTGTATTACAGCGCCTGTTGGACTTGTGACAACGCCAATTCTTTTTGGAAGCTTTGGAAGCGGTTTTCGTCTAGCGGGATTAAAATAACCAAGATCTTTTAATTCTAATTTTAATTGATGTAGTTTGATTAAAAGATCGCCAACACCATCAAACTCAACTTTTCGAACAATTATCTGGTAGGAGCCTTTTGGCGGATAAACAGAGAGCTCTCCTTCAATTACAATTTGATCGCCATCTCTTGGAGGGCGTTCAAGGCCTTTTGCAGTCCCTTGGAATAGAACGGCTGAGACTTGAGAATCCTTGTCCTTCAAGGAGAAATAGATATGCCCTGAGGCTTGCTTTCTTAAAGAGGTCACTTCTCCTTTCACTTTGATTGAGGAAAATGACTTTTCAAGATTTTTTTTGATTTCGTGAGTAAGCTCACTTACACTGTATATTGACATAGAGAATGATTTTATGCGATAATCGCATTTTATGAAAAAGAAAACTGTTATAGCGAATTGGAAAATGATGAACAAGAGTCCTGCAGAGGCTCTTCATTTTTTAGAATCGCTTCCTTCAGCACGCGGAAAAGATGTTAGAATCGCGCCACCCTATACGCTTTTATTGCAAATGACTGGAAATTCCCAAAAAATACGCATTGGGGGTCAAAATATGCACCCTTTTTCAGAGGGAGCATTTACAGGTGAAATTTCTGCCATGATGTTAAAGCAGGCTGGGGCTGATTTTGTTATTCTTGGACACTCGGAAAGAAGGCATTTGCTAGGAGAAACCTATGAGTTTATACAGGCGAAAGTTGAAAGAGCTGTAACAGAGGGCCTCTCATTTGTTTTGTGTGTAGGAGAGACTGAAGAGGAAAGAGCCTCGTTTGAAACTATGGAAGTTATTGAAAGTCAGTTAGAAAGCGCATTTCAAGATGTTGACTTAGCTCAGTTAATACATGCTGGCGCTTTGATTGCCTACGAACCTGTTTGGGCAATCGGTAGCGGCAAAATGCCAGCGGTATCAGAAATTGTTAAAATCCACGAATATATTAAAGAAAAGTACGATCTCCCTGTTTTATACGGAGGATCTGTCACTTTAGAAAATTTTAAAACATTGATCGAAAACCCATTCATAGATGGAGTTTTAGTAGGAGGCGCGTCACTTGGCGCTGCCACATTTGGTCAAATGATACAACAACTACCAGAAGGTTAGAAAATGATTGTTCTATTTTATTTAGCGATTACCTTGTTTTTTCTTCTATGTGTATCGCTCTCGTTTTTAATATTGATTCAAGAGAGTAAGAGTCTTGGCTTTGGTGCTTCATTTGGAGGGGACGCAGGAGGTTCACTATTTGGAACATCTACCCCTTTGGTTCTAAAAAAAATGACAGCATGGCTAGCGGTGATCTTTTTTGTAGGTTGTCTTGCTCTTACCTATTGGTCTCAGACTATGACTCATATTGATATTAGCCCAGCAACCTATATCGAAGAGGCTCTTTCTTAATGCGAAAAATGTGTTACCTCGGAAATAAAATTCTTCGAGAAAAATGCAAACCCGTTAAAGAAATTACTCCCGAAATAGTCAGGATAGCCCATGAGCTCATTGAAACCATGCAAATTCACAATGGACTTGGCCTTGCTGCCCCACAAATCGGCTATAATTATCGGATGTTTGCTATCCAAATCTCCGATGAGATCGATGAAGAAAACTATCCCAAGGATGCCCCGCCTCAAGTCCTTATAAATCCTATAATTACAAGGTACTCAAAAGAAAAGATTATCCTTACAGAAGGGTGCCTTTCAATCCCTGGACTTCATGAAGAAGTGATTAGGCCTCAAAGTATTGATATTGAGGCAATTGATATAAATGGTTCATCGATTATTGAAAAGGACCTTAAATTTTGGCGTGGCCGGTGTATTCAGCATGAATGTGACCATCTCGATGGTATCCTATTCATAGATCGTCTTCCTAAAAGACTTAAGAAGATTCATGATATTGAACTTCAAGAAATTGAAGCCAAGTATAAATAAACTGACCCCGAAAATTCCCAAGTTTTGAAACACGATCAGTATAAGGGCGAAAAAGTAGCCAACCGCTTTTTAAATGAGTGAGATGCCAAATGTGTATTGGTTGGCTCTTACGGATCTTGTATAGGAAAGGCGAAGCTTCCAGGTGTTTGTGATAGTTGTGTAAAGGTCGAATTTGGATTCGTGGTAAAAGGGTTGTCCGGGGCGCCATCCAAAATGATTTTGTACTTGTAAAGACGAACTTGGAGATATTTGGATCTGCCATCTAGTTAAGAAAGATGTTCGCTCGTCAGAGAGGGGAGAGTCTGTTAATTCACTAATGGGTCTTGCTACGTCAAGCATATAGTTTGAAAAACTATCTTTTTTCCATTCATATTTCCCGCGATGACGTAACTCGAGTGATGCTGCAATATATTCGCTTAAAGTGAATGAGAGTCCAAAGTTTGTGTGGTCATATGTGTTTTTCTGAAAATTCCAGCCAAGATTTGTTTCGAAAGTAACGCTCGGATAGCTCCATGTTAAATCGAGATATCCTTTGGGAAAAGGGGAGTTAAATGTTGATGCATTAAAAAAATTATATGCATAAAGGTCACAAGAGAATTGCGGAGAGGGAGAAAACTCATTTAAGTTAAAGAAGGAGTTTTTAAGTCCTACTTTAAGTTGATTGATATTATGATAACCGTCCGCGATGCTAAAAATATAGACGTTATTGTTTTTTACAGTTGGGCTTTGCATGCCCTCAAATTCTACGTAGGGCCTTACTTCGTGATTCATATCGGAGTACGATTTTTCAAACGTTGTATGTGTGGAAAGGTCATAGCGAAAAAGAGATTGAAACTGTGAGTTATTGGTTGGTGTGTTTGAGTAAAAGATTCCCTTAAAACCAAGTTTGGGAGTAGCATGAATTGGACCAAATTGCATGGGCCTGCTGAGTGACTGAGTTGTTTCTAACCTACCTGATCCAAAATCACTTACCTCATTATGTAAGGTGTCTGCATATACATAATCTAAATAGGCGATTTTAAAATAGTTTTCTAAAATAGCTCCAGTTTTTGGAATGGTATAAGGTTTTACTGCAATTTTAAGCGTGGGAAGCTCCTGCTTAAAACCTTGAAAAGTATTGACTCTAGGTCTTATATAAAATGAGGTAAATGCTGCATCATATCTTGCCTTAATAACTCCTTCTGTGCGACCAAGTGTTTGGAGTTCAAATAATTGAGTTGGAAAGTCTGAGCGCATATTTCTGTCGCTTAAGGCGTCCCATCTTCCGGAGGTTTCAATTTTCTTATCTTTTGTAAAACCATCAAAAGAGCCTTGGATTCGATACCTATGTCTAAATTTATTGGGATCGGTATCATTATAGAAAGTGTCATATGAGTAGAAGTTTCGTGATGCTACCTTGAAAAGTTGATTGTCTGGTTCTGCATAGTCAACTTCAACTGCCATTCCTGCCCCTCTTGGGATCGCATAATAGTTTTCCTTATGGCCTGTTCTAAATTCACCTCGCCAATATAGCTTAAGGCTTTCTGTATCGATTGCTTTGTAGCGCATAAGAAAAAGAGGGCCTTGCTTTCTTTCCCAACGAGCAGAATAGGAAACAGTTGGTTCAGTCTGAAATTTTTTGTTAACATTTCTTGTGTAAGAAGGGATGTATAAAAGTGGTTTGTCATAGGCTGAAAGGGTAATTCCTTTTGCTTTAACAGTATACTCCTCATTCATGCTTACTTTGGTTGCGCCAATTGCAAAGGGTGTTATTTTATTTTCAGATGTTGTTAGGCCTGCATGTTCCATAGTGAGAGATCCATCACCATTAAATACAATTGTTTCACCTAAAGTAAATAACCCTTCCGTATTGCAAACCCCTTTCTTTAGAACCCCTTTTTTAGTAGAAAAATTGTAGTTAAATGATTCTCCTACAAAAAACTTTTTGCCATAGATAAGAAACAGATTATCTTTTGCACTTAAAATTTTTTCACCATCTACATCTTTGAGTTCTAAATTACTTGCCTGTACACGCATTTTATCAGACTCAATGACGCCACCTTTTTCGGAAAAAAGGACTCCGTCTTTGTAAATAGGATCAATAACATTTACATGGATTTTCTCTGCAATTAATTGAGAAAAGAGCAGTAAAGGAAGAATGTAATATTTCATCATAAGAGAAAAATAATATC
The DNA here is from genome assembly GCA_964552055.1 of uncultured bacterium. Taxonomy (GTDB): domain Bacteria; phylum Chlamydiota; class Chlamydiia; order Chlamydiales; family 2-12-FULL-49-11; genus VGMD01. The sequence goes on from CAZKFL010000012.1 coordinate 33,777, forward strand.
GCAGATTCAAGTTTTTGTACACGTATTAGTGAATCGATTTGAGGAGCAAACCTGCAAATGCATAACGATTTTTGCTGTGACCATCACGAAGAGATTCGAGTAAAAACTCAATTCCGTCGGGATCATGGTTTGTAGCAAGCGCGTGAAAAGACTCGATAAAAAGACCTGAAATTTCTTCCGGAGAAAGTAGATTATTGCTTTTGTGTTTACCTCTTCTTTCTCCCTCTTCTAACATAGGGCGAAATTCAATCATTTTCGTATTTTTTTGGTGTGTTAGCCATTTAAGGAATTCTGTTCGATAGAAATCGCTAATATGCATGCGATAAAGGGCTAGTTTGCAATAGCTTCTTAGTAGTGGGTTTTCGATACCGTAAGCTTTTTCAATAAGAAGAGACTTAGCGCCTTCAGAACATTCGTTTTCAAGCAAGCGAACAAGAAGGGGTAAAAGTTTTGTTTGTCTGCTCCCCATGATTGCTTTAGCTATATCAAGAAAGGTAACGCTTGGTAACTCGAGGGATTTAGACAAAAGCTCTTCCTGAAAATGGAGAGTAACTGCTTTTAATTGGTTTTTTTGATCTTTGTTTTTTAATGTGCCTTGTGAAGTTTTTTTCCAGGCGATAAGGGCGTGCCCAGGTGATGAGAAAGGCGAAAAGCCTGTAACTTCAATGTCTGTTTGTATAAGTTCTAAAAGCTTTGGATATACCTTTGGATTTTTTCTTTCTAATAGTGCGATGCACGCATTAAGCGCAATATTAGGATCTTTACTATTGATAAGTGATTCTAAAATAGGGTCGCTACCTTGAATCTCTCCAAGAAAATGAATGGCAAAAAGATTTCCTTCTTTTGCCATTTCAAGAATCTTGTTTTCTGCATCATTGCAGCCAAGACGAAATAGTGAGATAAAGGCAGCAAGTTTAGTTTCAGGGAAGTGAGAGCTCGCAGCTACTTTTTTCAATATTTCTATGGAGTGTAAATCTCGTAAATGACCGATTGCAAAGCAAGCGGCTTCTTTGATAAGGTGATCACTATGTGTAAGGCTTGATCGAATATTTAGTAAAAGGTCATCTCTTTGATATAGAGCCGAATATAAAATTGCAGTGATTCTAACTCCAGGATCCTTGTCATTAATTAGTTGTTTAAGAATCTGAATGGATTCAAAGGAACCATGTATTGCATAAAGTTCTACAAATAAAGGTTTAGCTTGTTCAGGTAGTAGGTTTATAAGTGATTCGACTTGTCCAAGAGAGTTAAATGTTTTTCTGTGGATTAGGTAGAAGAGCGTTTCAAACCTAATCTGTAAATAATTAGATCTTAGCCCAACAGAAATGATTTCATTGCATTTGTCTTCATGAACCTGACTTAAGATTTGAAGGGCAGCTGCTTGAACTTCTGGATAGGGACTTCTAATTGCTGTATCTAAAAACGTTAGAAAGTTTCCGCTTGAGCCTGAAAGAGATATGCCAAAAAGAGTTAAAAGTTGATCGTCTGGATTGGGGCTACAGCTACCAATCTCTAGGAGAGTTTGGCACATTTGTTCAAGAATTTCAAAATCGTGTTTTTTTTGAGATCTATAAATTTGAAGGTATTCATCGATTGCTTTTTCTACTTCATGAACAGACATTAAGTAAAGAATGTGTCTTCTGTCAGGAATAGGGTTTTCAGCTCCGAGAAGAAATGAAAACCCAAAAAGCAATATGAATAATAGAGACCGCATAAATAAAGCTATATAGGGCTTTCTATTTTTTGCGGATCTTTTTCTTTTCTTCAGGGAAATAATCTATCCAAATCGGAGTGCCCCATGCAATATGACCATCTTTTTGTATCACGCGGACATAATAATAGGTAAATGGCTTTTCAAGATCTGGAGTCAAGATGACTTTTTCAAGAGGTTCGTCATCAAAAGCTTCAAATGAGAAAGTTTCCTTTTGGTCTTTATATTCCTTCCAAAGAACACCATTTCTAAAAATTGCAACTTCTTCAAGTGGTGCTGTTCCAGCAATAAAGCCTTCGATAAAACGATTGTAGAGAAGACCTGGTTTCTCTTTAGAATTGAGTTCTGTCCCCATTGGAGATTTAGCTATGCTGAAATAGAGCAGAATCCTTGCTCCCGTTGTTGCGTAACACTTTCTGTTATAGAGTGCTGAAAAAAGCGCGTCTCTAGAATACTCGGGCGTTAGAATCGCTGTTGCGCCCTCGCTGTAGGTTACTTGGGTTTCGCTATCTATATTCTTATAGATACCCTTATTATCCCAGCCGCCTGCTATAAAGCCAAATCTAAATCCACTGTTTAGAGCATTTCGTATGGTGCCTTCTTCAGATTCTGAAATTCCTTTGCGGGAATTTGCTTGTATCGGTCTTGGATTTCCTTGTTTCTTTGAGCATTCAGAGGAACCAAAAGAGTTATAGATCTCAACAACACGTTCAAAATCAGGAGCGAATTTGTCGAAATCATAGGTATACCCTTTTGCCATTGTAAAGCAGGGGATTGAAATGAGTTCTTTTGGCGTGTGGTGACTGTAAAGTTTTTTTAATGTGTTTGATTTAGGGTCTTTTTTTCTTAATAGGGCTTTGCTGTCTTTTGCATAAATAATTTGGCGGCAGCCTTCTGAAGAAGGTTCTCCCATCCATTGAAAACCAAGCATTGTGACAAAACGTTCTTCCTCATTACATTCTGCAACTTGATTTGATATGAGTTTCCAATCATCATTTGATGTAGATTCTTCAGATTCATCAAGTGATGTAGCATAAAATTGGTAGGCCTTGTCATCTCTAAAATATCTAAGGGAAGATTCAATTTCATCAGCTGTTTCAAAACGAGTTGAGTTGCTATGTAGGTTTCCCCAAAATAAAAAATCACCAGTTTCTTGAAAACAATGAATTGGAGGTGAGGTGAATACTTCTTGTGTAGATAGGTTGGTTAGTTTTAAATGATATGTTCCTGGTTCATTGAAGTATAAATTAGGTAATGTCAAGAATCCTGTTTCAGGAACAAACAGTTTCCATTGAAGATTTTCGCGAAGATGCTCATAAGACAATTCAATTAAAGTGCCCTCAGGTGCATTCCCAGTTAGGTTTCCAAAACAGTCCTCAAACCTTAAAAGAACATCAAAACGTGTGTTTTTAAAAACCACGGATGGAGTAATAATCCGTATATTATGCAGTTTGTTACCCCTTACATCTAAAGAGAAAACTTCAGGGTCTTTATCTCTAAAATCACCCTTGCCTTTTGGGTCAACATAGAGATGAAAAGGCTTTCTTCTTTGGGTATAAGATTGAGATAAATTGCCACCCCCGCTTTTTTGAGCAGAGGAACCAACTACAATAACAAGTTTTTCGCCATGAGAAACTTCTTCGGGTAAAACAAAGTCGTAAAAGAGCTGTCCACCTTCTGTTTCAATTGCTTTTGCAGGAAGTGATTTTCCGCTGGGAAGAGCTAACCAAATTGTGTTTTCCTTTGCTTTAGCGCTAACTTCCGGTAATTGCCATTCCCCAGCCTTTCCTTGAGAGAGAGTGTCAAATCTAAGACAAGTTTTAGCAGGAAGGCTGCTTTGAGAGACATACACGAATTTCCAAGTTCCGATTTCACCAGCTCTAGCAACGCCTGGTTCTACTGTGCAGATTGATCTAGCCATACAAGAATCCTTTTATAGTCATTATAGATAAAAGCCTATTACAAATCGAGAGTTTCTCGTTTTTCCGGCGTAATTTTTACTTCTGAAATTTGCCTTTCATCACTTTTCAGTACTTCAATATGGAAATTCTCTCCGTGCAGAATCATTCCAGGCTTAGGAATACAGCCTGCTTGAAGGGAGATATATCCAGCAATAGTTTCGTATTCAGGGCCGTGTGGAATTTGAATGTTTAGCTCTTTTTCTACGTCAATGATACTCATTGTAGCGTCAACAATAAAGCTTTTATCAGGGGTCTCTTTATAAAGTGTTTCTTCACCCTCATCGTGTTCATCTCGAATTTCACTTCCGACAAGTTCTTCTAAGATGTCCTCAATTGTAATAAGTCCTTCTGTGCAACCGTACTCATTGACAACAATAGTTGCATGAATTTTTTTCACTCTCATTTCTTGGAAAAGATCTCTAATTTTCTTATTTTCAGGTGCATATAAAATTTCATTGGAAAGAGTAGATACAGGTGTTGATTTAATTGTGTCTAGTCGGCCTTTTTCTAACGCGTCGACACAGAATTCCATAACATCTTTGTAGAGCAAAACAGAGGTAATATCATCAATAGACTCTCCATATAGTGGAATTCGGCTATAACCTTCTTTAATAAACATCTGAAGAGAGTCATAAATTGTTGTTGAAGCTGGTAAACAAAGCATATCGGGTCTTGGAATCATGATTTCTCTAGCTACTAAATCGCCGAACTGCGCAAGTGATGAGACTAATTTTTTCTCTGTGGGGTCCAAAAGGTTTTGAAGCTCTGCTTCCTGAAGAAGTTCGTTAAGTCTTTTCTTCAGCTGATCCGATGGGGATATAAGGGTAATTTTAAAAGGTCTTGGGGAAAGTTTTCTTTCAAACCATACAAAAGGGTAAATGATTGGAAAAAGTAGGATTAGGTAAATGGAGGAAATTAAGGAAAACAGTTTTAAAGTTGCAATAACAACTTGGCTTGCAAATAGATGAAATATCAGATAGGTAGGGAGAGCAAATGCTAATAGAAGAGCTATGGTTTGGAGAAGACTGGAGTTGGTCTTGCAGAGAGCAAGAGCTCCGCTAGCGCCATACCCGATAAATGTAATGACTTCGCTTAGGTTTAGAAAGTCTTTGTTTTTAAATAAAAATGAAGTGAACCCTGATTTAAAAAACTTCTCATCAAGTTCCTTAGAGGGGAGTTTTTTCATTGCTGTTTTTAGAGCCATTAAGCTAGAGGCTCCAAAAAGGCATAGAAAAGGAAGCAAGGCTGTTTTTACTACCATATAATCTTATATAACCTGTGCCGGATTACTTAACACGAGGTTTTTTTGTAAAAGATGCTCCATTAGTTCAGCCTCCGCTTTTCGCATAAGGATCTCATCCTTCTCATCGATATCATCGTAGCCAATCAGATGTAAAATGGCATGAATAATGTAGAGTGTGGTTTCTGCGTATGCATTTTCTGAAGAATATTCCATCGCAACTTTTGGGCAGACAAAAATCTCTCCTAATAGTTCGGCTTCTCTAAAGGGAAATGTAATGCAGTCAGTGGGTGTTGGGTCATTAAAGAAATTCCCGTGAATTTCTGTAATCTCTGCTTTTGAAACAAAATGAAGAATTAATTCGGTGGATGAGATTTTTTTAAATAAAAAAACCTCATCCACAAGCGTCTTGACTTGCTTTTTCTTGATAGGAAGATCGGATTGATCGTCAATTAAAGTAAGCTTCACAAAAACTTAAGCAGGAGCTTTTGTTTTAGGAAGACCGAAAACAGAAACTCTATCTTTCCAAACTTCTCTTTCTTTCATCAATCTTACGCGTTCAAAACGTTTTAAAACATTACGCTTTTGAACTCCCTTAGTTGCTTTTCCGTAACTACCGTGTTTAGACATTATTTCACCTTAGGTATAAAAACTTGATTGCTTTTTACTGAATTTTCATGGGGTTTATATCCATGAGACAAATTATCTTTTTTGGGGCCACTCTTTTTTGCAAAAGAGCATTTAAGCTTACGAGGACAAATCGATCGCCTTTGTTCTTGCTTACTAGGTCTTGTCATATAAATTCCTTAATTCAGATTTATTAGTTTAGAAAATACTATAGTCTATTTCATCAAAAAGAGCAAGCACAATACCCTTTGCCCGAGTTTATTTATTTTTTAGTAAATTTTCTTTTATTTTTGGTGAGGTGGGATGAAAATGCCGCAGGATATAAGAAACTTAAAGGAGTCTTCTAAGGACATGTCCAGCGAAGTGATTTCGTCTTCGTGGGTAAGTAAAAGAAATCCTGAGCTAGGGTGTGGGGATGTGGGCACAAAGACAACTTTCATTGGTGAGCCTGTAGGAGACTTTGGAAGCTTTTCTTGAATCTCCTCTGGAGCAATTCCAGCAACTAGCCCTAATGTTCTAGATTCTTTGCAAGGGAAGGGGACTGCAACAACTCTATTAAACATTTTTTTATCTTCTGAGAAGACGGATGAAATTATATCTTTACATGCTCTATAGATTGAGTTAACTAGTGGAATTTTATATATAAGAAGAAGAAATTTTTTTTCCACCCAGTTGAAAAGAATTTTTTTACCTAAATAGCCTAGAATGAGGACAAAGCCGAATAGTAAGATGAGGATGATTGTTCTGCTAATTGCTAAAAGCAGGTTTGGATGGCCGCTCAAGCTATAATGGTTATCGCTAATAAATAGGAGGGTGTTTTGAACTTGCAGAACGAATGGATCGGTCAAAATATCAATAAAAAATCGAAAAAACCAAAATGTGATGGCGATTGGAAGGAGAATAATTAAACCAGAAAATAGATTTTTTCTCATGGTTGTATGCCGTTATGCATTTCTGGAGTGACTACTCCGCAAGAGACGATGTATTTAATAGCGTCTTCGGGTTTCATGTCTAAAAAAATAAGATCACTTTCATTGTACATGATAACAAATCCAGTTGCAGGATTTGGCGCAGTTGCAACGAACACAGAATATTTTTTACCGCCTGTTTTTTCAGAGCACTCTTTCGGGGCCGGCTCAGATAGAAGGCCGATAGCGTAGATTCCAGGTCCCGGAAATGGCACTAGCACAACTGTGCGAAATGTGTTTTTGCCTTGGCTAAAAAGTTGAGTGACTATATCTTTTGTCGTTTTATAAACTTTATTTATAAGAGGCAGTTTGTGTAATATTTTTTCTCCAAGTACAATAATCCATCGAAAAAAGACCCACCTAGCAAGCATACCAAGTGTAGTGATTGCTAAAAAAAGGCAGGCTAAAATAATAAGCTGACTTGTATAGCGGATTGTTTGCTCGGGCGAGAAAATAAGGAGACCCTTATTAACAATTTCGCTTTTTGATAAGAGGTGAGCAACAACTCCCATAAAGGGTTTTGTCAAAAAATTGACTACAAAGGCAATGATTGTCAGAGTAAGCGCTAGCGGCAATAAAATAATAAGACCGGTTAAAAAATACTTTTTCATAAAATCATGGTACGCTTTGTTGATTTAATTTAAAAGAGTCCAGTTGCATTCTTGAATGAGTAAATCAATTGTGTTTAGAACAACTTGAATCGGTTTACCTAAGTTAAAGGTCATCCCTGTTGAATCACCAGTAAAAACTCGCCTCTTTTCATCAAAATGGAAATATTCTTTTCCTAAATTTGAGACGTGAATAAAACCTTCAAACCCAATAAAATCTAAATCAAAGAAAATGCCCATGGATTTTATGTTGGTGATCGTCACATTAAAGATTTTATCTTTTGTTTCGGCTAGGATTTTTTCTAGATACCGAAGTTTTTTTAATTTAATAACGCTCATCTCAGCTTTGAAACTCTTTCTTTCCTGCTCTGTGCACCAAAGAGCGACAAGTTTTAGATTCGGCTTGTATGTTTCGTCAAATAAGAGTCTGTGAACAATTAAGTCAGAATAACGTCTTATCGGGCTTGTAAAATGTGTGTAATTTTCTAAGGCTAATCCAAAGTGACCGACATTATTTTCTGAGTAAATCGCAAGTTTCATGCTCCGTATAAACCGGATAGCAAGCTGGTCAAGCATAGGAGAGCTTTGCGCCATTTCAAAGAGCTGAATTAAATCATCATCGGTTGGTTCAGCTGGTACTTTAAAGCCAAGCAGACGCGCATAGCCGTAAAATTCTTTCATGTTTTCAGGGCTCGGCTCATCATGAATTCGAAAGATCGCGTCTTTGCCTTGATCAAGCAAATGCTTTGCCACAATTTCATTTGCCTTTAACATGAATTCCTCAACCATTTGGTGAGTAATGTCATAATCTATTCGGGTATAACCGTTCGGTACGCCATTAGAATCGACTTGCAAACGGATTTCAGGCATAGAAAGCTCAACGCTTCCTCTGGATTTTCGGTGCTTTTTCAGATGTAAAGCAAGCTCTACAAGTAGATTTAAATCTTTTAAGTAAGGGCTTTCTAATTTTCCATCAAGAACTTCCTTGGCGCTTTCGTAGCTAAAACGTTTGCGGCTATTAATGATAGATCTAACAATTTTATATTTAAGAAGGGTGCCTTTTGAATCAAACTCCATTAAAACAGAAGCAGTAAGGCGATTTACTTTTTCCTTGAGGCTGCATAAATCACTCGATAGCTCATGAGGTAGCATTGGTACGACGCCATTGATAAAATATGTCGAATTGCTTCTTTTAAAGGCTTCTCTATCAAGCGGTGATCCTATCTGAACAAAATGAGAAACATCAGCAATATGAACGCCTAGATGGTAATTTCCCTTAGCATCTTTTTTAATAGAAAGGGCATCGTCATAATCTTTAGCATCAATTGGATCAATTGTCATGCAATCAAGATCTGTCAGATCGACCCGACCATCTTTTGTAATGGAATTTTTATCTGAAAACTCAAGAGCTTGAGCTACAACACTTTTCGGGAATTCATTTCGTATTTGGTATTCAGCAATAGCAACTTCTGTATCAATACTGGCATCTTCAATATTACCAAATAGCTTTGTGAATTTACAAAAAATCTTGGCAGGAGTTGTTTTTTCAATCTCCATCAAAACACGATCGCCCTGACGCCACTTTTTATTCTCTTCTTTAGTCAGGATAATTTCACGCTCTTCACCCACAACAGGAGAATAAATGGATGCTTCGCCCGTCTTTAAAACCTGAAGAACTACACCAACAATGTGTTTTCGCTCACGCTTAACAAGCTTGACAACCTTGCCTTCGTAACCCTTACCTGATTTGCCCATGACCTGAATCTCAACGATATCACCATCAATAGAACCCTTTAACTGCGAAGCCGGAATAAAAACATCATCATGCTCCTCATTTGTAGGAGAGACAAAACCAAAACCCTTGCTATGTAAACTTAACTTGCCTTGAAGAAGGCCTTTTTTTGCTGTACTCATAAGATTATCACTCTACTCTAAACCCCCTTTAACCGAAAGTCCTATTTTTTATTTCCCTAAGAATTATATTGGTTTGTTTGTAGGGTGAGGCGGATGGTGTTTTCGAGGAGCATGGCGATGGTCATGGGACCGACGCCGCCTGGGACGGGTGTGATATAGCTGCAAAGGGGAGCAACATTTGTGTAGTCAACGTCTCCCACAATTTGGGTGTTAAGCCGATTGATGCCGATGTCGATGACGACAGCGCCTTTTTTGATCATTTCACCTGTGACAAAGCGGGCTTTGCCGATCGCGGCGATCAGAATATCTGCCTGCCTAGTAATTTCCCCGAGATTTTTTGTGTGGCTGTGAGCTAGAGTTACGGTTGCGTTGCCGAAGGGCCGTTTTTGGGAGAGGAGGTTTGCTAGTGGTCTGCCTACAATGTTGCTTCTTCCTAAGATGACAATGTGTTTGCCAGAAGTTTCGATGTTATAGGCTTCCAAAAGTTTAAGGACTGCTAGGGGAGTGCATGAGATAATGGCGCTTGGATCACCGGTAATCATTTTACCGACGTTTAAGGGGTGGAAGCCATCGACATCTTTATTCGGATCAATTGCTAATAGTATATTTTCTTCCCTAATGTGTTTGGGAAGGGGCATTTGTACGAGTATGCCATTAACACTTGGGTCTAGATTTAGTTTGTTGATGATTTCGAGGAGAAATTCTTCAGAAATTTTTTCCCGGAGTTCTATTTTTTCGGATTGAATGCCGACTTCTTTACAAGCTTTGGTTTTCATGCGAACATAAGACTGGGATCCATAATCTTCTCCCACTAAAATAAAGACGAGTTTAGCTTGAATCCCTTCTGTTTCAATTCGATGTTTAAGGGCAGCTCTGTATTCTTCGGCTATTTTTTTTCCGTTAATATCCATTTGAGTAGCTCTCCTTGTATGTGGCCGTTGCTTGCGATTAGGGATTGTTTTTTTGATGAATCTAAAGGTACTTGCTCGTTATTCAGTGTTGTGACAACACCGCCTGCTTCTTGAACGATGAGCATTGCCGCTGCATAATCCCAAAGATTGATATTTCTTTCCATCCATCCTTCTAAAGATCCTTTAGCGACATAGCACATGTCTAAAACAGTTGATCCGGATCTGCGGAGAACGCCAAGATTTTTTGGGATTTCTTTAAGCATTTCGATTCGAAGGGATACTCCTGAATCTGCGAGATTGCACTTGGGGCTGATGCTGAGTTTTTTTCCGTTCATGGTTGCGCCATACCCTTTCTTTGCGACAAAAAGTTCATTTGCAATGGGATCAATAACAACGCCAACATAAATTACGCCTTGGTACATGGCGGCAAGAGAGCAGCCAAAAGAGGGGATCTGTCTAGAAAAATTCCAGGTGCCATCAATAGGATCGATGATCCAGGTAATTGATTCTGAGGGGACGCCTCTTGTTCCTGTCTCTTCCCCTAGAAATGCGTGATCGGGAAATGTGTTTGAAATAGTTTCAATAATTGCATGTTCCGCTTCTGAATCAAATTGAGTAACAACATCATGCGGGCCTGACTTTTCTTGAATGGAAAGAATGGAATAAAACCCTTCTTTTACAATATCAGAGGCTCTGAGGATTGCAGAAATTGCAACGCTTTCAAGCTTTGAGATGGGAATGTCATTTACCAGTAATTCGCGATAACTCATTTAGCACCATTCCTAATTTTTGTTTATAGAGGTTTATTCTTTTAGGTTCTGTTAGGTATTTAATAGCAAGAAAAGGAAGTAAAATCCAGGTTAAGGTGTAGATTCCATCGACAATCGGCATACAAAACAGATCGGTCAAAAAAGTTTGCGGCGAGAGCTTCAAGCGGGTGTCAAACAAAGAATAGAGTAAAAAATGTATTAAAGTTGAGGTGAAGGAAAATAGGACTCCTAAAAGAGCAAAGGGAAAAGATTTTTCTTCAGAAAAAAATTTTCTATAACGGTAAATAATGAGTGTAGAAAGAGAGTAATTCAGCGCAAAAAAACCAAGTGGAGGTCCATGAGAATATAGATCTATTACGACTCCTGCTAATGCGCTACACCAAAGAGCTGTAGGCAATGAGAGTCTTATTATAGCAAATAAAATAAATGGGAGAAAACCTAGAATTCTGATCGTAGGGAAGATCATCGGAGTACAAATTTCACCTATAAAGCAAAGAAAAAAAAGAGGGATAAACAAATTTAATTTAAGCATTGCGATGTGGCAAGAACCTGTTGTAATAAATATTCATTGCCCAGCTTAATTGATTTAAGTAATTCAATGGCATGCTCTGTAAGTGTTTCTTTTAGTTCCATGAGTTTTGCGATTGGAATAGGGGAGTTTTGATCCTCCAGATCGTCTTTGAGTTGGTAAAGGAGACCAAATGTTTGTCCGAATTCGGCATAAAAGGCAATTTCTGAATCAGAAAGTCCGCTAATGAGCGCGCCACAAACAAGCGATGTAGTAAAAAGGTCCGCAGTTTTTCGCGAAGAGATGTAATTATGTTCCTCTTCAGTAATATGTTTTGTTTTTGATTCAATATCAAGAAGCTGACCAACAATTAGTCCGTTAGCGCCAATTTTTTCTGAAATACTTTGGATGATTTTTATCAAAAGAGTTGGCGTGAGATTACTATTTGCAATTACTTCAAAAGCAAGTGTTAGAAGTAAATCGCCTGTCAAAATAGCGGTTGCCTCACCGAAGGCTTTGTGAATTGTGGGAACTCCTCTTCGCAAATCATCGTTATCCATTGAGGGGAGGTCATCGTGAATTAAAGTGTAGGTGTGGATAAGTTCAATTGCAGCTGCTATATCTAGCCCTTTATCACCAGATATAGAAAGGAGCATGAGCGGTCTAATTCTTTTTCCACTTGGAAAAAGAGCGTGAAGAGAGGCGTTTCGAAGAGTAACATTTGTTATCCCTAAGACAATCTCTTTAAGGCGTCTATCAATCATTGAATTCTACCGCCAGTTAGATGCAACTTTGTGTGGGCAAGATTTGCAAAAATCTCATCATGTGTCACAACTATCAGCGATTTGTTTAATTTCTTGCAACAATTTAGGAGGATTTCTTGGGTTTTTTCAGCGGACTCTTTGTCTAGATTGCCAGTTGGTTCGTCGGCTAAAATAAGATCGGGATTGTTCATAAGAGCCCTTGCAATAGCAGCTCTTTGTTTCTCGCCGCCGGAAAGATATTTTAAGGGAAATTCTAGTCTATGAGAAAGACCTACTTGCTCCGTAAAATTAAGAGCTTCTTGATAAGACTCAGACCCTTTAAACGTAGGTCTTCTAGCAATTTTAGCTTTAATTAGGAGGTTTTCAAGGAGGGAGTATTCCTCTAGTAAATTGCTTGCTTGAAAAACAAATCCGAAATGCCTTGTTCGAATTGCAGCTACCATTTGTGGTGTAACAGGCTCTCCATAAAAGTAAAGCGATCCTGAAGTTGGAGACTCAAGAGTTCCAAGTATCTGTAAAAGAGTGCTTTTTCCGGATCCTGATGCTCCAACAATTGCAATGCTTTCTCCCGGTTTAATAGAGAAGGATATCTCTTTTAGAATAAGCGTTTTTAACGGATAGATAAATTCCTTTGTGATCTTTTCGCAGCTGAGTACAAATTCACTTTTCATTCAGACCTCAAGATGGCGGAAGGTTTAAGTTTGCAAGCTTTGATTGCTGGAATAAGGCCTGCAAGAAGAGAGAGGATAGGTGATGCAATTAGGACAAAAAGCAATGCTTTTATGCTGATAGAATTAGGTAAAGAGTCGCCATAAAAAAGTGGGTTAAAGGCTTGCTGCCCCTCTAAAGAGCTGAGGAAGTTTACAAAAACACTAATATGCGAAAGTGTAAAATAAGCAAGAGCGATACCAATAAGAGAGCTGAAGAAGCCTATTGATACGCCAATTCCTCCAAAAATAAAAGCGATGCTTTTTTTTGAAGCGCCAAGAGATAAAAGTATTCCGATTTCATGTTTTTTATCATTTACAAGTAGGAGGAGAAGAGAAATCACATTTGAACAAGCAACTGTTAAAATGAGTATCCCAACAAGCATAAAGAGGTAACGATCACTTTGAAATTGGCTAATTAATTCTTTAGCAAAATCATATTCGTAGTAGGGGATGATTTTCCAATAATCTTCTATACCAGCTTTCGAAAATTCCTTTTGTAGCTCAGTTTCTACCACTCTTGTTTTTTTGAAGTCATCAAACCAAAGTTGGATGCCATTGCTGAGTAGCGGATCAAGAGCAGTTGTTTGGCTATTAGCATTCATTGTGGTAACAAGTGGAGAATCCGCTAAAATAAAACGCGCTCCAATTGATATGACTCCAGGATCGTAAAAACCTACAACTTGGACGGGCAGTTTTTGCTCTTGCATGCTCATAGGAGTTGCTGTTTGATAGGAGAAATACCCTTTATCGCCGAGCAGGACATCATTTTCTCGAAATTGCTTAGGTAAGATAATTCCATTTTCCGGAATAACAAGCTTTCCTTTAACAAAATAGGCCCATGGTGGCGCTAATTTAGGAATCTCATCAAACTGATTTTTAAATAACCCTTCCTCTAGTGAAGTGATATTAGCCGTGATGCGCTCTTGTAAATCGTTTTCTTTATAAAGGGTGGCAAGGTAAAGAAGGTGCTTTATATCTGCTAGAGATGGTGTTTGAATGAGAGGTTGCAAATGAGTAGGATTTTTTGGCGCAGTTGCTACATAGGAAACCTGAGATAAAAAACTTTGAAAATTGCGGCTATTTGGGCGGATAAGCTCAAGTCTCATCAGCGCTCCTGCTACTTCATAATCTTCTGCAACTAAATGCGAAAACTTTGGCTCCAAAGCTTTAAAAGAAGCAAAAGCTCCCTTAACTGGATCAATTTCATCTAGCCCGCATTTCTCACAAAAACTAGAAAATTCGGCGCAATCTGTTACCCCATCTTTATGAAAACTGCTGCTCGCCTTATCGATAGAGATAATATCCTCGCTGCAGTTTTCACAAATCTGTGGCAACATCTTGACCGACTTTCCCGAATGTTTGTGAGAAATACGGGCTGGTTCCTTTGATGGCCAATAATGAGGAAGTTCTTCATCTAATTCAGCGTCATACGGATCGGTTTTCTCCGCTTTAAGCTTCTCGCCAATGCTTTTTAAAGAATAATTGGAGGCGCTTGCTAAACTATCAATTTGGTAGTAATAAGAGTTGTAGTAATTTTCTGTAGGCGTAATTCGAATCGGTGCATTAAGAGATGTGAGTTTTGAAAGCCAAGTCTTCTCAATTCCCTCCGTAATCGAAAGAAAAAGCAAAAGAAGCCAGACTACAGTTGAGATGACAAATAAAGACAAAAGCCCAATTAGAGCAACAGATAGTTGCTTTTTCTTGGGCCATAAGTAACTCTTAATGAAAAAGAGCTCAAACAATGTTACTTCTTCTCTCTAAATAACACGTGTTTTTGAAGTGTAGGATCGTACTTTTTGAGCTCAAGACGAGTTGTTGTGTTTTTTGGATTTTTCACAGTACTCATACGGAATGTGCTTTCA
>CAZKFL010000013.1:0-48163 GCA_964552055.1 uncultured bacterium
CTTTAAATTTGCTTCGATAGGTTTATCTGTCAGATAAACCTATCGAAGCAAATTTAAAGGACTATAATGATTCTAAAGTCTATTTATCTAAGTGTGAGAGGAACAGAAGTTAATTAAAAACGATCTCTTCGCCTTCTTTATACAGGGTCTCTTTAGGACGGTGAGCTTCGCCGAAAGTGTATTTGGCGCGCTTTCGGGATTTTAATTTGAAGCGAATCGGGCATCCCATGTAGTCATAGGATTTACGAAATTGGTTAATGAGATAGCGACGATAGGTCTCCATAAAAAGTTCGTGATCATTAACGAATAGAACGAAATGAGGAGGTTTGATACTGACTTGGGTGAGGTAATAGATACGAAGTCTTTTACCACTGATTGAAGATGGGTGGTTCGCCTGGACAGCTCTTTCAATAAATGTGTTGAGCTCCCCTGTAGTAATTCTACGTTGCAGATTTTCATAAACACGGAAGATATCTTCAAAAAGCTCAGCTACATTTCTGCCAGTTTTTGCTGAGCCAATAATAATTGGTACGTGTTCTAATACGGGATGTGCATTCCTAAGAGCGATAATTGCATGCTCCATTCTGTAATCGTTGATTAAATCCCACTTATTAACAAATAGAATACAACCTTTGCCCTGATCTTCAACAAGTTGCAAGATCGTTTTTTCAAAAGCAGTAATCCCCTCTCTAACATCGATCACTAGAACGCAAATATTGCTTCGTCCAATTGCATCTTCCGTTCGAATTCGAGCAAATTTTTCAATGACTTCCAGTTCTTGCTGTTTTCTTTTAAGTCCCGCTGTATCAATAAATAAAACGCCACCAATCTCTTCATCAATTGTATCTCTTGTCGTACCCGGAATATCACTTACAACACACCTTTCTTCGCCAACAATAGAGTTCATCAAAGTTGATTTACCGACATTTGGGCGTCCGACAATAGCGACCCTTGGAATATTATTCTCTTCCTTCAAAGAAGGTTCAAAATAAGTTTCCATAGCAATTTCTAATAAATCAGCAATCCCGTTTCCATGAAGAGCCGATACCGGCATCATATCACTTACACCAAGTGAATAAAATTTTGATTGAGCAACATCGCCTTTCATTGATTCATCCACTTTATTAATGGCTAAAACAATCGGCTTAGATTTTTTAAATAAAATTTTCGCAATCTCTTCATCCTGAATTGTTGCGCCAATCACACCGTCAACTACAAAAATGATTGCATCGGCCCGATCTAAAGCCGCAAGTGTCTGAATCCTAATTTCTTTAGAAAATGCAATTGCCCCTTGAGAATCAATACCGCCTGTATCCACAAGCCTGACTTTTTTACCGAAAATCTCCACTTCACTGTAAAGAGCATCGCGGGTCACACCCTCAATATCTTCCACAATGGACTTTCTTTCTTTGGCAATCCGGTTAAAGAGAGCAGACTTCCCCACATTAGGTCGTCCGATGATAGCAATCGTAAAAATCTTATTCATAGGACAATCATTATACACAGCAACCCAAAAAGGCACCACCCTTTTGTTTAAAAAAAAGATTCGCTGCAGAGTCGCAGAGAATAGAGACTCTGCAACGGATCTCTTTTCTTGAATTGACTAATTAAGACATAATAACTAGTAAGTAAATTATGAAAAGGGTTTCTATACTTTTTCTTTTAGTTTGCTATTCATGTGTCAACATGCCTAAAAGTGAGCAGACTCAAACACTTATATTTCCACCAACAGGCGGTAAAATTGAAAAAAAATATTTAGAAAACCAACTTTTTGCTAGGGGTGATTGGCCAGAAGAAAAGTGGTGGGAAATGTTTTACTCATGCGAACTTAACGAGTTAATGGAAGAGGCTCTCTTAAAAAACCCGAGCATTCAAGAGGTAGAGCAAAAAATTAACTATGCTAAAGAAACGGCAATCATTGCGAGGTCTAAGTTATTTCCTTTAATTTATTTTAATGCGTCAGATAATTGGGCTTATTTGAGTCAGCACGGGTTATTAAGAGCCTTAAATCCAACCGTTCCTCTAGCAGCTGGTCTAATTGACTTAAGTTTATCATTCACTTATGAATTTGATTTTTGGGGGAAATTTCGAAATGGATTTCGTGCAGCTCTTGGAAAAGAGAAAGCAGCAGAAGCAGAATCTGCTCAAGTTCAATTAATCATTACCACAATGCTTGCACAAGTCTATTTTGCTCTTAAGACAAATTTGCTTCGAGAATGCATTTATCAAGAACTTGTTCAAGTAAGGTCAAAGCTGTATTCTCTTTCAGAATTAATGCAGGATAAATACCTATATTCAGCTCTTCCTGTATGGTTATCCGATGAGAATTTGCAAGAGACAAAAAAAGAGCTGATTACAATCCAAGACGAAATTGCCTTTAACAAGCACTTCATCAATGCGATATGCGGAAATGGTCCAGATAGCCCCCTCGATATTTCACCAAAGCTTGGTTATTTACCTAATCAGTTGGAATTACCAGAAAATTTGTTTCTAGACCTTTTAGCAAGACGCCCTGATTTGATGGCAGCCATTTGGAAAGTAGAATCTATAGCTCATGAGGTTGGCGCTGCCATCGCTGACTTTTTTCCCAATATTGATTTTAATGGATTTACCGGTTTTGAAAGTTTTAACTTCTATAATCTATTTAAATGGGGAAGCTCCACAACCAATTTGATTCCCGCACTTCACCTCCCTATTTTCACAGCAGGTGCAATCAGAGCCAATGTCCGCGCGAAAAAAGCGCTCTTTGAAGAGGCTGTCTATCAATACAACAATCTAATTTTAAAAAGCGCCGAAGAAGTTGCTAACACTCTTGTTATCGTTACTTCCGTTTTTGAGCAAGAAAAGCTGCAGTTAATTATCGTAGACAAGGCTAAAAAACGGTACAATCTATCCGAACTTCTTAAAACCCATTGTCTTGACACTGCATTCGATACACTCACCATGAAAGAGGAACTTCTTAGAAAAGAGCTAGAAGAGCTCTCTCTTCGCTACAATCAATACGCTTCCGTAATCAAACTTACAAAAGCGCTTGGCGGCGGCTACATCTCTCCTTATAACGTCCCTTTGAAAGCTGTGGAGAGTGACAATTGAAACTAAAAAGGGCAACACGAAATTATTTTATCGTCATAGCGACCCTTCTCTTTTTATTTTTCCTATTTTGGTTTTATTATTGGAGATTCCATAAATACACCGATGATGCTTATGTAAACGGCAATCAAATTGTCATAACCCCCTTATACCCAAGTTTTGTTAAAGCGATACATACCGATGATACGTTTCTTGTAAAAAGAGGCCAACTGATTATTGAGCTCGATGACACAAACGCCAAAATTGAATTCAACAGAGCGCAAGAATATCTTGCAAATACTGTGCGTGAAGTATGCCAACTTTTTCATCAAGTCTTTGCCTACGAGGCAGAAATAGGGGCAAAAAGAGCGCTCTACATCGTCGCAGAAGAAGATTTTCAACATCGATACAATGTTGTGGATCAAGGAGGCGTCTCAGTTGAAGATTACGAACATGCAATTGCAGCTTTACGCACGAGTTTTTACGATCTTCAAATGACCGAAATTCTCTATCAAAAAAGTTTATCCTTGGTGGGCGCAACCTCTGTTCGTAACCACCCTCGTGTACAAATGGCTTCTGATCAATTTCTTGATGCTTGGGTAAATCTCTATCGATGCAAAATTTATTCACCAGTTGAAGGGCTTGCTGCACAAAGAACAATTCAAGTTGGGAAATGGGTAAATAAAGGTGATTATTTAATGAGTGTTATTCCCCTAGATCAAATCTGGGTCAATGCAAACTTTAAAGAAACACAACTGAAAAAAATGCGCATTGGCCAATATGTAAAGGTAACATCTGATCTTTACGGCTGGGGGACAATTTTTGACGGAGTTATTCTCGGCTTGCCAGGCGGCGCCGGAAATGCTTTCTCTCTCCTGCCCCCCCAAAACCTATCTGGAAACTGGATCAAAATTGTTCAAAGACTGCCTGTTCGTGTTGGACTCAAACCAGAACAACTTAAACAATATCCATTAAGACTCGGACTTTCAATGGAAGCAACTGTTGATGTAAGAGGCGAAATTGGTGAAATGGTTCCTGAAACAACTGCAGGCTCACCAAATTATGAAACGCATATTTATAAATTGGAAGAAGTAGGAGCGGAAGCTTTCATCGAAAAAATTTTTTCTGAGAACTTTGATCCTTCACTTGAACCTTATAGATTAACACCCCTAGAGTACAATGAGCCATAAATGGGTATTTAACCTCTGCATTTTCACCATTTTCTTAGTTTTATTTAACTTTGCTGTAATCAGCATGTCTGTTGTTTATATTTTGAGCGATCTTGGAAGTAGTTCTGCTACTGCATCTTATGCAACTGTTTTTTATGGCCTTGGAAATGTTCTCACCGTCCCTTTAGCAATTCCTTTTAGAAATCGAATCGGTGTCTCCAAATTTTTTGCGATTTCATGGGGCCTATATATTTTAGCAACACTCCTAGCAGCAACTGCTCCAACCTATCCAGCCTTTATCGTTTATAGACTCCTTCAAGGCGTTGCCTCAGGCCCCTTACTAAGCCTGCTCAACAATTTTCTTTTATCGATGCTGCCTGTTGATGAAAAACCAAATGTGATTAAATGTAATATGATGCTCTTTATTATCGCCCCCATTTTAGGCGCTTCTTGGGGCGGATGGATATCCTACGACTACAACTGGCGCTATATATTTTCAATCAATGTAATTGTAATGCTCATTTCCGGAATCATACTTTATTCCCATCTCAGAAAATATCGTGAATCTCTTGAACGGGCGTCTTTTGATAAAACAGCTTATGCCTCATACATTCTTGCAGCAGTAAGCCTAACCTTTTTTATAACACTTGGACAAGAACTCGATTGGTTTCGTTGTAAATTAATCACATTTACTTTCTTAATCTTTCTTGCATCACTTGCTTTTCTGATCTTAAGAACCTACCATCACCCGAACTCCATTCTAGGATTTGATCTCCTTAAAAAGCCGCTGATTTTACTCTCCCTTATTAATTTATGGGTTTTATATGGCACATATTTTGGCATGACACTGCTCCTTTCGATTTGGCTAACTCTCTATGTACGATTTACAGTGATTTGGGTAGCCACCATCTTAGGAGTTATGGTTTTTTCTGCAGCCCTTTTAATGCACGTTACAAGACACTATTTGCAAACACACAAAGTTTGGATCCCTCTCGGGCTTGCAATCATTTTATTAGCCTTCAGTTGTTTTTATACCTCTAATTTCAATATTGATATCAACCTCGGAAGAATTGCCTTTTCTCGAATTATTGCAGGTTTTTCCTTTGCGCTTTTTCTCCCCTCCCTATTTCACCTTCTTGTTTGCGACATATCAGCTGAAGATACGCCAAGAGCCTTCGGTCTTTTTCAAGTAACAAGATCAGGAGCAAGCGCGCTTGGTGCCACCATTTTTTACACAATTTGGATTAGAAGACAAGTGTTTTACTATGAGCGTCTTGGCGGGAACCTTACAAAATTTTCACCCATTACAGATAGGTTTTTTATCAGAGCAAAAGAGTTTGGCCTCAGCAAAGCCCAAATGGACCCCCAACTAGATGAATTTCTCCAAAACCAAGCAACTTCACTTGCGCTTAACGACTGCTTCTATCTGATGGGGTGGATAACCGTTCTCCTTTTTATCCTTTTTTTGATAAGCTATGCCAAAAAAAAGGCCCTACATTATGTTACATGAAGGAATTTTAGTTGGAGCTGATAGTAACCTTGAAGCGCTCTTACCCTGGTGGTGGGAAAACTATTCAAAACACAATGATCACCAAGTCTCCTTTGCTGATTTCGGCATGACCAATTTAGGGATAAAATTTTGCAAACAACATGGAATTTATATCCCCCCATTTCCTATACCCCCATTAAACGAAATTCCCAAAGAAATGAAGAAAACCTGGGAATCCCACTACAAGCAAATTTGGAACTTTGATGCCTCTACAGAATTTCGCTCTGCTTTTTTTAAAAAGCCGATTGCCTGTCTAAATTCTCCCTTTGCAAAAACATTTTGGATTGACCTGGACTGCAAAGTAGATGGCGATATTTCTCCCCTATTCAACCTACTATCTTTTGGAATAGAAATATCCGCACTACCAATTGGCGCTAAAGAAAACGAACTTCTATTTAACTCCGGCGTAGTAGGCTTTACTCAAAATGCCCAAGTAATTCAGAGATGGGCTGCGCTCTCAAAAGAAAATCATCTATTTCCAGGCGACCAAGAAGCGCTATCGAAAGCCATTCACACCCTCTCTTCCCCCTACATAGAACTACCCGAAATTTATAACTGGAGTTACCTCAATGGAGAGCACAAAAACACCGTAATTACCCATTATCATGGAAACGGCAAATCCCAAATTATGCAATGCGAATTGTGAAAGCAAATTACCTTATGCGGTTGCATAAAGCTTTTTGAGGAGAGCGGTTAGCTCTTTGCGGTCTATGCGCTTAAGATCTTGCTCATTATCAAAGCCAATGACACTTGATATAAGGTCTTTTTTCTTTTCAATAATTCCGTGAATGTGCTCTTCAATTGTGTCTTTGGCAACAAATTTGAAGACGCTAATCCCCCGATTTTGGCCAATACGGTGAACACGGTCAGTAGCCTGATTTTCTTTAGCAGGATTCCACCATCTATCATAATGAATCACAACAGATGCCGCTGTAAGGTCAATACCGACACCTGCAGCTTGAAGCGAAGCAACAAACACTTTACAGCTTGGATCTTCCTGAAACCTTTTTACTTCTCCTTTTCGATCCTTTGTTGTTCCTCTAATACCCGCAAAACCAATTTTTTCTTTTTTTAAGTAACACTCAATTATATCAAGCATCTTAAGGTATTGAGAAAACACAACAACTTTTTGGCCACTTGCAAGAGCTTCATTAAGGAGTTCAACAAATAGCTCCCACTTACCACTTTGATGCTTTTCGAAGTAGTTTTCATCTTTTGTAATGAGAGACGGGTGATCACATACTTGTTTAAGTTTATTAAGTAAGGCAAACACATGAATATAAAAGCCAGGACCCTCTTCTTCCAAAATACTTTTGGATTGCTGCGCAATTTCCTGATACATACGTGATTGCTCATCAGAGAGATCCACATAGGCAATCTCCTCAATTTTTTCTGGAAGATCCAGTAAAACATCTTGTTTTTTACGCCTTAAAATAAAAGGCTTAATTAATTTTGATAACGCTTTTTGACGATCCATGTCTTTATTTTTTTCAATCGGGGCGATAAACTCTTCTTTGAAGTCATCTCCTGAGGGAAGAAATCCTGGCAAAATAATATCAAATAACGATTTTAATTCCATTAGGTTATTTTCTAAAGGAGTTCCTGTTAGAGCAAGCTTCATTTCTGCTTTTATTTGCTTTAGCGCTATATGAATTTGTGACTTATGATTTTTTGCTACGTGGGTTTCATCAAAAATGGCAATCTCAAAATCATGCGCCAAAAATAGGTCCTTATCACTTCGCAAAATACCGTAAGTTGTTAGAATTATATCATTTTTTAAATTCAAAGCTTTTGGATTTCTAAACGGACCGTGATAAAGGTGTACTTTAGACTTCGGCAAAAACTTAGCGAGCAAATCCTGCCAATGATAGATAACCGATGTGGGAGCAACAACTAAAAATTTGTAACGCATAGAACGTTTCTTTTCATGCATAGCAGCTGATAAAAGAGCCATTGCTTGATGCGTTTTTCCAAGTCCCATCTCATCACATAAAAAACCGGAAAGTCCATAATTATATAAAAACCAAAGCCACCTTACTCCTACTTCTTGATAAGGCCTAAGTGTACTTTTTAGCCCGCCAAGATTAGGCATTTCAGCTGTCGGGCCTTCTTCTATAAGGTTTTTTAGGATCTCGCCAAACTCTTTAACATCAGGCTTACTTGAGTCTGGCATATAGACTTCTTCAAATAACGAAAGCCGAATCCAATCAAGTGTTGTTAAGTAAAGGTAGCTTGAACCTTGCTCAAAAGACGACTTTGAAAGCCTACTTAACCAATAAAACCTTTTCTCTGTAAGCGAAATCATTCCTGCATCCGAAAGCACAAAAGGGGCAAATGAGAGCATTGCATCATAAATCTCACGAATCGGCACCTCTCCATACTGCGATGAATAGGAAAAATAAACAAGCCACCCTTTTTCCTTTCTCAATACATCCTTAACAACCAACCTGAGACTAGGCGGATCCATAAGCCTTTTGTCAAGATGAATTACCTGGGATTTCAATCTCTTAAGTTCATGCTTAATGAAATAAGGAATTTGATCAACCGATATGACCACCTTTTCTGTAAACTTGGAAGGAAGCTTTAAATTATCCGGAACCTCTGCAAACCCTTTCTCTTTTAAATAAACAAAATCGCCATAAATTTTTGGACTACAAATTTTTGCCCAATCTTTAAAAAAATAGACTGGTTCGATAACAATATTTTCCTTAACTAAGGAGATATTTAGCCCTGTCTTTTCTAGACCCGATTCAGGAGAAAAAAAGTTTCTAATATGATCTAAATCATCCTTATGCGCGTGAATGTAAGAAGAAATCGAAGGCGCATCAATTTCTACAGGTTCTAATGCCACGCCTTGCAAAATCTTTTCACGCCTAGAAAAAAAGCCCTCTCCTTTGATATAAACAAAGCTTCCTAAATCAATTGCATCAAGGGCCCCTTCTTTGAACACATCCTCTTTTTCAATAACAAGAACTTCATCCTCAATCCGATAATTGAATTTTGTTTCAACGCTCGATAGATGAATTTGAAATTCTCTATATTTGTTAAGCCAGTTCTTATTACGCTCTATGAACTCACCCATCAATTCTTTTGGAATTACTTTCTCTGTACCTTTAAAAAGCAGATTCGTGATTCTAAAAAATCCTTTCTCATCTACATAGGCCCAAGGATCAAAAAAATGAGATCTTAAACTGGTTAAATCACCAGGCGAAAATAAATACGCCTCAATATGGAAACTTCCCTGCTCATCAAAAAAAAGTTTATAAGAGACGCTTCGAGGTTTTCTAGAAAGTGGTGTTCCCACAAGATATTTTTCTAAAATTCTCGCATGTTTTTCTAAAAATTCAGGAATTAGCTTCTCTTCAATAACGTCTTTCTTAAAAAATGCATTTGTTTTTTTAGGGAAAAATCCTACAGCTTTTTGAAACGTCCAGTCATCCCATTCAAAATCAGGATGATCAATATCAAGCAAAGGAATAGACTCTATTTTAAATTGCTTATGGGAAGAATCATAAGATATCTTCTCTACCTCTATTTCCTTAAAATCAAAAACCTTAAGATTCGTCTTGTATGAAGCTATCGCAGGAATTATTTTTGGAAAATCATCCTCTTCTAAATAGACCTCAAGAGTGGCGTCCAGAACCTTAATCAATACATACTCAGGTAAGCCTCTTTCATACTCTGTAAAAGAAACACTAAATTCCTTTCCCTCATCTTCTAGAACCATAAACCACTTAGCAAGATCAGACCAAAGAGATAGCTCAAACTCAAGAGCTTCACTGGGACGCCCCCTTCTATACTTCTCCAATTCATCGGCAGCCAAATTCGAAAATTTAAGCGAAGTCTCCTCCGTCTCCTTTTTTCTCTCATCAATCCACTCTATCGCAAATTCTTGAGCCCCATTTGAAATCATCTCCAAAGAAAAAACTTTTTTTCCTGAAGGAATAACAACCTCATAAGCTCCGCTTGCCCCCCTTTTAAGTTTTGGCAAATAACCATAACGCCTGCCTAAAATCCGAAACAATTCAAACCATAAAGACGATCTAAACCTCACATGCAGAGGGAACTTATACCCCCTAAACACAGCCTCCTTACCAACCCCAACATGAGCGCATTCTTTGCCATCACTCGTTTCACCACAACTACAAAATTGATCGCGAACATCACCTAAGTCATCCAAATGCAGGAAGATCCAATAGGAGTTCCCATCAACAACCTCAATTTGATACGTCCCTCCGGAGAATAGCACACTTTTTACATCCATCCCTCCAACATATAGGCAAAAAGCCTCACTTGTCAAACTCTTCCGCACTATTCGACATCTTTCACCACTCGCTTTCTCAATATATACTGATCGCTCCACAAATAACATATAATTAATTTGAAGCAATTATTGAATTAATGCATTTATTGACAACAAGCTCTTCATGCCTTATTATTATACAGTAATTCCAAAATAATGGACTTCTAACATGCTCACTCTAATAAATAGCTATAATAACACTTATACTTTTCCCTTTAGCGCTTCACGAGCATTACTAGCTAAAAGCTTCTCGCGAAGCACTAACCTTCCCATCACAAGGCGAATTAGAACTCTAGCTCTCGCAATTTTAAGCGCAATTCCACTAATTAATGTAATACTATGGGATTATTTAAGATGCACTTATAGTTCAATGAACAATAAAATTATTTTATATACCGAAGCACTTTCAGAAAAAAGCTTAAGAATAAATTATTTAATTACCAGAGATTCTAGATTTATAGAGCTAAGCGATGATAATAAGCTTATATTACTTATAGCAGCATCTAACTATTATGAAAATTTAAATTGCCCTCAAAACACACAAATCCAAATGCTTCTACAAAAAACAGGAATCGAAACAGTCATATACAATTTTATTAATACGTATTGTCACAAACAACGTTATCCAACGTATGCATACCGCTATCATGATTTGGACAAATCAGTCGATAACATACTTATGCTAGCAGTGTTGCAGAAGCTTAGAACAACCGAAAATCTAGAATTAAAAAAAGCTGTAATGAGCAGCATACCTACTAGATGGATAGAAAAGATCGACAGCGAACTGTTGCCATTTCTTCCTGAAAATAAAATTATAGACCTTTCTGAAGAGCAGTTCTCACAGTTAACACCTTCACAACTTCGAACAGTTACAGAAACATGCAATAATCGCTATCAAAGATTAAGACCGAGAGAAGTTAATAACTTCCTTATTTTCATTAAAGGACATTACCCCAGTGAATTAACGCGCAACCTAGATCTTTTAAGTCCTGCGCAGATCAGATACCTTAATGATGAGTTTATACCTCACCTACCTTTTTTGCAATTTGAGCATCTTACTCCAGCTCAATTTACACAATTAACGCCTGCGCAAATTAAAATGATTCCAGACAGGCTAGTCCATAAATACTCTGATGCCCAAATACAATCTCTCCCAAACACTTGGTATTCAACAGGAATATGCACCAATTTATACAAAAGGTTAGGGGACGGCGAAATCAATAGCTTCCTTATGATCCTTGAAAGAGATTATCCCGCGAATGTGACGTACCACTTAAGCATTTTAAGCCCACCGCAGGTTACAGGGCTTAGCGATACCTTTATATCAATGCTACCTGCATCGCAATTTAAGCATCTTAGTGAGCAGCAGTTCCAAAAACTAAGCCCTAGTCAGCTTCGAATGATTGCAAGCTCACAGACTAGACTATTTCAAAACTTATCCAGCTCAAAAATTAATGATTTTCTTATATTCATTAAGTCCAATTACAACAATGAATTGACACACCATCTAAGTTTTTTAGGTCCATTACAGATTCAAACCCTGGCAGATGAATTTATATCGAACCTCCCCGCACTTCAACTTCAATATCTTACTGCCGAGCAGCTTGTAACGCTACCGCCTCATCAAATTCTACTTGCTGTAGAAAAAAACAATAGGTTATTAACATCATTTCCGACCATTGAAATTTTTCACTTGCTGAGTTTCGTTAAACTCAATTGCGACCATAAATTACCCTTTATCCTAGGGTTATTAACCGGTACACAAATAGGACTTCTTGATGATGAATTTCTAACCTCACTTCCCTTTTCTCAATATGGGATTCTTTCTCCAGAGCAATTTACAAAATTACCATCTGACAAACTTAAAATGATTCCAGAAAGCTTAGCTCATTTAATTACTGACGATCAGATAAATGCTTTTTCAGATATTTGGCATACGACACACATCTGCAAAAACCTATACATACGGTTAGGAAAGGCGCAAATCAATGGATTCCTTTCGTTCATAGAAAGAGATCACCCCGCTTTACTGGAGTACAAGCTAAGTATTTTAACTCCTGAGCAGGTGAAAAACCTTGATGATAAGTTTATAGATAAACTACCCCTTTCTAAATTTAAGCATCTTTCACCAGAGCAATTTACAAAGTTAACGCCTATACAAATTAGAGTGATTCCAGATCACATGGCTCCTGTATTTTCCGATGCTCAAATACATGCCTTCCCAGATACTTGGTATGTGGTTGGGATGTGCACAAACCTATATAAGAGGTTAAATCCCACCCAAATTAATGATTTTCTAAAATTCATTAAAATAAATCATAACCATAGCCTAAGAAATAACCTAAAACTTCTAAGTCCTGCGCAAGTTAAAAGTCTAGACAATGAATTTTTACCAAACCTTTATGATTATCAATTTGACCATCTATCTGAAGAGCAAACAGAATATTTATTAAATTCTTTAGATATAAATGTAGTAAAGAGAATCTCGGAATTTCATAGGTTCAAGCCTGATTTAGATATTAATTCCCCTTTAGGTATGCTCATTTATATTAAGTATATAGAGAGTCATCCCGATCTAACCGATAGAAAAAACCCATTTGTAATCTATCAGAAAATTCAGAAATCCCAAGTTGAAGATACAGTTGAAATTACCTCTCCCCAACTAATTCTTGGGGAAAAAACCTATAAATTAGATCTAGTCACCATTGCAGATGCTAGAAAAAGAATTGCAAAAAAATGGACCTTTTCTGAACTAGAAGCAACTCTTGGTGCGCCTGCATTAAAAAAAGAAGAACTCGAAACTTGGTTTAGAAGCTTAGATGATAGAAAAGATCAAATCAATGAGACTCTTGCAGCTACAGGAATAAGAACTCTTGCTGAGCTCGAAGATGTCTTATGCAGACAATCATCTAACTGGCTCGTAAGCGGCTTACCTACTGATACTCTTACAGACCAGGTTCTGCAATTTAATGTTTGCATAAGAACTCTTCTTAAAAAAGCTATTGAGACGCCTCGTGATGCAGAAAGCCCACTTTCCGATGAAGAGCTTGCCCTATTAAAAACTGCCAATGTATTTATTTTTTGCCCAGGGGGACGCGTAGAACAATTACGAACAACTAATACCCTCCTTAAACCATTTTTTCCACTCCAATTTCAAGATGCAGGAGTTTCTACCAGATTAAGCCTTAACGTATTGCTTGACTTATACAGAACTACTGCGCATGAATATTTGAAAGGGATTAACTACAAGAATCCTCATGAAAGCGAATACGTGCTCAATATGATCGGATTACGAATTGGTTTATTGAATCAAACTATTGTTTACGATCAGGCAACAGACTGCCTTTCAGATGATCTAGCAACCAAATCGGTAAAAGAACTGATTGATGATGTTCTACAAAATCCAGCATTTTTCGAAAGTTTCATTGAAAGCGTAAGAATAAAATTATGTACAATTCTTCCCGAAGGCCCCTCCCAGCAAGATATTTTTACAGGGGAAGAAACTATGGAGATTTTTGATGCAAAGTATGATTCAGGAGGATATTCATTTCAAATGGACTTTCAGGATATCCCTGAAGGCACCCCCTTTGTAACAAGAACAGGGGCCATCAGAGCGCTAGCGGCTGTCGGAATCTTAAAACAAATTGATCCTCACGAAGATACAACATATGTGTCACTACCTCCGAATATAGTTCTTTAATTTTGAATTGATAGGTTTAGGGGAGGAGACACTTTTTATTTGCAGAAGCGTTAGCTCTATCGAAGCAAATTTAAATGACTATATGCCATAAAGAAAAAAGGGAAGGCTATTAAGCCGGATTCTGTCTTATTGCTAAGGGCAACTATTTGTCTAGGAGCTCTATTGCTAGAGCCCTCAAGCGACTTTATGAAAAACTCTAGCGGATCGCTATCAAATTGAGCTTTTCTATCTTGCATCGGATAGGGTTTGCACTTACCTCTTTATCTCTAAAGAGTGACTCACTCCCAAAGTGAGCATTTTCAGCCTGTCTACAGAATTGCTTCTGCAGCGGAATGTTTTCTGTTGCACTTTCCGTAGCCTTACGGCCCCCGGCCTTTCGCCGGTATCCTTATCCTGTGAAGTCCAGACTTTCCTCTGTTATTGCTAACAGCGGTTGCCTTGCCTTCCCTAAAATTTAGTCTGAATCGGAGTCAGAGTCGGATTCAGATTCCGGCTCAGATTCTTCTTCTACAACCGCAGTTGCAGCAGCAGATGGAACAGCTCTTCTTCTTCTTCTTTTCGTTGCTGTAGCACCGCCTTCCGTTTCTTCTTTAACGTCACTCCAATAATGGATACGAGAACAATGCTCACAAAAAGAAAGTTTCTCCCCTTTTCTGACTAAGTTCTCATGCTGCGCTGTAAGAGCGATATGACATCCTGTACAAGTTCTGTTTTCAATCGAGACAATCACACGATCTTTTTTATTTCGAAGAAGTCTTTCATAGATAGCAAATATTTGAGGATCAGCTGACTTTACAAGCTCATCTCTCTCTTTTTTCAGAATTGCGCCTTCGCGATTGATTTCCTGAATCGTCTCTTTAATCTCTTCTTCAAGAGTTTTATTGCTTTGATCAGATTCTGCTAATGATTTTTTTGTTTTCTCATATATCTCTTCTTCATTAGCTTTTCTATCAACTAAATTTGAAAGCGTTAGTTCAAAAGAACCTTTTTCTCGCTCAAGTGTTGAAATTTCTTTAGAAAGTGCATTAAATTCTTCAATTTTCTTCACAGAAGATTGCTGAGTTTCTAGCTTTTTAACTCTTTCTTTGTGCTCTTCAATTTTACGCTCATATAATAGACACTCTTCATTAAACTGGACAATTTCATCCTGTTTATTATCAAGCTGTTCTAATAACTCGGTTTTAAGTTGAGCAATTTGTTTTAATTCATCTTGTCTCTGTTTCTTTAGACGCATCAGACGAATCATCTTGATGTCTAACTCTTGAATCGAGAGAATAACTTTTAAAGCTTCACGCATTATAGATCTCTTGGTTGGAAAGATACAAAAAAGTGTAACCTATATGCACAAAATCTACAAGTAAAAATCAGATTCGTCTATTCTATTTAGGTATTTTCCTATGGAGGGCCCTATGAATTTTCTAAAAAAGTATTTGCAAACATGCAAAAATCCCGAAGCAAACACCGAGACAATTGCCTATTTAGCAAGCTTAGACGCCCTTTCTAAAAGACACCCAATTGTTGCTGATGCCATTTTAGCGGAACTAAAGTTTCAAAGAAATTCTTTAAAGCTGATTGCTTCTGAAAATTACTCCTCTCTTGCCGTTCAACTTTCAATGGGAAATCTTTTAACTGATAAATACGCAGAAGGTTTTCCAGGCCACAGATTTTACGCTGGGTGCGAGCAAGTCGACACAGTAGAAACCTTTGCGGTAGAAGGCGCAAAGAAAGTTTTTGGCGCTGACCACGCCTACGTTCAGCCCCATTCTGGAGCCGACGCCAATTTAGTTGCTTTCTGGGCAACTTTAATCAAGCGCGTAGAATCCCCTGCTATTGAAAAACTTGGGAAAAAAACTGTTTATAACCTAACCCCTGAAGAATACGAAACCATTCGGCAGGAATTTTCACGGCAAAAAATTTTAGGAATGGCGCTTGATTGCGGTGGTCATCTAACCCATGGAAGCCGAGTTAATCTATCATCTAAGATGATGCAAGCGATCTCATATGGCGTAGATCCCATAACTGGCCTTATCAACTATAAAGAGATAGAAACAATTGCCAAAAGAGAAAACCCCCTGATCCTGATAGCCGGCTATTCTGCCTATACAAGGCTTATCGACTTTGCCAAAATGCGCGAAATTGCGGATAATTGCGGCGCAACTCTTTTAGTTGATATGGCGCACTTCTCAGGGCTTGTTGCAGGGAAAGCGATGACAGGAAACTTTGATCCAGTTCCTTTTGCTCACATCGTTACTTCAACCACACACAAAACTCTTCGCGGACCAAGAGGCGGCTTAGTATTATGTAAGGATGAATACAAACCTTTCATTGATAAAGGATGTCCCTTTGTTCTTGGCGGCCCTTTGCCTCATGTGATGGCCTCAAAAGGAATTTGCTTTGCAGAAGCGCTAGAACCGTCTTTTAAATCTTACGCTAAACAAGTGATTCTTAATGCGAGGGCGCTTGGCGAGGCCCTAAAGGCAAAAGGGGTATCTATTGTGACAGATGGAACTGATAACCATATTATATTAGTTGATGTTCAAAAAAATTTCGGACTCAACGGACGTCAAGCAGAATCCCTACTCTCAAGCCTTGGACTCACCCTCAATCGAAACTCCTTACCAAACGATATAAACGGCGCTTGGTACTGCAGCGGAATTAGACTTGGTACTCCTGCACTTACAACTAGGGGATTTAAAGAAGGAGAGATGAAAATAATTGCAGGCATTCTATATGATGTGTTAAAACATGCAAAAACGGGTCAAAATAGTTTGGCAGAAGTTCATCTTGATGATAAAATGAGGGAATCAGCAAGAAGCGCTATAAATGAGCTTTTAGAAAGCCACCCTCTTTACCCTGAAATTAGTCTATAAAACTGGAGACGTAAAATAATGAACGACACATGTGAAGATACAAAAAAAGAAGCGCCCCTTGACGCTAAAATGAAGGAAATGTTTATTAGCAAAAGAGTTGTGTTTCTCTCATCCCAAGTAGATGACGCCTCTGTTGCTACATTGACCAAAGAATTAATGTATCTAGACTGGATCGATCCAAAAAAACCGATTCTTTTTGTGATCAATTCACCGGGTGGCTCAGTTCATTCAGGTCTTGGTCTTTTCGATCTCATAAAAATGATCAAAGCGCCTGTTAGCACTCTTGTAATGGGACTTGCAGCTTCTATGGGTTCAATTCTCAGCTTAGTTGCCTCAAGAGGCGGAAAAAGGTATTGCACACCTCATGGAATGATTATGATTCACCAACCTCTGATTGGGGGAACGATCTATGGCCAAGCAACTGACCTTGAGATCCAAGCAAAAGAAATCATTAAAACAAGAGAAACTCTTGTTAAATTGTATATTCAAGCTACAGGAAAAGATGCAGCAGCAATTGAAAAATCTCTTGATAGAGATTGCTGGATGTCGGCAAAAGAAGCTAAAGATTACGGCTTAATTGACGAAATTATTCATCACTTTCCAGCTGAATTTGCGTGATTTTTTGGAAGGTTCACGGATCGGGAAATGACTTTGTCTTAATCGAAGATTACGATGAAACTTTCCCGATCAATATTCAAATCATTTCTCACATTTGCAATCGCAATTTTGGCATCGGAGCTGATGGAGTGCTTTTATTGCAAAAATCTGAAATAGCTACACTAAAAATGCGCATCTTTAACCAAGACGGAAGCGAAGCCCAGATGTGTGGAAACGGCCTTCGATGCGTTGTCAGACACCTTGGGAAAAATTGCTCCATTGAAACAAAAGGGGGAATCTCTCTTGGCGAATTCAGTGAAGGGCTAATTAAAGTCTCTCTTCCAAAAACAGAGATTATCAGGTCATTTATGTTAGATCATCATTTAGAGAGCCACCTAGTAGACACAGGCACACCCCATCTAGTTATTTTTACAGATAAAATCGATGACGAGGATCTCACAACTTTTGCCATAAACTACCGCAAAAATCACACAATCAATGTAAACCTAGCACAAATCAGAGATACGGGGATTCAAGTGCGTACATTTGAGAAGGGAGTTGAAACAGAAACCCTTTCTTGTGGCAGTGGCGGTGCTGCTGTAGCACTTATACACGGAAATAACACGCAAATTCATTTCAAAGGAGCTAACCTAAATTATAGCTTTGATGATACAGGCAGACTCTGGATGGAAGGACCTGCCACCCAAGTGTTTCAAGGAACTATTTGTCTAAATACCCAATTATGAGCTATAGTTGCGCACAAAAAAGGAGTTGCATCTTATGAAAATTGGCATACCAAAAGAGATCAAAGACCACGAATGCCGCGTAGGCGCAACTCCAACAATGGTTCATGGATTTACAGAAGCTGGTCATATTGTACTTATTCAATCAAATGCGGGCGCAAAAATTGGCTTTACTGATGAAATGTATGAGAAAGCAGGCGCGCGAATTGTTCCCACTGCTAAAGAAGCGTGGAGCGCAGAACTTGTCTTAAAGGTAAAAGAGCCTCAAAACGAAGAATTTCCCTTCATGCACGAAGGCCAAATCCTTTTTTGCTACTTACATTTAGCCCCCGACGCCGAGCAAACAAGGCAACTCCTTGAGCGTAAAGTAATTGCAATTGCATATGAAACGGTTTTAGATAGGCACGGCAAACTTCCCCTACTAACGCCCATGAGCGAAATAGCTGGCCGAATTGCAATACAAGCTGGCGCGACAAGCCTTCAAATGGCTAATGGAGGCAGAGGAATCTTGCTAGGTGGCGTTCCTGGCGTTTATCCTGCCGAAGTATTGATTTTGGGCGGCGGCGTCGTAGGCCTCAATGCAGCGCAAATGGCAGTCGGTCTTGGAGCAGATGTAACAATTGTTGATAGAGACCTAAATAGACTTCGAGAGCTTGATGCCATCTATAGGGGCCGACTCAAAACGATGTACTCCAGCTCACAAATCATTGAGAAATTAATCAAACACGCAGACCTTGTAATAGGAGCAGTCCTTATTGCTGGCAAAAAAGCGCCCAAACTCGTCACTCATGATATGGTTAGATCGATGCAACAAGGCGCCGTACTCGTAGACGTCTCCATCGACCAAGGAGGCTGCTTTGAAACATCACGCGCTACTACTCACTCCAATCCCACCTATATGCTAGACGGTGTTGTCCACTATTGCGTTGCCAATATGCCTGGCGCCTGTGCAAGAACCGCAACCCAAGCCCTCACAAACGCCACCTACTACTATGCCATACGTCTAGCAAACGAAGGCCTACTCGCCCTCAAAAAAGACCCCTTCTTCCTTGCCGGACTAAATATTTACAAAGGGAAAGTAACCAATCCCCATGTTGCTCATGACCTCGGATACCCCTACCACCCTCCTGAATCGCTTCTATTAGATGTAGAATTAGCGCGTATTTAAAATTTCAAATTATATTATTGCATATAATTAAAAATTTATTCATAATTAACTCATGTTTAACTAACCTCTGAAGCAATTATGACATTAACCATTTCTACTGCTAAGCTTACCCCTAGCATTGCACAGGGCATAGCAAGCGCACTTGAAAATATTGCCAAAAAAGTCAATTCGAATTCTAACTATTTTTATATAAGCAACATGCAGCAAGAAACTGATATGACTGCTACTCAAATTCAATATGAGAGTGCAATTACTGCACTAGCAGAGACGAGAAATTCTACAGCTGACTTAAAAAAACGACTTATAAGACTACCCTTAACAAATCCACTCACCTTTTTAATCAACTGGCTCTCATTTAGCATACTAATACACCGCATATCACGAGTAGAGAAGGCATTAAGTAAACATGCAGAAATCACCGTCCCTACAAATATTGTCTACCAATCAAAAAGAGACTTCCTTCAACTTCTAGATAGAAATGGATATTCAACCTTTGCTAAAAAGGAAGAACTAGCTGAATATTTAAGGCAAAATAGCTCACAATTTCAAACAAAAGAACTATTTAAACTAACTGACTCAACTGAAATAGCCGCATTCAATCAACTGATTATAGAGCATCTAAAAACGCAGTTTGATGTAATAGGATTTCCATTAATAGAAGCCAGTTTCGCTTTCTCCAATGAACGTTTTACGCTCCAAGACTATCTTGACCTCACCCTTCTTCAACAGCCAGCTCCTGCGAATTTGGAGGAGCTTTAGATAACTAACCAACAGATCCAATAATTGCCCTCACAACTCCTCGAACTATACCTATCTCTTCTTCCTCAATTAAACATTTATCAGAAGTAGCCTTTGGGAGAGCGCTTATTTTTTCATGCCCCTTAAGACTCTCTTCACTAGCAATTGCCATCTCCATTGCACGGGTAATTTGCAACCTCAATTTTTCATAATCCCTCTCAATTGGAGAGAGCGATCTTCCTGGAAGAATTCGCTTAATTTCCAAAATTTTTCTATCAAGCAAGATTTGATTATACCTATCACCCGGATCTACCAAAAACTTAACGCCACCCAGCATACTCAATTTTTGAGTTAAACTCTTGATTTTCTCCATATTTTGAAGGTGATCCTTTGCGAACCGTCCAATTTCTTCACTCGTAACGTACCTTTGAATGATCTGATCAGCTGTCCAACCAAAATCTGCTCGACAGGGGGAACCTAAATCACCTGACACGATACTTTTAATGTCTAAAGCCATAACCTACTCCTCCAAAAAAAAGACTAGAATATTCCCTTTATTATACACGATTTAGAGATAATTATCAATTTAAAATTTTAAATTAACTATTTTTAGTCAGGAATTTGCAAGGGGGTGGGCCTTTTCGTACGTTTCTTGTTTGAGCTTGGTAGAAACGTGGGTATAGATGGTGGTCGTAGCAAGGTTTGTATGACCAAGGATTTGCTGGATGGTTTTAAGATCCATGCCATTTTCAAGGAAATGAGTGGCAATTGTGTGTCTAAGAGTGTGAGGAGTGAGCGGAATTGCAATGCTTGAAAGGTGTTTGTAGCTCACAAAGAGGCGGTCAATCGACCTAGTAGTGAGTCTTGTGCCCCAGCGAGAGAGAAAGATAGCTGCTTTATCTTTTTCCCGTCTTTTAGGATGATTAAGGTTTTTTTCTATCCAGTAAGCGGCAGTTTTAGTCAAAGGGAGGTTACGCTGTTTATTTCCTTTGCCGGTAACTTTTATAGCAAGGTTCCTAAAGTCTATGTCTTCTTTATCCAAATTACAGAGTTCAGCGACGCGAACACCTGTTGCGTAAAGAAGTTCCATAATAGTTCTGTCTCGGATGCCGAGATAGGTTTTAAGGTCGGGAGCCGCAAAGAATTGAATGACTTGGTCCATACCTAGAGTGGATGGCAGCTTCTTCTCAAGTTTTGGTGTTTTTATATCTAAAAGTGGATTTTCTTGCATATCCCCTTTTTTAAGTAAAAATTTGGCAAAGGTACGGAGTGCAGAAAGTCGTCTTGCAACTGTTTTTTTACTTTGGTTTTGATGATACAGTTTAGCTAAAAATTCTCTTATAATCGGCGTGTTTATCTCCCCTTTTGAGAAAAAAAGGAAGTCTTTAAGATCAATTTCATAGTTTCGAAGGGTATGTGGCGAGAGCCCCCTGACATGTCTAAGATGATCCAAAAAAGTGTCTATTGCTTCAATTTTTATCATATGCTATCATCTTTCAGCATAACATATGATCACCTTAGATAAAATTACTAAAAAGCTCGGTGCGCGGATTCTTTTTGAAGATGTCGCAGTTACATTCAACGAAGAGCATCGCTATGGCTTGACAGGACCCAATGGAGCCGGCAAATCAACCCTACTTAAAATTATGATGGGTGTTGAAGAAGCTAGTTCTGGCTCTGTTGCACTTCCTAAAAAAGTGGGCTTTCTTAAACAAAATATTTCAGAATTCAAAGACCGAAGACTCATTGATGTTGTCTTGATGGGTAACAAACGTCTTTGGGACGCCATGGATGAGCAAAACAGGCTCTATGAAGTAGAAATGACTGATGCAGTCGGCATGCGCCTCGGAAAACTTGAAGAAGTAATTGCTGAAGAAGATGGTTACACAGCTGAAGCAGAGGCTGAAGTCTTATTATCTGGAATGGGCATCCCCGAAGATTCATTTCAAAAGAAAATGAGCGAAGTCCCGCTTGATCATAGCTTTCGCGTTATGCTTTGCCAAGCAATTTTTGGAAAACCAGAAGCTCTTCTACTTGACGAACCGACTAACCACTTAGATCTTGACTCTATCAGATGGCTTGAAACTTTCCTTCATGAATATTCTGGAACTCTAATTGTTGTCAGCCATGACAGACATTTTTTAAATACGGTTTGTACAGATATTGCCGACATCGACTATGAAACAGTCATTATTTATCCAGGTAACTACGACTCAATGATTGCAGCAAAATCAAGCTGCAGAGAGCGCGCAGAATCTGACAATAAATCAAAAGACAAAAAGGTTTCTCAGCTAAAAGAATTTGTTGCTAAATTTGGAGCAGGTACTAGAGCCTCTCAAGTTCAATCCCGAATCAGAGAAATTGAAAAGCTAGCTCCCGCAGAACTTAAAAAATCTAATATTCAGCGCCCTTATATTAAGTTTACCGACCCAGCACCTTCTGGCCAAATTGCCTTTAAAATAAATGACATCTCAAAAGGGTACGATTCTCATCAAGTGATTAAAAAATTATCCCTTGAAATCCATCGCGGCGATAAAATTGGTGTGATTGGAAATAACGGACGAGGAAAAACAACTCTTCTTAAAATGCTTGCAGGCATTTTGACTCCTGATTCAGGTGCAATTGTTCCTGGTCACAACATGACACTTGGCTACTTCCCTCAAAATCACGGTGATGTCGTAGACAAAAAATCACAAATGAATCTTGTGAATTGGATCAGAACACAAAAATCAAATATTCACGAGCAAGACATTCGATCAGCTCTCGGCAAACTTCTCTTTTCTGGCGATGAAGCGCTAAAAGAAATCTCCAAACTTTCCGGCGGTGAAACAGCAAGACTCATACTTGCAGGCCTAATTGTAAATTCATTCAACACTCTTATCCTTGACGAACCAAATAACCACCTTGATTTGGAAGCAGTTTCCGCACTCGGCTGGGGATTAAAGCAATTTCCCGGAACGGTAATTTTTGCCTCTCACGATAGAGATCTTCTTAGCTCTGCTGCAACTAAAATCATTTCTATTGAAGAAAGACGCATCGTTGTCTTTGACGGTCCTCTTGATGAATTCTTTTCTCAGCGCTCGTAAGTTTCTAAACCTTTCAGAGAAATCAAAGCATAAATACGCTGCCTCACTTATCCGTAGCGCCTATTTAGATGAATCAAAATTCTCTCTTTACCAAGAAATTGAAACCCTTCTCTTACTTCCACCGATTATCTATTCAAAGGAAGCTCTCTCAGACCGCTACCACGCGCACTTGAGAATTGCTACCATATCCCTTAAAGAAGACTCCTTCCTAACTGATGTCAGACATCTTGATTCACTTTCTAATGAGCCCTTCTTACCAATTGATATCTACTTGGACAGTCTTCGTTCTGCTCATAACATAGGAAGCATACTTCGAACAACAGAGGCGCTGCGCATCGGAGGAATTCATTTTTCTGAAAAAACCCCTTTTTCAGACCACCCCAAAATTTCGAAAAGTTCCATGGGAACAACAGATCTTGTCACCTGCCATAAGGGCACCCCACTCACTTGCCTTAAAAAGCCACTAATAGCCCTTGAAACTCACAAAGATGCAATCTCGCTCTATGACTTCACCTTCCCTAAAAGTTTTAGTTTGCTCGTCGGAAATGAAGAATACGGTCTCTCCAAAGAAACATTATCTGCAGCAAACCACA
Source organism: uncultured bacterium (assembly GCA_964552055.1). GTDB lineage: Bacteria > Chlamydiota > Chlamydiia > Chlamydiales > 2-12-FULL-49-11 > VGMD01. Next base: position 23,586 of record CAZKFL010000013.1, read on the forward strand.
TACTGAAAATCCCACTATTCGGCTCAAAGAATTCCATAAATGTAGCCAACGCATTTGCAATTACTGCGGCTGAAATCCGCCGTCAGCTTACTTTAGATCCCTATTAAATCGTCTGATTTCCTGTTTCATTTTATAGGAAAAAAGATAGGAATGCTTTGGATACCAGTGCATCTTATCTAAATCAATCAGTTGCAAGGTACCATCTTCTAAAACAACAATATTACGTAAATGAAAATCATGATGAGTAATATGCCTTTGAAATAAAAGTTTTTGGAGATCCTGGACCATTGAAAGTTTTGATTTATCCGCTATAATTCCTTCATAAAGATAAACAATGGACCCTCTCGTCCCTTTTAAAGACCTTTCTTCAACAATTGCAATTGGCTTAAGAACAGGCACCCCTTCTTTGTTCGCTCGAATTGCGTGATTCCATATCTGAACAACCGTTCCCATTCGAAAAAGATTTGTAAAAAATCCACTCGTTTCAATTGTTTTGATAACCACCTTTTTCCCATTAAGGAAGGCCTCTTCACCAAGCCGTTCATCTTGCTTCCATAAGATATTTTTACCCTCTCCCCTCTCAATATCTCTAAGAAATCTCAAAACATCCTCTGTCGCATAATCACTTTTGCAAATAATTTTTTTTCCCCACGAAAGTTCCTTAATATACTGAGAATCATTCAGCGCAGCATATTCGTAGTGCGTACAAACAAACATCTTCCGATATGCACACATTAAATTATGCATCAACGCCTTCTCCTTAAAAGAGGCGATAGCAATAAGAAGACTTGCAACTAAAAAACTACTTTTCACATCCCTCCAGAGGAATCATCTGCAAGCTCCGTTTCCATGCGATGCGTAGCAAAAATCATTGTAATCTGTAGCGAGAAATCTGTAATTTTATACTTGATAAAACCTTGTTTCAAATCAGAAACAGATTCATAACACCCTTTATCGTATAAAGTTTTAAAAATTCTACTATTAAAAACAGGGTCAGTAATTTCAAAATCACCTTCAGCATTCATATCGAATGCAAGGGTACCACAAATAACTGGATCATTAGTTGCCAAAAATCGTTCTAAATATACCTTACGTTTATATTCATCTCGTATTTTAAACTCTTTAAAAGATTTAGCACACCTTCTTAAAGCAGATAAGCATCTATCCTTTTCAATAAATAAATTTTCAATAATCAATACATTATTTTCTTCAGAAGTAATATTAAAGTTTTCTATACAACCAATAAGAGCATAAACAAGCCTTGTATCACATGCAAACCTTGTAAAATATGCCATTCTTACATGTTCCTCTAGTACATTAAATTGTTCAAAATTCTCTATGAGCAATACATAAGTGGACGCACTATAGAAATCGTAATCACTACAAAGTATTTCAGTGCTAGCAAACTGAATAAATCGATCTAACATTTGTATTCGTAGATCCGGATTTTCAATACCGATACTTTCAAAATCCTGAATTATTGTCTCCATATCACCTAGATCTATAAACCGCTGAACAATTTGAAACCGGCTCTCCATTGTTTCAAAACCGAGCTCTTTTAAAAAGCTTAATATTATACGGAAAGGGATAATTGAATTACTTTCCGAAAAAACAAATTCAATAAATCGATCTCTGAACTCTAAATTTAAACCAAATAAATTAAAATGAAGAAGTAACAAATAATTGTAATTCGATACTTTTCTATCAGAAGCTAGAGCAAGAAGGATATCAAATCGTACAGATTCTTCAGGAATAGTAAATTTATTAAAATTGCTTATCACAGAAGAACCAAACCCTTTAGAAACAAATAAATGAATACATTCAATCCTTTTTATAGGATTAGAAATATTAAACACATCAATATTTTGTACTACAAAATCATCTAGGTCACATCGTATCAAAGAATCCAGTATTTCCAATCGTCTTCCTTCATCTTTTTCGTACCTAACTTCCATTACTCGAATCAGAGAGTCTCGAGTATCATATCCGGACAATTTACGCGCACCATTAAACTCCATACGATCAAATAGTTCATCTACCACTTTTACAAGCGTAACTTTGGGGTCTTTTCTTGGTTCAATTAATCTTAGGTTAGTAATTAAATCCGAATAGACACCTTCACAATCCATCCCTTCTTTTAACCGGCCAATGTCACCTTTTATCCATTCCATTACTATAGCTCTAAACACTTCAATCACTTTAGCTTGTATTAAACATATTCCATAAACAGATTTCTCTATCAAAAACTTTGATTCTCTAGCAAGCACTTCACAAGAAAGTGTCTCTGGAAAATTACCTCTCCTTGTAAAAAATTTATAATCCTCCTGAGGTAAACTTTTTAGAATATGCACTACTCTTGGAACATTCTCATCCTTCCTAAGTAAAAATTCTAATTCATCCAAATCATCTCGGTTACTTCCAGGATAAACTTTTTTTGCATAATAAAAGAGCGATCCAAAGATTTGCGTCATTTGTCCTGTTATCATACTATCACCTCGAAATTGTTAAATCGAACTACTTTAGCTATACTGATAAATAGTATCCATTCAGTGAAATTATTTGAGATTGCATGCTGTGGGTATTACCTCTGAAAGATTTTGATTGAATTTACGTACCTCTCGATCCATACGCGCTCTAAAAATAATAGATTTTTTTGGATAGCGATGAATTTTATCAATATCAATCAGCTGAACAGTTCCATCATCTAACAAAACCATATTTTTTATTCGTAAATCATCATGAATTACCGAGTGTTTATATAAATTATTCTTCAACTCTTGAATTTTTAAAAACCAATCTGAGGTTTTCTTAATTTCTTGATCGCATGCCTTTCCTTCAAAAAGATAGACAGAGTAAGTTTTAGATTGATTCCATCGTCTCTTTTCAACAAAAGCAATTGGTTTTAAGACAGGAATACCGAGCTTAGTTGCAAAATCTGCGTTATTCCACACATTAACTCCAAGCCCCATCCGAAATATATTAGAAATAAATCCTGGAAACTCCATCGATTTAACAACTAGCCTTTTTGAGTTAACCACTCTTATCTCTACTTGTCTTTTTCGATTTCCAGCTAAATGATCTCCATTACCTTCTTCAATATTTTTTAAAAACGCAATCATTTCACTTGTTGCAAACTCATTTTTACAAAATATTTTTTTCTCCCAAGACACTTCCTTCCAAACCTCTAAATCATTCAACCCCACATATTCATAATGAAAAACAGCAAACAGCTTTTGATAAGCTCTTGACACATTGTGCATCAGCGTTCCTAAGCACATGTAGGCAACACATGCTGCACATAAAAAAGAAGAAACCATTAACCATGCTTGATTAATCATAGTTCAAGGCGCTTTGTCGTATTAGACTGTTCAACTAAATTGAGATTGAATTTTTTAACTTCTCGTTTAAGCCTCTGCTTAAAGACGTGAGAGTTTTTTTGATAGTAATGCAATTTATCTATATCAATAAATTGAAGGGTACCATCATCTAAAAGTACGATATTTCGGAGTCGAAAATCGTGATGAATCACTTGGTTTTTCTCAAGCAATTTCGTTAATTCATAAACTTTTGGGAAAAACTCTTCATTTTCTTTAAACTCCGTTTCACACTGTTTCCCTTCATACAAATACACAACAAATGATTTGGTTTTGTTCCACTCCCTTTTCTCAACAAGAGCAACAGGTTTCATAACAGGAATACCCCTCTTTATTGCCCAATGAGCATTATTCCAGACAGTGATGCCTGTTCCCATCGAAATCAAATTCGCAAATACACCAGTTCGTTCTGTTGATTTAACCACAAACGGTATTTCATCAATTACAAACTTCTCTGTAAGTTTTCCCCGATGATTGTGAAGGGTTTTCTTAATATTGCTATCCTCAATATCTTTTAAAAACTCTAAAAAATTTGGTGTTGCATACTCTTCTTTGCAAAGTATTTTGGTAGACCAAGAAGCTTCCTTTTTTATCTTAGGATCAAGCAAGCCTACATAATCATACTGAGTCTCAATAAAAAAAGTTTCATAAACTCTAGACAAGTTATGCATAAGTGAGGGCCAAAAACTATAAAATAATGCGGCCACACAAATTAGACTTAGTGCTTGTAGTCTTTTAAAAGCCATTTCTCTTCCTTCTGTAACCTTTTCCTACATACGTAGGAATAAGGGGGGTAAAAATGCATAAGCTCAACATCGATCAATTTTAGATCTTCTTCATCACTTGTGCAAACAATATTTCGCCTTCGCAAATCGGAATGAACCACATTTTGCTCGCATAGCTTATCTGTGATGAAATGAGATTTTGATTTAATTTCGAAAGCAGAACAATAATCAGAGCGGACTCCTTCATACCGATATACAACAATTGTCTCTAAGCAAAATAAAGATCTCCTTTCACTTACAGCAACTGGATCAATGAGTGGCACACCTCTTTCCTTTGCCCAATGCAAATTGTTCCAAATAGATACACACTTTCCCATACGCAGCATATTTTTTAAAATGCCGTGTTGAACATGTTTTTTTATTATATACTCTTTTCCATCAAATGAACCCCAAAACGTCTTCATATTTCTCTTCTGAGAAAAAAGCCATAGCGAATCGGGCTCGTTTCCCTTTAAACATGCTTCCATTTGGGCTGAATAATCATTTGGATTACAGATAATTTTTTCGCTAAAACTCATTTTCGTAACAAGCCCAGAATCATTTATTCCAAATAAATGATATTGCCCATAAAAAAAAGCACCTTCATAAACTCTTGATAGCACATACGTACCAGTACCTGAGGTCAGACCAATTAAGCACACAAAGGTTATTAAGAAGAGCCATTTCATGAGTAAATAATTTACTCCAAATCATGATTTTGATATAGGAAAACTAAAAAGGGTGGACCTATGCATGAACTAGCCAAAAAAAATCTCAAAAAAGTAATTGAGTCATTTTTGCAAGAAAGCAATCGAATTGTAAATACTGTTGAAAAAACACCAGAGAAACTACAATCACGAGATATAGAAGTACTTGCAGAAAAAATCTGGGACCTTCGCCATTTTGCGCTCGAATTAATCCAGCAGTTTCCCGACGAATCTACTTGGTATAACGCCTCCATCATTAAAAACCTTATTGATGAGCCACTCGAAATTGATCCTGATGGAAAAACAAAGTTATCACTATTAGATGCAGCTGATCTTACCAAAAAAAGCCATAACGATAGATGCATGCGTAATCTAGTAAGATCGTGGACCATAGAAAAGGCCGCGCGCGAAGTACTTTTCAGCAACCTGCGCGATATTTCCCGCGAGCTCACCGCCTAGATATAGTCATTTTATGTAAAAAAAAGAGAATTTAACAAGGATAGAAAGATAGAAAGATAAAAAAACAAATAACTGCTAACTATAAGATAGATGCAATTCATTTTTCTTATCCTTCCATCATTCTATCTTTGCTAAATTCTTTTTTTAAATCTCGCTATTATCTTGAAAATTTGCTCTAATTTTCATATTTTTACCTACTTCTTAAGAAATTGGAATTGTTTGAGATCGTCAGCGGCAAATGTATTTGGAAAAATTTCACGCGCCTCATTTTCAAATGGCCGAAGATCTAAGTACCTAGCTGAAAAATGAGTCAGAATGAGTTCTTTTGCGCCTGCATCATGAGCGAGCTGTGCTGCCTCTTTAGCTGTTAAATGATTGTGGGATTTTGCAAGCTCTTTTTCTGAATCAAGATAGGTACTTTCACATAAAAGGAGATTTGCATCTCTTGCAATGTGAAGAGCTCCCTTACAAGGTCTTGTATCTAAAACAACTGCAAATGAGTCCCCTTTACGAACATGACTTACTTCTTCTAACAAAACTTCTCTACCATTATGAATGATCTTTTTGTCTCGGAGAAATTGTTGCATGATAGGCCCATGAATGCCAAGTGTTTTAAGCTTTTCCTTATCAAATTTAATTGTGTCAGGCTCAGTGATTCGATAAGCAAAATTTTCAACTCCGTGGCATAGGTAATCAGCTTCAATAGTGAAATTCTCATCTTGATGTACAATTCCAGGCCCAGTAACAGGGTGCTCAATGATATTAATATTTTCACGATAAATTGTTCCATTCCTCTGTCTATCAAAATAGACTTTTCCTGAAGCTGGATAATAACAATGAATTGGGTGTGTGACTTTATCCAAATTTAGTCTTAAAAGCATGGATCCGAGACCTAAACAGTGGTCTCCATGAAAATGGGTAACAAATATTCGAGTAACTGTTGGGGGAGCTATTTCCGCAAAAATAAATTGGCGCTGCGTCCCTTCTCCAGGATCAAATAATAATCCTTCGCCATTCCATCTAAGTAAGTAGGCGCCATGGTTTCTGAATCTTGTTGGCTGCTGTGAAGAGCATCCAAGGATGGTAAGGTCTCTAACTGTCACATTTTCCTTTGAAATACATTCACACGACCTATTAACATCCCTAATAATACTCCAGAAACGTGTGCTGTATTTGCGATTATGAGTTTAAAGGTGAAAATATGAAGGATTTCAAGGAAAAAAGCAACAATTTGCAAACATAACATGCCAAATATATAAATCCAGAGGTACGTAAGCGAGATAGAATCGATTGGATAGTTTTCTTCTGTAAAATATTTTTTTCTCATCCAAATATATCCTGCCATGGCGGAAACAACACCTGAGAATCCCATAAAAAAAGGGCCGGTCATCAGATATTGAAGCGTATTAGTAACAGCTGCCGTAACGGCAATAAAGATAATATATGGTAATATTTTTACATTCTTCTCCAGCATTTTTCCGAGAATGAAAAGCCATAGCATATTAAATAAAAGATGTAAAAGCTCTATATGGAGAAAAGCCGGCGTAATAAGGCGCCAAAGCTCCCCTTTTCGAATATCAACAAACCGTTTTGCCTGTAAAATTTTCTCCCGATCTTTCCCATCTAAAAGAAGATAGTAAAAGCCACTCCAAGGTGGGTTTTGTTCCATTTTTTGTAAAAGCGCCCTTCCAGGCTTTGGCAAATCTTCTAATCTCGTCTCATTTGTGACTTCATATTTTTCGTTAAATTCATTTGCATAGACTAGAGCCTGTGGAAAATCATACATAAGATTTCTCTGCACCGGTGTAAAGACAGGGAAAATGGATGTCTTTGCGTTTTTCAAATGATATTGCTGATACGAGGCAACAAGAAATATTATGAAACAGACAAAAATAAAAAATTTAGTAACGGGAGCTCTAAAATAATTAGACTCAGACTCCGGCATTTGCTTCACGAATTCGGTCCAAAACTTTAGATGTCGATAGCCCAGGAACTAAAGAAACAATGTGAAGCTTTCCACCATATTTTTTAACAACTTCCGCTTCTATGCAATTAGATCCCCAATCCTGACCATTTACATGAACATCCGGCTGGACAATTTCTAAAAGATTCCTCGGATCATCTTCTTCAAACCAAGTTACATTTGTAACAAAAGAAAGCGCAGACATCATTTGAAGTCGATCTTTTAACCCAATAATAGGTCTTTTAGCACTTTTGTAGCGCTTGATGGACTCATCACTATTTAGAGCAACAAGCAAAACATCAGCCTGTTTGCTTGCCTCATAGATAATATGTAGATGGCCCGCATGAAGAAGATCAAACGAGCCATTTAAAGTGGCTATACGCTTTCCTTTTTTTCTCACTTCATCTGAAAAGGCAGCTAATTTATTCGGTGCAATTAACTTTTTTTGCGTAAACTCGGGAAAATCATTTTGCACTTGGCCCTCTCTTTTTATCCACAAATACTAGCTTATATACGTCTTTATAATCGCTAACAAAGTCGATATGCATTCCCTTTTTAATGTATCCCGGAAGTTCATCAAAATCTCGTCGATTATCTGCAGGAACAATTAAATTCGTAATCCCTTCTCTTTGTGCAGCTAAAATCTTCTCTTTTAAGCCACCAATTGGAAGCACTTTTCCTTTTAATGTAATTTCACCAGTCATTGCCAAATCTTGAGGAACAGGCTTTCCAGAAAGTAATGAGATCATAGCCGTAGTAATTGTAATACCAGCAGATGGTCCATCTTTAGGAGTTGCTCCTTCAGGAATATGTATATGCACTTCATGATCAGTCATATCAAGTCCTAGAGGAAGATAACGAGCGCTCTCTGACATAAGATAAGTCATCGCAATTGAGGACGACTCCTTCATTACATCACCCGCATTTCCTGTAATTCTAAGCCGCTCTTTTCCTTTATTCTCAACAGCTTCAATATATAGCAATGAACCGCCAAGCTCTGTCCAAGCAAGACCTGTAGCAACACCATTGAGCTTATCTTTGGAATAAAATCGCTCTGACGTATAAATTGGTTTTCCCAAATATTTCTCAACGAGCTCACATGTGATCTCAATTTTTTCACTTTTCTTCTTACTTTCAAGAAGCTTTACTTTTTGCATCGCAACTTTTCTCATAATCTTATTGATCGTTTTCTCTAAGTAACGAACGCCTGCTTCTCTGCAATATTCACGAATAATTTTATGTAATGCATCTGGCTTAAAGGTAATATCCGTTGCTTTTAGCCCCACTTCTTCTCGATCTTTAGGAATCAAATACTTCTTCGTAATCTCTATCTTCTCTTGCTCAACGTAGCCAGAAAGACGGATAATTTCCATCCGGTCTCTTAATGGCGGTGGAATTGTATCCAGCGTATTCGCAGTACAAATAAACAAGATATTTGACAGGTCAAATCGAACATCGATATAATGATCCAAAAATTCTTTATTTTGCTCAGGATCAAGCACTTCTAGAAGTGCAGAAGCAGGATCCCCTGAATAACTTGATGTTAATTTATCGACTTCATCCAGCATGACAACAGGGTTTGAGGCCCCCATTAATTTTAGAGCCTGAATAATTTTTCCGGGCATAGCACCGACGTATGTTCTTCTATGACCTTTAATCTCTGATTCATCCTTCATACCGCCGAGCGAAAATCTAAAGAATTTTCGGTTCAATGCTCTAGCAATACTTTTGCCAATACTTGTTTTACCAACGCCTGGAGGACCAACAAAACAAAGGATGTACCCTTTAGGACCCGTTTTTTTCAAAAGACCTACACTAATATATTCCAAGATTCGTTCTTTCACGTCTTCTAAACCGTAATGGTCTTCATTCAAAACTTTTTCCGCGGCAGCTAAATTGTTATTCTCTTTATCCTTAATCCCCCAAGGGAGCGAAGTAAGAATATCAAGATAATTTCGGACAACACCGTATTCAGCAGACTGGACATCAAGAATTCCAATTTTTTCTAGCTCGTCATCAAATACTTTTTTTGCTTCTTCTGAAAACTGTAATTTACTTGCGCGCTCTTTGAATTTTTCAATATCAACAGTTCTATCATCTTTAGCCATTCCCAATTCTTTTTGGATAGCTTTTAGTTGCTCTCTTAAAAAATAGTCTCTTTGATGTTGATTGATGGTTGTCTCAATCTTCTGATTGATCATCATTTGAAGCTTTGTAATATCAAATTCTTTCTTTAGTAAAAGAAGAGCTTTTTCCATCCGCTTGATCAAATCAAACGTTGTTAAAATATCTTGCATTTCCTCTCTAGATGCCGTTGTCAAAGCGACAGCAAAATCACAAAGTTTCCAAGGTTGAGCAAAATCAGAGTGACTCAATACAATTTGAAGTTCTTCCTTAAATAGAGGGCTTAAATTTAAAAGCTCTTTAATTGTCGTTACAAGACTATTTGTATAGGCAGTTACTTCATCTCTTTTTTTCTTAGCTACCTGCTCTTGATGATAGGTAACTTTAGCAACCAAATACTTGGCCTTCTTAGGAGTCACATCTTTTTTAATAATAAAGCGTCTTTCGATATTTAAAATTACCTGAGCGCCAGCTTCTTGAATATTCAAAACCCGGATAATTCTCGCTACAACACCGACAGTATAAAGGTCATCAAACTCTATATCATAAATATCTTGCTCTTTGTCTTTTGTAAGAACGAGCCCGATAAACTTAGTTTCATTTTTTACTAGATCCTTTAATAGATCATAATAAACACCCGGCTCAATAACAATTGGAACTGCCATACCAGGCATGTAGACCCTGCTTGTCAATGGAAGTATAGCAATATTAGCAGGATACTCATCAATACTTGTCGCTTCAGAAGCCTTTTTAATCTGGCCATCATTTAAAAGTTCAGAAAGATCTTGTCCCTCTTCAAATTCTTCATCTCTACGACCCAAGGCTCTACTCCTTATATTATGTAATTCACATTGTTAGTACAAAATAGTTTACCAACAAAATTGGATAAACTCAACAACTCTTCTCTCTAATTAAATCATCTTGTGATATTTTTACAGCATGAATTTACTAATCATAGACACAAGTGGACAAAAAGGGCTCGTTTTCCTTATGAGATCCGGCTCTTTATGCACAAAAAAAGAATTTGACGCGAGAGATCAACAAAAATTTCTGATAGATGCAATCGATTCACTTTTACAAGAATCTGGAATCGCCTTAGAAGATATTGATCAAATTTTCGTCTGCGTTGGCCCAGGCAGTTTTACTGGCACCCGCATCGGCTACATGACAGGAAAAACCCTTGCTTACGCAAAAAACATCCCCCTCATTACCTTTAACAGCTTACTGCCCTACTACAAACAAGGCTGTCTTGTAGTACACCCTCTCAAAAATGATCTTTGCTTTACATTTAATGGCGAAGAGATTCAAAAAATTTCTACAATTGATCTGACAAAAGAAACCTGCCCTCTGATTTCATGTGATGGGGACTACATGATTCAAAATATTATTTCAACGTCCCCAAGAGAAGAACTAGCTCTCATCTATTAAGAAAATCACTATTGATTTAATCGCATAATACTCATATAATTAAGCGCATGCAAATCTCCCTTATCCCTCACCAGCACTATCCATTTTTAGTGGATATCCATGATCAAGATAATGTTCCGGCAGCTCCAGTTGCTAAACCCCCTTTAAAGGTCACTGATTTCGCTATTCTTTTTTTTAAATCATTTTATTCAGCACTAAAAGAAACCACAACTTATTCAAGAACAATTTTTTGGGGCGCACTTATTCAAGATAAATATATCACCATTAATCCCGCTTTGCTTTTCTTTAAATTAATTTTAGGAGCATCCTACTTAGGACTTTCCATTATTTTTGGAACTCATAGGATTATGGAAAAGGCCTTAAGTCCCCCTAAAGATACTAATTTGCTATTAAATTTTTTAGGCCCGCACATTAATCCTAATCACATCAAAAGTGGCGAGACAACACTTAATGTAGATCAAGTGCCTCCAGATGTTACCATCGATCTTCTTCTCACCTACTTTGATGAAGGAGATTTTACAGCTAATGACCTTTTAGATGATGGGACTCGGCTTACAAAAGAATCTGCAAGAGAATGCTTAGTGAAGTTTATTCGCCAAGTGAAAAACAGGACACCTTTTTTAGGAACCCCTCCTGCGTATGAAGCCGCAAGACTTGAAGCATTTTATAGTCATATTGAAAAAGCAGTTCGCTTATGTATTAACCAAACTAAAAATGACCGAACTGAGCGCATAGCTCTAGCGCTTGATTTTGCAAAAGCTGGAAATCACTGCGGCGCTAGATACATGGGTGAAGCAATTAGCGCGCATACTCGTCTTTGTTCCAATGATCCAACGGCAGTATCCACTCTTGAGGAAAAGCTTATTCGAATACTTAGCCTTGAAAGGCTCGATATTGCTCAAAAAAGAGCACTGGCAGAACTTGGCAGCAGCACACATAGCCTTCCTAAATACCTAAGTGATTTTGGCGATATTTTAGGGCTTCCAGGAACCGAAAATGTAATTGAACATTTAAGCTTTAGCAAACTAAGCGAGGCAACGCACCTACCAAAATTTTTTGAAAAATATAATGAAAATGCAATTATTAAAGCTGTACAAGATGCGCTAAAATCTAAAGACCAAGCAACATTTAGACAAGCTTTTATTGAATGGATCGATGGGCAAATAGGCACTTGGGATAATCCGGACGACCATGAGCCTAAAATTAGAGATATTATAGATAAATGCAGGCCTGTAATTGAAGAGATCCCTACATTTGATGAATCTACGTCTACTTCCGAATTATCAACCTATCTTGAAGCACAATTTAGCGTTAGAATAGATGCCACTGAAATCCAAAGTCGCGGGCTTCTTTCTAAAGGAAATTTACACACGACCTTGACTACCTTTATTAAAGAGCGCGTCAATGGAGGAGCTAACCTAACAGGGCCACAACGAGCTGCTCTTTTAGGCCAAATTACAGCCTGCTCTAATATATTCAACAAGAAGCCAATAAACAAATTAGCACAAATCATTTATCTAGAATCTGAACTCTTATTGACACCAGAAGAACTTGTTGCAAATGGGTTGACTAATCTGGATAATTTGGATCTGAAAATTAGAGAGTTTTATGAGACAAATATTAGAGAAAAACGCAGAAAGGAAGTTTTTTATAAAGCTCTTGGAATCGATGATCTAGAAAAAATTGGCCCTTCGTTTGACGATGATGACAACACCGTAGCAGGTAATGGCGTTCCAGACAACGTAATCAGATGGGCGCTCATTCAACATAATATTCTTTCCTATAAAGACGCTATTGACGGAGTCCTTTTAGAGCAAATTCCGGAAACAAGTTCACTATCTAGAGAAATTAAACAAATAGCCCGCCCTTTAGCAAATAGAGAGTTGTCTTGGATAAAATTTAGCTCGAGAGAAGCTGCTTTTAAGGCAATTTTCGAGCGAAGCTTGAGAGCAAATCCCGAACGGATTCTTTCCTTAAAAGATGTTCCTAGACCTCCCTTTACGGATTTGAAAAGAATATGCCTCATCAAAATCCCGAAAGCTTTTGAAATCATCTCAAACTCAACTCTAGCAAAAATACTTACCTGCGCCTATATTTTTTTCAAAACCCTAGGTCCTCTTAATACCCTCTATAGTGCACTTGAGCTTACAATCCCTAGAATCCCTTTACTAAATACCGCATTTAAAATTGCAGAAAGCATCCTCAAATTCAAAGCTCTAGTAGGCTTATCTCTACTTATTGGCTCCCGATCACCTCTTTTTGCTGGACTACGTAATAGAATTGGCAGAAGCCGATATGACGCATTTGCCTCGGCTCTAATATTCTCTAGACAAGAGACTTTTAGCACCTTCGTATGTACAATTGGTTTGGCAATTTACTCAATGGTAAATAAAATTTTTAATAATATTAATGCCATGCTCAGGAGAACACACCGAAAATTCGCAGCAACTCTAATCAGAGACAGCAAGCCTCTTATCTATCAAGAATGGCGAAATTCACTTCCTCCAGCACTACTTGGCTAATTTTATTCAATTTGGTTGTATAAATTTGGAAGATTGTGTATGATATAGCCATCCAATTAACGAAGGAACTTGGCAAAAGATGACTACAGTAAAGGTTCGCGGCGAGACGATTGAGAAATCCCTACGCACACTAAAGAAAAAACTTGATAAAGAAGGGGTTATGAAGACTGTAAAGGCAAAACGCTTTTATGACAAACCTTCTGTAAAAGAAAAAAACAAACAGAAACAAGCTCTAAAATACCGTAAAAAAACAAGAGTGTAATGTCACGCAATTTTTATGATGTTTTGGGCGTTGCAAAAAACGCCTCTCAAGAAGAAATCAAAAAAGCCTACAGAAAACAGGCTTTAAAGTACCATCCCGATAAAAATTCAGGCGATCAGAAGGCATCCGATACTTTTAAGAAAGTGTCCGAAGCTTATGAAGTGCTTTCCGATGAAAATAAAAGAAAGATTTACGATCAGTATGGCGAAGAAGGAGTAAATGCTCAGGCTAACCAAAGAGGTGGGGCTGGGTTCTCTTCTATGGAAGAGGCTTTACGCACTTTTATGGGCGCTTTTGGTGGCGGATCTTCTCAATTCGATAGTTTCTTTGGCGGACAAGGCCCTCAGCAACAATATGCACAACAGGGCGCTAATAAAAAGATTCAAGTAACTGTTTCATTTGCAGAAGCAGCTAAGGGTGTGACTAAAGAAGCAATTGTTACAAACGATGTAACTTGCTCTCAATGTGGCGGTTCTGGCGCTGCAACTCCAAGCGATATAAAACATTGCGCAACTTGTAAGGGCGCTGGCCAAATTCATCAAACTCGTGGTTTTTTCAGCATGAGCACTACATGCCCTCATTGCCATGGTTCAGGAAGCGTTATTACAAAAGCGTGCACAGGTTGTCATGGTGCTGGCAAAATAAAGACAAAGCAAAACATCAAAATTCAGATTCCTGCCGGTGTTGATTCAGGCATGAGACTGAAAATGAATGGCTATGGCGATTCCGGCGAAAACGGCGGACCACCTGGTGACTTATATGTATATATTACAGTTACACCGCACGAAGTATTCAAAAGAGAAGGCGATGACCTTATTATCGAACTCCCTATCAGCTTCACAGATGCTGCGCTTGGTGCTAAAAAAGACATCCCCACATTAGATACTAACAATTATAGACTGACTATTCCAGAAGGGTCTCAATCAGGAAAAGTTCTTCGCGTAAGAACGCAAGGCTTTCCTAATGTTCATGGTAATGCGCGTGGTGATTTATTGATCCACCTTAAGGTAGAAACACCCGTGAATCTATCGCCTGAACAAAAAAAATTACTGGAAGAATTTTCAGCAACTGAGAAACCACAGAACTCGCCGCAAACAAAAAGCTTCCTAGACAAGATAAAAGCCTTATTTTAGAGGACATTATGTTTAAGAAGATGCCGTTTATATTGCTCGCAGTAATTGTATTAATGTCCATTTGCGAGCGTTTTATTCCGGTAGAGTGTCTTTCCTTTTTATATGCGCTAAGCCTATCTCTAAAATCTGTTATTATTTTTCTTTTGCCTGCTGTTATTTTCATGCTGCTTTTTAAAACAACAGCGCAGCTATCAAGCAAAGCAACAAAAATTATTCTCCTACTACTTGGAGGAATTTGTCTTTCCAATTTTATTTCCACGTTAATTAGCTATGTTGTAGGAAGCGGCATTTACCACCTCGACCTATCTATTAATCTTCCAAAAGATTCAAGCGGACTGACACCTGCCTTTATATTTTCCTTACCAAAGCTGATCGGAAATGATGTTGCGATGTTTTCTGGACTCTTTTTAGGTATTGCACTCTCTTTACTAAAACCCAAATTTGCAGAGACACTCTCTTTTCACTTTGATAAGGCGATCGGATTGCTGCTAAAATTCATTCTTTGCCTGATTCCTCCCTTTATTATTGGCTTTATGGGCAAGCTCATTCATGACAAATTAATTGAAAGCATTGTCTTAAACTATGCCCTCATTTTCCTCTTAGTAGCTGCTGCTCAATACACCTATATTTTCTTTCTTTACCTTGTAGCAAACAATTTTAAGATTAGAAGCTTTCTGAGCTCCATCAAAAACATGCTTCCCGCAGCAATTGCAGGTTTTGGTAGCATGTCAAGCGCTGCAGCCCTGCCACTTACACTCATTGGTTCAGACAAAAACACTAATTGTTCCCCCCTAGCAAGACTTGTTATTCCCACAACAGTTAACATTCATCTTATCGGAGACTGTTTTGCAATCCCTATCTTTGCCTTTGCTGTCATGAAAAGCTTTGGGATAGCTTGCCCGAGCTTCCTTACCTATCTTCCATTCGCATACCTCTTTGTCCTAGCCAAATTTTCAGTAGCAGCCATTCCTGGAGGCGGCATCATTGTCATGCTTCCTATCTTAGAAAGTCAGCTCGGCTTTACTCCTGAAATGTCCTCTCTTATCACCGCACTTTACATCCTCTTCGACCCCATTATTACAACTGCAAACATCACTGGAAACGGCGCTTTTGCTCAACTAATCAACCGCTTCACACGCAAAAATCTCCCGCAAACATAAATTCATCATGCGGTTTAAAAATTATAAGCCAAGCTAATATTTTGAGTTTGCAAGTTTTTAATGATTTCTATATAGTAAAGAACTATTAAAGAATATTTGAGGTTTATGAGAAGATCTTCGATTTTACTTAGCACAATCGGTTCAGATATTGCCATTGCATTTGCAGGTTCTATCTTCCTTGCATTTTTAGCGCAATATTCAATTACCCTACCATTTACGCCCGTACCGATTTCTCTACAAACAATTGGTGTTTTTCTACTTGGCGGACTCTTAGGCCCTACAAAGGGATTTATAAGCGTTCTACTATACTTGCTTGAAGGGACAATTGGTTTACCTGTATTTGCAGGAGGCTTAGCTAAACCTCTATGGTTTAATGCATCAACTGCCGGTTTTTTATTTTCGTTTTTATTTACAGTGCCACTAATTGGTAAATTGCTTGCTTCACAATTACATAGATCCTGGCTCTATATATTTGGCGCACTTTGCTTTGCGCAATTTATTATGTTTGTATTTGGCATGGGATGGCTTGCCCTATCCATAGGATTGCATAAGGCATTTTTTTTAGGAGTTGCACCATTTTTAGTTGGGGCTGTGGTAAAAATAGTTGTGAGCACTGCTGTTTTAAAAGGTCTGTTTTCTACAAGGTAGGAGTGATTTGACAAGCTCTGTTTCATCTTCAGCAAGAAACTTTCTCATCTACAAAGATGTCGGCACAAATGATAAAAGTTGCGAGTCTCTTTTTGACCTTCTTCTTAGAAGATTTCCCTTTAGCCCAATTAGTTACATTAATAGTCACCAGTTAATTCACAATAAATGGGAAAAGGCCACTCTACTTGTATTACCTGGTGGTAATGAAGATGCATGTACAATTTGGGCAGAAAATCTGGGCGCTGTTGGCATGAAAAAAATTCAGAACTATGTCCGAATTCATGGAGGAAAGATTTTAGGAATTTGCGCGGGAGCTTATTTTGTCTCGAGAGAAAGCTATTATGACAGAGATGGTATTGGACTAAGGATACGAGAATTTCCAATTTATAATGGAAAAGCCAGCGGCCCAAGAAAACCAGCATCCGCCTCACCCAGTCCTGCCCTCTCACCCCCTCATGACGTAGGTGAAGTAGTACAATTATACGACACCCATTCAGGACAAAGGGGCGGCTGCTACTATCGAAAAGGCCCTGCGCTTGCTTCTTCGGATCACTCTGTTATCGCTGAATATGCGGAGCACTCTAGTACTGGCAGCATTGCAATTGCCCATTTTTTAGATAGTGAGGGGGATGGAGAAGGGGTAGTTACAGGCGTCCATTTTGAAATTAAATCGCCCATAGAAAGAAGAGCCTCTCGAGACACTGCATCTCCGCTATTTAGCGCAATACCCGACTCGCTTGGCAAGCTTGCCGAGGATCTTTCTGAAGCTGAAGCATTTCGACAAAGACTTGAAGACTCAATCTTTGAAGCTCTTGGTCTTTTGGAACCCAGAGCTGAAAATCCTATTGATGGTCTTGACGAATGGTGGGAAGAGCATGATGATGGAACTGTTCACTATAGTTAAAAGGCCATTGATGCACCAAAATTAAATCCTTGGAACCCTACATCACCAAGTTGCTGTTTCGTAGATGGATTGCCTCCTGTCAGACTCGTAGCATTGCTTAAAACTTGATTCCAAGCAATCTGATTGGGCCAATAATTAAACTCATATCCAGCAAAAAGGGCACACTGCATAAACTTTCCTATATCAAAACTAAAATTAAGACCAGCTCCTGCCACAAAATTTGCCTTAACAGAAGTAATCGAGTTATTAGCCTTGATCTTATATTCAGGATATCCAGTTTCTTCTATTGTAATAATCTCAGTCAATTTTTCCTTTAGACCACCCCACAAAACTGCAGCTTCACCTTTTGCATAGAAACTAAATCCGTTATGCAAATTCCATGCACACCTGACTCCATTATTAAGCCCGATTCCTCTAAAATAATTTTTCAGGGTAATATTTTCTTCAGCGGCCAAATCTACGAAATTTCCTCTATAGATAATATTTAATCTCTCATGAACAAGCGCCCCTTTGAGTCCAGCAAAATACCGAAACATAAAAGGCTTACTCCACATAAACATCTTCCCAAAATTCAAATCAATTGACTGAAAGTTTTCATGCATCTTTCCGGATGCATAATCAGGCGACATTGCATTTGTTGTGTCCCAAGTTGGCAAAATATTTCCGGCATCTTCCTCACCACTCACATGACTAGAAGCAGTAGCACTAAAGGCTGTCCAAATCAAATCTAATCCCCACTCATCAAATGGCATCTCATAATTCATCTGCAACCTAAAACCAGGCTTATATTTAAACCCAACACTCTTAGACTTTACATAGGTGTCCATAACAGCCCCTGAGCCAAATTCCGGAACAGAAATTGAATCATAAGTCACGGCATAAACATCCCCTGTAATCCCCGTCTGCCAATACAAAAACTCCCCTAAAAAAGTCACTTCATTGAATTCTACTGGCAGCTCCTTCTTCGGCGGAGTCTTTGAAAATACCCCTTTTTGCGGTTCAGCCAATTCCAAAGTCTCTACACGACTATTCAAACTCTCAATATGATTAATCCCCGCAAACACATTTGCTAACCCCAAAATCCCTAAAGTCAAAAAAATTCTATTCATAACACTCCGAAATAAACGTACGTAAAATCACAAAATACCGCTTTCAATTTTATTTAACTACAAGAAAGAATTAAAACCCGGCCCGCTATGCAGTTACGATAGCCGGATTTAAAAAGGAAAAAAATTATACGAAGGAATCAATATCAATTAATTTGTAAGAACAGGGATAATTGAATCAATATCATCTACAATTCCTGTGAATATGGCTTTATGATCAGCTACGATAGCAAATCCATAAGGCCTATCCACTACATACCGATTGGAAAGATTTTGTAGAATACCTCTAAACACTATTGCACTTGCAGCAGCTGCTTTGGACCCTTTTTTGCTTGTATGGACTACAGCTTTATGTATTACGTTAACTCCCCTCGGCATAGGCAAACCTAAATCACTAAATAACTGAGCTAAATCAGGATAGTCTCCAATTACCTTGGTTTCAGGCATAAAAAGTTTTGCTCCCTCAGGCGCTTCATTAAAACTCAAACTTGAAGAGACAATATGCTCCATACAACCATTTAAATCGGTCCCTACATCTGGCAAAAGCACCCTCAACTCAAGGCTTCTACCATCGGAACTTTCATAGGGCTTTCTAAAAATTTTATATCCAACAAGTTCCCTATCAGCATCCATATTATATCCAATAGAAAATTCTTCACCCTTAGCCATCATCGATTGAAATGCAAGGGTTGCCCCTTTAGAAGAAGTAAATGTGAAGCGCTCCCCGTCCTTAAATGGCTCAAGAAAACTTAAATTCAAATACACAACATTTATCAAAGCCTTATCTACAATACTTCCAGAAATTAAATTGGGAATCATTCCATGTGTAGCTTTACTAACATAATCATTAACAGCAGTCGCAAGACTTTGATGAGCATTTGGATTTAATACTTCTCCCCTATAAGAATTAGTTAAACATCTAACTAATGCTGCATCCAAAGGATCTTTACTTGCTATTGCTTGAGTAACAGTAATTGTTCCAGAAGGACTATCCAATCTGATCTGATCAAGTAATCTCCCGATAGCATCGTGTGTACTCATCTCATCTTTCATTCCTAATGATCTAATAATTTGATCCTTATCAGACCCTTCAGAGTCAGCTAATAACAAGCCAATAACACCGAGAATGCTAATACTAGAAAATGCCGTAGACCTATCTGAACTTTGTCCAAGCAATCCAGTCTCAAGATTTTTTACAAATGTATCTAATGAAGCTCTTTGAGAAGACAACCGTAGCAATGGGCCACCAGCTCTAACCAATGCAGGCCTTGGACCAGCAGGTGCTCCTGCCCCCCTATCGGAAATTCTCCATCCAAAAGGCACTTGTGATAATTGAGGAGAGCAGGATTGAATTCGATTTCTACGAAAGCATCTTGGGATAAAGCAAACTGCGCAAGCAAATATTGATAAAGCAACTGTTGATATAACAAAAATTAAAGAATCTTTTTTGAATATACTAGAAACGCACGCAGGCAAATCAAAGTTAAAAAAGTTTCTTGAGGGCACTTGCGATGACCCTATTCTATCCGCCATATAATCTCCCTAAATTCGAAATATTTAAGACTATCATACATTAAGAGCAACTTAAGATCCATCTAAAAGCAGCGTTGCTAACACATTGATGATCAGCTTACTAAAAGAAATACTAAGCGGATGATGCGCGAGATCCCCATTCTTTATCTATCAAAAAAATTTGAATGGTAATTCGCTGAGGATTTTTCTCTTTCGTTAAAAAAAATTTTCTTTCTAAAGTCGACATACGATGAATGACATGCCCTCTTTTTCCTGAAAATAAGATCGCTCCGTTCTTCGGATAAGGAATAGAAACTCTATTATAAAACGAATCAGGCTCTATGTCTGAAAAGTCCCTCCTTGGGCTCTCAGAATAAGAAAATGGCCCATACATACGATTAAAGCTAAGATCAAGCCCTTTTCCTTCTGAATATTCAAAATCATTATATAAAACAGAGGTCATAGTATAAGAAGCTCTTTGATCATAATGCCAGGGCTGAAATAAAGAAAAACCACTTGGAGGCGCACTTCTCGTACTCTGAACATGAATAAATGATTCGCCCGAAAGTTTTAACTCTTTTGCAAATCGATTAATAGCTATCCTATAAAATTCAATCAAATCTGGATCGCTAATTCCAAATGCATGGAGTCTTTCCAAATGATCAATCAATTCATGATCTGAAGAGAAAAAGACATCCCCTCGAACGATAGGAAGGAGTCCGAAGCGATTCACCTCGTAAAATAGCTGAGCTTTATCTTTAAGACTCTCAGTGATTCGCGATAAAATGGCTTTAGGAAAAATACCCTGGATAATCCGATACTCCGGATGAGAACCAGCACTATATTTCGATTGCGCTGAAAGATAACGACCATAAAAAGCTACGCTCGTCATCGGTATAAATCTCTTACAAGCCAAGATAGCCACGGTTAACTCCTATTATAGCCGATTCCTAAACTGAGCTCTAATAAAATGCTCAGAGCGGGACTTGAACCCGCACGCTATTGCTAGCACAGGATTTTAAGTCCTGTGTGTCTACCGATTCCACCATCTGAGCTAGTAGAGAAGGATCCTTGTTTAAGGATCCTTCGGCTTGTTATTTGGCATACTATTGTACATATAGTTGCTATGAAGTGCAAGAATTTTATTCTTCTGGTTTGCTATGGTCTTCAGGTGCAAATATAAGTGATTCTGCATCAATAGAATTTTCCTCAAGTTTCTCATATTCACGCGGAGGTTCTGAAATTAAATCAGGCACACTTGAAACCTCAGCAGCAAATAGAGCATCTTCTTCCATTTTTTTATAACGGTGAATCGAGTCTGAAATTAAAGATTCAGGAGGCTTTAAAAGATGACTGAAAACTGGCTCAGGAATAACGTGTACTTGAGGAATTGGCAAGCCATCTTCACCCAAAATAATTTCCCTTTGAACAGCTTCCTTTGAAGCTTCTTCAAAAGTTCTTTTTCTACGATATTTTTGTCTTTTTTCACGTTTATTTCGATCTGCAGGAGGAGTCTCTACAATATCCTTATCTTGAGGCTGCTCAATTGTTTCCTCTGAAACTGCCGCTACAACAACCTTTTCTTCAGGTTCTGGTTTGGGCTGTCTAGAAGCCTCTTTGCCTCCACCAATTTTAATGGATTTCTCTGCAACAGGTGACCTAATAGCAAGTTTTGCCTCTCTTACTTCCTGTACTTCAAAATCTTGAATAGGCAGAAAAAATGGTTTAGGTTTTTCGCTACAGCGATAGAAAATCGCGCCACTGAAGGAGACCATTTCAACTGCATCCACTAAATATTCTTCTCCGCCTAAATGCTTACTGCTTTTTATAGAAAGCTTAAATCCTTCCTTTGCTGAAATGATTGTTTCTACAATTGGTTCTCGTGTAAAATTCACTATTTCGTTCCATTGTTAAAGTTTTTGCCAACATACAATCACTTAACTGACTGTATGTATCGTATCAAATCAACAACTCTATTGGAGTAACCCCACTCATTGTCATACCAAGCTATCACTTTATGAAAATTTCGATTCAATTCGATGCTAGCATCTCTATCATAAATCGCAGAAAGTGGTGACCCAATAAAGTCTGATGATACTACTTGTTCATCTGTATATCCTAATATCCCTTTTAAATCTCCAAGACTTTTCTCTTGCATCAATGCTCCAACCTCACTGTGGCTTGCGCCATTTTCTAATCTTACAGTGAGATCAACTACAGACACATCGGAAATGGGCATTCTAAATGCCATTCCTGTAAGTTTGCCTTTGAGATCCGGGATTACCTTCCCTACAGCGCTTGCAGCACCTGTAGATGAAGGAATTATATTATTTAAAATTCCTCTACCACCTCTAAAATCCTTCATCGAAGGACCGTCCACTGTTTTTTGCGTTGCTGTCACAGCATGAACGGTTGTCATAAGACCTTCAATTATACCAAATCTTTCATGAAGCACCTTAACAATTGGCGCTAAGCAATTTGTTGTACAAGAAGCATTTGAAATTACCTTCTGCAGAGGATTGTATTGCAAGTGGTTCACACCCATCACAAACATAGGAACATCTGCACTCGGTGCAGTAATTACAACTTTATCGGCTCCTGCAAACAAATGCCCGCCTGCTTGCTCCTGTGTAGTAAAAAGCCCTGTTGACTCAACTACAACATCGACTCCAAGATTCTTCCATGGTATATCTTTTGGGTCTTTACAGGTAAAAAGAGGGATTTTTCTATCCCCTACCAAGAGGGTATTTCCATCTGCACGAATAGGCCTTTCAAAACCTCCGTGAACAGAATCAAATTTTAGAAGATAAGCTAAAACTTCGCTAGAAAAAAGATCATTTATTCCAACTATTTCAAAATCGGGAGATTGCGAAAGAATTCGGAAAACTAATCTTCCGATCCGCCCAAAACCATTTATACCGACCCGTATCGACATGAATGCATACCTTCCTTTTTAGGATAATCACCCTTCCTTCATTCTATTGAAGAAAGGGGTGATTGTAAAGTCTATTCTACACACTCAATGATGCAAAGAGGCGCTGAATCACCAACGCGTCCATTAGATGTTCGCACAATACGAGTATATCCACCGGGTCTTTCCTTGAACTTAGGACCAATCTTGCCAAAAAGTTCGTTCATTACCATTCTGTCACCATTGTAAACAGAAAGATCGCCCTCTTTAGCTCGTCTCGCTTCTTTTGAATCAAGCTTATTATAACGAATACTTAATAACTGCAAAGCTCTTCTACGATTTGTAAGATTGTCTTCTTTTGCTAAAGTAATTAAAGGCTCAATAACACCTCTTAAAACTTTAGCTTTAGGTATTGTAGTCTCAATTTTCTGATTGAGAATAAAAGACTTAGCCATATTTCTTAGCATCGCCAAGCGATGTGAAGAATTTCTATTGAGCTTAGTTCTCTGATTTCTGTGTCTCATATTAATATACTTCCTAGTTATTGCTTACAACGAGTTGATGAACTGCATCTTTAACATTTTCTCTTGTGATTCCGTACTTGGATAAATCCATTCCTAAATACATTCCCATCTCTTCTAGTTTTGCTTTAATCTCGTTCAGCGATTTTTTTCCAAAATTTCTGAATTTAAGCATTTCAGGTTCAGCCATAATGACTAACTCAGCAATAGTTTCAATATTTGCTTGAGATAGACAATTTGTAGATCTGACAGAAAGCTCAATTTCACTGATTTTCAATGAGAGTTTATTAAGAAGAGCATCTCTATCTGCACCCTCTTCTTCTTGATCTTCCTCATAGGTAATTGTCTGGAATTTTAGCTCATCAAATACAGAAAGATGTAAAATGCCAATTTGTGCGGCAAACGTTACTGCTTCTTTTGCAGTAATACGACCATCTGTTGTAACCTCTAAAACTAATCTATCCATATCTGTATTACCACCAACCCTACAATTCTCTACGTGATAATTCACTAAGCGAACAGGGGAGAAGGAAGCATCGATTAATATTTCATTAGGACCTTTGCTAGCCAAGTTGAATGCTTCAGAAGGAATATATCCCCTTGAAATCATAACTCGAAAAGCCATCTGTTTTTTCATTGGTTTTGTAGCTGTAAAAATCACAAGTTCAGAATTAACTACTTCAAACTCAGAATTTCCAAGGAGCTCACCCAGAGTAACAGGGTATTGGCCATCATTTTTATCAATCATATCTTGAGTGATCTCTAATACCATTGATACTAATTTAGTAGAACGTGAATTACTCTCATCAGAAGTAGGAAGCTTTCTAAGAAGACCCTTCTTCAAATTAAGAATAACATACGTCATATCTTCAATAACACCATCGATACCTGTATATTCGTGTGAAACACCTTCCATGCTCACAGAAATAATCGCAGGTGCTTCAAGTGAAGTTAACAAAATTCTTCGAAGAGCATTCCCGACAGTATGTCCATAACCTTTTTCAAAAGGCTCTGCAACGACTCTAGCACTTCCCTTTGAGGAAGGAGACTCGTCAATTTTAATTTTTGTCGGCAATTCGA
>CAZKFL010000014.1:0-46647 GCA_964552055.1 uncultured bacterium
GCTATTAAGACAATAGTGATTAAGGATGCAGTGAGTAGGCTTCCAATAACGACATATTTATTTCTTAGGAAAAATGGAATTAAATTATTTATCCCTCTAAAAGAGTTTAAAGTAATAGTTGATGACATGATTATCCTCAGGTTTTATGTCATTCATTATAAGAATAGATGTGTTTAAAAAAAATGGTTAAAATAATAAGTGCTATTTTTGAGTGAAGTGCTCTCTTTGAGATTCGAATCCCTCCTCCATTAACGAAGGAGGGATTAGACTAATTTTAGTAGTCCATGCCTGCGTGAGCGTGCTGTGGTGCGGCAGCTTCTTTCTCAGTTGGCAAGTCTGCAATGACTGCCTCTGTTGTAAGAAGAAGACCTGCAACTGAAGCTGCGTTTTGAAGTGCCAAACGGACAACTTTTGTTGGGTCTATAATGCCTGCATCAAGCATGTTGACGTATTCATTGGTTAGTGCGTTCCAACCAAATGTATCATCACCTGCAAGTACTTTATGGAATACTACTGAAGCTTCTTCGCCTGCATTGATTGCAATTTGACGAATTGGTGCTTCTAGTGAGCGTTTTACAATTGCTGCGCCGGCTTTCTCATCTTCATTAGTAAGCTCTTTAATAAAGCTTTCTAGTGATTTGATGCAATGGATCAGGGCAGATCCGCCACCTGGAAGAATTCCTTCTTCTACAGCAGCTTTTGTCGCATGAAGAGCATCGTCAACGCGATCTTTTTTCTCTTTCATAGCAACTTCTGTTGCAGCGCCAACATTGATTACTGCTACGCCACCAGAAAGCTTAGCAAGTCTTTCTTGTAGTTTTTCTTTATCATAATCAGATGTTGTATTCTCGATTTGTTTTTTGATTTGCTCTTTTCTTGCAGCAATTTGGTTTGCCGCTCCATTACCGCTGATGATTGTTGTATCATCTTTCTTGATAATGATTTTTTTAGCAGAACCTAGTTGCTCAATTGAAATGTTTTCAAGCTTTAGGCCCACTTCTTCGCTGATTACTTCAGCGCCTGTTAGTGTGGCTATATCTTGTAGCATCTCTTTTCTTCTGTCGCCAAAGCCAGGCGCTTTTACTGCGCAAACTTTTAGGCCAGCTCTGATGCGGTTTACAACAAGAGTTGCTAGCGCTTCGCCATCAATATCTTCTGCAATAATTAAAAGGGCTTTTCCTGCCTCAACAACAGTTTTGAGGATAGGAAGAAGTTCTTTCATAGAAGAGATTTTTTTATCTGAAATGAGAATGTATGCATCTTCTAAAATTGCTTCTTGCTTATCTACATCTGTCATGAAGTAAGGGTTTGTATAACCTCTGTCGAAGTTCATTCCCTCTACAACTTCAAGTTCTGTTTCTAAGGTTTTGCCTTCTTCAACAGTTACAACGCCGTCTTTGCCAACTTTATCCATTGCTTTTGCAATCAGATTGCCGATTTCTTCGTCATTGTTCGCAGAAACAGTTGCTACTTGAGCAATTTCTTTTGTGCTCTTGATAGCGGTGCTTTTTTTCTTAAGCTCTGCAACAATTTTTTCAACAGCTTTTGAGATTCCTTTATTAACTAAAATTGGATTAGCGCCAGCTGATAGGTGCTTAAGCCCTTCTAGAAAAATTGCTTCTGCAAGAACAGTAGCAGTTGTTGTGCCATCGCCTGCTTTGTCAGCTGTTCTGCTTGCAACTTCTTTTACAACTTGAGCGCCGATGTTTTCGTATTTGTCTTCTAATTCAATTTCTTTTGCAACAGTCACACCGTCTTTAGTGATGTGAGGTGAGCCGTAGGATCTGCTGAGAACTACATTTCGTCCTTTAGGACCAAGTGTTACTTTCACAGCGCTTGCTAGCTTTTGTACGCCAATTCGAATTCTTTGACGAGCATCTTCTTGAAACTTAATGTCTTTTGGTGCCATAAGTCTATGTCTCCTGATTTTTAAAATTTTTATTCCACGATCGCAATAATATCATCTGCTTTTACGATTACAAAATCGTCTTCGTCTTCAATTTTTACTTCGCTTCCCGCAAATTTATCCCACATAACGGTATCACCTGCAGTTACAGCAATTTCAATGCGCTTGCCGTCTTTATCAAATTTTCCTGGACCAACGGCAATTACTACACCCATTTCCTGTTTTTCTCTTGATGTATCCGGCAATATGATGCCACCGGTTGTCCTCTCTTCTTGCTTAGCACGCTTTATTAAAACGCGATCTGCTAGAGGGCGGAGTTTTACTTTCGTTTGAGTTGTCATGATTTCTTCTCCTTGTTTGGTTTATTTCTTGTTGATATCATATGTGAGTTGGATATATTTTTCAAGAGATCTAGCAGAAAATTTGGCACTAAATAAGTTTAATTGCTAATTTATGATATAAAAAGGGGAATGGTATATGGAAAACAAAGTTGAAATTCACTATGAATTAGCTTCTTGGGATCTAAAAAAGATTTACCAATCAGATGAGGGTTGGGAAAAAAATTATCAGGAATTTATCAAAAAAGCTCAAAATTCTTGGGAAGAAGTAAATGCTTCCAAAGAAAGATTAGAAGAGGGGACGGAAAGAGTAGAAGAAACTTTAAACGCTTATTTTTCGATTTCACGTGATCTGGAAAAGCTTTACACTTATGCGCATCTTAAAAAAGATGAAGATTTAACAAACAATTTTTTTAAGGAAATGAACGATAAAATAGAAGCTCTATTTCATGATTTTTCTCATAAAACTGCCTGGTTAGAGTCGGGGATTCTTCAGCTACCACGTTTTACAATTCCCAAATATGCATTTTATCTTGAGAAACTCTATGCACAAAAAGAGCATATATTGAGCGCTGACAAGGAAGAAATTCTAGCGCTTGCTGGCCAAATGAAAGGTGTTCCCCAAAAGGCGTTCTCCCTTTTTAATAATGCAGACCTTGTTTTTCCAGATATTCTGGATGAAAATGGTGAGAAAATGCCTTTAACACACGCATCCTACCAGAAATATATGAAAGGCGAGGATAGAACCCTTCGTGAAAATGCATTTAAAACACTGCATCAAACTTTTCACCGCTTTGAAAATACGATAACAGAGCTTGTGGCAGGGCAGGTACAAACACATATATTTACGGCAAAAGTACGTAACTACAAAAACTCTC
The DNA here is from genome assembly GCA_964552055.1 of uncultured bacterium. GTDB lineage: Bacteria > Chlamydiota > Chlamydiia > Chlamydiales > 2-12-FULL-49-11 > VGMD01. Next base: position 3,123 of record CAZKFL010000014.1, read on the forward strand.
TCGAAGCAGCTCTTGATGCAAATCATATACCAGTAAGCGTTTATAAGTCACTCATTGAAACAGTTCGTGAAAATTTAACACCTCTTCATGATTACGTTAAAATGAGAAAAGAAGTTCTTGGTTTTGAAGAGCTACATTGTTATGACATGAGTGTGCCGTTAATCAAAGATTGTGATAAAACTTTTACTTATGAAGAAGCTGTAGAAATTGTGATCGAGTCCGTTGCAATACTTGGAACAGAATATCAGGAAATTTTGAGAAAAGGATTGAAAGAGGACAGATGGGTCCATGTATATGAAAGTAAGGGGAAAAGATCAGGTGCCTACTCTAGTGGCTGTTATGATTCGATGCCTTATATCCTTCTTAACTATCAAGGAACAATTTCAGATGTGCTCACACTTTCTCATGAAGCTGGGCATAGTATGCACACCTATTACAGTAACAAAGGTCAACAATACCATAACGCGCATTACCCGATCTTTTTGGCTGAAATAGCATCTACTTTTCATGAGAGACTTACTTATGAATACCTCCTCTCAAAAATGACAACTGACGATGAGAGATCGTATTTGATCAATCAACAAATAGATGGAATGCGAAACACTTTTTATCGACAAGCCATGTTTGCTGAATTTGAGCTAAAAATTCATGAGCTCCTTGAAAATCAAATTCCTCTTACGCCAACTCGATTGAAAGAAGAGTACCAAAAGCTCAATATCGATTATTTTGGGCCACACTTAACGCTAGATGAAGAGCTCTCATTTGAATATATGCGTATCCCTCATTTTTATTACAACTTCTACGTCTATCAGTATGCTACGGGAATTGCTGCCGCATATGCTCTTGTAGATAAAGTTAAAGCCGAAGGTCCGAAAGAATATCTCGAATTTCTCTCTTCTGGAGGAAGTGGATATCCTGTCGATCTTTTGAAAAAAGCAGGCCTTGACATTACCCAAAAAGAAGCTCTTGCCGCGCTCCCACGGATCTGGAAAAAATTGCTCGTAAATAATCCTTCCAAAAAGTAAGATGACACGCATATGCTACAAAAAACAAAGATCAAAGATGCGTTCGTAGTTTTAAATGAAAAGGGGCTGCACACGCGCCCCGCTACAGAACTTGTAAAATGCGTCTCCAATTTCAAAGCTCAAGTGACTTTGCACTACCAAAATCTTTCCGTTAATGCGAAATCTCTTCTTGGGATCTTGATGTTAGCTGCAGCAAGAGGTGCTAAAATTCGTATCGAAGCTGACGGCGACGATGCTGAAGAATGCATCAAAGCGCTGATCACTCTTGCTAAAGCCAAGTTCCACATGAATTATTAGTAGCGCTTCTTAGAAGCTGTCCTAAAGCTGAGAAACCGGTTAAGAATCTGAAAGACTTGTTTCGTGATCAGCCGCGAACTCACACGCTTTATCTATATTTATCGCTCTAGTGACCTCAACTGGCGAAAGGACTTTAAAAGCTGTAATAGGAATGAAAAAATTTATTATCAAAACCTTTCCATTTCTACGATTGCATGTGAAACAATTAGTTGTTATGTAACCTGATAATAAAATATTTCGCTTTTTTGTTGAACTGCCGTTAATTTCCTTCAGTGATCCAATTCTGGTACAATCACCTCGAGTTAAAGGCTTGCTTGTCCTGCATCTGTAGGAGGGATTCTCTTCATATTGCTTGGCTCTTAGTGAGCCCGTAAGGGCTGCTTCGGCATGCTTTCCACTAATGTCTAATGCAGCAAGTCGACAAGCGCTGTCTAAGTCTGCTTCGTTAACGGACATTACAAGGGTAAATGAACGAGGAGATGTTTCAGTATCGTCATCACATTTAAGGATTTGCAATCTCTTTGGATTAATGGCTATTGAATCGGGATCCCTGATCCATGAAGCCGCACCCGCTACCCAACGATACCAAGAAGATTTATCATCCGTATCAGGCACTTGAGCCTCAAAATACGGGCTATTATAATTTTCAAAATTTACAATTGATAGTGCATTGATTGTAGCATCTGTAGCATCAACATCCCCCCCATTAATCCCTGATGGAGAGTACTTATTTAACGAAGAACCCAACACCCTCCCAGAAATAGCTAAATATCCTAAAAACATAGCTTTCAACGCCTGACCTAATGTAAAATCCACAGTATTTCTCCTAAAATCGTTTGAGTAACTATATTTTTTTGATATTCTTTAAATTTGGAATAACGGATATGATATAAGTTTATGGCATTTTTGTAAAATACTCATAGCAAAAGAGAGGGCATATTTATAACCTCAGTTTTGATTTGGAATTACATAAACTCAAAACTGAGGTTAGTAAGGTTTGAGTTATTGATTAATGCGATCTAGTTTTAGACGTTTATCGTAATAGAAAGCAGAGGCGGATTCTTGAATTTCCCACTCAGGTAATGCTTGAAGCCTTGTGCGTTGAAGTTTGCTGTGCGCTCTTGTTGCTTTGCGAATGCTTTTATAGTGGTCAAAGAGACCCGTGTTATGAACACCTAGAACAACTAATGCTATTGTGATTAAGAGAACTCTGGGTACTAGGCCAATTGTGATCGCGCCCACAATTTGGATCGTTTTATAGAGTCTGCTTTTTTTCTTATCAGGCATTATTTCTGTTTTCGTGTAGTCGTTTGATGATAATATGCATGCTCCGTGCCTATCGTTTGTGATGTCAATATCATTAGGAGTAATTAGGAATTTTCTTCCAATAAATCTTGAGTAGGCAAATAGATTTCCAATCCAGTCGCCACCAGTTGTGTAGTTTGTTGCTTTGAATTTTTCATCTAGATTGTCATATTTTTCCATTTCTCTTTTAGTAACTCCTGGGGCATTAAATGTGACAAGCTCTTCGATAAACCTGTGATTATCTCCGTCCATGGCTATTTTTGCAGCGGTTGCGCCGCCAAGACTGTGGCCTGCAAGTATAAATTTTCCATGGCCATCCTCTGCGTGATGCTTAATCATGCCAGCTATCCACTCACCATTATTCTCAACAATCACGCGTCCCACATCAAATGAGGGGCAAATTTTTGTTGAAAGAAGCGTTTTCTTAATTGCTTTCGGGCCAAAATTTGCGACTAAAGTGCCGGATCGATATTTAGGTGCAGATCCCGCAAAAAGAAGTATAGGGGATATTTCCTTATTAGCGTGCTTAGGGAGCGCTAAAAATGCTTTATTCCCTTTTGTAAGAACAAGTTCCTGAACTGTAAATGCATAAAAGTAATAGCGTCCATTTTCTAAAACGGGTAAATCAATTTGATTTGTGAGTCTTCCGTAGGCAATGAATTTTGCATAAGCTTCGTGTATAATAGGCTTTGCTTCTTCTTCTGTTTTTCTTCCGTCATTATAAGCTTCCATTACTGCGGCTAAAGTCTCATACAATCTACTTATATACTGAGGCTGAAACACTCGTCCATTAGCTACTTTGGAGCTTAAGTGAGCCGTAAATAGAGGAGACTGGCATGGAGATGTTCCAATGGTGACGGAGCTAGAGGCGCTCTCATCTGTTCTTATGGAATTAGGACTTGTTCTCCCTATAGAATCCATATGCACCCTAAATGTTAATTAACATTATAATTATAACATAATTAACATATAATTACAATTTGATTCTAATCTTCGTAGGGCTCGGCTTTAGAGAGGAGAGAGGGGGTGCAGTAGATCGGAAGGTTATAGATCAAGGCAAGGGAGAGGCTGTCTGAGGGTCTAGTATCAATTTCGACAATTTTCTGGAGATCGGTTGTTGGCTGCGAAATAAAGAGCTTGCAGTAGTATATTGCGTCAAGGACGTCGTGGATCACGACTTGCAAAGGGATGATATTCAGTCCTGAGCAAATAGAGCCTAGGAGGTCAATTGTTTGAGGTCTTGCGAAGGGTTTGTCTGTAAAAAGACGCTGAACGTAGTCACCCGTTGTGGGGGTTGTGTAAATGGCAAACTGCTTTTCTTTTGCTGAAAGGATGAAGACGGTGTATTGGGAGGCTTGGATGATCTTTTCAAACGTTGTTGGTAATAGTAGTTCTGTCATGGCTTCTCCTTTATTTCAATTAATCCATTAGGGTAGGCGATATACACTTTTGTAGCGGTATTTAAAAAAAATCCTGTTTCTATGACTCCTAGGGTGTTTTTGATGCGATTATGATGATTTTGGGGGTCCTCAATCGGGCCTTGAAAGTCGATATCATAGATATAGTTCTTGTTATCAGATAAAACAGGAGCTGCTCCTTTTCTTCTCAAAGAGCCGCTATAACCTAAGTCTTTAATTCTCTGTATGGTAGAAGCGTACCCGAATGCAACTATCTCAATTGCAACAGGGAAGCCCTCTAGTGGAGATGTCATTTTGGAACTGTCAACTAAAACAATGTTCTGGATAGATTTGCTTGCTACAAGTTTTTCTCGTAAAAGAGCCCCGCCACCACCCTTTATTAGGTGAAATGTTTTAAGATCAATGCGGTCAGCCCCATCAAAAGTGATATCAATAGGTATTTCTAAGGACTCGTCTATCAATGGAATAGAATTTTGAATCAGCTTCATTGAGGCCATTGAAGTTGCTATGCAAGAGATGTTAAGAGACTTGGTTTTAATGTGCTCTTTGAGAGCCTCGATAAAAAAAGTTGCAGTGGACCCTGAGCCAATACCAATTGTCATTCCGGATTTTACTAGCTTAACCGCCTCATTTGCAGCATGTTGCTTTTCTTTCTCGTTTGCCACCGGACTCCTAATCTTTTCTTTCATAATGGAACATCACATTTTTCATAGCAACTAAAACAAACCTAGATTAGACTGGGTAGAAATTAGTTGAGGAAAAGCATGAAGAATAGTCGTACAGAGATTAAAAAAATCGCAGAGGAAAGCGAAAAAACTAAGAAAGCTAGAGCCAAGTTGAAAAAAAGACTATTAGAGTTAGAGAAAAAAGTTACTAAACAGGCTCTTGAAAATAAAAATATGGAAATTCATCGTTGGATAGCAAGACACGCTTCGCAAAGAGTTGCTCTTCGGACAAAATCAATTTCTTTATTTGATGGAAATAAAAACCCAGCAGAGATTAGCTCTAGAATTGCTAAAGTGGCAACTCAATTACAATGTGAGATGCAAAGCGTATAAATGGGTAATGTATTTGAGTGGTTTTTAGAGCGTGGTTTTGTAGATCAGTGTACAAGCGGTGAGCTTAAAACTGTCTTAGATAAGAGCACTCCTTTCTATTTTGGGATTGATCCCACAGCGCCAAGTCCCCATTTAGGTAATTGGGTAGGGATAATTGCTTGCATGAAGCTTCAAAGATGTGGTCATAAACCGATCATTCTAGTGGGCGGAGCTACAGGGCTTATTGGCGACCCATCAGGGAAAGATTTAGAAAGGCCATTACTATCCCCTGAAGAGATTCACAAAAATGTAGAATCACTTACTGAAGTATTAAAGAAATTTCTCGATTTTAATCATCCGACTGCAGCTCCCGTAATTGTAAATAACTATGAGTGGTTTTCTAAAATGAACGTAATTGAATTTTTACGTGATGTCGGGAAGCAGTTCCGTTTAGGGCCTATGCTTGGAAAGGAAAGTGTGAGAAATCGATTAAATAGCGAAGAGGGGATGAGTTTTACTGAATTTAGTTATCAGATTTTGCAGGGTTATGATTTTTATTATCTTTCCCAAAAAGAAGGTGTTAGGCTTCAAATCGGTGGTAGTGATCAGTACGGGAATATTACGGCAGGAATTGATCTTACACGAAGGCTTTTAAAAAAGAGTGTTTATGGTCTCACTTTTCCACTTTTAGTAAGATCTGATGGAAAAAAATTTGGAAAAAGTGAAAAGGGCGCTATTTGGTTGAAAGCAGATCTGTGTTCTCCTTTTGAGATGTATCAGTACCTTATTCGTGTGGCTGATAAAGATGTGATTATGATGCTGAAAATGTTAACCCTTCTGGAATTGGACGAAATAGGTGAGATTGAAAAAGAGATGAACTCGGCTCCCAATTTTGCACAGAAAAGGCTTGGCTCGGAAGTAACAAGGCTTGTTCATGGTGAAGCTGGATTAAAAGAAGCTTTGCTTGCAACAGCTGCACTAGCTCCAGGAAAAATGGATTTTCACTCAGGTGATTTAAATGCTGCGGCAGAAAATATGCCCAATATTGAAATTTCTGCAGAAGAAGTTTTAGGGCAATTATATGTCGATGTCGTTTTGAAATCGGGACTTCTTTCTTCTAAAAGTGAAGTAAGAAGACTCATACAAAATCAAGGTGCGTACCTAAATGGACAAAAAATTAGTGATTCAAATTTTGTGATCACAAAAGATTATTTATTGGAGGGAAATCTCTGCCTAATCAGTGCTGGTAAGAAAAATTCGATGCTGATTCGATTAAAATTCTAATAGTTTTTTACTATTCTCTTGAAAAAAATGTGAGAAAAAGTTTCTAATAGGATGAAAGAGAATGGAATATGAAAAAACTTAATCAGATTAAAAAAACAAATTGTCTGAAATTCAACAATCTAGAACAATGTGTTCTAAACTATTTATTTTTTAACATATAGTAACAAGGAGTAAAAATGGCAACTAGGACAAAAAAACAGCTGATTTCAAAAATCGCAACAAAGACAAATCATCACCCAAATGAGGTGCGTGTAATTATTCAGTCTTTTCTAGATTCAATCACAGAGAGTCTTTCTTCAGGTGATCGTTTAGAGTTTAGAGATTTCGGTGTGTTTGAAGTTGTCACTCGTAAGCAAAAAATTGGAAGAAACCCTAAGAATGCTTCAGTTGCAATCGTCATCCCACAAAGACAAGCTGTTAAGTTCACAGCTGGAAAAAAGATGCGCAACATTATTGAAAGTATCAATAAAAAATTAGCAGCTTCTTCTCGTTAATAAAAGCGAGTTCATTTATCATGAGGGTACTTTTTAAGAGGTGCCCTTATGATGATCACAAGTTTCAAATTAGATAACATTACACTAAATTTTGAGGGAGATCACACAGGTCTTGGCTCTATTGATCTTGGTCATACTTCTATTGTTTCCATGGGCCCTCATTATTTTCCATTAGGTGAACTCACTAGATTTGGTATTTACAGGCAGAGCGATGATTTTTCAGATGTGGAAGAAAGATCTACAAAAATCTCTGGATGGACAAAGTTAATTGCGTGTGATAGATCTTTTGGTTCTGGAGCTACGTGGATTAATTTTAGTGCTGAAAAAAAACGTGATGAAATATGGTTACAGGCGTCATTTGAAAATGGAAAAGGTGAGGATCCGTTTGCATTTGTTTTTTTTGTAAAAGCAGAGGAAATAAAAATTTCTGATAAAAGATATGTAAAAGGCGCACTTACAAGTTTTCAGGGAACACAGCAATCAGTCGATATCATATCAAATGGTGATATTGCTACCTTAGCTCTTCAATTTAAAACACCGATGCAAATTATTCCCTTAGCGGGAGGAGATTTTTTTTGGGGTGCTGATTTCCTAATTGCCTTTGAGATTCATGATCTCGAAAAAAAATACTTATGGAGTTTAGCAAAAAGTGTTTGATTTTGGAAACGTTTCCTTTTATGATCATAAAAAAGGGGAGATGTTATTTTGTCAATTCGTAAGGTGTTTGTAGCAATTGCAGTTTTGCTGTTTGCTGGAATAGGGATAGCGGGTGTAGTCAAGAAAAAGCCAGTTGAAAGCGCGCCTGTTTCGATGGTCCCTGTGCAAGCTCCTGTCCAAACCATTTCCGCTAAAGTTGTCAATACTCAAAAAAATGAAAATCCCCAAAAGGAAATTGATCTTGTAAGAAGGTTTTTTTCAAAGGGAATGGATAAACTTCCTATCGTAGAAACAATTACCTATACAAGCAGAGTGCCCTGGCTGAAAGGAAGACCTGCCTGGATTGCCGATTATGCAACTCAATATCAAACGTCTAGACACTTTATTGCTAGAAGCCTAAACGGAAAGCCTGATTATATTACGCAAAATATCACTCCAGGGGACAAATTTAATGTTCTTCGTACAGATAAGCAGATAGAGTTTTACTTACTAGTTGATCTCAGTCATTGTACAATGGATTTTTACTATCTAGATTTAGATAATAATGAAAGAGTTTTTTTGAAAACTTACATTATTGGAGCGGGAAGACTTGATCCTGCTTCACCATCGGGGAGCTTGACCCCTACCGGCAAATATATGTTAGGCAGCAAAGTTGCCGTATATAAGCCCGGAATTGAGCATTTTTTTCAGAATCGAAAAACCCATATGATAGAAATTTTTGGAACTAGGTGGCTTCCCTTCGAGATTGAGCTCGAAAATTGCTCAGATAGTGCCAAAGGATATGGTATTCATGGGGTTCCTTGCAGGTATGATGCTGAAAAAAATCTTTTAATCGAGGAAGAAAATGCCGTCAATTGCTATAATAGTGATGGATGTTTGCGGTTGAAGATGTGCGACATAGAAGAAATTTTTTCAATTGTCGTTACAAAACCTACAATTGTAGAGATTGTAAAGAGCAAACAGGACGTAATTTTACCTATGTTAAAAGAGAACTTTTTAGGAAATGACAAAACATAATTTTACGCCTTGGGAGAGAGTTCAGATTAGTCGGCACCCTGAACGCCCTCATACAAGCGATTTTATCCATAATATGTGTGATGGCTTTGTTGAGCTCCACGGCGATCGACTTTACGGTGACGATGGCGCTATTATTGGTGGCATTGGCTATATTAATGGTAAAAAATGTGTGATCATTGGTCAGGAGAAAGGAAAAGACACTGAAAGTAGATTGAAACGGAATTTTGGAATGCCTCATCCAGAGGGGTATCGTAAAGCTCTTAGATTAATGCTTTTGGCTGAAAAATTTGAATTGCCAATTGTTACATTTATTGATACGGCAGGAGCATTTCCAGGCCTTGCTGCTGAAGAGCGCGGGCAAGGTTCTGCAATCGCCACAAATTTAATGGCGATGGCCCAAATCAAAGTGCCTATTATATGTATAATTATTGGTGAAGGGTGCTCCGGTGGAGCTCTTGGAATCGGCGTTGGCGATGTGATTGCCATGTTGCAGCACTCCTATTATTCAGTGATTTCCCCAGAAGGGTGCGCATCAATTCTATGGAAGGATGCTAAAATGAACGCCCATGCTGCTGAAGTATTAAAAATTCATGCAGAAGATTTGATTAAATTTGGTATTATCGATGAAATTATAGTTGAGCCAGTAGGTGGGGCGCATACGGATCCGGCCTTTATCTATCAATCTGTAAAGGAGTTTATTTCTCTGCAATTAGAGATCCTTTCAGATTATTCTACCTATGAGCTCCTAGAAAATCGGTATCATAAGTTTCGTAAAATGGGACAATATGATACAGTCTTAAGCTAATGAAAATGTTATTAAAAGCAGCCTTTAGGTCAGGAAGACATTTTAAGTGGCTTGTCTTTTCCTTTTTTGCCCTTCTTGCAGTAACCATTGCAGATCAGCTCGAGATGCTCACTATAGGCGTGATCATCAATAATGTAGGTCCAGTTTCATCTGGTACTCACTACCCGATTCATGATTTTTTAGATCGAATTAAAGCTTACTTTGAGTTTGCGGATAACAAGATCCAAAAAGTGGCGCTTGCATTGCTCTTTGTTGCCACATTTAAGGCTATATCGCTCTTTTTTAGCAGGTATTCGACGAGAATATTAGCAATCAAGATTAGTCGTGATCTAAGACAGCAGTATTTCGAGCATATACAGCATCTATCAATGAGCTTTTATCAAAAGTACAACATAGGTTCCTTGTCAACAAGGGTCGTAGGCGACGCAAGTCAAATAGCGCTTTCAATTAATGCCTGGATCACAAATTACCTACACACTCCATTTACTGTAATTACCACTCTTTCCTTCTGCTTTTACCTCTCGTGGGAGCTATCACTAATTATTTTTGTCGGCGTTCCACTAATTGTGCTGCCCGTTCGCTTGATTACAAGAAGAGTGAAAAAAATCACAAGGACGCTGCAGAAAAATCAGGAAAAATTTGCCTCAGTCTTGATTGATTTTCTAGCAGGTATTCAGACAGTGAAAATTTTCTCCATGGAAAAATACACCTGTAAAAAGTACCAAGACCAAAATGATGATATGGAGCGCCTAGAGACTAAAACCACTCGATATGATCTCATGACAAGGCCCATTCTTCACTTTGTAACGACATTTTGCCTTGTAGTGATACTCTTTATTGGCCTTTACTGGATGAAAATAGAGCTTCCTGAGTTGATCGTCTTTTGTGGCATGCTCCACCTCTTCTATGAGCCTATCAGAAAATTTGCTGATGAGAACGCCTGCGTCCAAAGGGGAGTTGTAGCTGCTGAGCGTCTCTTCGAAGTTCTCAATATTCAGCCAGAAATCATCGATGAAAAAGGAGCTTCTGAAATCAACTCCTTCGAGCAAGAAATTGCTTTTGATAATGTTTGGTTTCGTTATGAAGACGAGTGGGTGCTAAAAGGTGTTAGTTTTACAGTAAGCAAAGGTGAGACCGTCGCAATTGTGGGTCCCACAGGTTCTGGTAAATCTACGATTCTCCAGCTCATCCCACGTCTCTATGAAGTTGAAAGAGGGCAAATTCTTATCGATGGTAAGCCTCTGCAGAGCTACACTCAAAAATCCCTCCGCTCCCTCATCTCCTTTGTTCCCCAAAAACCATTCCTTTTCAATGACACCATCCGCGATAATATTGTCTATGGCAAGGAAATCACAGAGAACGAGCTTATAACGGCCTCAGTTAAAGCATATGCTCATGAGTTCATCAAAGACCTTCCAAATGGGTATGAGACCCACCTAGCCGATATGGGCAAGAATCTGAGCGGTGGCCAACAACAACGTGTTGCTATTGCTAGAGCCCTCGTGAAAAAATCCCCCATCCTCATTCTTGATGAGGCAACTTCCTCTTTAGACGCCGTATCTGAGCAAAAAATTAAGAAGGCCATTCTTGGTCTCCAAGGCGAAATAACTCAAATCATTGTAGCTCATAGACTTTCGACAATAGAGCATGCTGATAAGATCATTTTCATTGAAAAAGGTCACATCATCGGTCAAGGCACAAGAGACGAGCTTCTGGCAAATTGCACCCCGTTTAAAGCTATGTGGGAAGCCTCCACACTCGAAACTAGTAGCGACATGGCTTTAAGCGAAGTCTAATAAGAAAAAAAACACCACAGAGATCATAGAGGACACAGAGGCGCTACGCGCTAAAAACAGTGAAATAAAAAAGGGGCAGGGCCTGCCCCTTTTAGACGTGTTATAATTCTATTTCTATAGTAGCTTTAGCCAGAGCTTCTTTGTCTAATCCTAATCTTTCTCTTGCTGCGGGAGATGGGTTGCTTTTTGGGCGCGTTACGCGAGTCCAGTTTTTGGAGTAAGGGTTTAAATTATTTTCATCCCAAGCTTTTTTTAGTTTTTCTGCATTAATACCAGAAAGACCATGTATTGTATCTTTACCTATTGTCTGAGAGATATCCAAGTCATCCAAGGCAGCGGCAACACGGGGATCAATACGCTCTCTAGTAGGCGCTGCTGTAGCGGTCGGCTTTGGAGCATGAACTATCGCTATAGTGGCTACTTGTGGTTGATCTTTTGTTTCTGACTTCGTCTCAATAGGAGTTGCCTGATGAGAAAAAACCTTGTTCTCCATTATAAAGTGATAAAAACTAATAAGAAGGTTAATAAACTTATTCCAAAGAGTAAGGGTTTTATTGGTAGAATTTACGTTACCTTTTGTAGTTTCTTCTACTTTTACAAAAATTACTTCTTTAACGCTATCGGATTCGTTTGTCTGAGATTCAACTTTTGGATGGGGATCAAATATCCAATCGCATGTCCCGTTATCGTCAACAAATTTACCGGGTTGAGTAGGCGTAACCATAAAATCCTCCAATAGTGATTAAATTTAGTATTATTATACTAATTAATGTTTAATTATGCAATTTTTCTTTTAATATGAGAGAATAGATATATTAATTAAATTTTAACAGTAAGACCGGCAGAAGGCACGCGCGCGTGCCTTCTGCCCGATATTAATTTTAAAATCTTATAGGCACTAGAACATTAAAGTTCATCGTAGGTTTTAGGACAGCTTCTAAGATGCTCAGATAAAACTAGGAGAGGAGGCCGAGCTTTTCAAGGCGGGCTTTGAGCTCTTCGTTTTCGGGTTTGTCGAAGACGCCGCTTTGGCCGAGCCATTTGAGGTAATGCTTGGGGAGGGCTTCTAGAGGGGTGCCGCGGTGTTTCCCAAAGGGCATTTGTCTCATTTCTGTGGCGGTCTGATTTTTATAGATGAGGTTGTAGGCTTCTTGAATGGGAAGGTCTTCGATCATTTGGGAAAAGATTTTATAGAGAACCATGACGTCATCGAGCGCTCTGTGGGCGCTATTTGCCTCGATGCCGTAGATTTCACGGAGGTATTGAAGGGGGTGTTTGGGGAGATCTGGTCTATATTTACGAGCCCATTTGAGGGTGTCTAGGTAGATAAAATTTGGCATGATAAGGCCACCTCGTTTGGCTTCATGGACAAGAAAGTGCTTATCAAAGGAATCGTTATTATGGGCAACTAGGATTACATCACCACTACAAAAGTCGAAAAACTCTTTGCCAATAACGGAAAAATTAGGGGCATCTTTTACCATTTCATCGGTAATGCCAGTAATTTGTGTCACTTCTGCTGGAATAGGCACCTCAGGATTGACAAACTTGCAAAATGTGAGATTTCGTACTGGATCAAAAGCGGCAATTTCGGTAATGCGATCTTTGTCAGGCTTCACACCTGTTGTCTCTGTATCATAATATATCGGTCTAGGACTCATATGCGCTCCTTAATAAAAAAATATTCACCGCAGAGTCGCAGAGGACGCAGAGCTCGCAGAGAGTTTAAAATCAGAGTTATAAGTTAGGTTCTTGTCGTTACTAATTCTTTTTACTCCATCAATTAGTAAGGATACATTAAAGTTGATTAGAAGTCCCTTTTTCAAATTTAGTAATCGTAGATATGTTAATAATTGCGCAAAGTGAATTTGAGTAATTTCTTCAACTGATTTGAGTTCAAGAACAATTTGATTTTCTACAAGAAAATCAATTCGATATGCAGCCTCTACTTTTGCTCCTCTATAAATAACAGGAAGAGTGCATTGCCTTTCAAAAGCTATATTTCGAAATTTAAATTCTTCTGCGAGACATACTTCATATGTAGACTCTAATAAACCAGGCCCAAGTTGTCTATGTACATGAATAGCGGCCCCTATAATTTTTCTGGTCATCGCATCTTCCATATATACTTCTCGTGTTTCAAAACTTGGTTTTTTCTTCGTCATAAATCCTCATCTTCAAATTTGTCTCGGGCTTATCTAGTGCAAATAGCACTCGCCCTCGACACCAGCTTCGCTTAATTTAAATCTAAGAATTTCTGACTTGAAAATTCCCAATTTTTGAATCTCTCTCAGTATATTGCTCTCTTCTTTTTTCTCTGTTTGCTTTTCTCTTTTTTTTTATTTGTTCTCTGTGTCCTCAGCGATCTCGGCGACTCTGCGGTGAACTCTTTCTTTTTCATTAAACAAATTAGAAAAAAAGGTTAGCAAAAGAAGTTATTTGATGGTATCTAAAAAATGGGTTAGACTAGGAAACCATATGAGCTCTTGTGTATCTTATCATTTTACGAAAGGCGATCCGAGCAAGGTTTTGGATAGCATTGGAAAGGAAAATGCGCTTAAAGCATTGGATGAGATGCTTCTCATTCGAAATTTTGAGCAAAGAGGGGAGCAGGGGTATCAGGCGGGGAAGGTTTGGGGATTTTATCATGCATATATTGGTCAAGAAGCGATACAGGTGGCTGCAATGTATGCGATGGGAAGGGAGGAGCATTTATGGGTAACAACTTATAGGTGTCACGCGTTAGCGCTATTACTCGGTATGACAGCGAAAGAGGGGCTTTGTGAGCTCTATGGTAAGGCGAATGGCAATGCAGGTGGTCGGGGTGGCTCAATGCATATGTATACAGATAATATGTTTGGTGGTGATGGGATTGTTGGTGGTCAGTGGGGCGTTGGAGCTGGGCTTGCATTTAGTTTGAAGTATCGCAGTTTAAAGGATCGGATAGCAGTTTGTTTTGGGGGTGATGGTTCTGTTGCGCAAGGAACTTTTCATGAGTCAATGAATTTAGCGATGCTTTGGAAGCTACCTTTGCTCGTGGTTATTGAAAATAATCAACTGGGAATGGGGACGCAGGTTCATAGAGCGATAGCAAATTTGCCGATGGGGGAGAATTTAGCTAAAGCATACGGAATGAAATGTTTTACAGTAGATGGTATGGATTTTTGTGATTGCTTTGCAGTTTTTACAGAAGCATTCGAATGGATCAAAAAAACGGGGGAACCTGTAATTATTGAAGCTGCCTGTCATAGATTTAGAGGCCATTCCATTTCAGATGCTGCTCATTACCGTACAAAGGAAGAGCTTCAAAAAATTGTGGAGAGGGATCCAATAACTGTTTTTGTAGATTACTTGAAAACAAAAGGTTTTATTACAGATGCAATTTTTGAAGAGATGAAAAAGGCAAAACGGGATGAAATGATTGCTGCCATGAAATTTGCGGATGAAAGTCCTTTTCCTGATATAAGCACATTAGAAGAGGGAGTGATTGTTTGAGTAGCCAAGAGATAGATATCAGAGAAGCTCTCCGTCAGGCAGTTGATGAGGAGATGGAGAGGGATGATAAGGTTTTTATTCTAGGTGAAGAAGTTGCCGAGTATGATGGCGCTTATAAAGTTACAAAAGGACTATGGAAAAAATGGGGCGATAAAAGAGTTATCGATACTCCTATTTCTGAATCAGGATTTTCAGGCCTTGCAATTGGCGCAGCTCTTACAGGACTTAGGCCTATTGTAGAGTTTATGAGCTTTAATTTCTCTTTTGTTGCCTTTGATCAAATCGCGAGTAGGGCCTGTAAATTGCACTACATGTCTGGGGGTAGATTCAAGGTTCCGATTGTTTTTAGAGGGCCAAATGGCGCTGCAGCAAGAGTTTCCTGTCAACACTCCCACAATGTCGAGTCTTTATATGGTCAATTCCCAGGTTTAAAAATCGTTTCTCCTGCAACTGCTTATGATGCTAAAGGACTTTTGAAATCTTCTATTCGTGACGATAATCCTATATTATTTCTTGAAAACGAGCTCATGTACAATATTAAAGAAGTGATTCCCACAGAAGAATTTCTCGTTCCAATTGGAAAAGGAAAAATCTTAAGAGAGGGGAGAGATGTAACGCTTATTTCTCATAGCAGGATGCTCCTTTTTTGTTTAGAAGCTGCAGATGCAATGGCTAAAAAAGGAATTAAGGTCGAAGTGATTGATCTTAGATCGATTAAGCCTCTTGATGTGGGGCTTATAGCTTCATCTGTTAGGAAAACAGGTAGAGCTGTGGTTGTCGAAGAAGGGCATAGATTTGCAGGGATTGCGGCTGAAGTAATTTCAGAGATGATGGAGCACTGTTTTGATTATTTAGATGCGCCGATTAAGCGAGTATGTCAAATGGAAACTCCACTTCCTTATTCGCCACTCCTTGAAGAATTCTCAATTCCTAATACAAAACGTATCATGAAAGCGCTTGAAGAAGTCTTGGAGGGAAGATGATAACTGAAATTGCAATGCCAAAGCTTTCTCCTACAATGATGGAAGGGAAAATTGTACTCTGGCTAAAAAATGAAGGCGATTTTGTTAATGAAGATGAAGCCCTTTGTGAGATAGCAACAGATAAATCAACAATGGAATTCAACTCGATTGAAAAAGGGTACTTACGTAAATATTTCTTTCAAGAAGGCGATGCAGTTCCTGTCGGAGAGATTTTAGCAATTCTTACCGACACAAAAGATGAGGACATTTCTGCTTACGGCCCTAAAAAAGTAGAAGTAATAAAAAAAGAAGAAGCTCAACCTGTGGAGAAGAGAATTGAAGGAGGGCATACAGGCGCTTCTTTTGCTATCCCTACGTTTGCACCTGTGCCCGCAAGGCCGCATTTTGACTTTTCAAATAGTGATAGTCATACAAAAGTTGTCGCCTCTCCGCTTGCAAAGAAAATTGCAAAAGATAAAGGACTAGATCTCACATCTGTAAAAGGATCAGGCCCGTCCGGTCGAATCATTGCTAAAGATCTTGAATTTGCTCAAGGTCATGGGCCAATTATTCTTCATGAAGAGGCCCCTACAATACCGCCCGGAACTTATGAAGAAATCTCCCTAACTCCGATTCGTAAAGTCATTGGCGAGCGTCTCCAAGCATCCAAGATGACAATTCCACACTACTATATTCACGATGAAGTAAGAGCTGATCGAATGATTGATCTTAGAGAGCAGCTAAAAGCAGGTGGCCTCAAAATCACCTTCAATGACTTCGTTATCCGCGCATGCGCCCTTGCCTTAAGAAAACATCCTGAAATCAACTCCGGCTTTAACTCCCAAAATCAAACGATCATCCGTTTTAAAACAGTCGACATTGCTCTTGCAGTAAGTATTCCAGACGGACTCATCACCCCAATTATAACCCATGCAGACTATAAAGATATTTTCACCCTTTCGGAAGAAGCCAAACGCCTCGCCAAAAAGGCTAAAGAAAATAATTTACAGCCAGAAGAATACCAAGGGGGCTCCTTCACTATCTCCAACCTGGGCATGTTTGGCATTAAATCCTTCGACGCCGTCCTAAATCCCCCCCAAGCAGCCATTCTAGCAGTCGGCGGTATCCTCGAAAAACCCATCATCGAAGATGGTAAAGTCATTCCCGGAAACCTCATGAACCTAACTCTTTCTCTCGACCACCGCGTCATTGACGGCGCAGACGGCGCTAAGTTCCTCATCACCCTCAAACACTTTCTTTTAAATCCTGCAACCCTTCTTATTTAATTACGCCGCATGTTACAATACTCCCAACCTTAATAAGGAGTTATTATGCTTTCGGTAAAAACATATTTTAATCCGCCTGCTTCATCACTAATTACCGGTTTTCATAACCAGCTGACAAGCGTTCATACTGCGCGGACAAAATACGACATCATCAACACTCTTGCCCTCGCAATCATCACAGAACTGTCCCTTATTATCTCATCCATTATAAACCTAGCCAATCTACCTCGCTCCTTTAGAGCCGCCTGCAAAGTAGAAACATATCTCCTTGCAAGCCTCCTCACCTTCCCTTTCTATCTCTTCAAATCCATCCGCACTCCTGCACTCCTCTCCATAACACCACCACCAGCAGAAGATGCTTCCGCTTTGCTTTTAAGCGCATCTGTTCAGTTCTCTAACCTTGTAGTAGCTCATTTACAGGAACAACACAGGCAATTTGTAGCCAATTTACGCATCCAGCTTGCAACAGACAGGGGCGCTGCAGTTGCGGAAGTGAGGGATGAATTGAACCTGGAATTAGTACAAGCTAGGGCAAGAATTGCTGCTCTTGAAGCTGAATTACAAGCAGCCAGAGCTACGCCTCCTGCTCCTCCTCTATTAGACGCCCCTGTCCAACGTAGAGCAGAAGCTTTACATCGTCGCATTATATTTTTAGTGCGAGAAAATGGAGGGAGACTGCTTCCAATTCTTCCTGCTGAGTATTCTAGACTTTTTACACAACAAGAGCTTCCTCCAGTAGCAGAATAAATTTAGGAGAATCTCGGTGCCTGACCCCGCAAGATTGCAAGTAGATAAATTTCTGCGCAGAGCAGCAGGCCACTAATCCAGTCTGCACCCCGCATAGGGGTGTAGCAGCCAATAACTAATTATCGCAACGAGAAATTGCAGATCGTGAGCCCGGCAGGGTGGATGGACAGTGCAGGCGCACGACCATCCGAGCGATATGCAATTTATCAAAGTGAGAATTGGTCTGGGGGGAGCAGGGTGTTCTCCACCCGACTTTTTTTTAAGACATCAATTATATTTGTAATTTTTGCTTGTTATTTTTTTTCTTCTAGAGCCATTTGCGGCGCCGGAAGAATGTGAGCATTATGATGATGATGGTGAAGACAAAGCCCATGATAATATAGAAGGCATGAGGGCTACGTTCAAAGGGGAGGGGGATATTCATTCCATAGATGCTCGAGATTACGGTTGGAAAAGTTAGGACTATTGTAAGGGCTGTGAGGAGTCTGATTGTTTTGTTGAATTGATTTGTGATGATGACTTGGACAGAGTTTCGAAGGCTTGAGATGATTCTTAGAGAAAGTCTGCACATCTCTTCTGCTTGCTCTGTTGCTAGGAGGAGATCTTCTAGTAAATCTTGATCTTTTTCGTAGAGTGCCGTAAATTTTCCTGATAGAATTTCTTCGATGACTTCTTTCAGCGGTTGGAGGGAGTTTTGGCATTGGTTTAGGTTTTCTTCTTTCCTGGTGAGTTCCGTAATTTCTTTATCGCTGACGGTGCTAATGTCTTTTTCTTGATTGATGACTTCAGCTCTTATCCGTCTGATAACTTTTGTATATTCCTGCACGATTCGTAAAAGAATGTGGATGAGGAGTTTAGTCCGCATGCTTGTGCTGTTTGTGGACTTTTCGGAAAGAATTCGCTCGATGATATGGCAAGTTGCTGGACAGATGGTTACGAAATGATTTTGCGTAATTACGATTGTGAGTGTTGCTGTATAGAGACCAATTTCTTGGAGGTAGGGGAATCTAGCATAGACTACAAATGCATCTTTCTCAAGCCTCTCGATACGAGCGATTTCCATCATGTCAAGGGCGTCTTTAATATCATCGGAATCAATTTTAAGAATTTTTGATAGGCGTTCGATATCATCTAAAGTTGCATTGCCTGCATGGATCCAACAGTCGGAGGTTGGAGAGGGAACTACGTGAAATCTTTCGTCAGCTGTTTCTTTTATGTAAGTTGTGTACATGGGACCTCATTATCTCCTTGTTTTAAGCTAATCCGCAAAAGCCCTTGTTAGCAAGGGGATTCGATAGGAGATTTATTATTTTTTTCTAGAGCTATTATTCTTGAGACATAGGATGCAAGTCTTTTTGCATGAACAGTTTGCTCGTGATAGCTTTTTATTGGCACTGCTGGGGCGCCGCCGTAAACGCCTTTTTCTTTAATTGATTTTGAAAAAGCTCCTCTTGCCATTAAAATCACATCATTTGCAATCTCAATATGGCCAACCATGCCTGATTGAGCTGCCAAAATGACTCTTTTTCCTGTCTTTGAGGAACCTGCAACACCTGTTTGTGCTACAATTAGATTGTCTTCGCCAATGATTACATTATGGGCTATCATTACAAGGTTATCAATTTTAGACCCTTTTCGTATGCGAGTCTCTTTAAACCTTCCGCGATCAATGGTTGTATTTGAACCAATTTCTACATCATCTTCAAGGACAACGTTGCCTAAGTGTTTGATTTTTTCATGTTTGCCTATACTGCTTGTAATATAGCCAAATCCACAACCGCCTATAACAGCGCCTGATTGTATAATAACCTGATTACCAAGTTTTGAGCCTTCACGGATCGTTACATTAGGATAGATGACACAATTTTGCCCAAGAGTTACCTCACAGCCTATGCACACTCCAGATAAAATTCTTGAGCCGTCTCCAATTACACAGTTTCTATCAATTACTACTAAAGGACCAATTTGGACATCTTTACCGATTTGAACACTTGAATGAATCACTGCGCTTGAATGTATCCCTAAAAATCCGCTAGCATCTGATGTAGGGATAAAAAGAGAGAGAAGTTTCTGAAAGGTATCAGATGGATTGTCTGAAATAAGATAATTCTTTCCTGAAATGATGGCTTCCTTCCGATCTACGCAAATAGCGCCGGCATTAGTCTTGCTGAGAAACTCGCGGTATTTAGTGTTGGAAAAAAACGAAATATCAGAGGGGGTGGCGCTTTCAAGTTCGTCAACCCCATTAATGATATGGTCAGCATTGCCTTTAAGTTCTGAAAGGGTGAGCTTGGCAAGCTCGCCTAATGTATAGTTATGCATGACCATGCCCCTTATTTTTTGGGAGCTTGTTGATTGATCTCGAGAGATTTTCCCTCTTTCTCAAACTTCTTATCCATTTCAGTGATTACATCTTCAGTAACATCTAATGTTGCCATGTAATGAAACGCTGCGTCTTTATTTAAAACTAAAGAGAGATGAGCTTTTTTAGCAACGCTCTCAGAAGCTTCGTTGATAAGATCAGCAACCGTATGCATAAGCTTCATGTTTGCTTGCTGCATAACTTGATAATACTGAGATTGATAACGTTGAAGTTCTTCGCCAAGTTGCTGAAATTTACCTTTTAATTCTTTTTCAGCTTCTGGGCTAAGTGAATCAAGAAAGTCTTTGTCTTGCAATTTTGTTGCAGTTGCATTCAATTGCTCGTCAAGATCTTGAATTGCTTTTTGCATTTGATTTCTAATGGTTTCAAATTGCTTTTGCTCATACTGACCATATTTAGATGTCTCAATACACTTTGTGAAATTGACGATACCTATATTTAATGCTTTGTCAGCTGCTTTTAATCCTGCAAAAGGCGCAATTGCTGCCAAACAAACTGTTGCTAATAAACGATTCATTGATTAATTCTCCTATTAAAATTGTCCTGCCATACTAAAAAAGTAACGTTGGAATCTTCCTTGAGTATCGTATTCTGCGTACTTCTCTCTGCTTAAGCCTAGAGGCAGACCAATACCGAATACAAAAGGTAATCGTTTGCCAATATCTATGCGCGCTCCCACTCCGTATGTAGCTACGAATTCATTTAAGCTCCAGTACTGTTGCGAGATCGAACCTGCATCGATAAAGGTAAATAGATCTAACGGCCTAATAATGTTTTGTAAATATTCCAAAGAGAATAAGCCTGATGACATACCGCCGACAGGGTCATTTGAGTGTTCATAGAGTTGGCCTACTTTACCTGGGTGATAACCACGTACGGATCCATCGCCTCCTAGTAAGAAACGCTCGCCTATTGGAAAATCGCCGCCATTGCCCCCTGAAACAGGTTGGGTAAATTTAAAGTCGGCACGCACCTTGAAAGTTCCTTTTCTCCAAACAGGATAGTAGTAGGAGTTAAAGTAACCAAAGCGAAGGAAGGGGATATTGTCTAGTTCGTCTTTATTTCTTACAAGACCACCAAATTCGGTTTCAAAATTTGATCTAAAACCTCTGTGCGGCTTAAAGGTATTGTCTGTTGTGTCATATCCAAGAGTAGAGGCTAGCGCAGAAACAATACCGTTGTTTTCTGGTTGAGCTTCTTCTGTTGGGCTATCTGCTTTCTTCTTATTTACTATTGAGGTTAGAGAATTTTTAACTCTAAAACGGAATCCATAAGTAAAATAAGGAGTTAGAGGGTAGGATGTGTTGATGGTGGTTCCAATATTGTGCAATCTATAGTTATTCGTTACAATTGTGTTTGTTCCCCAACTAAAATCAATCCCAAGTCTCCAAAGAGAATCGTTAAAATAGGGTTCAAGCCAAGACACATTAATATCACTCTCTTTCGCGCCGACAGTACCTTTAATTTGTAAAAACTGTCCGCCTCCACGAAATGCAGATGGCCCGTCGATCCAGACATTTCTAAATCCAGCAATGCTAAAGTTGTTTTCTGTAAGGTCGATACCTCCAAAAACGCTGTCGTTAGAGCTGTAGCCCCCGAATAAGCTAGCATTACCTGTCTGAGCTTCGTT
The DNA here is from genome assembly GCA_964552055.1 of uncultured bacterium. Taxonomy (GTDB): domain Bacteria; phylum Chlamydiota; class Chlamydiia; order Chlamydiales; family 2-12-FULL-49-11; genus VGMD01. The sequence goes on from CAZKFL010000014.1 coordinate 24,761, forward strand.
AACTTCAACCATAACATCACAATACTCAGAAGCTCCATATTGGTGCTCGTCAGATTTTACAGGGTATACGTTAACGTTTTTAAAGTAGCCAGTTGACTGCAATCTATTTTGCGTTGACTTTAGCTTCCTGCCATCAAAAACTTCACCTGGTTCTATATCAATGTTATTGTAAACTACATTCTTGGTTGTATTGTAGTTTCCAGAGACCATTACAAGCCCGACTCGATACTTTTGAGACTCTTCAACGGTAAAATGGATGTCATACTCAGGAGCGTCTGAAAGTAGATCTAGTCTGTAGTCAACACTTGTGTGAAGATACCCTTCTCCAGTGAAAGCTTCTTTGATCTTTTCCTGAGATTCCCGAATTTTATCAATTGAAAAGGTTTCGCCCGGCTGAAGTATACACGCTTTTTTAAGCTCTTCATCAGTTTTAAGAGTTGATCCTGAAAAAGAAATGTTATGAATTGTGTACTTTGGCCCTCTGCTTAAAACAAAAACAAGAGCGAGCTTAGATTTCGGAAGATCGTCTAGCCTCATAGTCACATGTGCATCAACAAAACCTTTGTTTTGTAAATAATTAACAATAGTCTGGATATCAGGTTCAAGTTCCTCTTCTCTGATTGTACCAGATCCTGTTAGCCAGCTGACAAACACATTAAATTTCCGAACACGGATGAGCTCTAATACTTCTTTTTCTTCAGGTTTTGTAAATCCTTCAAATAAAATTTGATTGATTCTGCCTGTAGGACCTTCGTGAATTGTCAGATGAACAGTGATTTCGTTGTTATTCGGAGTATTCTCTACTTTATAAGAAATTTCAGCCTTGAAAAAACCCTTTTTTACTAAAAAATCGCGAATTTTTTCAATCGATTTATAAAACTCTTCGCGGTTATAGGTCATCCCTTTAGTTAGCTCAGCTTCAGATAAGATTTTTTTATCTTTAAAGGAGGAGCCTTCTATGATAAAGCTTGTGATAACAGGCCTTTTTTTCAGTGCAATGGTTATGATGACTTGGCTGTTTTCTACTTTTATCGATGGGTCCACCCACTCATAAGTGTCGGAGAGTGCCTTTAAATCTTTGTCGAAGAGCTCTTGATCAAAAGGGTCACCCATCTTTGACTGCATCTTATAGATGACTGTGGCTTCTTCATCAACTTCATCAGGTGCTTGATTTTCAACATGAATAATGATCTTACGAACCGGTAGACCCTCATAAGGTTCTGCAGGCGGCTGGGTAGCTCCAAAAAGTTGGAACATCGAAAAAAGAAATACAAATAAGATTTTCATAACAGGGGGAAATTTACCACAATGCAAATTTTTTCAAAAGGGAAAATATCGAATTAGACGGGGAGTCTTGAGGAGAAGGCCCTTGAGAGAGTGCCTTCATCAAGAAAGTCCAAGCTACTGCCCATCGGCATACCCATAGCAAGCCTGGAGACACTGATACCAAACTTGTTAAGTTCTCTTTTAAGGAATAGAGCAGTTGTGTCGCCTTCAATAGTAGAGTCGAATGCTAATATAACTTCTTTAGAGCAAGCGATATCAATTCTTTTTTTGAGATCTGCAAGGTGAAGTTCATTAGGCCCAAAATGATCAATTGGAGAAAGAAGGCCTGGGAGAACATGGTAAAGACCGTTATAAATGCCTGTGGATTCAATAGAAAAGACATCTTTTGGTGAGGCTACAACACATACGGAGCTTGAGTCTCTTGTTTCAGAATCGCAAAAAGGGCATTTTTCTCTGTCAAAAAGAGCTTTGCATGTCGGGCATGTAAGTAAATCATTTTGTATGGATTTAAGTAGATCTCCAAACGCTAGAAGATCACTATTTTTCCAAGAAATTATTTGAAATGCAAAGCGCTCAGCAGTCTTTTTCCCGACTCCTGGGAACTTTCTTAGGAATAAAATAATTTTTTGAAGCGCTACGGGGTAACTCATAAATATGGGATTTTAGCGACGTTTTGAATAAAAAGCACTAGGTTTAATTAAATCAGACCTGGTAAAATAGTGCGCAAGATGATGATGAAAAAAGCCTATATTACCGCTGTTGGAACTTATTTGCCTGAGAAGATTCTTACGAATCAGGATTTGGAAAAATTAGTTGACACAACTGATGAGTGGATCGTCTCAAGGACAGGGATGAAAAACCGTCATATTGCAGCTGATGGTCAATATACCTCTGATATGGGCGCAAATGCAGCTAGAATCGCCCTGAAAAGGGGGGGGATAAGCCCTCTTGACATCGATCTGATCCTTGTTGCAACCCTCTCACCCGATTATGCTTTCCCAAGCACTGCATGTTTAATCCAAGCAGCTATTGGCGCTAAAAATGCTGCAGCCTTTGATATTCAAGCTGCCTGTACAGGAATGGTCTATGCTCTCGCAGTCGGTAAATCATTTATTGAATCAGGTATGTATAAAAATATTTTGATTATTGCTTCTGAAAAACTTTCTTCTATAACAGATTATCAAGATAGAAATACGTGCATTCTTTTTGGTGACGGGGCAGCAGCTTGCCTTCTTGGCCCTGAAGGGCCAGGTCTTATAATTGGAAAGGTCTCTCTCGGAGCTGATGGAGAGCAGAGTGCAATACTCTCGCTGCCAGCAGGCGGTTCGAGACACCCAGCTAGCTTAGAAACCGTTGAAAAGCGCATGCATTATTTGAAAATGGACGGAAAAGAAGTTTTTAAACATGCCGTCAGAAGAATGGAAGCATCAGCAATAAAATGTATTGCAGAATCTAGCCTTCAGTTAGAAGATATAGCCTATCTAGTTCCTCATCAAGCAAATATTAGAATTATCGATGCGATTGCTAAAAGATGCCGTATTCCTGACGAGAGGGTTATAAAAGTTGTAGAGCTTTATGGGAATACATCTGCATCTTCTATTGGTCTTGCACTTGAAAAATTAGTTGTTGAAAATAAGATTAAAGATAAGGATCACCTCTTGCTTGTCGCTTTTGGCGCAGGACTTACTTGGGGATCACTGATTTTAACCGCTGAAGGAGACTTTGGTTTATGACGCCCACTTCAAAAAATGCGTTTATTTTTCCAGGTCAAGGCGCTCAACGCCCTGGTATGGGTAAGGATTTTTTCGACTCATTCCTCACCGCAAAAGAGGTGTTTCAGCAGGCAGATGATGTCCTTTCGCTTGGCCTTTCTAAGATTATATTTGATGGTCCCATGGATAAATTGACGGAAACTAGGTACAGTCAGCCCGCAATTTTTGTCACAAGTATCGCAATTCTTCATACGATTAGAAAGCAGTTTCCAAGCTTACTGCCCTCATTTGCAGGTGGATTAAGTCTTGGTGAATATAGCGCGTTAGTTGCCGCAGAAAAGCTTGATTTTGTTTCTACTTTGAAGCTTGTCGCTGCTAGAGGACAGTACATGCAAGAGGCTTGCGAGAGTTTTCCAGGTAGCATGTTAGTAGTTATGGGCTTAGATGAAGCTGAGATTGTCAAAAGTGGAGCCTACATTGCAAATCTTAATTGCCCCGGTCAAATTGTTGTTGCATGCCCAAAGGAAAAAGTAGATAGTATTACAAAAAATATTAATGAAAGGGGAGCTAAGAGAGTGCTTCCACTGGCAGTTTCAGGAGCGTTTCATAGCCCATTGATGGCAGCTGCACAAGAAAAATTAACGCCCCTAATAGAGGATATGAATTTTCAACAAAGTGATATTTTGCTCGCAATGAATGTGATTGGCGATTTTGTAAGTGATGTAAGTCAGATGAAAAAATACCTTGCGGATCAGGTTGCATCCCCAACAAGATGGATGGATTGTGTTTTAGCGATGAGTAAAGAAGAGCCTTCCTTTTTCTTTGAAATGGGACCATCACAATTGTCTTCGATGAATCGAAAAATAGGCGTTACAGCCCCTACAATAACCATAGATAAAGTAACTGATTTGGAGCGTATTTATGAAGCGACTCGCTAGTTTAAATGTAGTTATTACCGGTGGCACAAGGGGCATTGGAAAAGGAATTGCTGAGGTTTTTGCTAAAGAAGGCGCTAGCATTGCAATCATTGGTACAAATGAGGAAAAGGGGAAAGAAATAGTAGCAGAACTTAAGAATATCGCTATAGATCCTAACCAAAAATTTGAATTCTTTAAAGTCGATGTGGCAAATAAACAAGAAATTGATACCTTTGCAGAAAATTTTTTAGCAAGTTTTGGGAAAATTGACGTTCTGATCAATAATGCTGGCGTTACAAGAGACGGCCTACTAATGAAAATGAAAGAAGCTGATTGGGATACTGTTCTTGATACCAACTTGAAATCCGTTTTTAACACCTGCCAAGCATTTGCAAGAAGTATGATTAAGCAACGAAGTGGCAGAATCATCAATATTTCCTCAGTGGTAGGAATCAGAGGAAACCCCGGACAAACCAATTATTCGGCCTCTAAAGCCGGAATGATCGGCTTTACGAAGTCCTTTGCTAAAGAGGTAGCTTCCCGTAATATCACAGTAAACTGTATTGCCCCAGGTGGCATTGCAACAGATATGCTCCATGAGCTTACAGATGCCCAAAAAGAGCTTTTATTAAAAGATGTGCCAATGCAACGCTTTGGCATCACAGAAGATATAGCAAATGCAGCCCTATTTTTAGCAGGACCCGAGTCTAGCTACATCACAGGGCAAGTTTTAGCAGTCGATGGCGGAATGACTGCATGATTTACTTAACAAAAACCATATAGGATAAATAAGGTATGGACGAAATAGAAAAAGAAGTAATAGACATCGTTGTAGAGCAACTTGGGGTTGATCCAGAAGAAGTTACAGCGACAAAATCATTTGTAGAAGACCTCAATGCTGATTCACTGGATCAGACAGAGCTCATCATGACATTTGAAGAAAGACTTGATCTTGAAATTACAGAGCAAGAGGCAGCCACTCTCCAAACAGTCGGAGACGTAGTAGCCTTCATCAAGAAGAAAAAGTCTGAAATCAGTATCTAAATAAATCAGTTGAGGGAGCTTTTAATATTGAGCTCCCTCATTATAATATTATTCTTAATAATAGGCATACAATGGGTACATACGTAATCGCAGATAACTATTCTGTGTTGAATAACTATAATTTTTCTGGAAAATCCCCAATTCAGTCTACGTTAGATTGGCTTTCAACTCCCTGCAGAAGAGTGCTCGGCGGAAGAAATGTTTGCGTATTGTCGCAAATGGTATGGCCTAAGATGGGAACTTCTGAAAAAGTTGCCACATTTATTAAATCGGCTCTGATTTTTCCTATTGCTATCGTATCGATAATAAGTCTTGTAGCTAGAGTTGTTATTTTCTCACCAACAAAAGAAAAAGAGAAAATAGTTCTTCAGTCAAACACTAAATTTCAAGCTCTTCAGAACTCTTTGAGAATGCATCAGGAGGGAAATTACTTAGGATTTTTGCGTCTTATTAGGGATAATCCCGAACTAAGTCAAAGGGGTGAAATAGGGCCAAAGCTTATTCCTGCTATGAATGTAGTGATAGGAGCCCGTCCTGATTGGAAAGAGATACAGGGGATGATTCGGCTTTTTAATCCACAAGATGCAATAGTTTATATTAATTTAGCTATAGCGAAAGTTAGTTATTCTATGTCTCCCCGTGATGTTGTGGAATTCATTAGGAATTCCTTACCGGACTATGTTAGAGATAGAGAGGATTGTTATCAATTTGTCCTTAAGAAAGCTTTAAAATTTACTGAGGTGACTCCTGAGGTTGATTTGGCTCTATTTTCATGGAAATTAGAGATTGCAAATCATATGATCAGAACTCGTAGTAAAGAGAATTTTCTAAATTTTGATGACGACTTAAAGCTTCTTATGATTCCTTACGAAGAGAATAAGCTAAGAGATCAGTTGTTTGATGGTTGTCCTAACACTAGCATGTTTTATCTTCCTATTTTTAGAGATCAGGTCGAAATGAGCAAAATTTCAATGCTTCTAGATTCGACACGCCTTGTAAATAGAATAGGCGGCCCTCTGTTGCAAAACCTGTCCAAAATAATAAATGAATCTACGAGAAGTGATTTATTGGAGAAAATAGAAAGGGAATTGAAAAGAGCTAGCGCGGAGCTTGTACAATCTAAAAGCTCAGTAGAATCTGGTGAAAGTGAATTTACTGATTTTCTTGCTCATTTTGTTATAGAAATTAAAGCGTCAGTTGAGATTACTAATTTAAATCTAGAAAATTTTGAGCATGAGCTAGATCGTATGGCGGCTCGTTTGGAGCAGTTAAGTCAACGATATGTTGCCCTGCACACTGAATCTGCACCACAAACTACTGTAGTAAGGCAATTATTACAAGCCTTACGAAATAAAAGAAGAGAGCTTTATAGAGACTTTAGAACAAACCTAGTGCGTCTATGTAGAGAAGGTGTGAAAAAAGCAGTAACTATAGTCACTGCAGCTTAAAAATTTAAAATTAAGGTGTTATTATGTTGGCGTTATTATTAGCAGGTGTAGCTACTGACCTATTTACAGGTGCATTAGAACAGGTAAATACCGAATATGCAGAGAGCGGTAGATGCTACCATATTGAGTTAAATCAGGTTGACATCGATCCTAGGCAGCCTGTTCGTCTTAAAGCTGTGAATAATTTAGATGGCGAGGTAAGCTCAATTGGGGTGATTCACTTGATCAAACTGGAAGGCGATAATTTTGATGAAAGAATGGCTGCTTTTGATTTTTATCCCGTTGAGTGGCGAAAAATTGCCCTTACAGTAGACGAAGTAAGTGCAGCAATTTTTGCAAGAACAGACCTTTTCTTTTCGTCTCTAGAAAACCCTGAGATTACAGTTATTAAAGAGACGGGTCAGCTCTTTAAATTTGGCGCCTGTGAAATTACTGTAGAGGAAGATGGAACCTTTTCTGTTTTTGGCAAACCAGTCATGTGGGGTGACAAAAGATTAAAACTTTCCAACATCGTTAGTCAATCCATCACTGAATTCAAGCTCCTAGAAAATGGACACATAACTCTCTCAGGCGAAGGTGATACAAGAACCGGAAAAGGGATTTTCATTGATGAAACCGGCAAAGTCTACAGAGCCTGAAAATAACTTTTTTCAAAATTAAAAAATCAGGCAGAAGGCACGCGCATGGGCACCGATCCTATTACCCATCAGTGTCCTATTAAGGCTTATAGACAGCTGGTTTTCAAGGCTTAAATCTTGTCAAATTTCATTAGCGCAGAGGCACTAGCGTGCTGCAGAGATGCTGAAAACGCCGAGAGAGAAAGTAAGAAATAATAAAGTTTTTTTCTTAAAAATCAGAGGTATTTTAATATATTAAATTAAAGATTGTTACATCAATATCTTTATGTTTTTTCTCTGTGTCCTCTGCGACTCTGCTGTACGCTAGTGCCTCAGCGCTGATGAAATTTAACAATTTTGCTCGTTGGTAAAGCTTATGTAGAGAGTCTTCAGGAGAATTATGGGTAATAACATGGGTGCTCGCGTGCGTGCCTTTTGCCCGGCGTTCATTTTGTGTTCCGAACCAATCAATATCAGTAGTTCACTTTTGTAAATTTCTAATTTTTTTCAGTATAATAGCTGCTAAAGGCGTTTTGAGCCTTTGTAGTAGTGGATTAGGGTTAGTGCGAGAATGCCTGCTGCAAGGAAGAGGATAATTTTGGGGGAGACGAGGAGGAGGGCTGAACCGAAAAGGCAGATAAGGCCATCGCCAAGGACCCGGAGGGAGAGTTGGACGCCCATCACTTCGCCTTGGATGGTATCGCTAACGGAGTTGGAGATTTTAACTGTGATGAGGGTTGCTGTGAGGCCGATTGCAAGGCCTGATAGTCCAAAGAGAGTCACCATGAGTAGAGGTGAGTTTGTGAGCGCGACTATTGTTAATATTAGGGTTAGTGAGGAAAGTGTAGAGCAGATGATAGTTTTTTTGGGAAAGTGCTTTGAAAAGAAGGCAGGAAGCATCCCGTTTCCTATGGCGAGTGCAAGACAAAGAACGCTGTTATAGAGGGCTAGGTCTGAGGGCCCAAGTAACCATTTAACAGTGAGATAGACGGGACCAAATTCATAAAAAATATCGACACCAAGTGTAAAGGCTGTTGATGTAATCATAAGAAATTGGAGTTTTTTATTTCTAAATAGAATGTTCATTCGTTTAAAAATGTTGATTCTTTGATAGATCGAGAGAATCTCTTTTATGTGATTTTTTGGAGTTTCTTTTAACATGAAGGCTGCAAGCGCTGCTAAACAAATAAAAAAAATGCAGATAAAATAAAATGGTGTCGAAGTCGTTAAGTATTCCCATATCGATTTGTCTGTCATGAGGCCGCCAATTAGAGGGCCGATTAAATAGGCAATAGATGATGAGGCATTGATTTTCCCAAAGGCTTCTTGCTTTGAAATCGAGGTGAGTTCTGAGGCCATAGCTCTTGCGATTGCTATGTTGCCTTCCATAAATCCGGCAACAAATCGGCTTATAATAAGCATACCTAGGGCGCCTTTAGCAATAGCAATTCCTGTACATAAATTAGCAATAGCTGAAATAAGAAGGCTTCCCCACAATAGCTTTTTTCGCCCAAAGTCATCGGAAAGGGATCCTAAAATGGGTGATCCGATAAATTGTCCAATTGGATAAACAGCTAGTGTTGCACCTAAAAAAAGAGCCCTAACTCCTTCGCTGCAGTTTATCGGTAAAATTGCATATTCTGGATTTAAAAAAAGAGCCGGAAAAATTAAATACGGCATCGAGATTCCTAGAAATCCTAGGAATACAATTGTTAAAATTATCCAAAGCTGTCTTCTTTCTTTTGTTAACATGAAAACCTATTACGATTTAATTTCCACCCAGGCGGGGCGATATCGCTTTTTGGGGATAAGGTAATGGGTGAAATATAGGTCATCTCTAGACTTAATTTCATTAAATAGCTCTTGGTATCTTGGAATATCTGCATAGGGTGTAAGAGGAAGCACATCTTTGCAGGCAGGAAAAAGAGGACTTTCTGAAAGGCTTGCAGCCATGCTTTCTGGCTTATAGATGTAGTTAATAAATTTATAAGCAGAATCAAGATTTTTGGATTTTGCTGAGATTGCAACGGTTTCAATGCTTGTAAAGACTCCTTCTTTTGGCAAATGTATTTGAAGGTGTGATAATTCATTGTAATGTTTCCAAAAAAATGAGACGCGCATAAGGGCCGTTGGGCAGTCTTTAGACGAGATCATGTACTGAACTCTATTGTCTGTATAGGCTTCAACATGTTTTTTTTGATGCTTTAGGAGATTCATAACTTCATATTCTTCACGTGATGAGAGGGTTGTTTTATACCCATAAAGATGGTGTGCGGCAAAGTCAAATGCTTCGACTGGGTCATCTGTCATAACTACTTTATTGTTACCTTCAAAAAGAAGCGAGAGAGAAGGAATAAATGAATTGGTTGTTTTCGACTTTTCTTCAGTTATTCCATACACTTCCCAATTGTAAGGAATTGAATATGTGTTATTTGGGTCAAAAACGCGATTCATAAGGTAGGGTTCAATTCTATCTAAAAATTGTAATTTGCATTTTTCTAAAGGTTTTAAAAGTCCTTTCTCAACTAAAGAGGTAACGCCATAATCTGATGGAAAAACTAGGTCGTAATCACTACCCTTAGTATTTTCAAGTTTTACTATTAGATCTTCATTGCTTGTATAAAAATTAACAACAAGATGAATTCCTGTTTCTTTTTCGAATTGTTTAAATATTGCTTCGGGGAACATGTCTCCCCAAATAAAAATATTGAGTGTAGGTTTGGTTTTTAAGGAGTTGAAAGTTTGCGAAACAAAATAGGTGCTTGAAAGTAAGGCTAGAGTAATTAAGAAAATAAAAAAAGATCTAATTAATATTTTCATTAGAAGATCCTCGCTTCTTTCTTAAGTGAAAAGAATAAGGTTGTTAAGAGGGCAATTAGTATGAGAAGGATAGAAGCAAATGCATTAATGACAGGTGATACACCATATCGAATCGATGCTACTAAAAACAATGAAAGTGTTTGAACAGAAGGCCCTGAGCAGAAATAGGAGAGAACAAAATCATCAAATGAAATGATAAAAATCATTAGTGCTGCAGCAAACAGCGTAGGTTTCATCAGTGGAAGAGCTATTTTAAAAAAAGTTTGTGTGTAGCTAGCTCCTAAAACTCTTGACGCCTCAAAAATTCTTTTGTCTATTTCAGAAAACCTAATAAAGAGGATAGGGATTGAAAATCCAAGACCTAATACAGTATGAGCAATTATAATTGTGGGAAGGCCAAGGGGAAGGTGTACGAGATTAAAATAACTTAGTAATCCTACGCCTAAAACTGTTTCTGGTATGATTAGGTTTCCATAGAACAGCACCGGCCAGTTTCCAAGATTCTTCATTCGTGAAAGAAGATAGAGAAGAAGCATTGTCAATAGAATGGAAAGAATTGTTGATGAAGATGCTACAATAAAGGAATTAAAAAAGGATTCCCAAAGTTTGCTTGATGTAAACAGCTCGTTATACCATTTTAGGGTAAAGTGTCCCCAAGGTGCTGGAAAAGATTTTGTATTAAATGATGAACAGATGAGAACAAATAGGGGAAGGTAGAGAAATCCAAACGTTGATACTAGAAAAATAGAGGGAATCAGTTTTTTTAAGCGTTTGCCCATTTACCTCTCCCTACTAAGATTTCTGTTACCTTATTTATTCCAAGATGGAGAAAGATCAGTGTTAAAAGAAGAGTAGAGACGCTTACTACAGTAAATGCAATTCCTAATGGAGCTGTTGCCTTGTCCATTACGAATAGTGAAATAACGTTACCGATATAAAGGTCTTTTGCCCCCCCCATTATTTCTGGGATTACAAACTCTCCAAATGCAGGGATAAAAACAAGATAGATACCAGACCTAATGGCATTCATGCTTACTGGAATAAGGATTCTTCGGATTGTTTGGTTTTTATTAGCGCCTAGATCTAGTGAGGCTTCTAATAGTGAGTGGTCAAATCGTTCTAACGAAGAGAAAATTGGAAGCACCATAAAGGGTAAATAAAAATAAATCATCATCAGTTGAATTGCAAAAGGACTGTTTAGGAAATGAATTGGTGCGGAGATAAGTCCTGATTGGGTGAGAAAATTATTTAGAAAACCTTCATTATCAAGAACAAAAAACCAAGCGTAGATGTGAAGAATAAAATTTGTCCAAAATGGAATTATCAAGAGAAATAATAAAAAATTTTTAAGCTTTCCACTATGAAAAACAATTGTGTATGCAAGTGGAAAACCAATTAGAAGGCAGATGAATGTAGTTAAAGAAGCAAGGGAAAGAGAATTTTGAATGACATGGAAATAAGTAGGTGTAAGCACTGATTTAAAATGCTGTAGTGTGAAAGCTTCAAAATGTCCTGCTTTCGTTAACTTTGTAAAACTAGATGTAATTAAAATAAGTAAAGGGAGGTAGAAGAAGAAAAATTGCCAGATAAAAGGAGTTGACCCAAGAGCAAAGGGGATTTGTTTTTTAAATCGTTTCCAAATTGTGATTTTTTTCTTTTGAGGAATAGGAAGAATTTGAGGTATTGCCTGATCCATTTTTATACCTCTAGCAAAACAACATTCTCTTTTTGCCAAGATAGATGAACTTCATCATCGTAATCAATATTTTCTTGGGGGAAATGTTCTTCATTTTGTTCAAATACTTGAACTTTCATACGGTTTTTTAGGATCACCTCATAAAGAGTGGATCTACCTGTATAAACAATAGAATGCACTGTTCCCGTAAGTGTGTTTGAAAAGTTCTCAACCGGTTTTTTCGAAATAAAGATTTTTTCTGGGCGGATGCTCATAATCGCTTCTTTTGAGGTAGAAAATGAGCTATTATGAGAAAGTGCTATAGAAAAATGCCCAAGTCCTGAAACTTCAAATTTTGCTTCTGTTTCATGAGCATGAAGTGTCCCGTCAAAAATGTTGGTGTTCCCCACAAATTGTGCTACAAATGTCGAGTTAGGAAATTCATATATTTGCTTAGGAGTCCCAATTTGTGCTACTTTCCCATGAGGTGTAAGAATTGCCATGTGATCTGCAACTGTTAGCGCTTCAAATTGATCGTGGGTAACATATACGAAAGTAGTAAGGAGTTTGTCCTGAAGGTCAATTAGTTCAATAAGGAGTTTTTCACGAAGTTTAAAGTCGAGCGCTGCTAATGGCTCATCAAGAAGGAGCACTTCTGGTTCGCTAATAATTGCTCTTGCAATAGCAACACGTTGTTGCTGGCCACCAGAAAGTTGTGACGGCTTTTTATAAACATGATCTTCTAGATGAAATGCTTTTAATAATTTTAACACTTTATAGGAGATCTCTTCCATAGGCCTTCCTTGAATGGTAAGGCTGTAAGCAACATTATCAAAAACGGAAAGGTGGGGAAATAGGGCGTAATTTTGAAAAACTACATTAATCTTTCTTTTATGGACGGGTTCATCGGTAATATCGACATTTCCTAGAAAAATCCTTCCCGAATCAACTTTTTCAAGACCAGCAATTAGGCGCAAAAGGGTTGTCTTACCACAACCAGAGGGTCCAAGGAGGGCAAAAAATTCGCCAGATGGAATTTCTAAAGAAATATTGTCAAATATAGTAACCCCATTTTTGGTTTTAGATACATTTTTTAGACAAATATTTCTCAAATTTATCTTAACCCCTTAAATTATGGTTAGAGCCTTATTGTTGTCGAATTTAAGCACCTATTTTCGCCCATGTGTCTAATTTTCACAATAACTTTCATTGCTTTTTTGATCTTTTTTTCACATAATCTCAACTTTAATCTATGGGGTGACAATGAAAGATAAAAATGTAGTGATTATTGGATCGGGACCGGCAGCTTGGACGGCGGCCCTTTATGCCGCTCGAGCGGAGCTAATGCCTGTCGTTATTACAGGTGTCAAGAAGGGTGGCCAAAGAGGAGGTCAGCTTACAACCACCAATGAAGTAGAGAATTTCCCTGGATTTCCTCTAGGAGTGAGCGGTCCTGAGTTAATTCGACTAATGGAACATCAGGCAAGACGCTTTGGCATTGAAGTCTTAGAAGAAGATGTGATTGAGATTGATTCAAGTGTCCATCCTTTTATAGTTAAAGGTTCAAGCAACACTGTAGTTTCGCGCTCAATCATCTTAGCCACAGGCGCTTACGCTAAAAAGATGGACGTGCCTGGTAATAATGAATTTTGGAATAAAGGAATAAGCGCCTGCGCAGTCTGCGACGGAGCGCTTCCATTTTTTAGAAATCAGCCTCTAGCAGTTATCGGGGGTGGTGACTCTGCTTGTGAAGAGGCTCATTTTTTAACAAAATATGCTTCAGAGGTGTATTTGATCGTCCGGAAAGATCATCTAAGAGCTTCAAAAATCATGCAAGATCGAGTTTTGGAGCACCCTAAAATTAAAGTTATTTTTTCTCACACATTAGAAAGAGCTTTAGGAGCGATGGCTCTTGAAGGGATTGAAATAAAAAATTCACAAACAGGTGAAAAACAATATTTGACGGTTCGAGGACTGTTTTATGCAATTGGCCATGAACCAAATACTGGAATTGTAAAAGGAATTATTGATCTTGACGAGACAGGATATGCACTTGTGAAATCGGGAACTACGCATACTTCTTTTGAGGGTATTTTTGCTGCAGGTGATGTAAGCGATAAAAGGTATCGTCAGGCAATAACAGCCGCAGGAATGGGGTGTATGGCAGCATTAGATGTAGAAAAGTGGCTTACAGAACACAGCGCGGAGAAATGAAGAGCAAATCGCAATTAGTTATTACTTGTTTAACAATGGTGATGAAGCTTTATGCTCTTGAAGAAGAGCCTTGGTTTCATCCACCATTGAATTTCCACGCAAAAACAGCTCTTGATGGAAGTTTTTTTACAGGAGTGAATAACGGAATTAATCCATTTGATTATCATTCAACTAATATCGAGGTGATAGCAGGGCTTCTAGCTCCACTTACACCAAAATGGGATGCTGAGGTTGAAGTGGAGCTAGAAGGCACAAGCATGACAAGTTTTGGGTTTGAAAGTGCAGCTCTCCAAGTAAGGAGACTTTTCTTAAATGATATAGTCGAGAATTTTGTTAGTCTAGATGTCGGCGCAAATATTCGAGCTGTCCCTCAGAAAATGCTTTTTGACGTTGCAATCCCTTACCATTCCTTATGGAACTTCGAATTAACTGCAGCTCTTGGAAAAGAGTTTACAAATGAAGATGATTGGCTATGGCGCACTTTTATTTCTGGTGCAGTTGGTCAAGCTAATCGTGGATATCCATGGCTTAAAGCAAATTTTGACATTAGGGCAAAAGCTTTTAAGTATTACATGTTTTCAGCATTCCTTAAATCCTATTTTGGTCTCGGGAACCGCACGCTTATCAATGTCCATAACTTTAATGGATACGCTTTTTACAAGCACCAAAGTGTTGATGTAGGTGCGACATTTACAATACTTTTTACGGCTTATGGCTCCCTAAATTTTTCCTACACACATAGATTTTACGCAAAAACTTATCCTGAAGACTACAATGCCTTTAGAATTACTTACGACTTGCCCTTCTCCTTCTAGAGAAGTAAGAAGGAAGAATTCACCCCAGAGGCGCAGAGGACGCCGAGATCACAGAGGCAAAATAGAAATTACCAAAAAAATTTTCTTTTTTTTATTCACTCTCTGCGTCTTTGTGGTGAATCTTTTTTTAGTTTTATTTGAGGGCGATGACGGTTGCTGTGGCGTAGTGCTTGGAATGTGAAAGTGTTATGTGAAAATGGGGGTTACCAAAGTGCTCGCTTGCTTTGGGGGAGAGTCTGACTATGGGTTTTCCGGCGGGGTCGTTTAGAATTTCGATATCATGAAAGGCAATCTCTTTACCAAAGCCTCTTCCAAGTGATTTGACAACTGCTTCTTTTGCGCAAAAGCGGACAGTAAATCTGGCTGTTGGATCAGCAAATTTTTTGCAGTATTCTTGCTCCTGCTTAGAGAAAAGTTTATCGAGAAATTTCTGGCCATGTTCATCGAGTACTTGTTTGAAGCGCTCGATTTCAAGAATATCAGTTCCTAGGCCTAAAATATCACTCATGATGGTCATACGCTGGTTCTTGATCGAAGAGGGGCGAGTGTTCTTCAACAATAGCGTTTGTGAATATGATTCGACCAGCTGAAGTTTGCTTAACAGAGATTACTTGGGTATCTATGATTTCCCCTATATATTCTCCACCATTATTAACCACAACCATAGTGCCATCATCTAGATAGCCAACGCCTTGCTTGGGTTCTTTTCCATAACGTTGAATTTTTATGGTAATTGTTTCGCCGGGGGGCGTCAATGGTTTAAGAGAATTGGATAGAGCGTAAAAATTGATAAATAGAATGTCGCCTTCTGCAGGTGTATGAGATCTGTTTGGATCAGCTGTTAGAATGTTTGTTTCTAAGAGTTTTGCGAGTTTTAAAAATTTTTGAGAAAGGTCTTTTACTTCTGGAAAATCTGTCTCGCTATAGCGAAGGCAAAGTGAAGGCATTGTTTCTAATTTTTTGAGAATTTCAAGGGAGCGCTTGCATCTAGATTTAACGCCTTCGTCAAGTGATTCACAATTTGCTTGAAGATCTTTCACGAGAAATCTAGGGATGATAATTTGATTGTTTAAGATCCCATGGGAACAAAAATCGAGAATCCTTGCATCAGACAAAACAGCGCTATCTAGTAGAAGGTCTTTTTTTCTATGAACTGAGTGAGAAAACTTGATAAAAGGGATTGCAATATGAAATTCATCAGAAAATCTAAAGGCAAGAAGCGTTCCTAAATAAAGACTTATAAGATAAAGAGAAATTTTTGTGAGTTCAACTATATTGGTGTTTAAGGTCATGCTGAGAGAAGTTACATGAACTATCGTATCAAATATGACAACAAACGCTTTTCCTAGCAAAAATCCTGAGAATAGGCCAACTGTTGCAATATTAAACATGCGCAAACTAAATCGTTTAAAACACATCTCGATTCCAATTAGAAACAAGGTGAGTGTTCCGCCTAGGCAAACCCCTGTCAATAATTTTACAGGCGTAGAGTAAGCGGGACAACTTAACATGTAAGTTGTCATGAAGAAAAGACTTAGGATTCCGAATAATATACGAGAAAAAATAATTGCTAGGTGCATATAAACCCCTTTGATATAAAATAAAATTGTAAAGGGCTTAATGTTTTTTGTCACTATTTGTGATATGCAGATCCTTTATATATTTCAAATCCGCGATAGATTTGTTCAAGCAATACAAGCCTTACAAGCTGATGGGTGAAGGTCATGGAAGAAAGACTAAATTTGAAAGATGCTCCTTCAATAATATTTTTTGGGGGCCCTTCTGGACCTCCAATTACAAAAATATGCGACGGTTTAGACATGAGAAATTCACTAAATTCCTCGCTACTTAAACTTTTTCCTTGAACATCAAGAAGGGAGTATTTCTCTTCCTTTAAGTGTAGCTCTTTAGGAAATATCCATTCAATTTTGGCCTCTCTTGATAAACGCTTTTCATACTCAGAAAGCGCGCTTATTAACCAAGGTTCCTTGTGCTTGCCTGGAGAAATGATCTTGATCCTCATCATGCGGATCATTATAATGAAGCGGTAAATTTACTTGTAGGTATATATGTTTGCTTGGATATATTGGGATCCTAGTCCTGATCTTATGATTCTACCTTTTGTAAATATACCAATTACTTGGTATGGAATTTTGTTTGCGATCGGCTTTTGGCTTGGATTTCAAATTTTTACTTACATATTCAAAAAATTTCTCGATAGCAAGGCTCTTGCCAACACTTCAGCCATTGCAAATGCCTATTCGGAAAGGCTTCTTCTTTATGTGATTGTGGCAACCGTTTTTGGTGCAAGGTTTGGTCATATACTATTTTACGAACATCCGATGGAATATTTTGCAAATCCTCTTTCTATCCTAAAAACTTGGGAGGGTGGACTTGCAAGCCATGGTGCAATTGTCGCTATTGTTATAGCTGTTTTGTTATTCTCCTTTAGAACAAGGAAAGAGTTTCCCGAATTTGGCTTTTTAAAACTCCTGGATGCCCTAGCAATTCCTGCCATGCTAGTTGGCACCCTTATCCGAATTGGCAATTTTATGAATCAAGAAATCCTCGGCACATCAACAGATAAAGCATGGGGCATTATTTTTGGCCATCCAAGAGATGCAGGCATAATCGGTCCAAGACACCCAGCGCAACTCTACGAAGCAGCCTTTTACTTCGCTCTCTTCTTATTCCTTTTCTCATTTTGGTCCTTGAAAAAAGAAAAAACCCCTCCCGGCCGAATTGCTGGAATTACACTATTTTCTACTTTTACCTTCCGCTTTCTCATCGAATTCATCAAAGAAGGTCAAAGCATTTGGTTTGATCGCCAAGGTGGCCTCCTCGTAATGGGTCAAATGCTCAGTATTCCGATTGCCCTATTTGGACTGTATCTTCTCTTAAAGCAGCAAAAGTCAGTAATATTTGAATAGAAAATTTGATTATGCTGAGAGGGTTCAAAAATTGGGAATTTTAGGGGTCAGAAAGCCACAAATTTGAATTAAGAGAAGCTGTTGCTTCAGCCTAAGTGCTATTTTGCACTAGAAGGGGCCCGCATTAAAAAAACTTTCAATAGAAAGTTTTTAGTGTGAGGCGAAGCAAATTTGAAGATGGGGCTTTATGACGAAGAAAAAACCAATTTTTGAAATACGATCAGTATAGGAGGGCGCTTGAGTGCTTGGGGCTAAAAGGGGCTAAGGGAACTAGTTCTTGGGTCATCTCCTCTAGTCGTGAAATGAGGATTTCGGGAAATTCTCTTTGGGTGTTGGATAGAAGCGCGTGAAAGTGCCATTTAAGAAATCTGTCATAAGATGTTTCGTTTGGAGTAGCAAGTGTGTTGTACCAGAAATATTTGTACATGATTGTTATGCGCGTTTGGAGGACAGACTTCCATTCGGTGATGGATGAGTTATTTTTAAGATAGATTGCTAAGACTTTATTTATGAAGGCTTCGTGGGATAGGTTAGAATTTTCCTCTGATTTAAAGACGCGTGAGATGAGTTTAAGAAGGGGAGTTGTTTCGTCAAAGTGTAGAAATTTGCAGATCATGTCATTTTGTATCGACCAGAAGGAGGCTTTCTTTTCAAGGCTTGCTATATCAATTGTGTGTATTTTTTTGAAATAGCTGAGAGAGACAGTTAGGATTTTTCCAAAGGATTCTTTAGGATGGTCGATATAGATATTTGCGAGTTCATGTGAGATCGTCTCTTTTAGATAAGCGGGCATTTTTTCTTTTGGCGAGTAAACATCCTGCAAGACTTTCCAAATAAGAATTTCTATTTCTTCATGAAATTCAGGCTCTAAGTAGGGAAGTTTTTTAGCGTCAGCAAAGCATTTCATGAGTGTGTTTAACATTTCTTCGAGAGGATTTTCTACTTTGCGCTCTTTTAAATTGGAAATCTCTTTGTCTATAAAAGTAAAAACTTCAGGCTGTAAAACGGGGCATTTAGGTGAAAAGCTAGATTGGGAGAGGTTGTAAACGTACTCAAGGGCTGTTTCTAGATTGTGTTTTGTCTCTTCAGGAGTCAAGTGAGCTGCAAGCTTATATAGAAAAAGAATTTTTTGTGCAGCATGGATGCAATCTTTTTCTTCATTCAAAAGGCCTGCATTTTTCTGTTCCGTGAGGTGGTTTGTGACAAACGTTTTAAGTGCACTTAGGTCTTCGGCTTTGATTTTTCTATGAAGCTTTAGCGTGGGATAGAGATTTTCTGCAAGAATAAAGGATAGGGAGGCTAAAAGGTCATCGGTATTGCGAATTTTTTGAAGATGTTTTAAGGTTTCAATTTTTTTGCATGTAGCTGCATAGATTTCACCTGGTGTTGAATCAGATTTTTTAGCAATTTCTTCTAACTGAAATCTAACGATTAATTTGTCAATTTGGTCGTATCTTTCAAAGGGAGATGGAGTGGGAGATTTAGGAATGAGGTGCCTTTGAATTGCCCAAATAGTTTTTGTGAGAGTTTCTAAATTGGCTCTATCACCATCTATTGTTGCTACGCATTCAGAGATTTTTACAGCCAAATTATGAGCTGTTGTATAAGGGTGTAGATCTGAAGAAAGGGGGTTTTGTAAAAGATTCCTAAGGTTTTGACGTATGAGATAATTGACGTTTAGTTTGCCTTCGGCTGTAACAGATTCTTTTTGCTTTTGAATGAATTGAACGTAATAGAGGACTTTGTCCCATGTCTTTTTAAGAGCTGTATGTCCAAGTCTATATTTAGGGAATTTTTTTGTAAAATCTGGAAGTATCGATTTTAATAGGTCTGTTTGAATGTTTCGTGACCATTTCTTAGGGGTTGAACCTCTTGAAATTTCTTGCTTAATTTTACCTGCTAAAAAAAGCGATAGGTCAGAAAAAGGGTCATGGAATTCTTCTGTTTCATCAATTGGAAAGAGGAATGTGTGCGCATGAAGAGCATCTTCCCTTCCAGAGGAAACCTTCTTGTAAGGTCCTTGTTCTAAGAAATCATCATTATCATGTTTTTTTAGCATATGATCCCCTTCTAACTCATATAAGAATTTTTTGTCTAACATTAATTAAAAAATTTTCTTTAATAGATGCGAAATTGTATTTTTTTGCTTTATTGAAGAGGTGAGACGTGATATACTTTGCCTTTAAAAGGAGTTTTTATGAATCATGCAACAGTAGCGGGCCATCTCGGATCTGATCCAGAGACTAGATTTACATCGAGCGGACAAAAAGTGACAAGCTTTAGAGTCGGCTGTAGAAGTAGAAAAGATGATACGATTTGGTGGAGAGTGACAATTTGGGGTGAGCAATTTGATAAAATGTTACCTTATTTTAAAAAGGGAAGCGCAATTATTGTTCAGGGTGAAATAACTAAACCAGAAATTTTTACGGATAAAGAAGGTAAGCCGCAAATTTCGATGCAACTTGTTGCAAGTCACTTATCATTTAACCCATTTGGTAAAAAAGATGGCGATAATAAAGGTGATGGACAAAGAGAGCAAAGAGGGCATGACCAAGAGCGAGAACAGGAGCCCGCGTTAAGTGACGAAGAAATTCCATTTTAAAGTTCAGGGCGATGAAGCCGGGACTTCTTTATTACAATTTTTGAAGGAGAAGTCCGGTTTTTCAGGCAAGGAAGTGAAACGCTCAATTGATGCAAAGACCTGCTTAGTAAATGGTCTTGTAGAGAGATTTTCTACTTATAGAATTGCGAGGGGAGATCTCATCACATTTTCTAAAGAAGAAAAAGTAGAAGCTCCTGTATCTTTGTACCAAGATCCGTACCTAACTGCCTGTTATAAGCCTCCATTTTTTGTTGTTTCCAATAAGAATTTTTTCCTTCATAGGCTTGATAAAGAAACATCTGGAGTTCTCTTAAATTCTAAAGAAGAAGCGTTTGTGGATCTTTTTAGAAATCGAGAAATTACAAAAACCTATTATGCGATTTGTGTAGGCGGGCCGAAAGAAAAATCAGGTCTTATTACAAAGCCAATTACTAAAGATGGTGTGCAGCGAAGTGCCGAGACAGAATGGAAAGTCCTTGCGCAAAAAAATGGTCTAAGTCTAATAAAGTGTATGCCAAAAACCGGAAGAACCCATCAAATCCGGATTCATCTTCAGTCAATTGGAGTTCCTATACTAGGAGATCATGTATACGGTAAAAAAGGACGAACGGGCGCGCCAAGAATTTTTCTACATGCCTATAAAGTTGCGTTTGTCCACCCAATGACTAGCAAAGATGTTGTGATTACAGCTCATATTCCGAAGGACTTTTTAGAGTTATTCGATGCGCATTTGTATACTTAGGCTTTCAGCGCTTGGTGACATCGTCATGTGCTTGCCTCTTCTGAGGACGCTGCAAAAAAGTTTTCCCCATGCAAAAATCACTTGGATTATCGGAAAACCATTCTTGCCGCTTTTGGAAAAAATTGAAGAGGTGGAATTTATCCCTATTTCTAAGATCAAAACAGTTAAGGATTGGCTATCAATTAAATCACTTCTAAAAGGACGTGAATTTGATGTTTTATTAGCTTGCCAAGCAAGCTTTTCCGCTCATCTAATTTATCCAATTATTCAGGCAAAGAGAAAGATCGGGTACGATAAATTTCGGAGTAAAGATTTTCATGCTCTTTTTATAAATGAGAGAATACCTTTTATAAAGCAACATACACTAGAAGGCTTTCTTAGCTTTGCAAAAACCCTTGATGCAAAATTCATTAGTTATGATAGCGAAATCCCTATTAGTGAAGAAGACAAAAAATGGGCAGAGCAATTTGAGACTCCTTACTTTGTTGTCAATCCGTGCAGTAGTAAAAAGGCAAAAGATTGGAATTACTTAAATTATATTCCTGTTATTGAATATGTAAAAAAAGAGTTTGGACTTAAGCCTATCCTTATAGGCGGTCCTTCTGATCAATCAATATGTAATGAAATTTGCAAACAAACCGAAGCTTTAAATCTTGCGGGCATGACAAGTCTTAGACAGCTTACAGCTCTTCTTAAAAATGCTAAATTTCTTCTTTCTCCAGATACAGGTCCAGCACATATAGCAAGCGCCTTACGCACCCCTACTATTGCCCTTTTTGCGCCCACTTCATCTCTTATTACAGGTCCCTTTTTTTCCAAAAGCACGCTTATAGATAAGCACTCTGAAGCGCTCAATCAATATGGATCTACAAAAGAAAAAAAACTTGGTTGGAACGTAAGAGTCTATCATAAAGAAGCAATGAACCTTATAGGAGTCGAAGATGTTAAAGAAAAAATTCAGCTTATTTGTACTTAGTTTGGGGATCATAATTGCCCTTACCTCATGCGGTAGCAGAGATAAGGACAGTCAAGAAGGGAAGTGCAAACGTTGCGAAAAAGAAAGT
>CAZKFL010000015.1:0-45766 GCA_964552055.1 uncultured bacterium
CTATCTCACGGTTTGCTTGCAAACCGTGAGATAGTGACGTCTGACCCCCATTAGATATGGAGAAACTTGTCGAGATAGACTTCGTGAAAGGCCTCGGAAAGGGTTGGATGAGGGAAGCAGACGTGCTGCAAGTCGTTGATTGTCATTTTTTGGGAGATTGCGGTGGCAGGTTGAATGATGAGTTCAGAGGCGTTTGGAGCGAGAATATGGGCGCCAAGGAGGTGATTACTCTCTTTATGGACAAGGATTTTGACAAAGCAGGGGTCATCCCCACCATTTGCTTGGTAACGGGAATTGCCGATAAAAGGGAAATTCGTCACTTTATAGGGAACACCTTTTTCTTTTAGCTCTTTTTCTGTAAAGCCGACAGTTGCAATTTCTGGATAGGTATAGATAACATTGGGGATTGCAGCATAATCAACGCCATTTGGTTTTCCTGCTAAATAATTCATTAGAGCGACGCCTTCTTCAGACCCTTTATGAGCAAGCATAGGTGGCCCAGACGCATCCCCTATCGCAAATATGTTAGGTTTACTGGTTCGGAAATTCTGGTCAATTTTTATAAATCCTTTTGCGGAGAGCTCAAGATCCATCCCTTTCGTATAGGGGCGTCTTCCAATAGAAACAAGACACACATCACCCGCAAACGCCTTACCTCCATCTACTTCAAGAAGAACACCCTTATCTATTTTTTTTCCGCTAATTACTTTTGTATTGAGATGAAAAGTAATACCTTGCTTTTCAAGAACTTTTTGAAAGGCCTTCGAAAGATCCAAGTCAAACTCAGGAATAATCCGATCCATAAATTCAATGACTTCAACTTCAGACCCTAGCCTTCTAAAAACCGATCCTAATTCAAGACCAATCACACCGCCACCGACTACAAGCATCTTCTTAGGCACATTCTTTAAGGCAAGCGCCCCTGTCGATGATACAATGAATTCCTCATCAAACGGTAAAAAAGGCAATGGAAGAGCTTCTGAACCAGTAGCAATAACTATGTATTTAGATTCCAAAATCTTACCATTCACTTCAACCGCAGTACCTTTGATCTCGGCCGTTCCTCTAATATGCTCCACACCATTTTTCTTAAAAAGATAAGCAATACCACCCGTCAACTTCTGAACAATTTTTTCCTTGTGAACCATTAAAGCTCTTATATCAAAAGCTGCAGGAGGGACAATCCCCAATATATTCCCCTCTTTCTGAACATGATACAATAGCTCAGTTGCATGTAATAGCGCCTTAGACGGAATGCACCCCACATTTAGACAAGTGCCCCCAAGCGCCGCATCCTTCTCTATACAAGCAGTCTTAAACCCAAGCTGAGCAGCCTTTATAGCTGCCACATACCCCGCCGGGCCAGATCCTATCACAACAACATCATACATGACCTAATTCCTAGCAAAACCTTTGAAATTAATACCAGACATTTTCTGAATGGAGGGTCAGACGTCATGTGTGACATATGAACACATCACGTCTGACCCCCAAACTAGTTTTCGAGAAGGAATTTGGTAGGGTCTTCGAGCATTTGCTTGATGTGGACGAGGAAGGAGACGGAGTCTTTGCCGTCGATGAGGCGGTGGTCGTAGCTGAGGGCGAGGTACATGATGGGACGGATGACGATGGCGCCTTTTAGGGCGATCGGGCGGTCGACGATGTTGTGCATGCCGAGGATAGCGCTTTGGGGGGGATTGAGGATGGGGGTTGAGAGCATGGAGCCGAAGACACCGCCGTTTGTGATGGTGAATGTGCCGCCAGACATATCGGCAATTGTTAGTTTGCGGTCTCTTGCCTTTTGACCAAGATCACCTACTGCTTTTGCAATTTGAACAAATGTCATTTGTGAGGCATTTTTAAGGACTGGCACAACAAGGCCTGTTTCTGTGCTTACAGCAATTCCTATGTGGCTCTCTTCATTATGAACAATATCATCTCCGTCAATAAAGGCATTAACGATGGGATACGCTTTTAGAGCGGAAATCACCGCTTTTATGAAGAAGGGCAAATAAGTTAGCTTTACGCCGTGTTTTTTTACAAAATTATCTTTTTCGCGGTTTCTGATGGCTACGATTTCGAAAAGGTCCACCTCATTAAACGTAGTTAACATGGCTGTTTCGTTTTTGACGCCTACTAGTCTTTTTGCAATGATTTTTCTCAGCTTGGAAAGCGGCTCTCGATTTTGCACAACTTGCGCAACCTCTACTTTTTTAGGCTTAATATCTTCTAGGAATTGATCTGTTGATTTCCGAATTCCATCCCCAAGTATCAGAGGCTCAAGAACTTTTACCTCCACTTTGGGCTCAACTTTTTCTTCAACCTTTACATCTACTTTTGTTTCTTCTTTTGGCGCCTCACCCTCTCTTATTGCGCAAACTTTTTCACCAATTTTTAATACGTCACCAATTTTGGCAGAGTACGTAACAATTCCGCTGATAGGAGCGGTCACCTCAACTGAGGCTTTATCTGATTCTAGCTCTACAATCGGCGCATCTTTTTCTGCATACTCACCGTCTTTCACAATATATTTAGCAAGTGTGACTTCTGTGATTGACTCTCCAACTGATGGTACGACTACCTCTTTCATCCCAATGCCTCTTTGATAATTGTGTCTTGCTCATAATGAAAAAAAGCTGCGTAGCCAGTATCAGGAACCGGAATGCGCCCTCTTCCTACATAGGAAACTCTATATTTTGGAGAAACAGCCTCTTTTAAGTACTCCCAAACGCCTTGATTGATCGGCTCTTCTTGCGCCCAGATAATTTTTTCAATCCCCGTATACGTTTTTAATACCGCTTCAAGCTCGCCTTCAGGAAAAGGATAGATTTGCTCAATTCGTATCAACGCAACTTGCTTGTCACCTCTTGCTTTCTTTAAATCGTAATAAAACTTTCCTGCGCAAAGAATAACGCGCTTCACATCTCTTGAAATCAGTTTATCATCAATAACAGGTTCAAAGGCGCCAGCGGAAAATTCTTTTAAATCTGAGAACGAATCACTTAATCTGAGCATGCTTTTTGGTGTTGGTATGATAAGAGGCCTTTTCTCAATCAAATGGGCTTGCTTTCTTAAGAGATGAAATAATTGCGCTGGCGTTGATGGGTAAACAACTTGCCAATTTTCCTGGCCGGACAATTCTAAAAATCTTTCAATTCTACAGGATGTATGTTCTGGCCCCATTCCTTCATGACCGTGCGGAAGAAAAAGGGTAAGTCCTGAATGAAGCCCCCATTTTGTTTCAGATCCAGCAAGATATTGATCTATAATTATTTGAGCGCCATTTGCAAAATCCCCAAATTGAGCTTCCCAAATTACAAGCGCTTTTGGATCTCCGATTGTATAGCCAAACTCAAAGCCCATTACCGCATATTCAGAAAGGGGTGAATTATAAACCTGAAACGGGGCCTGCGATTCACTCACATGTTCTAAGGGCGTGTAACTATCTCCTGTTACCTGATCAAAAATAACTGCGTGCCGATGAGAAAAAGTCCCTCTCTTACTATCTTGCCCTGAAATACGCACAGGAGTACTTTCATCAAGGAGCGATGCATATGCAAGTATTTCACCGGTAGCAAAGTCGATAGTCTGTGATTCTTTACGCGCTAAAAAAAGCTTTTCAATTTTAGCATGGGGACGAAACTCTTTCGGAATAGCGCTTGTTTTATCTAGGTAGTTTTTTATTTTTTGCGCATCCACACAAGTTAATTCTGTAAATGGAGTTTTTTTAGGAGCTAACGGAAGTTTACCTTCCTGAACCAAGCCCGCTTCTTCAAAATCTTGCTCGAGTTTTTCTTTAAACTCTTCTTCCATTGCACTTATAAATTCAGGAGGTAAACCACTCTCTTTTTTTACCCTTTCATAGACATCGCCTCTCGCCTCAATTTTTTGATAAAGGATCGGGTTTGTAAACCGCGGCTCATCAGCCTCGTTATGCCCATAAATACGGCAGCAATTTAGATCGATGAAGACATCACTTCCAAATTTATCGCGAACAGCAAAGGCAAGTCTTGCAGCTCTAATACAAGCCACCGGATCTTCTGCATTCACATGGATCACAGGAGATCCAAACGCCTTTGCAATATCGGTGCAATACCTTGTTGATCTTGACTCAACAGGAGTTGCTGTAAAACCAACCTGATTATTGATCACAACATGAATTGTTCCACCAACTGAATACCCCTTTAATTTCGAGCACTGCATGGTTTCATAAACAACTCCCTGACCTGCTATAGAGGCATCACCGTGAACTAGCACGGGCAATACCTTCTCACCCCTTGCTCTTGCAAAACCTAGCACAACTGGATCAACTGATTCTAAGTGACTTGGATTTGCAACTAAAACAAGCTCGATGGGATTTCCAGAAGATCCATAAAATGTAGACGCATGCCCTTTATGATATTTCACATCACCAAGTCCGATTGCATCTATTGGAAGCAACTTTGTATTAAACTCTTGAAAAAGCTTAATGTAAGGCTTTTTTAAAAGATTACAGAGAACATTTAAGCGTCCTCTGTGCGCCATACCAATGACCCCTGTCTTATACCCGCTATTTGCAGCGCTTTCAAAAACCTCAAACAGGATCGGCATAAAACTTTCTCCCCCTTCTAAAGAGAACCGTTTTGCCCCTAAAAATTTTTTCTGTAAAAATTCTTCTAAATATTTTGCCTGCCAAAGCTGCCTAACAATCATTTCATATTCTTTAGCCGTAATAAATTTTTTTTCTTTTTGAACTTCGTCATGAAACCATTTCTCTAGCGTCTCATTATCAATATTATAACATTCATACGAAATATTACCCGAATAGACAGCCTTAAGATTCTCGTCATTAGGTAATTCAGGTATTGATTTCGGCGCCTCAATCATCGGGTTGGCAGTTGATAGCAAATGACCATGCTTTTTGTAAGCATCAAGCGCTGAGTTGCCTTCACCTTTCTTAATACCTGCGAATTCCATTCCTTGAAAAAAGGCCACCCAATCAGAACTTACAAGCTCCTTATTTTTTAAATAAAGGCTTAGTTGTTCTAGCACAAAGCTTTGATTTCCAAAGTTAATAGGGGATGAATCTTTGTTTTGCATAACCCTACACTACATATTAGATCATTCTTCGCAAGAAGAGAGCTTGCATACAAATTCTAGATTCAGTAGAATTTTGGCTTATTTGAAGAAAAATATTTAATTTAAATCGAAACCCAAGTAAAACACAGCGAAAGAAACATTAATTTGCGGTGGGCAGGCTTCATGAAAAGTGAAAGATTAAAAAAGTTAGAAAGTGAATTAAAAGACCTTGAGAAGTGGCTAGATCTTGGCCTTGTGCCAAAAAAAGACCTAGAAAAACACAAACTAGAAATCGAGGCCATCAAAGCGAAGATGGATGAAGAGAGACAGAGATTGATTTTCCTTAAGGAAAGTGGCGAAGTCGAAGATTATAATATGCCAAAAAAATCCAATCAAAAGCAACTCTATGAGCATCAATCAATGCCCGATATTGAAACTGATGCAGACGTATCAGAAGTTGAATTCGAAGTAGAGAGCACCACAATGGAAGTGGACCACACATCCCTTTTTGATATTGAAATGGCTGGCGAAGAAAAGTCATCCTCCTCCTCTCAAGAATACGAAACCGATGAAGATCCCTACTCCGAGAGAAATCGCTGGAAAAGATCGACAGAAATTGCCGATCCCGACCGTGACGACTGGTAGTCTATATATTCACGTCCCTTATTGCGCAAAAAAGTGCCCCTATTGCCACTTTTTTGTGCAACCCCTCCAAGATGTCGAAAACTACATTGAAGGAATTAAGCTAGAGTGGGAGTTACGAAAATCAAGCCTTGGAGAAATTGTCTCCATCTATTTAGGCGGCGGAACACCCTCACTACTAACATTAGAGCAAGTTAAAGAAATCTTAAGTCTCTTCCCAAAAACAGCAAAAGAAATCACGATCGAAGCAAACCCAGATGATGTTAGCCCTGAAAAAATGAAAGGATATATCTCACTTGGCATTAACAGGTTAAGTATTGGCGTCCAATCTCTTGATGATTCTAGTCTCTTAAAAATTGAAAGAACTCACTCCGCAAGAAAAGCAAAAGAAGCCGTCCAAATAGCCCATGCGGCAGGCTTTCATAACATCTCAATCGACCTCATGTTTGACCTCCCAGGTCAAACCTTTAGCTCTTGGAAAAAAACCGTCGATGAAGCAGTCCTCCTTCCCATATCACACCTCTCCCTCTACAACCTGATCTTCGAAAAAGGCTCACTCTACTACAAACAGCGAAAAGAGCTCTCCAAAGAGACACCAGACGAAGAAATCAGCCTAAAAATGCTTGAATACGCAGTCCAAACCTGTGAAAAAAACGGCCTTGCTAGGTACGAAATCTCCGCCTTCTGCAGGGATAACAAAGAATCCCTCCATAACACAGGCTACTGGCTCGGCAGACCCTTCCTAGGCCTTGGTCCCTCTGCCTTTAGCTATATGGACGGAAAACGTTTTCAAAACATCTGTCACCTCAAGAAATGGTATACAGCACTCCATCAAGGCCTCGACCCCAAAGACTTTGAAGAATGCCTCCCCTACCCCGAAAACATCCATGAACTCCTCGCTATTAAACTTCGCCTCCTAAAAGGGATCGACCTCAAAGACTTCCCTACCCTGCCGAAAGAAACCCTGACAACGCTTAAAACCCTAACAAAAGAAGGCTTCCTATTGGAAGCCAAAAGCACTCACTACCGCCTCTCTGAAAAAGGCAAACTTTTCTACGACCTAGTGGCGTCTGAAATTATCTAAGAAGATCTTTCTCTGAGACCTAACACATGACTCAAGTCGTTGTAGTCTAATATTTACCTCATCTTTTTTACATTTCGGTACATCCTTTTCTTCTATCCATTGCTTATGAAGCGCAATCGCATACTGACTTTCTGTAACCCCTTCTTTGCCATTTGCCCAAATTAAATCCCATTTCCATTTATGTTCATCAAAAGTATGCCTATATGGCTCCATACCAACTTTACCCTCATACTCATCCTCATCAGCATCCTTAACTTCATCCCGCATATTAATGTCAGTATAAAGCTTTAAGAAAGGATAGCACAATTTTGGAACGTCTCCCACAGTATCAGAGAGGAGTACAACACACTCAGGATGAATTTCTAATAGTTCCCTATCAGGTTTTCTACGAACATGTTTTAAACACTCGACCACTTCAGACCCTTTCATATCCGGGAATAAGACTTTGAATTTGTCAAAATTTTTATCTTGATTGTATAAAGAATTCCAACTATCATGAAGAATAAACTTTTTTTGGTCAGGAGTTAAATGCTGACAAATATCCAAAGCATAGTACGTTAAACTGTTATAAGATATGGATTTGCTCACGGAGCTCAAGTCTAAATGTATATTATTTATCCAACGCAGCTGAAGCTCAGTTAAAAGCTTAATTTGCCTAGGTGTTAGCCTCCAAAAATCGTATGGGCGCAATTCCTTAACATCTTTATCGCATAAAAATTGGTACGGATCATTATCTTTATAATTATCTTCTGTATTTTTCCATTTTGCTTCCATAGCAGCAGCCCTTACATCATCAATATCCAATTTACGATCCCCTATTAGCGCCTTGATTTTAGCCCCATCTTTCCCATCTGAGCCTGCTAATATTTTTAAAAGCTGCTTAGCGGACAAATGTTGCTTCAAGGTTGAATACTCATCTAAAGCTATCTCTCTAATTTGACTCTCACCTAAATGAGGAACTTGCTGTGGAGTTAAAAATTTAAGTTGCGAATGTGACACAAGAGAAACTTGCCAATTCCAGATTGTTTTTAAACTCTCGCCAGAGCGCAATCCTGTAAAAAACAGAAAGTTTTTCAAGAAATCCCCAATTTTCTGACAGGAACCTCTTCTAGGCTGAGGTGACACATTTTCCAAAGGTAAAGCAGGAGCAGTATCAATAGCCCCAGGTAGTGACGATAAGCAAGATGACGACATAGTTTACCTCATTATAGTTGAATGATTCTATAATTATACCATAACTACATATATAAATACAAATAATTTCTTTAAAAAGCCTAGTAACAGCATGACATATCTATATGCACATTAAGTAATTGCGATCAAATTAACCTAACCTCCCTAAGGATTTATAACACTATTTAGCAGCAAAAGGTGACGTTTCTAAAAAACACCCACAAACAGTTATTTTAATAAGTGACTTTTTGTTGCAATTACCCTACACTTAGTGCGTTTGAACATTATTGGACTAAAAAGAAGTAAATGAAAGGAAGAGAGTATGATATTTCCCGTCGCGCTAAAAGATATGGCCATGTGTCACTACCCAGGCCCAATTTTTACTGGGAGCGAACAAGGACTTAGTCCAGAAAGCGAAGCTCTACACGGCAGGACTGACTCTCCCTTTCTAGGCGAGAATTACTTAAAAGAGATCACTGCAATTGGAAGTAGCGCTTTAAAACAGTTCGTGCATTTGGGAGATGAAGAAGATGACTCTATTAGTCATGATTTACTTTCTGCGCTTCATTCACTTGCTCAAACAGCGCGCCTCCTCAAAGACCGCACACACTCAACCACCCTTCAATCAACTAGTTACAGTTCAGAGGAAGCTTTTTCTTTAAGCTCTTTATCTGATTTGGAATCTATTCTTAAATCATTTCCTGCTGTAGGATTTCCATCGCACGAGCTGACAGACTTACATGCTTCCCCCTTTGCAGCTCATAAGAAAGAGAAAGGAGACTCGCAGAAACCTTTTTTACCAGAAAAGTCAGTAGTAATTGCCGGTATGGCAAGCAGAAGCCACGACTTTTCACCTGAGGATACTTTATTTACACCTCCATCAAGTCCCCTGCAGTATCAATAAGTCCCTTCAGCTTTTCACCCAAAAGAAAGTGATGCGAGAGGCACATCCCACCTTCCGCTAAAGGCCAAGTCTACTCCGGCACTAGTACAGCCAACTTTGTATCCAGTGCCTATTGACGAATGGAGCAGTGAGGCAAAGCAACTCTGTTATGATTATTGGATGAAAATAGAAGGGTTGGAAAAATCAATCAAATTTCCTAAAGGAGCAAAATCGATAGTTAACTTTGAATTATCCGATCGCTTACGAGAGTTCCAGATTTCTTACTCTGGGGGTCAACTAACTGAGCATCATAGACAATATTTTTTCAAAAAACCAAATGATTAAGAAGAGAGCTCAATCACTAACCTCCTCCTGCAGTGCATGATCTGAAAGAAAAGGAAGTATAAAGCCCTATTTGATATTCTCTACTGGAGTTGCAAAAGGGCTCTATTTTAGCCAATACGTGTCTTTATGAGGAAGATGGCAGGTTTTTTCTGCATGTCAACTTCGCTCATGTGATCCTTCCACCATTTCATTTTTTTAGTGACTACGTTTTGAGTAGGTAGGGTTAGATCAATGGCAATACAGAGGGTATCGTCTTCTTTGAGCACAGAAAAGAGCTTTTCAAGGCTTTTTTCATTATTATAGGGAGTTTCAATAAAAACCTGAAGCATAGGGAGGCGGTCCACTTTGCAGTCCCTTGGCAGATAGCCCTGAAAAACAAATGTTTGTGATTCTAAGCCGCAGAGCTGAAGGGCTAGAATGAGGGAAGAAGGGCCTGGAATTGCAATGACGTCGATATTTTTATCGCGGGCGCCATAGACGAGTTTTGCGCCGGGATCAGCAATACAGGGCAAGCCACAGTCTGCAATAATACCCCATTTTTCCCCTTTAATAAGAGGCTGAAGAAGGGTCACAAAGTTTGTTGTATCCTTATCGAGTACTTCCATGGGCTTTGTCTTAAGCTTTTCAAAATCAAAGTTTTTTAAAAAAACTCTAGCTTCCTTTGGATGTTCGACAAAAAAGCCGTCAAGACTATTGACGATTTCATCTAGCCCTCTGACTAGACTTAATTTTGGATTAGCTTCCGGAGAAAGCAAATTCGGTAGTAGGTAAAGTGTCATAATGTATCACCAATAAATCCCATAATAGTGCTAAATCGAAGGAGCTTGACTTTGCTTTCACTTCCCACTCGAATAAAAAAGCAAGGCGCTCAAAAAAATAATTTGGGCCTACTTTTTTACAAAAGGGGATATAAACATCCATTTGATTTTTTCTAAGTGAGGGCATGTCGCCTCCCCTACAAATCTGAATGCCTAAATATATGTGGTGGCGGAGAAGAGCAATTAAAGCTAAGACCTCGGATAAATCCTTAAACTCCTGCCTTTTTACACCCTTAACTTTCCACACAAGCGCTTCGGCAATTGCCCAAGCTGTCACTTCTTTTTCTGTTTTTGTTACTTTTTCAATATCATCTTCTTCAATTACTTTTCGATCACCTGCAAAAAGCGCAAGCTTA
Source organism: uncultured bacterium (assembly GCA_964552055.1). GTDB lineage: Bacteria > Chlamydiota > Chlamydiia > Chlamydiales > 2-12-FULL-49-11 > VGMD01. Next base: position 10,360 of record CAZKFL010000015.1, read on the forward strand.
TCCACTTCATTTTTTAATGCGGCAAGGTCGTTTCCTACCACATCAACAAGCTGATTTGCAAGAGAAGCTGAAATAGTTTTCTGATTTTGCCTTGCCATCTTCTGAAGCTCTTCCACAAGTCTTTCTTTCTTATCCCATGGCTTTTCACCCGTTAAATCCAGACAAATAACTTCATTTTCAATTGCAGCATAAAAAGGATTCGGGCACTTCTCACCTGAAAATATAGCAATTACATCATCAGGAATTACTTTCTGTCCATTCTCCACCTCTAGATGGACAACTCTTTCTTCTGAAAAAAGGCCCATTTCTAAAGCATCCGCTCCACTTTGGAAAGAAAGATTTGGTTTATAATGAGAAAGAAACCGAAACAGCTTATTTACATAAAACTTTCGCTCATAAGCATCTGCAACCAAAACCATATAAATCCTGGAAAGCTTTTCCGGAGCAGATTCCTTTAGCTGTTTTTCAAACGCTGAAACAGTTTTTAACTTCATAGAGTTACTATACCATCTCAATTCCTTATCTTGAAGAATAATCTCATCATCCCTATGCTTTAGGTTAAGAGGTGATATGACAAAGAAAAATTTAGAAGGTAAAATAGCATTTATTGTGGGTATTGGCGATGACCAAGGTTATGGATGGGCAATTGCGCATGCACTTGCAGATCAAGGAGCTAGAATTGTTATTGGCACCTGGACCCCTATCTTAAAAATTTTTCAAATGTCACTTGATGCAGGCAAATTTGATGAATCAAGAAAATTGAGTAACAACACCCTTATGCAAATCGAAAAGGTGTATTCAATTGATGCTGTATATGATACGCCAGAAGCCGTTCCTGAAGAAGTAAAAACAAATAAACGGTATGCAGGATCAACTGGCTACACAGTGTCTGAGGTCGCAAAAGCAATCGAATCTGACTTTGGAAAAATCGACATCCTCGTTCACTCCCTTGCAAACGGCCCTGAAGTTAAAAAGCCCCTACTTGAAACTTCTCGTGAGGGTTACCTTGCAGCTGTCAGTTCATCATCTTACTCCTTTGTCAGTCTCGTTCAACATTTTGGACCCCTGATGAATACCGGTGGATCGATCCTAAACCTGTCGTACATGGCATCAAACAAGGTTGTTCCTGGGTATGGCGGCGGTATGAGCTCAGCAAAAGCTGCATTAGAAAGCGATACACGCACCCTTGCCTTTGAAGCCGGTCGTAAATGGGGCATCCGAATTAACTCCATATCAGCAGGTCCCCTTGCAAGTAGAGCCGCAAAAGCAATCGGCTTTATTGAAAAAATGATCAACTATTCTAATATGAATGCCCCCCTTCAAAAAGACCTGACTTCCAGAGAAGTTGGAAATGCGGCTTCTTTTCTACTCTCTCCAGCAGCATCCGCTATTACAGGCGTGGTCTTATTTGTTGATAACGGCCTTCATGCCATGGCTACTTCACTCGATAGCCCAACGCTTATCTAACTAAAAAAAGATTGAATGCAGAAAGCCTTGCCTGCTATAATCTATTCAAATCTTATACAAGACATCTAATGGATTCATTTCAACATAAATTACTTGCTGAAGGAAGATGGTTTACGCTCTCTCTTTGTGAGCAATTAGGGAATATTGGAAGCGAAGTGAGCAGAGCCATGCGCTCTAAAAATAATCTCGATCGCTCTGAAAAGGCGTTTATTAGAGGTCTTGAATTATTTGATCTTACAATTAGCGATCCGCGCTGGCGGGATCGTCTAAAAGAGATTACAAGAGCAAGAGAGCTTTTTTGTGACGCTGTACTTGGCGGCCTTGAATATGGAACCACCTTAGAGGATCTTGACAAGTATTTTACATATTTTGCTATCGCAGCTAGAATTTAAACCACTATAAGTCCAAGCGGCGTCTAGCTTCATCTAACGCGGGAATGATTCCTAGTTCTACGGAGGAATCTGCAAGAATGTCAGCGTGGAGCTGAAGCTCTCTTGAACCAGTTTTTATCGCGATGCTAATGTTTGCTAGCTGGAGGAGTGGAATGTCGTTATTGTCATCTCCGGCAGCAACTAAGGGGCAGCTCCAACCTTGATCTATAGCTATGCGCTTAAAGGCAAGACCCTTATTTACATCACTATTTGTTACAAGCAAGATAGGTAGTTTAGGATCAAAGCTATCCATGATTATCGAGCTCGTCACAGAGTGTATATCTGTGAGTTTTCCTTGAATTTTTTGAAGCGAAAGAGAATCGCTAAAGCACTTAATCAGTGGAAAGCTTGTTTGGGGTATTTCAGAAAGATCCCCAAATTCAATCCATTCAGCTGTTGATACTGTTTTAAGTTTTTCTAGATAGTCGATAAAAAAGGGAGAAAACTTTGAGCTTCTGTAGTAACAAAAATCGCCTTTCTCAAGACCTGAGTAGATGAGAAAGTCTTCTTTATAATGGTGGTATAAGCTATCTACACCAAAAGCAACAGATTTTGGCATAAACGATTGAAACACAACTTGCCCTCCAGGCATCTTAAGAACTTCAGCACCGTTCTGAACAGCCAGAAAGAAGGGGAAATTGATCTTTTCAACGCTCATCATTGCAAAGGAGAATGTTCTTCCCGTTAAAAGGACAATTTCCCAACCATCTTTATGTAAGTTTTCTAGATATACGATTACCTCATCTGGGATCAGATGTCTTTCATCTGTAAGAGTTTTATCAATATCTGATGCAAAGATTGCTTTAGCCATACCATTACTACTAGACGATAAAGGTAAAAAAAGCGATAAGTTATTCATGAAGTGGCTTTATTTAATATTGTGTCCCCTCCTCCTTTTCTCAAATGAAGAAGAAATACTTCCCTCACACCCTGCAAATGAGGCAGTTCAGGAAGAGATGCCACCTTCTCTCTCAACCGACATGTACCAGAAGCAATTCATAAGAACCTTAATTGTGACAGCAATTATCGTAGTTGCAGCCTTTCTTTTGATTTGGCTCTTTCGCAAATTTTCCAAAGACCGCCCCTTTCAAATCAATCACAAAAAAAACATTAAAATACTTGAGCGCCGCCAAATCAGCCCCTCAACCTTTCTCTATCACATTCAAATAGGCAATAAACAGCTCATTTTATCCGAGTCGAAACTCGAAGCCCGTGTCGTCACCACCCTCGATTGGGATGAAGAAGACCCGTCAATATAACACAGCTTATTTCTCAAAAAAAACTATTAACAACCTATGTTGCGCTGCAGCCTATGCATAAAAAAAAAGATAAATTAGCAAGGATAGAATGATAGAAGGATAAGAAAAATGAATTTACATCTCTCTTATAATTAGAATGTTTTTTGTTTTTATCCTACCATCCTTGCTAAATTCTCTTTTTTCAAATCTAGCTAATATCCTGAAGACTTAGCTCTATATGCAAAAAGATGAATTATCCTGTTTCCATAAATTTTGGCATCGACATTAGTAGACGCCAAGCAAAATTCTGTTTACTTTTCGCGGTCGAGCGAGAAAGCCATCTTCATGCGTGTATCAGCTTGAAGATTTTTTAGGTTATTGTAGTCCATGATACCCAGCTGTCCTTTTTCAAAGGCAATTGCTATTGCAAGAGGGATTCTTGCTTCGGCTTCTACAAGCTTTGCTTTTTGCTCTTGCTCGAGAGCAACAGCCATTGCTTTGCGGCCTTCTGCTTTCGCTTGAGCAACCTTCATGTCGGCTAATGCCTGCTCTGATTGGAGCACAGCACCAACGTTTGATCCTACATTGATATCAGCTATGTCAATGGATAGAATCTCAAAGGCAGTTTGGGCATCTAAGCCTTTATTAAGGACGGCTTCCGAGATTGCTTGTGGATTCATAAGAACGTCGTAATGACTTTCTGCCGATCCAATTGCGTTTACAATGCCTTCCCCAACTCTTGCAATGATTGTCTCTTCCGTTGCGCCTCCAACAAGCTGAGCAATGTTTGTTCTTACAGTAACCCGGGCTCTTACAAGAAGCTCGATCCCGTTTTTGGCAACGGCAGAAATCATTCCTGTAGCGGACGGACAGTCAATCACTTTTGGATTTACAGAAGTTTTAACCGCTTCAAAGACATCACGCCCTGCAAGATCAATAGCGGTAGCTCTACGCCAGTCTAGTTTAATATTTGCCTTATCAGCCGCAATAACTGCCCTTACAACATCAGCAACATTACCACCCGCTAAATAATGCGTCTCAATATCATCTGTCGTAATATTTTTCAGTCCTGCCTTATTCAAAGTAATCAGCGCATTAACAACAAGCCTTGGCTGAATTTTTCTAAGGCTGATCCCCACAATATTAAAAAGCGATACAGGCGCGCCTGATACAAACGCTTGGAACCACAAACCTACATAATTCGCCACAATAGCAAATAGTCCAAGTGCGATCACACCAATAATAATAGCAAATATAACAAATGTCTCCATAAACCCCTACCTTACAATTAAATGGAACCCTTCTCCACCAATTATTGTTACTTTTGTCCCCTTCCTTAGATAGTCGCCTTCAGAAAGCGCCTGATAGTGCTCTCCCTCTATCTCAATAAGACCAGACGGTTTTAAATCTTTAATCACTTCACCCATCTTTCCGATACACTTTACCTCAAACGAGCACCCCTTATAATTTTCTTGGTTAGCAGCAAGACACATCTTGCTCTTCCTTAACGACTTAACTGCAAGTCTTATAACTAAAATCAGTGCTATAAGCTCAAATTGCGCCAAAAAGGCACCCCAGCGCCAATCGAGTCCAAATCCAACCATTAGGGAACCTCCGAGCAAAGCAGTCCCAATGAGGGCCATAAGACTTCCCGGCACCCAAAACTCCAGATAAATAGCTGTGAGGCCAATAAGGGCTAAAATCAAAGAAAGAATCATAATACGCACGAGCATACCACACTCCCTTTTATCCCGTTAACTCAATAAATTTCTATTATATGCAACATATTGTTTATAAACATGCTATATACTCTAGCGACTTACTTTCCCTTGCTTTTAAAATATTAATTATAGTATAATTATGAAACTAAACAACAAAAAAAGGAGCAAACATGGGCATCAATAATCGGACAACCACGTGAAGCAACGTTTGGCGAAAAACTACCTGAAACTAGCAAGAAATCAGTCCGGACACACCTTGCGGATGCAATCCGTTCTATATTCGAAGCGGTTAAAAACTGGCTAAGTCCGCAAGTCAACTTTCAGAAAGGTCCAGCGGCTTCTTCTGGGATTCTGTATTCATTAGGTTTTGTTATTCCTAAAATTTTTTATGAGAAAATAGGCAAAGAAATTGAGTAAAAAAAGCCAAACCACATAAATTTATAATTGAGGCCGTCACGAATCGTTAGATTTTTGGCGGCCTTTTTCTTTAAAAAAATGTTTAAGGGATTGATATATAAGGCAAAAACCTGCTAAGCTTGTTGGAGGGAAGTGGAGGGTTTAAGGCATGATGACAAAAAATTTGAGTGCGCCTAGTAATATCGAAAAGGCGTCCTATAGTAAAGATGTGAATCTTGACAAGCGTAGTGATGAGCTTGCAAGTGATCCTCAACTACTGTTATTGGAGATTAGAAAAAAGCTGGGATCTAAAGAAATCGATGACGATTTAGATGCTCTGATTAAGCTTTGGCAAGAATTTGTAAAGCAGTATCCACACGTTTATCCTTCGCATAAAGATCCTTTTCCTGAATATGAGGATGTCTCTGAAGCTGGTATTCCGGATATTATGGCTCGGATTGATGATCTTTTGGGAGCGCCAAAATCTAACGCGCCGCGCAGTGTATATGATGGAGCGCTTGCCCCTGTACCTGACACCGATGAAGACGAAGTTGATAATGTTTGTGAATTTATTAAAGCTAATCCAAATAAAGAGCCGAATTCCAGAATTGAATATATCAATTTATTTGAACAGTATAGTGATTTCCAGATGAAGAAGCTTGAGTCACTTCAAAAAGATGAAAATGATATTTATGCAGAGATTTCTGCTTTTGATTACCTTCAGACTGAATTATCAAAACTCGAAGCAATTGCTAGAAAAAATGGGAAAGAGCTAGAACTTCCAGATGCACTTCTTGATAAAATTGATGAATTTCAAACTACGTACTGGCCAAGGCTCGTAGAGAGAAGCAATGGACTGATTCCTGCTGACAGGAATCCTTTTGAAGGCCCCATAAATCTTGATACAATTGCAACGGTTAAAGGCAGATTGAACTATCTCATAACTGAGGAAAACCACCAACTTACAAAAATTGTTCGTGAGATTGAAAAAATCACACGAGGTCTTAGCAATTTACTCGATATTGTGGCTCACCACAATGTGAGAGACTCCTTTATTGATAAATGCATACGAAATCAAGTATAAGGATTGGTAGAAATATGTCTTTATCAAAAGAAATTCTCCACTCCCCGGCTCTTGACGATGTCTTGAAAACTCTTAAAGCGAATTTGGATGCGGGTAATGGTCTACTTCCGGGACAATTTACAGAAGAAGATATCACCTTACTCTACGAGCTTGGGTTTAATTTGTATCAGGCAAATGACTTTGTGCAAGCAGGCGAAATTTTCCAAAGACTTGTTATTGCGAAACCTTTTGAAGCTAGATATTGGCAAGCATTTGCCTCATCCTTGCAATTACAAAAAAAATTCAAGGAATCTCTTGTTGCATGGAGCATGTGGTGCCTCATTGATGAGGACAATCCCCTTCCTCATTTTCATGCAGCCGAATCCTTATTTTCTCTTGGCGAAAGAGATGAAGCTCTTAAAGCTCTTTTAGCTGCTGAAAACCGTGATAAGACAGGAATCCTTTGTGACAAAATAGAAGGGCTCCGTTTAGCTTGGAGGGATCATGCCCATAATTAGAGAGACTTCTCGTGACTTTGCAATTGATACAATTTCGCACGCACCTTTAGAAACTAGATTTCGAGTTGAACCTCAATTTAAACTTCCGAGTTCCTCCCCTGAAATCGTTTCTGGGATAAAAAAACCTGCTTTAGCAACGCCAGAATCTTTTAATGCTCCTTCTAAACCGCTTGGCCTGATTGTCACAAATTTTGTCGAAAGGCTGGAGCTTTTTAAAGAAAAATACCTACAAATGCTTGATAGAGAGCTGACGCAAATCCACGAACTTTCTATGGTCACCTTAGAAGCTCATCAACAAAAAGAAATGGAACTAGAAAAAGCTGCAGCTGGTAGCGATTATTGGGATATTCTTAAACAGGTTGGCGCATGCTTAATTGGAGCAACATCTATTGTTCTTGGCGCAACTCTTTTAGCTCCTGGAGCATCTCTACTAGCAATTCTCGGGGGATCTTCTATGATCGTGTCAGGAAGTGCCTCGATTTTAGGAGGGGTTCTCGGTCAAATGAAGACTCATCCAGAGCTAGCTTCTACTCTAATGCTCGTCGGAAGCGGCCTTGGCGTTGTAAGCGGGTTATCTGGCGCTTATCTTGGAGTTACAACTCTTACTGGCAACATGGGCAGAATTATCTCAGCTTCTCTTAGCCTTGTGGAAGGGGGCGCATCCGTTATGAAAAATAGCTATCAATTAACTCTTGCTGACATAAAAGCGTCTGATTCGATTCTTAGAAAGTCTAATGAAATCAATAAGGCACGATTTGAAGCGATGTCGCAAGATTTAAAATTTTTCGAAATAAACAACCAAAGAACAACTGATAACATTACGGTTGCTCTTGCTCAGTATCAAGCATCTAGTAAAAAAATCACAGCTCTTGCTCAAACTGCAGGCGCTGCATAAAAATAGGAGAAAATTATGACCTATGTAGGACCTGCGGCGGAGTCACTTAGCCGGATAGATGATATTTTGGATATGCAACGGACACAAAGTCGCCGCATTTCGGAAAATGAAATCTCACTTATGACGGAAGCGTATAAAGATATGTATGATGCAACCCTGCATCAAGAATGGGGCTATGTGCTAAATATTGGAGCCGCATTTTTTCAAATTGCAGCTGCTGCTTATCCAGAAACTGATCCTTATGGAAAAACTCTTAAAGGGATCAGCGCACTTATTTCCGGAGCTGGTGGTGCTATTACAAAATGGGATGAAGCAAAAATCTCCAAATTTCAAGGAAAGCTTGAAATTGTTCGAAATGAACTTCAAAGAACACAAGGCAATGAAAGCGAACTTGTTCAAAAACTCAATAAAATGGAAGAAATGCTCATGGCTGCAATTAGAGCTTTAGAAGAGCAAAGAGGCACCCCCTTTAAAAAAGGGTAGAGAATATTCCCTTAAATTCTTACTATCCGGAAAAGAGGAGAATCTTTTCCGGGTATGTCTGCATTTCTGAGTCAGTTTAAATTCCTTATATCTATCGGTGATTATGTCTCCTTTGTGTTCACTTCGTTTGCCACAATTTTTCGAAGGCTTCCCAGATGGTCTTTACTTAGAGAGCAGCTTTATTCTGAAGGGGTTCTCTCACTATCTGTTGTTTCTCTAACTGGTTTTAGCACAGGTCTTGTTCTTGCAACGCAGTCGTACTATCAACTTTATAATAAAGGTCTTGTTGGTGTTACAGGCTTAATGGTTGCTAAGGCGATGCTCACTGAACTCGGCCCTGTATTAACAGCTTTTATGTTTGTGGGTAGAATCGGTGCCTCGATTACAGCAGAACTTGCAACGATGAAAGTAACTGAGCAAGTAGATGCTATGGTTTCGATGGCAGTTGATCCTCAAAGATACCTTGTCTCTCCGAGGCTCATTGCGGGGCTGATTATGCTCCCCTTACTGACTGTATATAGCGTTGTTTTAGGGGTGTTTGGAGGCTATCTCATTGCAGTACAATTTTTTGGACTTGCCCCAACTACTTTTTGGGATCCTATTCCGATCTATGTAGAACCATTTGACTTTTGGATCGGATTTATTAAATCATTTGTCTTTGCTTTATTATCTGTAACCATCTGCTGCTTTAAAGGGATGACGACAACAGGCGGCGCTAAAGATGTCGGTGAGTCAACCACAAAAGCGGTTGTCCTCTGTTATGTTATGATCCTAATTTTAAATTTCTTCCTAACTCTAACGTTAAATGTGATGAGATCGGAAATCATTAGGTGGTTTTCATGATTGTGCTAAAAGATGTCCACAAGTCGTTTAATGGAAACAAAGTACTTCGAGGCTTAAATTTAGAAATTCCAGATGGCCAAATATTTATTTTACTTGGAAAATCAGGATCTGGAAAAAGCGTATTTTTAAAGCATCTCATGGGCCTTATAAAACCTGATAGTGGCGAAGTGCTTATCGATGACCACGATATGGCTAAACTGTACGACTATGAGCTCTATCAAAAACTAATGGATGTAGGGATGATTTTTCAGATGGGCGCTCTCTTTGATTCTATGACTGTTGCGCAAAATGTTGGGTTTTTTCTAAAGGAACATGGAATCCGTGGTGGAAAGAAAATTGCCTCTTCAGATATTAAAAAGTATGTGGATGAAGTATTAGAAAAAGTAGAGCTTACAGGAACAAATGATCTCTATCCAGGCGATTTATCTGGCGGAATGAGAAAAAGAGTCTCTTTTGCAAGATCCTTTGTCTATAAACCCAAATATACTTTTTATGATGAACCAACAACAGGTCTTGATCCCATTACATCCCAAACAATTGGGAAATTAATTGTTGATCAACATAATGAACTAAAAGGAACAACTATAGTTGTTTCGCATGACATTGTGACATCACTTGCAATTGGGGATACAATCGGACTTATAGAAAATGGAGTGATCGAGCTTGTCGCACCTCCAAAAGAGTTTATGAAGAGTAACCACCCTACAATCAAAGTTTTTAACGAAATGATCAGTGAAGGCTCAAACCTAATCGGGAAACTAAAAAATGGCTAACCAACTTAAAAACATGCTTATCGGCCTTTTTGTGATCATTGCAAGCTTCCTCATCATTGGAATTATACTCTTTATTAAGCCAAGTGTTGGAGATGGAAAACAGACAATCAAGGTTCGCTTCAATAACATAAACGGTATAAGTGTTGGAACTCCAGTTACATATGCAGGAAGATCTATTGGTGAGGTAGCTGATATTACACAAATTATAGACGCTCGTGAGCAAGCAGTTAATGAGTTTGGTCAAGTATACCCCTATCTTCTTACTGTTAAAATTGATTCTGCCTATACAATTTGGTCAACTGACGAAATTACCGTTCAAACACAAGGTTTACTTGGCGAAAAATATGTCTCTATCATTCCTAAACCAAAAAAACCTAACCAGCCATCACACATTATCAATTCAAAAGATATTATTTATGCTGACGCAAGCGACCTTTTAGAAAGCGCCATGAACGAAATCTCTCTTCTATCTCAAAAAGTAGAAGAAGCTTTAAACGTCGTGATAGATTGGGTACATAAATATGGCGACACTCTTGGGAGCGCAATTCATTCTCTTGATGTCACAATTTCTGAAGCTGGCATTACCCTAAAGGACTTCAACAAACTCGGAATTATTTATAATATCAAGGATGCCGTAAAAAATTTCAGCAATACATTTGCGCAAGTTGACCAAACAATCAGCAGCTTAAGACAAGATGGGTTTTTTGAAAACCTATCCGGGATTGCAACTAATGTGGATCACATTACAGGCAGTATAAAAGATGGAAAAGGGACTCTTGGAAAAATCATCGAAGAAGACGGCCTTTATCTTCAAGTCAATGCGCTCATGGCAAAAGCAAATATGCTGATTACCGATATCAACCAATACGGTCTTCTTTTTCAATACAATAATCAATGGCAAAGAAATAGAGCCAAGTTAATGAGTGAAACCGCGCGGATTAAAGATTCTAAAGCTTTCCAAGCCTATATGGACTCACAAGTTAATCAAATTAATGCAACGCTAGAAAGAATGTCACTCCTCACAAATAGACTCTCCACAGAGCAACTTGCCGAAAGCCCTAAATTTCAGAAAAAATTTAGAGAGCTTATGGGTCAGCTAGATGCAATTCAAAATGAAATCAAACTCTATAACCAAGAGCTTCTCGATATGAAAACAGGAGTTACTTGTGAATAAAGGACTTCATATAGAAAAAGGATCATTGCTTGTTGCAAGCCCAAATGTGACTGATCCTCTCTACAATCAAAGCGTTATTCTTATTTGTGAGTATACATCTTACGGATCGTTCGGTCTGATGCTAAATAAACCTTACCAAATTGAGACGATCAAAGCGAATTCCGAAATTGATGAAATTGTACAGCTAAAAGACAACCTCCGCATAGGTGGTTCGATGCAACAAAACCAGTTAATGCTTTTGCATGCATCAACAAAGCACAGAGATCAGACCTTAAAGGTGACTGATGGCGTTTACCTCGGCGGCGACTTCCCTTTTCTCCAAGAGCTTATCAGAGAAGAACCTGATTCCAGCCTTCTTATCTGCTTTGGTTATACGGGGTGGACAGCAGGTGAATTAGAAAAACAGTTTCAAGATGGACTCTGGTTTCTTTATCCTTCAAACAAAGAACTCATTTTTGATACACCGCCAGATAAACTTTGGAAAGAAACGCTCAATTCAATGGGAGGCACATATAAAAACATCTCAATGATACCGAGTGATCTATCGCTAAATTAATCATTTCTTCACAGATTCTCTTTACTAAATATTCACATAAATTCTATTATTTCCTGATTTGTATAAAAAAACATAAAAAGGAAAAAATATGACATCACCAGTAACAGCAAAACCATCATCAACAGAAATACACCCACTTTGCAAATACGAAAGAATCAAAGCATCAGCTACTAACTGCCTACATCAAATAGCTTATGCAAAAGCAACAAGCGATGAGTTTTTTGAAGACAACGAACAATTTTTCAACCGGATAAGAAATGCTATCATTGATGCTTTAGCATCAATACCTAAACCATCTGACGCGTCAGGAGTTAGACGAAGAATTGATACCGAAAGAGAAGTTGTCCGTCTTTGCTGGATATTAGATAGGCACGGAGTTCCTGCAGCTACAGATGAACTTTTTCTCCTGGCAGGAAGTTACAAGCCAACTAAATATGAAGGAGAATTTTCTATCAAAAAGGAATTTTCTTGGGGACTTATTCCTTCACCGAAAAGCCCATTTCCCTCTGACCCTCTAAGCCCAATTAAAGAATTAGAAGAGATTGAATTGATCTCTCAAAAAGAGCCTACCCCCCTTTATACTCACATCAGAAACTATTGGATGACGAACAGACGAGGGATAGAAAATATAGTAAATGCACTTCTTAAATCAAAACCAATGACATCTTTTTCTGGTATTGACTTTCCTGCAATCACAGATAAAGCGAGCCTTGAAGCTGAAGTCCCTATTTATAAGATCTCACTTGAAAGATTAGAAAAATTGCATTCAACTATTACAAGCATCATAGGAATTTTTCTTGCTGTCAGCAATAAATGGGGCGAAATTTCTCGAACAACTGACGAAAGAGCAGAAAATGATTTAAAGGAAGCAAAGGAAATCATATCTAAAAACAATAATGCCAGAGAAACTTTGGTAAGACTAAATATGCAAGTATCTTCCATTGTTCATCTTTTTAGTGATCGTTTATCCAGATTCGAAGAGGAGCTTAATAAAATTAAAACAGAGTAACTTAAGAATAATCTGCATTAACCTATAATGATATTTGCGGGAAGAACCGCCTTATCAAGATTACCCTTGATAGCAAAGTATTCCCGCCCATTAAGCTTCTTACGAGATGCCAAGCGCTTTTAATTCTTTTATTATTTTAGTACGGTTTGTTTCTAGCTCGGTACTGATCACTGAAAGCATACTGATGCTACGACTGACAGTTCGAAGATCGACCGTTCGTTCGCGGATCAGGAATGCTCTTAGGAAGATGGTGTTTAAAAAGAGTTCTTTTTCGTCTTCTTTCCAGTCGGATCCTATTGCAAGAAGCTTTATAAATGCATAAAAGCTGGCTATTGCTACAGCGGATGTATCAATGCTGTCCTTTGCAGAAAAAAGAACATAGTCAGCTCCAGTTAGATGAATTAACTTCATTATGAGGATATTATAGAAAATTTCAATGAAATCAAGTCTATTTTTCCTTGAAAGTTCTTCTTTTTTAGCAAAAAAGCGATCATGTATCCATTCAATTGTTTCTTTCGAAAATGTAGAAGTCACTTCTTGATTAAATTCTTTAGGAAAGTAAAAGCCACAACTTGCACCACTAACAATTTGTTCCAGAAGCATTGTTTTGAAGTCTTTGGCAGATGATATTTTTAAATACTCATCTGCTTGTGCATAATAATCACTATCTTTTGGAAGAGTAATTACATTAAGAGCACCGGAGTATTCTGCATTTTTTTGAAGCTCTTCAAGTTCTAAGGATCTCGCAAAACCTTTCCATGAAGTTCTATCTTCAAAATTTATAAGAAGAAATTTTTTCTTAACCTCTTTTGCATAGCGTAAACACCCTTTAAATTCTCCGATGACTGTCGCTTTATCGATATTACGTTGATGCAGAGGATTTGCAGATAAAATCAACCCCACTTCTTTGTTATGGATCTTCATATGTGAAAGGAATGAAGGCATATCTTCTTGCATGTAAGGATCAAAGCCTTTGTTTTCTTCGCCATGCAAAATATCAAGTACTTTAAATAAGGGGCCTGATGGAAATTTCTTAAGCTCTAAATGTAAAGATTCTTGATCATCAAGAACTTGATTCCATAGTGTCAATGAGTGTATAACTCCTTTCTTTTTTTCCCTCCCAATGACTCTTGAAATAAGCGAGTGTGCGTCACTGTAATCTGGGCTATACATATAGAGATAAAAAGAGAGTTTATGGACAATATGCAAGAGCTCCTTAAAAAATGGATCTCTTTCACCTTCCTGCATCTCCATTAACTGCTCATAATCAATACTATCAAGAACTGCACGTAAATAATTGCGAAAATCTTCAAAATAAGAAATCGCACTTTTCCCAACCTTTCGAAGTAGTAAATTGTGTGGGTTTGATGCTAATAGAAGTGACATAATTGATCTATAAAACAATTGAACAAAGTAGTTATCGCGAAATTTACCTGCTTTCTTGATCCATTTATCAAGCTCCCCTTTAATCTCTCTTTTTAAAAAAAGAGACTCGCCGTGAGCCATTTTATCTTGAATGATTTTAATTTTTACAAACGGATCATCGCCTGAAAGAGACCCAATGATTAAATCAAAATCAGCAACTAACCGTATGTGTCTGACAAGGTTTTTATTATAAAACTTAGTGCCATCTTCTTTTAAGATAAAGAAGAGCTCATAATCTCGATCTTTTGTAACAGTCTCAAGGTCTTTTAATCCTCTTCGCTTGATATCAGCGGGATCCTCCTCACCAGACCACTCCTCTTCCCATTGATCTTCAGACTGAATTACTTCCTCAAACCGTTTAAGAATCTTATGCTCATAGAAGTCCATAAGCTCTTTATATTCTTTAGATTCAGTAACTCCTCGTTTATCCTTAAATAGCTTTACACACTGATCCACCTTAGAAGCAGCCTCAGTTGCTAAAGCAACTATTGACTTTACCCCTTTTTGAATCTCGGCATTTTTTAGCTCGCCACCCTCTTTCTTATAAACAAATTTTAAATAGTTGTGAACAACCCTAAACGTATCCTTAACAGACTGAACAGTTTTCTCTTCATTTTTTAAATCAAGCCAATGACTTGTTTGGAGTCTAAGTTGGGACTCTGTCTCACCTTTCTCTTCTTCGAGCTCGCTTAAATCGAGCTCAGCCATACTAGACAGATTGTCAACAGCTTCTAAAATACTGGAGTTTTCTAAAAGATCGGTTTTTTTCATAATGCCTCTACTATTCTAGCTTCAGCATTATCATGAGCTATTTTTTAATCAACGAATATTAATCCGTAATTGATATCAGATTTACTAAAGGACCGAACGGTTCAGGCATAGCCCTTCCTGCATGATCGATTAATTTAATCTGAAACTTATGAATACCAGGTGGTAGCAACTTAATTCGATAAGGCGCCCATTCTGTAAGAACTTCTTTTTCTTTTACATCATCTATATAAAGCTCAACAGCATATGCGTCTGTACCAATATCTGCATTAAAGACATAAAAATCTAGAAGAATGGGTTGATTTTTCGAAAAAGTACCGTACGGCTCATTATAGAGAAGAAATGGCATTTCTAAATCTTTCTTAAGTTCTTTATAGTCACCGTTTGATTTGATTTTATGGTCAACAATAATAGTTTTTGTTGCTTTCGTGGATTTAATCGTTTCGCCATAGGCATTTACAAGGATTGCTGTAATTGCGAATTTATCTAATTTTTCAAGCTCAGGCGCTTCAATAAATTTACGGTAGCGATCTCTAAAATATGCTTTATTCTCAATAAACGAAGTTCCATCATCAATGGAAATATAAAATCTTTTTTGAATGTTATTTTCCCCAAGAACCCATAACAAGATTGCCGATCCACTTCCACTTTCTCTCATCCCCTTCAACCAACCTGGACTATTTGGCAAGCTCACGCCTAAAGGGAACTCCGCTACTTGTAATACGAGTGGTGACTTAGGGCCAATGATGCCATTTTCAGAGTATATTTGTTTAATGATAGCATTTTCATTGTAATAAGCAGGAGTCATCTTTAGAACTTCAATATTGTCATGCGCCCAAAGAGCCGAAATTAAAAGGGTACCAAATAAAAAACGGGCCATGCAAATCTCCTTTTTCCCTCTTATAGAACCTCTTCTTTTTAATGGCAAGCACTATGCCTCTTTGCACTAAGTTTACAAGAATCTATGGATACGGTATAATCTGCAAGCCTATGAGAAAATTACTCACCATTTTACTCTTTTTAGTCTCTTGTCAGAAGGTCGATTCTCCAATGAAAAACAGCCAAATTTTTAGACTCAGTTTTCCTTACGATGCAAATACGCTAGATCCTCGAAAAAATTCAGATTATGTCGGTTCTACCGTACATTTTATGTTATTTGAAGGCCTAACCCGAATGACGCCTAACTCAACACATGAACTTGCCATTGCTGACTCTATTAGTATTTCTGAAGATAAGAAAGTTTATAGATTTCACTTGAAACCTACTTTTTGGTCTGATGGCACCCCATTGACAGCGGATGATTTTGTTTTTTCTTGGAAATCACTTCTTGACCCTTCCTTTCCAGCGCCAAATGCTCATCTTTTTTACCCCATCAAAAATGCAGAAAAAATAAAATTGGGCGATTTACCTTTAGATCAATTGGGAGTCAGGGCGCTTGATCCCTATATATTAGAAGTTACCCTTGAAGTGCCGACACCGTATTTCTTAGACTTAACTTCCTTTTGCCCCTTTTTTCCAGTCCCTAGTCACACTGTTAAAAAAAATACTAAGTGGGCAGACAACATAAGCTCTCATTTTGTAACAAATGGGCCCTTTATCTTAAAAAAATGGGCCCCTATGAATGAGTACATTTTTGGTAAAAATGAAAAGTATTGGGACTCAGACTCTGTTCATTTGGATGAAATCCATGTCACGATATTGGATAATGAATTGACTGGTCTTGGATTATTTGAAAATGACGAACTTGATTTTTATGGAGCCTATAATTCAATACCTTCCGATTCTATATTAAAACTACAAAAAGAAGAAAAGCTAATCACGCAACCATTTGGCGCGACCACATTTTTAACGTTTAACTTAGCCGATTCAATTTTCAAAAATAAAAATATGCGAAAGGCATTTTCTCTCCCTATCAATCGCCTATCGCTGATTGAAAATATCACCCAGTGCAACGAAACTGTGGCTTTAGGAGCAATTCCTCCTCTTTTAAAACCACTTTCGTCAAAATCATTTTTTCAAGACCACGAAATTGAAGCTGGTAAGTTTCATCTCAAAGCTGGCCTAGATGAACTTGAGCTTACTAAGGGGGATCTAGGTGGGATTACTCTTCTTTACCCTTCAAATGGCACTTATAGACGGTTAGCGCAAGCAATTCAGGAAGAATGGCGGAAAGCATTTGGAATTTCTGTTAAACTGGAAGAATCTGAATTTAAAATTACACTTGATAAATTTCAAAGACGCGATTATCAGATCGGCCTGAATGCTTGGCTTGTGCAGTATAATGATCAAATGAACATTCTTGACAGGTTTAAACTAAAAAGTAATCTTAAAAATTATCCTGGATTTCAAAATGAAAAATACACAACCCTTCTTGACGAGTCCGCTTTTGCGGAAACTCCAGAAAAGCGTTTTGAAATCTTAGAGGCAGCTGAAGAATTAATAACAGAAGAAAATCCATTTACCCCACTCTATCACTGGAACTGCATCTATCTATTACAAGATCGTATTCATGGCTTTTTCATTTCACCGATTGGTTCAATTCACCTAAACTATATTACAATTGATGAGGGCTCTTGATTTTTCGACCACTCTATTTAATTGCCTTTTGCCTCTTATTTTGCAATTGCAGCAAGCCTAAGCATGAAGAGGAAAAGCGATCTCTTAAATTAAATATCTCACATGACATTGTAACTTTTGACCCAAGAAGAGGCGGTGATTTTACCTCGTCTACCATCCAGTTCCTTCTATTCGAGGGGCTTACTAAAATGACACCTTACTCTCTTGTCTCCCCAGCATTGGCAGAGACAATTGACATATCAGAAGACAGACTTGTTTATACATTTCATTTAAGAGATTCTAAATGGTCAAACGGATCTTCTGTAACAGCATTTGATTTTGCTGAAACATGGAAGGATATGCTTGTTCCTAATTTTCCTTGCCCGAACGCTCATCTTCTTTATCCGATAAAAAATGCAGAAAATGCAAAGCGTGGACTTATATCTGATCGTTACATTGGAATTCGAGCGCTTGATCACAAAACGTTAGAAGTTAGACTTGAGCACCCAACACCATTTTTTCTCGAAATGATTTCCTTCTGTGTATTTTTTCCGATTCACCAAAACAATTCTGTACGAAACTCCAAATGGTCAGATGCAAGTGGAGATGACTTTCTCTGCAATGGTCCCTATAAATTGAGTAAATACAAAAGGGGGCATGAAATAGTATTAGAAAAGAACCCATTTTATTGGGATGCCGAAAATGTTTCTCTCGAGCAAATTCGAATCAGCATTATCGATAATGAAATGACTGCTATGAAACTGTACGAACTAAACGAGCTTGATATTTTAGGGCTTCCTTTCACGGGAATTCCAGCTGATTACGTTCCAAATCTTATGGATCGCGGACTTCTTAAAACAAGCTCACTACCGGCTTCTACCATTTGCTCATTCAATATGGAATCATTTCCCTTCACAAATGTCAATATCCGAAAGGCATTTGCTTATGCAATAAATAGACAAGAAATCATTGACAATCTCGCCTGCATGGAAAATGAAAATGGAATTAATCTACTTCCGAGTATTTTACTCAATGATCAGCCAGGACCCTTTTTTAAAGATGGTGACATTGCCCTAGCAAAAATTTATCTGCAGAAAGGTTTAAAAGAGCTGAATATGGATGAAGAAGACTTAGGTACAATTACGCTCCTTCATGCATCAACTGGTTCATTTCCTAAAATTGCCGCAGCTCTTCAAGAGCAATGGCGAAAGGCAATTGGAGTTCGGGTGAATCTTGTAAGCAATGAGTACAATGTTTTTCTAGATAAGTTAACAAAGCGCGACTATCAAATGGCTGAATGCGTATGGATTGCTCAGTATCACGATCCAATGAATTTTTTTGAAAGGTTTAAGCAAAAAAAAAACCCGAAAAATTACCCGAACTATGAAAATAAACGATACTCTGATCTTCTTGACAAATCTCTTTTAGAAGCTAATACAGAAAAAAGATTTAACTTACTTAGAGAAGCTGAAGAAATCCTTAACGAAGACATGCCACTTACAGCCATCTTTCATTGGAAGAACGTTTATTTACAGAAGCCACACGTTAATAACCTCTTGCTATATCCTACCGGTAGTTTCTATTTGACTGAAATATTACTTGAACCTGCTACTTAGAAAAAGTAGCAATATCTTTACAGTTTACAAATAAAATCTTATTTATATACTAAATGTAATGAAACTTATGAACACATATTTTCCTCTTCTTAACGATTCTCCTAGTGAAGATAAAGATAGCTCAATACTCAAAGAACTCCTAAAAATCGAACCTCTCTTTGACTATCCAAAAGACGTTGCAGTAAGTTTTGAAATCTATCTTCATTCACTACAAGCTTTAATTTCAAGAGTACTTCCTAAAGACATTTTAGAATTTGGTGAAAAAGTTGAATCTCAAGAGTCGTACGGGCAAATCGACGATTTTTATAATCAAATTCAAAAGGCAATCCCTTCTGTTTCCTGGACGAAAGGTGGAGAAACAGCACCTTATATTGTCTCTATTACAACTCTTTGCGGAGCCGAGTATACTCACGGTGTAGGAAGATTTCTAGGAGACATTTACAGTCGCTGGATTATACCCGGGAAACAACTTCAACTCGTATATGTTCATTCACTTGCTTTTCGCTTTTCAATGAAACCGGGTTTGGGATTTTTTATACATGAACTTTTTATAAAAATCGATACCCACAAAGATTTAGGCGTTGTGCTCGAAAATCTATTATCTCTTTCTAGAGAAGTCTCTCTAAATATTTCTGCCGTACAGCATGCAAGAAGGGTGATTTCATTAAAACCCCTCTCTATTGATCAAAGAAGGCTTATCATACAAGAAAATATCTCCTACCTCCTTAACAAGCCATCAAAAGAGTCCTCATATAGCATATTTGATCAAATGCAGCACTTTCTAATAAAAGTTTCGGCAGAGGAAAAAATCACTCAAATTAAAGAGCAGATTGCCCCCTTATTAGAATTTCGACCACAAATTTTTGACCGTGATATTTTTCATGAACTACAAACCTTTGTTTTTCAGTTTAAAGATGCCTTTGTAGCGGATAGAGAACTTTCCCACCTCTCTAGAATTATATCCTATACATACCTATTTCGAAAACTACTTACAAATGCTGCACTCTCTCATCCAAACCAAAGACATGTAAACATTAAACTTCTGCACACACGAATGGAAATTAATTCGATTCCCAAAAAAATTGTAGGTGTTTTAATTGGGATCAATCTCTTAAGAGAAAATGAAATAATTGGGGAGAAACATCTTTTTAAAGCAATCCAAAGCATCTTACCGTCTGCACAAAAAGTCGAAGAATCCCTTATAACTGACAGAAAAACAAACTGTAATGTAAAAACACTTCATTTGGAAATTTATAGAAAGGAAGGAGATTTTAGTTTAGATGAGCTAAAAGAGTTAAGAAAAAGACTTCCAAGAGAAGTTAAATCAAGAATTGAAAGCGTTATCAATCCTATATTCATGCCCCGTAATGAAGAAGAGGTTATGCGCAACATCCTAATTCTAAGCAACCAGCTCAAGTCACTTCAAGACATTCCTCATGTGATAATTTCTTTCCACAAACAGACAGAAACAAGCATTTCCTTTTCTGTTGTCCTTTTAAGAGTGTTAAAACCTGAGGATACTAAATTAGAAAAGCTATTTGAAAAACAAAAAAGTAAAGTGCAATTTTCTGATCATGAAATCAAAACAGTTGGTGTCATTCGAAAGCGTTATCCAAAGGAAGCCAACATCTTCGAAATTCATCTAGATAAAAAGCAGTTTCTTCGTAAAGACTTCTCTGTTGATCTCTCCCAAGCAAGAAGAAATGTGTATACGACTCTTCTAGACATGCTTGGTGACGTACGCGACTATAATGGAGGGATGATTTCGAAACAAAATGAAGTACTAAATGAACTAAAAAAGCTCCTTCTTCAAATCAACATACGAAATGACTTTATCCTAGAAAACTTCTTCTATTCACTGACTCCAAACTACATGCAAAGCATTGCTAAACCAGCTATTCTTAAAAAACTTTTTTTACTCATCCTAGAATCCATTGAACACAACTACACAGACCATTTTTATTTCCTGAAAACACAAATTGTAGAAGATCACTTTCTTTTAAGTCTAGGCGCCATTAACCCGACATTAAAAGACTTTGTCGAAGACCGACTAGAGCCTCTCGACCTTGAAAACGCCACCTTAACCTCTTCTTTTGTTAATATTTACGATATTAGTTGCCACTCGTTTATGATGAAATTTACCGACTCCGACCAACACCAACTCTTTCTTCAATGTATTATTGAATCCATTAAAATATGGAAGGCAACCATGCAAAAGACTCTGCCTGCTACCTTTCTTACAGGACCATCCACTTAATATAATGATCCCAAATTCGGGGGGTCTCTTCTTTAATATCACGCGCCGCTTTGCGCAAGAGAGCAATTTTTGAAGGATCGTCAATTTCGATAGGAACTGACAATAATCCATTTATTCTAAGATATTTATTTTTTAAAAGCTGCTCAAGAGGGTAATCAGGAATTGTTGCACCAATATCGGTAATAAGCGAAATAAGAGGGTGCGCCCCAAGATCGTCTACGGGAGAGAGCCATTGATCCAGCCCCCAATTGATAGATCCCTTAATAGCTGTCGGATTAATTCCGGTACCAATTGACAGTATTTTAAGATCTTGAAGTTCTTTATTTCCACCTTTAGGATCTATAGCTCTGGATAAAGCAAGAAGGCTAGGATTTAAAGCGTAGAGACCTCCATCAATATATTGGTTATGAGAAGGGAAATAGATAGGGGCAGCAGAGCTCCTAAGCGCGATATCGACTAAATTCCAATTTTTTGCTATTTCTACGTCATAGTTATCATAAATTTCGACACCAAAACGTCCATCAGAATCACAAAGTGTGCAAGCGGGAATTATCAGATGTTTATCCAAATCAGCAAAAGTAGTTTTTTCAGAAACAGTTGTTTTTAAAATAATCTCAAGAAAGTCTTGATTATACTTTGCTTCATTTTTAATATTTCTGCGCCTCTTGGGAAAAATTTTGCGCCCAAAAATTGTATAAAAATGGGTTAGCTCCCTTGGCCCAAAACCTTGTAATAACGCTGATGCAATAAGAGCTCCCGTTGAAGTTCCCGCAAAGCAGTCAAACTTTTCAAAGAGATCTTTACCAAGATCTTCTTGAAGCATCTTAAGAATTTCAAGGGAGAACACACCTCGAATTCCGCCCCCATCAATGCACAATATTTTGTAACTCATAATATGATCTTCTCGCCTTAGCTCAAAAAAGTCCATAAAAAGCTTACATTAATTTAAGGTAAAGTGTTCGAAATTCCTATAAAAAAGAGACCCGTTCTGATATAATCCCTTCTCTTCTTGTAACATGAAACGTAAATTTTATATTTTCTTGCTCCTAATTTTTCAAGTCTTGGCTCTTCCTGCCGAAGAAGCACGGGCTATTGAGGTCAATTTTCCCTCTATCTCGATGCATGAGCTTGTGAAATTTTCATCTAAGGTTGCTGGAGTCAACTTTATCTGCGATCCTAAACTTCTTGATTTTGAAGTAAGCTTTCTCTCTGGGAAACCACTAGGCCCTGAGCAGATGTTATCTATCATTATGCAAATGTTGCAGGAACATGGTCTTGACGTAAAACGCCAAAATGAATGTCTATTTATTTCAAAGGCAGACTTAGGCGCCACCCCCACCCTCATCAAAGACAAACCTGAAGGAAAATTCCATGTAATAAAACTCCAATATCATCAGGGCTCAGAAATCCTCGAGGCTTTAAAGCAAATTTCTACTGACATGATTGAAACAGGTAGCGGTACTAGTGAAATGGTCTCAGCCATCTCCTCGATGCAATGGATTAAAACAACAAACTCCTTATTCTTCTCAGGCAGTCATCATGCAATTGATAAAGTTTGCAAACTAGTCGAGTCAATCGATACTGCACTTAAGCAAGTCCTTATAGAGGTTCTTGTAATTGAAACATCACTTCGCAATAGCCTTGATTTTGGTCTTGACTGGTCATTTAATAGTAAATACAAAAATCTCTCAAAAATTCATATGGGCAACCTCCCTGGACCTGATTTTGGTGCTTCAATGAATAATCACGCTCCCACTTTAAAAGGCTTTGACCTTAGCATCATTGGCGACATGATTTTCCATAAAGGTCAATCATTTCTCTCGTTAGCTTCACTTATTTCCGCATTGCAAATCGACGGACACTCTTCAATCATTCTCAACCAAAAACTTGTAACTCAAGAAAATAAAAACTCACGCATATTTGTGGGAGACAATATTCCCTTTGCTGGTGCAATGGTGCAGACAATCGGTAATGGTCAACAAACGACAGCAAACGTTGAGTACAGAGATATTGGCGTTAGCCTTAATATTACCCCATTCCTTGGTGATGGTGACATCATTACTCTCGAAATCTCTGAAGAAATCACAGAAGCAACAGATCACCTTATCCATAGATCCAAAGAACTTTCAGGAATTAAAACTTCCAAAACGAATATGTCCACTTGCGCCCACGTTCCTGACGGTCACTTTCTTATCCTAAGCGGCATGACAAAAACTACAAAAGCAGCCGCCACATCTGGTCCTCCATGCCTTGGTGGAATTCCATTCATCGGAAACTTATTTAATCGGAAAGAGAAAAATGATGATAAAAGCAACCTTCTCATCTTCGTGAGACCACACATTATTCATTCTGCAGACGAATATCGCTCCCTCTCAAATGACCTCAACCCTCAATCCTGATTAAAAAAGATTCACCGCAGAGTCGCAGAGAACGCTGAACTCGCAGAGTAGAGAGTAGAAAGAAAGAGGAAAACCAAATAAGTTATCTTTTTCCGAAAAAAATATATTTTACTTTTGCTGTTTTGTTCTCTGCGAGCTCAGCGTCCTCTGCGACTCTGCGGTGCATCTTTGTTTTTAGGGCTTTAGGCAGGAGAATATTTTGTGATAGATTTCTTCTAAGATAACATTAAGGTTTGTTAGCTCTTCGAGCATTTCGTACAGTTTAGCACCTTCCTCTTCATGTTCTTCCCCATCGCATTCAAAGAAGTTATCTAAAGTCTCTCTTGTAAAATCGGGATCAAAGGTTGCGAGGACTTTACGTTTAAAAAGGCGCTTGATTGAATTACGGTATTCTGGATAAGGGGCAAAATGAGCAAATGGTCCGGGAACGCTGCACTCAAAGAGCTTGTCAACTGCATTTCCCATAAGGAAATCGACATTAGCAATGTGCATTTTTTCGGGAATGAGCGGTACTTCATCTAGGAAACTCCGATCAATTAATCTAGGGTCATCAATCCATTGGACTGATTTATGTCCTATTTCCATCACTTCCGTCATAAGTGATACACACTATATAGGAGCGACTTAGAAAAATCTATGTATTTTTTACGATCTTTCTTTTAAATAAGTTATGCCTTCGTATAATGAGACAGTTAGGCATGAAAGAGCGACTGATCATTTTTTTACTTTTAATGGGCAGCTATTTAGGTTTCTACCTTGCCTTCCCCCTCTTTCCAACCATTTTTCTAAACTCTAACTATCATTTTTTACCAGCGCAAACAACGCCCGCTATGCGAAGCATCTTACTCGGATTAACCTACGCAACTTATTATCTAGGAGCATTTTTCGGAACACCCTTAATTGGAAAGCTATCCGATCGTTTTGGGAAAAGAAAAATTCTGTACCTTACATTCCTAGCAGTGGGTCTCATGTATCTTTTTTCTGCATTTGCCATACAATTTTCTTCCCTTAGTTTACTCCTTGCGCTAAGGTTTTTTACAGGTTTTTTTGATGGTTGTTACTCCCTTGCCTACTCAACTCTCATCGGCTCTGATAACAAGCCTAATAATCTGGAGTTTTGGAGTACAATTGCAATCAATATAGGTTGGATTTTAGGCTCATTTATTGGCTGGAATTTAATTGCCTACCCTACAATTTCATTCAAATACCTTTCATTTCCCTTAACCGCCGCAGCCACTATTTATCTTCTTTGCTTTCTTCTGATCTTTTTTTACTTCAAAGGTCCACCGATTAAAAAAAACTTCGCTAATAGCACGTTTTTTTCATCTCTGACTTCCTTTAAATATGCATCCCTAAGGCCCATTCTAATTAGTAATACATCCTTTTATGCAGCAACGTTTATCTTCACTTCGTATATCCCTATTTTTCTCATGAAACAATACCAATTTGAGCCTGCAATCCTAGGCACTGTTGAGTCTTACCTTTGCATGTCCTATTGTTTTGCCCCTTTTACCTATTGGCTTTACTCAAAATATTGCTCTCGAAGTCAAGTTATGTGCATCAGCGCACTTGGAGCAGCCCTTTCCCTCTCGCTTCTTATGTTAATTACCTTTCACGGCTCACTTTGGCTCTTTCTTTTTATGACAAGTTACTTCAGTGCTCTTGGTTTTAGCTTCTCCGCCTTTCTTGTAACCGACCACTCTCCCTCAGAAGAGCATGGCGCTGTCCTTGGCGTCAGTCAAGCCCTCTTTATCCTCATCGAAGCGCTCGTCTCCTTCCTTTGTGGCCTCGCTGCCGCCCTCTGGCTCTATCTCCCACTCGTTGCCGCCGTATTATGCTCCCTATTCTCAGCAGCTTGGATTTTCTACAAGCTTTTGTATCGACCAAAACAACCTTCTATTCTGAATTTCAGTAGTTAATCGGCTATTAAAGTAACGACATCTCCTGATTTGGAAGGAACTTTTTGGACGGCAAATATTAGAAGAATTGCAAGAAGAAAAACAACAATTGCCATAAGATGAAAGACTTCGTTTAGAGCAATTACCGATGCTTGACGCTCGATTAAAATATCTGCAAGAGGTAGTGAGCCGATTTGTTCAAGATAATTGCGCGAACTTTCTTTATATTCGTTGACGTTTCCAATAAGATTTGCATGTTGATGGATAAGACGACGGAGATAGATTGTAGGATAGATGGAAGCGCCAATAGCTCCCGAAATTCCTCTAACAAAATGAAAAATACCAAGACCTGATGCAATCTTTTCTTTAGGCAAAGAAAGTGCTGCCATGTTCATCATGGGCGTGATCCAAAAGCCGATACCAATTCCAAGAATAAATCTTGAGAGCATAATGTGATACCTATCAATTTGTGCGGGAAAGTAACAAACATATTCGCTAGAAATTGCGATGATCACAAAGCCGATCATCATCGGCCAGATAGAACCAATTTTACCCATGAGTTTTGCAACGGCAATAGAGACAAGTATCGAACCGAGTCCAATTGGAGCCACTGCAATACCTGCAGCTAACGCGTTATAACCCATTTGCGTTTGGAGCCATAGAGGAATTAGGACAATGCTACCAAAGTACATAGAATAAGAGAAAAAAACGATGATATTCGCTAACGCAAAATTACGTATCCGAAAGAGATTCAAATCAATTAATGGATTTTTTGCAAGCTTGCTCCATAACAGCAAATAAAATATTCCAAGAAAAGCAAGAATTGCAAGAACACAAATTCTTTGTGAACCAAACCAGTCCCATTCTTCGCCCTTATCTAGAAAAATTTGAAGAGCTGTCATTCCAATTAGAAGAAAAACAAATCCAATGCCATCGACTTTTTTAGTTAAATTTTTTACGTTTAATGGCTTTAAGATTGCAAATACAGCCCATGAACAAAAAAGACCGATAGGTAAATTGATATAAAAAATCCAGCGCCAATTCCAATAGATACAAAAATATCCACCTGCAATAGGGCCAAAAACAGGAGCTACAAGAACAACCATCGCATAAATAGCTAAAATCAGATTGATCCGTTTTTTGGGTTGGACCATCACTAATAACCCTTGCGATAAAGGAATTAGCGGCCCTGCAACGGCTCCTTGAAAAAATCGAAATACGGTTAATGATAATAATGTAGGTGCAGCGCCACAAAGAAGAGAAAGGATAGTGAATAGAAAAATTGATAAGCTAAGAGTATTGATCATCCCAAAACGTTCAGAAAAAAAACCAGTCATAGGAACAAAGACTGCATTACCCACAGCAAATGCGGTAATGACATACACCCCCTCATTTACACCTGATGCTAATCCACCTGCAATATAAGGAATTGCGACATTTGCAATTGTGTAATCAAGAACAAAAAGAAATGCAGCTAAAATCAAGGCCAGTGTGACCGTGAACCGAGCTAACGGACTTAAGTTCAATTCAGTATCCACTAGTTCTCTAGCGTTTGATTTTGATTAATTACTTCATTTATCACATTTTCAACTCCATCAATTTGCGATTGAAATATATCTGTTTGATAAATCGAAGTATCTAGGCTTTTTTCTGGAACACGACTGCCTTCTATATCATGGACATCTACTGTCACATTCATGGAAAGTCCGAGTCTTAAAGGATTTTTCAGAAGCTGCTTTGGATCAATTGAAATTCTAACAGGGATTCTCTGTACAATTTTGATCCAGTTACCTGTAGCATTTTGTGGTGGGAGTGGGGAAAATACAGCGCCACTTCCAATACCAATTCCTATTACCTCTCCTTGATAAACAACACTTCTTCCGTAAATATCAGATGTAACTGTTGCTGGCTGTCCAATTCGAATTTTTGACAAATCAACTTCCTTAAAATTTGCATCGACCCACATTTGATCAAGGGGGACAACTGCCATGAGTGGTAGCTGTCTTACGATAGATTGACCCACTTGAACTTTTCTTAGAGCCACAATTCCTGTTACAGGAGATCTCAATGTACATCTTTGAAGATTGATATACGCTTCCCTCAAGTCAGACTTTGCTTTTTCAACAATTGGATGGGTAGCAACAGTTGTATTCTGAACTTCAGATATTGCCTTCATAAGACTATATTTTGCAGCCATTTGAGCCGCCTTAGCGGCATAATAATCAGTTTCAGAAATGATATACTCTTCTTCGGAAATAGCTCCACTCTCAATTACTTCTCTTCTGTTTACATATCGAGTTTCCGCCTCAACTACTTTTGCCCCCGATTTCTCATATTCGCTAGCCAGAATATAGACATTTTCAAATAGTTTCGTCACTTCACGTATTTTTTCTGCTAAAATCGCTTTTGCTTTTTCAAATGCAAGTTTTCTGTCAGTTGTGTCAAGCTCAACTAAGACCTGCCCTTCTGTAACAAGGTCTGTATCATCTGCATGAATGGAAACAACATATCCATCAATTTGAGAAGTTAATCTCACTTGATTGCCTTGAACATATGAATCATCGGTCGATTTCTCAAACCTTGCCCAAAGTAACCACCATAAGAAGCAAATTAGAGCAATTCCCACAAAGAGCGCCCCCGAAAATACAAACCATTTTTTATTCATGGCTATATCCCCCTCCTAACGCTTTAATCAAATGTATGATTGCATGGTATTTTAATCTCTCGAGTTCGACTTGATGAAGCTCTGCCCAATAGTACTTTTCTCTTGCGTGAAGAGATTTAAATAATGAGTCAATCCCTTGATTATATTTAATGTCAGTAAGGGAAGAGACTTCTTTTGCAAACTCACTTTTTTCTATTTGATAAGAAAGCCGCTCATTTACTGAGGTTAATCGATTAATTCCTTTTACAACCTCATTTGCTGCTCGAAGTATTGCTTCATTATATTCATAAACAGCAGACTCATGAAGTGCAACCTTTTCTTTTAAGTTAGCCCGCAACTTACCGCCCTGAAGTATAGGGAGTTGAATGAGCGGAAATAAAGTTGGCATAAATGACTGACCGCTACAAAGCTTTCCAAAATCAAGATCTTGAAACGCAAGAAGCCCAGCTAGATTTACACTTGGATAAAATTGACTGATCGCAACACCAACAAGGCTTGCTGATTTTTTTACCCGAGCCATTTGAGCTGCCAAATCAGCTCTTCTTGCAAGTAAATTGAGGCCAATTTCGTTAGGAATTTCAAATGGGAAAAAATCAGGCTTCCAGTAGAGATCAAACGCTAACTGAGAAGAGGGATTTGCACCAAGCAACGTCTGAAAGGAACTCTTATGAAGCAGAAGCTCTTCTTTTAATGCAGCAAAACTTTCCTGCAGCGAGAGCACCTCTTCTTTGGCGTGATTGATATGAATTAAGTTATCAATCCTATGTTTATCGCGTATCATAATAAGTTCTAATTGTTTAACCTTATTATCCAAAAGATTTCTTATCAGCGCTATTTTTCCAGCGGTTGCATGCAAGTTATAATAACTAATAGCTACTGTTGTGCTTAATACGATTTTTGCTTCTGCTAACATAGCTTCCTGAGTTTTGACTTCCCCAAGGGCTGCAAGAAATAGCTTCTTATTTTTTCCCCAAAAATCAAATTCATAGCTAAAATCAAAACCAAGTGTATAAAAATGAAAATTAGGATCAACGCACGGAAATTGTCTTTGAATATCTTTATTGAAGTAGACCCAAAGCAGATTAAATAAGGCATTCAATTTTGGAAATAAATTAGACTTAACAACATCAGCCTGCCCTTTAACCGCATCCAATTTTGCCTGAACACTTTGAAGAGAAGGGTTTTCTTTTAGGGCCCTTTCTATCTCACCGCTAAGCTTTGGATCATTAAAATCATCCCACCAATTTTTTTCAGGCCAATCACCAGTAACAAAAAGATCATTATAAAAGGCAACCTCATTCCTAGAATCTTCTATGTTAACATCTTTTATAGGCTCTGCCTTCATTTCATTCTTGCCTATATTTGCGCAAGAAGACAAACCCAAAAAAAGAAAAACAAAAGAGATTATGGTTCGCATAATCTCTTGATAGTAAATATCTACTTTAATTACAACTTTCTTAGTTTATTTCACAAAATGTTTTGCAATACTAGCAGTGAAATTCTCTTTTGTTAAAGCGCCTACTTCTCTACCCACTTCCTTTCCATTTCGAAAAAATAAAGTTGTTGGGAAGCCGCTAATTCCGTAATTTTTTGGAAATTCAGCTTCTTCCTGAACATTCACTTTAGAAAACACATACATTTTGCCATGCTCTTGAGCTACTTCTTCAAAAATAGGAGCAAATCGTTTACAGTATCCGCACCATTCAGCGCCCGCAGTAACAATAACAAACTCATTTAATTCTAATACTTCACTTAACTTAGACATATTTACCCTCTTATTTATTTTTATTTACCAAAATGATTCTTAAAGCCCTGAACCAAAGCTTCTTTGCTCTTAAATCCAACTTCTCGCCCAATCTCTTTTCCATCTCTCATACAAATAATTGTAGGAAATCCAGTAACATTATATTCTTTAGGCACTTCTGGCTCTGCATCCACATCAACAATTACAAAAACATACTCTGAAGCAAGCTCTACAGTAATTTCCTCAAATGTAGGCAAAAGCTTCTTACAATAGCTACACCAATTAGCTTTTACAAGAGCAATTACGTCTTTTTTTGTAGAATTTAGAACCTCTTTTAAATTCGCCATTTTAACCTCAATTATTTTTAATTATTATAATTATATTTAATTAAATAAAGATTAGCATAGCGAGATTTATTTTCTCAATAATTATACTGCTCGCGTTTCAAAAATTGGTTTTTTCTTCGTCATAAATCCCCATCTTTAAATTTGCCTCGCCTCCCACTAAAAACTTTCAATAGGAAGTTTTTTTAACGTGGGCCCCTTCTAGTGCAAATAGCACTCGGGCTCAGCAACAGCTTTGCTTAATTCAAATCTGGGAATTTCTGAATTGAAAATTCCCAATTTTTGAATCACTCTCAGTATAACTTGTCAAGAAAAGCATGAGGAAAGGATTCTTTCCTCGTGTTTTAGAAATTAGAGAATTGCTTTTTAATTTCTGTAGAAAGTTCTTCTTCACTTAAATAGCCGACATGATGAGCTACTTCTTTTCCATTTTTTACAAAAACAATGGTTGGTACGGAACGAACTTTAAATAAACTACAGAGCTCGCCTTCTTTATCGATATTCACCTTTGCAAATACCACATTTTTGAAAAGGGCACTTCCGGCAACTTTTTCATAAATAGGGGCAAACTTCTTACAGGGACCACACCACTCAGCATAGAAATCAATAACTATATTTTCTGATTTAAGCATATCATCTAATGTCTTATTCGTTAGATCGACAACTTCTGCGCTAAGAAGCACTAAACTTGATAATAAACAGATGAAATATTTCATTTAGTCCCCTTTTCATTTTGAATAAATTGATAGGCATCAATAGCTGCCATACTTCCTGAAGCAGCAGCTGTGATTGCTTGACGATAAATAGGATCCGAAACATCGCCTGCCGCGAAGACCCCCTCTATAGTCGTTTTTGTTGAAGAAGGACTTTTTTGAATAAACCCCTCATTATCAAGACCAAGCTTTCCTCTAAATAGTTGCGTATTGGGATTATGACCAATTGCGACAAAAAGACCGTCACATGGGAAAAACTTCATCTCACGTGTTTTTGTATCTTGCAAATTTAAACCTGTAACCATGTCATCAGCAGGATCTTTAATCTCTTCAATTGTTGAATTCCAAATATAGCTAATCTTTTTATTAGTAGCTGCAAGATTTTGCAAATAAGGTGACGCTCTTAATTGATCTCTTCTATGAATCACAGTGACTTTAGATGCATAGTTGGCAAGATAGAGCGCATCTTCTAATGCAGAATCGCCCCCTCCAACTACAGCTACTTCTTTACCCCGGAAAAAGGGAGCGTCGCAAACAGCGCACGAGTTAACACCTTTCCCGATAAGAGGCGCTTCAGAAGGAATTTCAAGCCACTTAGTTGCAGCGCCCGTTGCGATAATAAGAGACTTAGCTTTAATTTGTTTGCCATCTTGCAGCTTTAAAGAAAAAGGTCTTTGGCTCATATCGACCTCACTTACCTTGCTGCTCTGAATTCTAGCGCCAAACTTGATTGCCTGGGCGCGCATTTTTAAACCAAGCTCTTCTCCGCTAATGCCTTCTGGAAATCCAGGAAAGTTATCAACTTTATAGGAAAGAGCAATCTGACCGCCACCCTCATCTCCTTCAATCACCAAAGTAGACAATCCTGATCTTGCAGCATAAATAGCAGCTGTTAGTCCTGCTGGACCCGATCCCATGATGACAACATCTTCCTCAGCAGGAAGTGATGCAATAAGCATAAAAGCTAGACAAATTGTCCTAATCATACCGAAACCGTTAAAAAATTTCTTTTCTCAGATTTTTCTAAGGCTAAATTTAAAAGTCTTTCTATCAGTTCTGGATAAGGGACACCTGAGGCCTCCCACATTTTAGGATAGAGGCTGATATTTGTAAAACCAGGAATTGTATTTAGCTCATTCAAATAGATATTTTCATCTGTATCCATAAAGAAATCGACTCTTGCCATGCCTTCGCAGCAAAGAAGCTCAAATACATAGATAGCCATTTCTTGAATCTCTTTGCATTTTTTTAGAGAAAGCTTTGCGGGTATCACAAATTTTGCTCCTTCTGGATCCAAATATTTATTTTCATAACTATAGACCCCACCTTTGGGGATGACTTCAGCAGGTTGAGAGGCAATGAGCGAATCTAGACCTAAAACAGAGCACTCGATCTCTCGTCCAAAAATTGTCTCTTCAATGATAATTTTAAAATCGTAAGAAAACGCTAGGTCAACTGCCTCATCAAACTCAATTCTTGAGCTCACACGGCTAAGACCCACAGACGAGCCCATTGTAACGGGCTTTATAAAAAGAGGAAGCCCTAGACGGTGAACAACTTCATCAAAATTGGGTTTTGTCTTATACGTCTCAAATTTAGCTATTCGAATTTTCGCATCACGAAGCAACCGTTTCGTCACATCTTTATCAAGCCCAATAGCTGAGCCAAGAACAGATGCGCCCACATAAGGAATACCGGCAACTTCAAGCATCCCCTGAATACTACCATCTTCTCCAAAGGGGCCATGCAGAACCGGAAAAACAACATCTAAATTTTTTAAAAGATCGCCACATGCCTCTAAAAAAGGAATACCAGGATAAAGAGACAGTGATTCATCAGATCTGCACCAAAGACCCTCTTTATCAATACCAATAAGAAATACTTGATGCTTTTTCCTGTCAATTGCATTCGCTATGCTCTTAGCTGAACGCAAAGACACTTCATGCTCACCTGATTTGCCACCAAAGATAATTCCAACTCTCATGACCAAATGCTAGCAAAAAATATCTATTCTTGCTATACTCATTGTATGAAAATTTTTAAAGATCAAGCAGCATCAATGCTTTATACTGGAGATGCTATTGCAATCCCAACCGATACCGTTTATGGCCTTGCTTCAAATTTTGTAGGTCTTCCCAAATTATATGACCTAAAAAAAAGACCAAAAACCAACCCGATTGTATTATTTATAAATGATGCAAAACTTGTTCAATCTTTTATTGAGACCCTTCCACCAAATAGCATTGAATTAATGACCGCATTTTGGCCAGGCCCATTAACACTTGTACTCGGAAAATTTGCATTCAGAATTCCAAGTCATGAGGGTGTCCTTGCACTGCTAGAAGAAACAGGTCCTCTCTATGTCACATCAGCTAACATTTCAGGAGAGCCTCCCCTTCTAACAGTTGAAGAAATTGAAAACACTTTCGGAAAAGATTTCCCCATTCTTCATGGCGAGCTCCCTAAGAATACGGCTCCCTCTACAGTTCTCTCATTTGAAAATAATGAGTGGCAAATTGATCGGTTGGGCCCTCTAACAGCTGAAGATTTTTTTCCCGTTTTAGGCTACAGACCAAAAAATAAATTAACTTTAAGTCCCGTTTCCGCTTAGAATAAATCAAAGAAACAAAACAAGGAAAATATGCGCACTGCAAAAAAAAATGACAAGGTGAAAGTTCACTACACAGGCAAACTTATAGACGGCACCATTTTCGACTCCTCATTTGATAGAGAGCCTCTCCTTATTGAAGTTGGCGCAGGTGACCTTATAATTGGTTTTGAAAATGCTCTGATAGGCATGAGCGAAGGCGAAACTCGTATTATCGACCTTCCGCCTGAAGAAGCTTACGGCCATCACCTAAAGGACCTTGTCAAAGATGTTGATCGCAAATATTTTCCAAAAGACCTTGTCCCAGAAGTTGGAATGCAACTTCAGCTTGGCGAAAACGATGAAATGACTGTTGTTACCCTTTCAAAAATTACCGACGATCACATCACATTAGACGCCAACCATCCTCTTGCCGGAAAAACACTCAACTTTGAAATTCAACTCGTCGAATTCGTGTAAAGTATGCTACAATGCCCGACTATGAGCATTGTACTAGGAATTGAGACAACTTGTGATGAGACCGCCGCAAGTATTGTTATAGATGGCAAAAAAATTCTTTCAAACGTGATCTATTCTCAGATTGAAACACATCGAGAATATGGCGGTGTCTTTCCAGAACTTGCCTGCAGAAAACATGCTGAATTTTTGCTTCCTATTATTGAAGAGGCCATTCTAAAAGCTGGAATTCAAAAAAAGGATATAAACTTAATTGCGGTTGCAACAAAGCCTGGCTTAATGGGAGCCCTTTTAATAGGTCTAAGCACAGCCAAGGCTCTGAGCTATAGCTGGAAAATCCCTTATATTGGGGTGAATCACATTGAGGCTCACCTTTATGCAGCAATGATGTCTACAGATAATCCAGAGATTCCTGCTATTGGGCTGATTGTTTCTGGGGGACACACCTCGCTTTTAAAAATTGAGGAACTAGGCGTTTATACCCCACTCGGAAATACCCTAGATGATGCTGTTGGAGAAGCATTCGATAAAACAGCAAGACTTCTTGGCCTTCCTTATCCAGGTGGACCAGAGTTGGAAAAAATGGCAAGACTTGGCGACCCCACTAAAGTCCCTTTCAAACCAGGACGAATTAAAGAAAAACCTTTGCATTTCTCGTTTAGTGGACTAAAGACACAAGTACTCTACGCAATGAAAAATAATCCGAAAGTAGAGGATGTCGCAGCGAGCTTTCAAGAAACTGCGCTAAATGACCTTGTGAACAAAACACTTCTTGCTGCAAAAAACAACTCTTTAAACACCATCTATATCGGTGGAGGTGTTAGCAATAATCGTCGCCTTCGAGAAATTTTTGAAGAAAAAAAACCAACAAACATCGACATTTATTGGCCAGGCAGCGGGCTTAGCCTAGACAATGCCGCTATGATCGCAGGCCTTGGCTTCCACGTATATAAAAAGATGGGCCATGGAGACTTATTTGATCTTACCCCTATCCCCTCAGGCGGCCTAAAATAATAATAAAGAGGTTGCTAATTTAAGGGAAAAAGGGCAGAATAGGGCGAAAAATTTGAGGTTTTACCCATGGCAAAAAAGAAAGTTAGACAAGTCATTACTTTAGAAAGCACTGAAAGCACATTCCGTATGAGTACTGTGAAAAACCCAAGAAATACAACAGCTCGTTTGGAACTGAAGAAATACAACCCGATTTTAAAGAAAATGACAGTTCACAAAGAAATTAAATAAGATAAGACATGGCAAAGAAAGCGGTTGCATCGTTGCAAAAAGGCGAAGGTCGTGCCTACGCCAAGGTAATCAAGATGGTGAAATCTCCTAAAACAGGAGCTTATTCCTTCCAGGAAGAAATCGTACACAACGAAAAAATCAATGACTTC
>CAZKFL010000016.1:0-44528 GCA_964552055.1 uncultured bacterium
TATTATCTGGAAGTGATGCAACTGCTCGCAAAGTGTGTAAGCGAAGGAAGATTTCCGACGATCGGGCGCTTCTTAGACAAAGAGCTCAAAGCAATTGAAGCTTTTTAACCTCAGTTTTGATTTATAATTTCATAAACTCAAAACTGAGGTTCTAAAGAGGCTCTGGCAGTTGCAAACAATGATGCATAAATTTCGATAGGACACCATCGTATTGTGAGTAAACTTTAGAGTATTCTCTGAGCGGCTTTTCACCCACATAGTCTGAAACAAAATAGCCGCAAGAAGCGTCTATTTTAGAGTGGGGATGTGTCACATTGTAGTTTTGGATTGCTCTCATGATATAAAATGTCTCAACGTCAACACTTGTTCCGCGAAGCTTTGCGCGCTTAAGCCAATCATAAGTTTCTAGAAAAATACTGGGAATTTGGAGATGTATGTCTTGATGGGGTGTAACATCGAGACCCGTTATTTCATCTTTTTCGTTCATACATTGTGTAATGGGAATGTAGCTACCTATGAGAGGTTTGTCTTTATGAGGGTCTTGGGAGATATAGCCCCCAGCGCCGCCTGTAAAGACATGGGAGCAGTGATATTTTTCTAAAAGGATGGTGACAATTTTTTCTGTAATCTCGCCATAATTGAGGTTGAGTGAAATGATACCGTGAATGCCATTTTGCGGCTGTAAAAACGGAGTATGGATGAGTGAGACAATATCGCCTTTAAAGGTATAGGGATCTCCCAAAATTTCTCCAAATTCCCCGGCAAGTATGTCAGTTACTTTTTTCTCTAATCCACAGCCTGCTACAATGAGTATCTGATTTCCCGTTCCTATTCCTTCTATTGCCGCAATGTCTTTTTCGACTCGCTTGCTAAAGTGCTGAATTTCTCCCACAATAGGGATGCCTTCAACTTCAATACCCGCCAGTTTAAGTGTGAGTAGCTGCGCAATAAGATTTTCCTCGCTGACAAGTCTTGACATTACAACACATGATTGTGTCAGGTAATAAGTAGCTGAAGAGGGAATTATAAATTCGAGCAAGATGGGGGATTCTTTTGACAAATAGTATGCAGCCATTTCCTCTTTTGTTCCAAGGAACACTTCAATTCCTTTCTCCTTGATCAAATTTTCTAGAACAGGATAGAGTCGAATATCAAGAATTCTTTTAACATCATCTGACTTATTGTGTTGTACATCAGGATCAGTTGTAATAATTGTGTTTTTTGCTAATGGATCAAAATCCAAGACTTCTTGGGGAATGGGAGTGTGATTTTGAAAGGAGGAGAGATTTATATTTGAAAGATTCTGCTTGAATTGAAACTCATTTACTTTTATTTCTTTTGCCCGTTCTTCAAGACCGATGTCCGAAAGATATTGAATATGCTGTTCTGTTTTTGTAGCAATTTCGTTAAAGAAAATAGTGGAAATAGCAAGTAGTAAAAATGTCATAGCATAAAAAGTAACATCTACTTGCATATTTTATAACTGTATTCTATCTTCTTTGCAAAATTAATATAAATAGGAGTTTTATATGTCAATGCTAGTTAAAGGAATTTCAGATTTGGGGGGCGCAATTGCGAGACTTAAACAATTTCATCAGGAGAATTTGTTGGAATTTATTCCTGGAGGGCCACCAAAACTTGTTTGTGATGGAGTATTGAAATTAAAAGGGGAAGAACGACTTAGAATGATTACCACGAATCATTCATTACCGCTTGAGTTAGCAAGAAGGCTTCAAAATGCGTTCCAAGCATATACAAGCAATCTAAATGAGGTGTTTGGTAGGACGTTTAAGCATCACCCATCACCGAATCTGGCTGTAGATCCCGTAGCAATTACTTCAGAAGGGGGCATTCTTACATTCAATAGAAATGGGAAGAGAGCGTTTGTTGGCGGTGGTCTTGTTGATGGGAATGAGACGATGGAAGAGGCTGCTGCAAGAGAAGGAAAGGAAGAGTCAGGTGAGGGTTGTTCATTTAAAGTAAGTTCTCAACCAGTTTTATTCGTTGATTCTGTGCGGTGTAAAATGCCAATGACTTATTTTGCTTCAGCTGTATTTACTGCTGAGTCAGAAGGCGAGCCGGTAGATAATTTGGAAGCTAGTGGATTTGAGGCGATTAACCCTGAAGATATCGAAAAAAGAGAATGGTTTATGGACCATAAATTTATTGCGATGAAAACAATGGAATTAGCAGCGTTACCTGCAGAAGCTGGATCTGGAATTTTTTATACGAGCAGTCTCCCTTTATCGGAAACGCCTTATTCCTCAACAAAACCGTATCTTCCTCCCATAACAAATGCAATTGATATATCTTATGTGGAAGAATTGATTGCAAGAGTTGAAGGTTTTTATTTCGGATTAATGTGCAAAGTTAAAGCCGAAGTTCTTGATGATATCGATCTAGAGGCTTTTAATAGATCGCGCAATATTACCCGCCATGGTTGGGAAGATAAGGCTAGCCCTGCTATTGAAAGAACAGACGAAGAAAAAGCTGTGTATAGAGAATGGGATGACACAAAGAGATTGTGGGATTATATGGGGCATCTAAAGGTTACAGGGGTTAAAATTAGTGAACTCTTTGGAACCTTTATAAATGTTGGTGAAGGTGGAGTTATTGAAACTGTCAGCGTTTATGCAAACGGTGATCAGGTTTTTTTAAGTATCCGAGAAGGACGAGTTGTTTTAGAACACGAATTGTTCACTCAGTTTAGAGACTTTCCTACTACAGTTTCTCATCATGCATCTCAAATGGGAGTATCGTTAACAGAGAATCCTATTTTAATCGGGAAATATGAGCCAGATTCTTATATGTATGAAGAGGGGATTCGAGCAAGAGCTTGTCAGTTTATTGCTCCTATTCCAGATGGAGTAGTGCCTAAAGGAACTCTTTCTTTAACATTTAGAGAAGCAGCATCCCTTCCAGCTGAGGCTTGGTCTACAATTCATGATTACAACATGTTTCAAAACCTTGCAGCATTCCATGAAATGAGATCTAAGCTTTAATTAAATTGGCGCGAAAAGTATTTGCTTTTGCGCCGATAAAAACAGTATTTATCGAGGTAATATATGTTAGTAAGTACTTTTGTTGTGTGTGACATTTCTTCCACGATTGCTGCTTCTATTGAATCGAGAGAAAGTAGAGAAAGAGCCGAATCTGTGGCAAAAATGCGAAGGCAGTATTTGCTTTTAGTAGATCTATCAAAAAAAGAATATCCCTATAAAAAGGAAGCTCAAAAGTGCATTGCAATTCAAGCCCTTTTGCTAGGTGATGATTGTTTTGCTCAATCTATTATTGATTCCTTTAATATTAGAGGGAGAGATAATATTTACTTCGGTGCATCGATCAGATTTAGCAAAGGTGGATTGTTTGAAAAAGCAAAGGGAATGATTGAAAAAATCTCCCCTGACTGTAATGGAATAAAGACAAAAAAAATTGCGCAGACGAGGTTATTTATATATGAAACAAGTTTGGAGCTCTCTCGTCTTGGATTTGAGGGCGCATTTTTAGCCATATCCCGATTAAAAATGAAAAGGCAAGCTGATTTGGTTTATCTATTGAGTGGGCGGTTTTTTGATCAAGGAATTCCTTGGGAAGCTATTGTTAATAAGCTCAGTAAATTTAATCCGTTTGTTATTGAACAAGCTGCCTATAGCGTTATTGAAAGTGTGTTAAAGAAAGGTGTTACTTATGAAGATTTTATCCCATGGCTTAGCATCGTTCCCGATAGAGAGAGTCGTAGCACTAGAGATAGGGTTGTAGCAATAGCCTGGGAAGTAGGTAATAATCTTCTTGCAAAGCGACTTGAGGATGAATTAGGAATTGTGGAGTCCCGCGGCTACTCTGCATTGGCTAGGCAAGGTAAACCAATGCATGCGATCGCTGAATCGGAATTGTCATTGCTTAAGCCAGCGCTTATGAGAACGTCGATTGAAAGTTTAAAATATTTAAGAATCTGTCACAGAGATAATATTGTACAAGAGTTATTTCTAAACGGTTTTGTGGAAGAAGCTCTAGCTATCCCCTAAATTTTAAAGAATTCGATATTTCGCTTCAAATACTTTGCGGGGAACGACATAGATATCGTCGCTATTAAGATAGATAACCATATCTCCTTTGCGACCGTATTCTAAGACTCCCAGTGGGGTATAGAAGCGGATATCTTCTGCAAGCTCGATTGTCCTTCGTATTTCACATTTTGGTTGAAAGTAGGTAGGGCGTTCGGGGTCGAGTTTGTAGATGTTTTTAAAAATAACATCATCCATAAAAACTTGATATCCATCTTCTGAAGTTACTTTCCATTGATCTTTTCTTGCAACCCAGATGGTGACTAAAAAGCCATCCATGTTGGTTTGGAGGATATCTTGTTCTTTGGCTCTTTCTGCATGTACCGGCCTTGTGCGAACGATATCATGAATTTCCGATTTAACCCAAGGAAGATGGCAGGTTTTTTTTAAGAAATCAATTTGAGCAATATTGACTTCTTGAAAATGGTCTCGGTCTTTACGATGAGCTGATTGTTTCATAGCTTCTGGTCCATAGGGAACTTTGTGTCTTGGAACCATTGGCCAGTCATAGATAAAGAGTTGGTTATGTGCATTACCTAGCTTACAATATTTGGATTCACTAAAAGAAATTTTTACAAATGTTCGGTGTAAGGTCTTATCTGTTTGGTTAATACCTGCATCATGCACACAATAGGGGTCCATTTTCAAGAGGGTGTAATTGGGATAGGTAATGGGGGATTGACTGTTTGCTACCGATGCAAATGCTTCTAAAACTTGATCGACATTTTCTGGATCGACAGCATCTAAAGAAAATGGACCAGGAACAAAAAGGGTGGGGCAACAATCAGCAATTACATAGACATGATCAACTGGAATTGTAAGTGAACTTGTTTTAGTATTAATCTTTCGGTAGGAATCCCCATGCCAACCAGCTCTTCTTTGTGAAACATGCGGTTCAACTATGCCTTGATCAACGGTGATGTATACATAGCAAGTTTTTTCGAAATTAGGATTGATAACCTGTTCAAAAGCAACAGCTTTTGCAATGACTTCTTGGAATTGTTCTAACTGTGGAGGGATTCTCCATCCTTGATTCGGCATGTAAATCGGAAGGTCTAAGAATCGAAGACCATGCCCTTCAAGTTCGGAAGAAAATTTTTTTTGATCTTCAAGTGTTCCCAATACAACAGGAAGGTTTTTCTTATTATAAAAATCGATATTCCAATTTTTTTTTGTAAAAAGATCATCTATTTCATGGTTAGGATTAAGTGCTACAATTTCTTGCTTAAACGTCTCTTTGTTTAAAGGTTTTCGTAAAAAATCTGTGCTCATACCTTTAAAAGCAGGTGTTTTGGGATCATCCTGTGAAGTAGCATTGACAATGACTCTTTCTTGGCTGGTAAGCGGCTTTTCATTTGCTTGAATTAAACAAAAGGCGGTAGCGATACCTAAGTAGTAAAAAAAATGAGTCATGAAATATTTCCTTCTTGTCGATTTTTGCTCGCATAAGATATCATATAGCAATTTGTTATGTCAAATTTATAATTTTACAAGGGACTATGTCAATTTCTATATTTGGTGGGGCTGCCCGCGCAATATCATCTTACTGTTTAGAAGCTCTTCAAAGTAACCTTGTAGATAGTATTCGTACTATGGTTGCAGTAGCACAAAGAAGAGAAGGTCCTTACATGTGTAAAACTGTTCAGGAACTAAGCTTTGATGGAAGGTCTTTTTATGCGATTCATGAAAGGGAACAACCTTCTGATCCTGATTATCATCAAACAATTAGAGCAGAGCTTTTGTCTCGAATGAAAATGGATCCTAGGACTTTGATAGTTGAGGTTGTCGGAGATTCATCTGTTTATAGCTTGAGTGGTACAGCTATTGTTAAATCCTTTCTTGATCGCCACCTAACTAGAGATGTTGTAATGCTCTACGGTTATACGGGGCATACTACAAAAGAGGGAGCTTCTTGTATAAATGCAGCAGCAACTGAATATGTAGTAGAAAACGGGATGCTTGACCAAACAATTGGTAATTTAGTTGGATATCATACTCGCGTTGCTCTAACAGATTGGGGCTGCTTTGCGCCTCTTCTTAAACACAATATCCTTGTATATGGTGATGATGAAACATCAGAAGCAACAGGGACCCTTTTTGGAAGAGATGTTATTACATCTGATTATCTCGCAGATAAACTGATTGTAGCAGAAGGTGGAGTGCAAACCTTTAGGCAAATATGTAATATGCTTTTATTGGGAAGACCTGTTTATTCAATAGGTGGTCTTCGTGAAGAAAGTTATTATTTCTCAGCTACCGAGTTTGTCGAATACCTGCGTAGGAATTGTAAAAAAATTCCAGAACCAACATCTGAACTGTTAGATATGTGGAAGGGGGAATACCTTGAAACAAAAGTGCTCTTTCGGAAAAAAGGGGATGCAGGAACTAAGCCCGCACTTGATAAGGAGGCCTGGGCTTTATTTAAAGAAGAAAAGCTCTACAAACGGTTAGACCTCATTCATTTTGAGGGCATTGCTTCTCGTTTATAATTTTCAAGTTTTAGTACAGCTTCTTAGATGAGTGATTTAAGTGTTTCGATAAAGCTTGTGTTGCTAGAAATTTCTTCGAGGGTTGCAGGGTATCTGTGGCGCCAGTTGGACGTTAGGATTTTTCCAGGATAATTAATGCGGGCAGCGGCGTTTTCGGGATAGATGAGGGAGAGGTATTCATCAAACAAATTAATGTGGAAGCTTGAATTGGTTGTATGGGCGCCTTTGAGTATTTGGAGTCTTAACTCACTACTTAGGGTGCTATTGTATGGTAGCTTAAAGTCAGCGCAAAATTGTTTGGCATCGCGGGGAAAAAGGTTCCACCATTCGGCTAGGGTTTCGGTGTCATGGGTGGATAGGGTGGTGAGGCTTAATTTTGGGTAGTCTTTGTACGCAATAAAATTATCGCCTGCGCCATAGTAGCGTTCCCAGCGGATGATTTTTAGGCCAGGAATTCCGAGTTTTGTGAGGGATCTTCTTATATGGTCGATATAGAGGCCTAGATCTTCGCCAATGGGGAACATCGTTGTAAAGGATAAAAGTTTGCTTAAGAGAAATTCCCCTTGTATGATGGAAGCATCCTTATCGGCTGGAATAAAGGTGCCATCTGTTGCTTTGGCGCCCTTGTTTAGAGTCCATATTCGGTAAAAGCCAATGATGTGATCAATGCGAAGTATGTCGTAAAATTCTGATGCTATCGCAAGTCTTGTCTTCCACCATTGGAAGTTGTTTTTCTCAATGGCATCCCATCGGTAGGTGGGAAATCCCCAATTTTGTCCATCTGGGTTAAACATATCAGGAGGCGCGCCAGCAATAAGCTCTGTATTAAAATTTTCTCGATAGAGCCATACATCGAGGCTGTCTGGGCTGATTAAAATGGGGATGTCGCCTTTAAGGAGAATCCCTTTTTGATTTGCATAGGTTTTTACAAATTTGAGTTGTCGAAAGGCAAAGTATTGAAGGAGGTAGTAAAATTCCATAGCCCACCCTTCTTTTTCGTAGAGTTCATTCATGAGTTCTGGAGTTGGATTTTGAAGCTCTTTAGGCCAGTTGCTCCAGGCCTTATTATCATAGCGAACTTTAAGGACCTTGAACAGGGCATATGGCTTTAACCAAGTTGTGGTCTCTACAAATGCTTTATAGGAGATGTCATCTTTAAGCGCCGGAAAATGACTATCAAAGTATTTTCTGAAAAAGTCCATTTTTTGATTGAGGACATCTTCGTAGGCAACTTCTTTTAATTCATTGATTGTATGAAATGGTAATAGATCGTCTGCTGTGATAAAAGGTAGAGTTTGAAGGGAAATAAAGATTGGATTGAGTGCAAATGCTGATTGCGCATTATAGGGGCTTGGATCATGTCCACTATCATTTAGCGGAAGGAGTTGAATGATAGAAAAACCTGTCTCATGACATAAATCAATAAGTGGAATCAGATCTAAAAATTCACCAATTCCCGAACTGCTTTTTGTGCGCAGTGAAAATAGTGGGGTATTGAAACCGTGATAGGCTTTATTTAAATCCAAAGATATTTCCCTTTTTTTCTGTTGAGTCAGGAATTTCACCAGAGTCTGGTGCAGATCTGCCGGATTCAATTGCTGAATGCCAATCAGTTGCCCTTTTAATAAATTTCATAAGATGTTCATATAAAATTTCTCTAGTGATTGCGCTTGTGAAAATTTCATAAAATAAGACAAGTGAATTTTCCTTTTCAAGATAAGCTAATGTGCCCTCTTTTTCTTCTGCTAAAAAATTTGCCTTCAAGGCATCTTTTAAAATATTTTCGCGGAATTTTCCTGGGGGTAACTCTGTAATTAGGGTCATTAGAAGAATTTTTTCACCGGGAGAATCAAGCTCTATTTGTACTTTAAAAAGGTTGTTTATTTCTAAACAACATGCCATGTTCAGATCAACTTTAAGATCTTCACCGATGTATTCTCCGAGTTCGTGAATCAGGTCATGAAAATTTTTCAATCGATTGTATCCTTTTTATTCCAACCAGGTTTTTTCTTTTCTTCCTCTTTTTCTTCCTCTTCTTCTAGTACATCATCAAGTTCACTGATGGTTTCAATAAGAATCATTAGAAGATCTTGCCTTTGCTTGTCGGATTTAAAAAGTCTTGGAGATACTCCCCGTAATGCGTCTCTAAACTGTGTATAAACAATAATTTGCGCCAGAACTTCTTCAGATAAGCCAAGCTGGGATCCAAGGCTTATTATCTTATCGGGTGAGGGATACCTTTCGGAGATGAGTTTAACAAACATTCTAGCAAGCAGATCAAATGTAAGTCCTTTGGGAAGAGATAGGTTTTCTCGTTCAAATTGCTGATTGATGATGCGCATTCTTAGATAGAAAAATTTATATACGCCAAGTATTGCTTGCATAGACCGAATTTCTGAGCAAAGTCTTATTAATTCTGCTGGAGCAATCGAGGGTCCTTTTGATTTGATATCGCTTCCAAGAGAGTGGAGCATAAATTCAAGAACAGTTTTCATCTTGTCGAAACTAAATGATTCAATTAGTTCCTCAAAAAGAGGGAGGGCTTCTCTTGGATTTCCTGTAATATCACGGTAGAGGTCTCTAAGAGTTCCAGCAGTACCTAGTCCTTGCTTTGAAAACTCTTTGGCTTCATTATTGATGTTTCGGCCAGCTTTTACTTCTCTACCAAAGCGGTCATTTAAAAGCTGTCTTGCAAGACGTAGATTCATTCCGATTTTTGTATTAGGATCACTTGTTTCTGAAAGAAATTCAAAGGCTTCATCTGCAAGAAAATGGTCGGGATAGGAGAGAAGGACCTTTTCTAGAATTTTTTCCGGTGTATCTCCTTCCAAAATAGCTTTTTTTAGACCTAAAAGAGATCTTTTTTGCATCTCTTGGTTTCGATTTTGGAATTCAGATGCCGATTCTGCGACTGAATCAACCTTAACAATCTCAGGGTTAGACTCATCTGTTTGTGAAGAGCTTTTCGATTCGTGTTTTTTTAGTCTTTGATCAAGTGTCTCTGCTTTTTTAAGTTG
Organism: uncultured bacterium; assembly: GCA_964552055.1. GTDB lineage: Bacteria > Chlamydiota > Chlamydiia > Chlamydiales > 2-12-FULL-49-11 > VGMD01. Next base: position 9,571 of record CAZKFL010000016.1, read on the forward strand.
GGCTATGGGATTAAAAAGGGCATCTTCTGTCCGTTCTGTGGAAAGATCTTCCATCGCGCATTGGATAATTTCAAGGCCTTCAATTCGTCCTAGTGCCTGCGCTTTTTGAATTTGAGCTTGCCTAGCTGACGCTGATGACGTGCCTTCAACTCGATTTACAGGTTCTTGTGACGACATCTAATATCCTCAACTTCTAAAGCTGTATCCTACCAAGAGGCTGGATTCTAATTTCTGGGACAACTTCTTGGTAAGAAATAACTCCATAATCAGGAAATTCGCCTTCGATCAGTTTTCTCACAAATCTTCGAACATCCATTGCGGTGATAATGAGAGGGGAGAGACCGCCAGGTGGAGTTGGCTTGACTGTAGTTCGGATCGCTTGGAGTATAAGCTGCACAGAATCAGGATCTAATCCTAAATATGAGCCGGCTGAAGTTTGTTTGATAGCTCCACGAACAATATCTTCAATTTCCGGATCAAGTAAGTACACAGGAAGTACAGTTTGACCTTTTGAGTATTTGAAACTGATAAACCGTTTTAGTGACGATCTGATGTACTCAGTTAATAAAACTGTATCCTTTTCTGATTGAGCCCACTCACTTAATGATTCTAATATCGTTCGTAAGTCCTTGATAGAGACTTGCTCTTGGATTAGACGCTTAAATATCTCTGTAAGTCTTTGTAGAGGAACAAGTCTTGTAACTTCTTTGACAAGATCAGGGAATGATTTTTCAATGAATTCTAAGATTCCTCTAACCTCTTGAATGCCCATAAATTCTGATGCATATTGCCTGTAGAAGTAAGAGAGGTGTAAAATTACCACATCGAGTGGTTCCCAATATTTGATGCTCGATTTATCTAAAATATTTTTATATTTCTTATCAACCCATTGAGAGGCTTGGCTCATGATGTTTTTTGTCTGTGTGGAAGGAATGTTATATCTGCGTAAATTCTCTTCTGTTTCATTAGTAAGAACATGGTCCCTGATGATCCTTCCGCGCGTCAAGGGCACCTCATTTAAATAGATGCAATAATCATCTGCATCTAATTGAGGAGCGTCTGTTCTTACATGGACTCCTGGAAATCTAACGCCTAAATCTTGATAGAGGGCGTAACGCATTTTAGGGATTTTATCTTCAATAAATTTCCCTCCTTCACGGTCTTTTTTAATGAGATCCGCAAGGAAAGAACCTACTTCTAAAATAACAGGAAGAGTTAGAGCGTAATCATCTCCACCACCTCGAATCACAGAGCTTCCATCAGCGCCAGTTTCCATAACTGCACCGCCGCCACCTGCGGCAGCTGCTGCTAGGAGTTTTCTTTGTTTAAATATTCCATTTAATCCCAAAGTAAAAAGAACTGCTGTGATGCTCAAAAAGAGCATTGTTGGGAAAGATTTAATCAGTGATAGAAGAAAGGTGATACCAGACGCGATAAGAATCCCTTTCGGTTGCGAAAGGATTTGAGTAGAGATGTCTCTTCCTAGATTTGCATCTTCTTTATCACTTGATACTCTGGTGGTTACAATACCTGCTGTGAGAGATATAAGAAGTGAAGGCACTTGAGATACAAGGCCGCTACCAATTGATAGAAGAGTAAAAGTTTTAGCAGCTTGGAGAGCAGACATGCCATGCATCATCATTCCGATAATCAGACCGCCTACAATGTTAATTACAGCAATCACTATACCTGCAATAACGTCCCCTTTTACGAACTTCATGGCTCCATCCATGGCTCCGTAAAGCTGACTTTCTTTTTGTAGAGCAAGTCTAAGTTGTCTTGCTTGACTTGCGTCAATAATTCCAGAACGCATATCGGCATCGATACTCATTTGTTTACCAGGCATCGCATCGAGTGTAAACCTTGCCGCTACCTCTGCAACCCTTTCAGCACCCTTCGTAACAACTATAAATTGCACAATAGTAATGATTAAGAATATTACGCCGCCGACAACAAAGCTTCCCCCAACAACAATATTACCAAATGCATAGATGATGTCTCCCGCATTAGCATAGAGTAAGATACGTTTTGTAGCGGAAATTTCAATACCTAATCTAAAAAGAGTTGTGATCAAGAGTATCGATGGAAAAACAGAGAGGTGAACAGCTTTTGAAATATAGAGCGCTACCATTAGTAAGCAAAGGGAAAGGGTCAAGTTAATAGCAATAAATGCATCAATTATCGATGGAGGGACAGGGACAACAATCATCATGATGATCATGATTACAAATAATGCTAATACAAGGTCGCTAGACTGGTTGATTGCATTGAGCATTTTTGAGCCGCCAAGCATATTGGTAAGTCGGCTAAGGATTTTATTCATTTCTTAAATAGCTCCAGTATACTTTCTTCTGCTTGTTGTTCTTCGAGTTTTGCAACCCATTTTAGTATTTCAGCCACAGTCTCATATGTCTCTTCTGGTATGTACCCACCTACGCTTGACTTATAGTAGAGAAGGTGTGCTAAATCCACATTTCGCATAATCGGGATATTATTATCTAGAGCAACTTTTATGATTTGCTCAGCTACTATATCTAACCCCATAGTTACTACTTTAGGAGCCGGCTCCTCAGCTGCATTATATTCTATAGCTACAGCAATATGCGTAGGATTTGTAATAATTGTCCTTGCTCTTTTTGCTGAAGCTGGACCTTCTTGATAAGCAATCTCTTGCGCAAGTTGTCTTCGCTTTCCCTTAATATGAGGATCACCCTCGGAGTCTTTGTATTCTTGCTTTACTTCGTACTTCTCCATCTTCATTTCTTTTTGAAAGTTCTTTTTTTGAAAAACAAGATCAAAAATTGCAATTACAAGAAAAAATATCCCAACCCTTATAACAACTTGCTTTAGGAACTTAGCGAAAACAATTGTACTGATAATGACAGATTGGCCGCAAGTAGCAATAATATCTGGAAGGCTATCATTTATAACAGAGTAGATTAAAATGAGCGCTCCTGCAATTTTAAAAACAGACTTAAGTAACTCTACAAATGTCTTAACCTTAAAGATGTTCTTAATATTGGTGACTGGATTCATTCGCTTGATATCAGGCTTCATTGATTCCATTGAAAATAACGGGCCGATAATCAAAAAGTTTACGATTACACCTGTCATTGCAACAAGAACCATAAGAGGAACGGAAGTTGTAAAAATCACCTTGATGGCAGTTGCCATCAAACCACCAATTCGGTTATTTAGATCGGAGGCAATTCCTACATTCTTAAACGACATAACCATAAATCCAGCAATAGATTCATAGATTTGCATGGCCATTGCGAGAGCTGCAGTAATGGATACGATAAAAGTAAATGCAGAAGGAAAATCTTGCGACTTTGCAACCTGCCCCTTCTTTCTAGCATCTCGAATCTTTTTTGGGGTTGCTTTCTCTGACTTCTCTGCCATACGCCTTTATTGCTCTAAAAAAACTACCGCAGAGAGCAAGAGAGAACAAGAGAGAAAGAAGAGAAAATTATTAACTTCTCTACGTCCTCTTTGGTAGTTTTATATTAAATGTTAGCTATTCTTCAGTTTATCATAAAATAGCGATAGAAGAAATAGCTATTTTGAGGTGAAGTTTTTTAGACTTTTTACTGTAATGTTTTCGGATAGCGGATAGTCAATATCTCCTGGATAAATGACATAAAGATGGGTAAGTTGAAGATCAGTTAATGCAATTTTCATCGATTTTGTAAGGGAAGGAGCATCGCTATATTTAAATTCAAAGCCGACTAATCCATTTTTTTGTTGTAATAATAAATCTATTTCTGCACCGCCATGAGTAGCCCAAAAATAGCAATCATGAGGTTTTGCTGAATTTTGACGGATCATTTCTTCTAGGGCAAATCCCTCCCAAGAAGCTCCAACTTTAGGATTGTAATGAAGCTCTTCTACCGTATTAAGGTTTAGTAGGGAGTGAAGCAAGCCGCTATCACGAAAATAAATTTTAGGGGTTTTTACTTGTCTTTTTCCTATATTCGAATGCCAGGGCTGTAATTGTCTGACCATAAAGGTGCCGGTTAAAATATCAAGATAATTGCGCATGGTTACATCAGAAGCCCCAAAGGATCTTCCCAGCTCTGATGCAGCAAAAAGATTTCCATGGTAATGAGAAAGCATTGTCCAAAATCGTCTTAAACTTTCTGGGGCAATTTTAATTCCAAGATTTGGGATATCCTGCTCTAAGAAAGTTCTAATAAAAAATTCTCGCCAATCCGAGCTAATCTGATCGGTTTCTGCTAGATACGATTTTGGGAATCCGCCTCTAAGCCATAAGCGCTCTTGATTATCAACCTCACTTAATGAAAAGGGAGTCATTTCAAGATAAGCAATTCTTCCTGCTAAACTTTCTGAAGACTGTTTAATTAACTCTTTTGAGGCAGACCCGAGAATTAAGTATTGCTGGTCAAGTTCATCACTATCAACTAAAATTCTTAAAGTAGAAAATAAATCAGGAACCCTTTGAATTTCATCAATTACAATTAAACCATTTAAAGGTTTAAGAGTTAAGATTGGGTTCTTAAGTCTTTGTATATCAGCAGAGTTTTCTAAATCAAAATAGTTTTCCTTTTGAAAATTAGGGAACTCTTTGCAATACATTCTCGCAAGAGTGGTTTTACCGCATTGGCGAGGGCCAAGTAAGGCTACAACCGGATGAGAGTGAAAAAATCTTTTTATGTCATTGCTAAAAATCGGACGTTTCATAATTCTCCTTGAAAACTCAAACTCTGTCTTAGAATATTCATGGATGGATTTATGGGTCAAGAAGAATTAATTGTGGAAAAAGAGGATGATGTCATCGTCTTGGACGGTATAAGTCTTCCCTTCAATGCGGGCACGACCTGCTTCTTTTGCTCCGGTTCTACCGTTGCAGTTAAGAAAATCATTGTAAGATACAACTTCAGCTCGGATGAACCCTTTTTGAATGTCGGTATGAATTTTTCCAGCAGCTTCTGGAGCAAGAGCGCCACGATGCACTGTCCAGGCACGAACTTCTTTTTCACCAGCAGTGTAAAACGTAATAAGGCCGAGAGTTTTAAATGAAGCTCTAATTAGTGAATCAAGACCTTTTTCGGAAATACCATAACTTTCTAGATATTCCTTTTCTTCGGAAGGGCTTAACCCTGCAACATCTTCTTCAAGTTTTGCGCAGATAGTTACAATCGGTGCATTTTCATTTTGAGCAAACTCGCGAACTCTTTTTACATAATCATTTTCCATGGAAGGAAGGTCATTTTCTGCAACATTTGCGCAGTATACAATGGGCTTTGATGTAAGAAAATTGAAATGCTTAATACTTTCAGCTTCTTCAGGAGAGAGTTCTAGGGACCTAAGAGGGAGATTGTTATTTAAGTGCTTAATAGCTTTTTCAAGAGCGTCAATGGCAGGAGGGCGATCTTTTGCGCTTTTTGAACCTTTTTCTAATTTCTGTTTAATTTTTTCAGCCATATCAAGATCGCATAAAATCAATTCTATGTTAATGACTTCGATATCTGATAAAGGATCAACTTTTCCCTCAACATGGATGATATCATCATTGTCGAAACATCTAACGAGATGAACAATCAAATCGGTGTCTCGAATATTTGTGAGAAACTGATTGCCAAGCCCTTGTCCTTGCGATGCGCCTTTTACGAGTCCGGCAATATCAACAAAGGAAATGGAAGCAGGAATGATTTTTTGAGCTTTAGAAATTCTTGAAAGTTCAGAAAGTCTTGGATCGGGAACATCAACAATGCCAATATTCGGATCAATTGTACAGAAGGGAAAATTATTTGCAGCAATCATCTGTTTTGTAAGTGCATTAAAGAGAGTTGATTTTCCCACATTAGGTAGACCTACTATTCCACACGATAAATTTGCCATTAAGTCGCTGCCTTCAAAAGAGTTGCATAGTTCTCGGGATTGATATTTTCAAGGGGAGTACATTCACTTAAGTTAAATGGTCCCGATTTTGTACGAATAAGGTCATAAACAAGACCTCCTGTTTCTAATAGAGTACCTAGATCATGAGCGATGCTCCGAACATAAGTGCCGCTAGAGCAGGTGATTGATAACTTTAGATAAGGGTATTCATAGGAAAGTATTTTTACGGAAACTTCTACTTCTACAGGCGGTCTTTCTACTTCAATTCCCTTTCTTGCAAGCTCATACAATTTTTTTCCGTTTTGTTTTTTTGCAGAAAACATGGGGGGAGTTTGGAGAATTTTTCCTTGAAAGTGAGTTAACTGCAGCTTAATTTCACTTAAAGTCGGTATGCGATCAGAAACTTCCTTTATTTCGCCTTGAACATCATAGGTATCCGAAGATTTTCCGAGCAAAACAGTAGTTTCGTATTCTTTGCCATGTTTTATTAGAAGGGGAGTCTTTCGCGTATAATTTGATCCAATCAGCATTACCATTACACCTGTTGCTAAAGGATCTAAAGTACCTGCATGGCCAATTTTTTGGATTCCCGTAATTTTACGAAGAACATGAACTAGATAAAAAGAAGTTTTATCTTTTGGTTTGTCAACAAGTAAAATCCCTTCTCTATTCATTGGCAGGTTCAGCTTCGGTATGAATTTTTTTAAGAATTGTGTCGATTTTCATATATTTCTCAATAGAATCATCGATCTTAAAAGTAAGGACGGGGAAATACCGAATCGTAATTTTCTTTGATGCAAGCAGTGCAATGTATGGCCCCATTTTTTGAAGCATAGCAATTGTCTTCTCACGCTTTTCCTGATTTGTTTCTATCATGCTAATAAAAACCTTTGCAGAGGTTAAATCATTGCTTGTATCAACATTTGTCACGGAAATAAGCTCAGGAATATTGCGATGCTTTAAATCCTGAAGAATTACTTCTGATAAAACCTCTTTAAGAAGTGAATTAATTTTTTCAATACGGCGTGGCTTCATTATTACCTTTATAATCCTTGTGCTATGTAAGTGATATCATAAGCTTTGATTACATCGCCTTCTTGAATATCACCAAAACCGTTTAATAATATTCCGCACTCTAAACCTTTTTTCACTTCCTTTACATCTTCCTGAACACGCTTCAAAGATGAAAGAGATCCTTCCCAAACTTGCACCCCTTTTCGGAATACTTTTACATGGTTAGACCGCTTAATTAGACCATCATCGATTTTGCAACCAGCAATAAGACCAAGATGCGAAGATCTGAAAATTGCGAGTACTGTTGCCTGGCCAGCTTCTGTTTCTTCTCTAACTTTATCAAGAAGAGCAAGCATTTTTAATTTCACATCATCTACTAGATGATAAATCACATCATGAAGTAAAACAGTTACTTTTTTCTTTTTGATTAATGGTTCTGCATGTCTTTCAATATTGGTATGGAATCCTAAAATGATTGCTCCTGAGGTCTCCGCTCTTTCGATATCAGATTCGGAAATTTGACCAACAGTAGTTGATATGAAATTAAGCCTTACTTTCTTAGTCGGAATTGCAAGTAGCGTTGACTTAATAGCTTCAAGAGAGCCGCCTACGTCTGCTTTTAGAATAATATTTAAGACTTTTTGATCTTGTTCGATAGCTCTTTGTAGGAACATGCTTTCTAAACTCTTACCTTTACTTTGGCTAAGAGTACGGTTTCTAGAAGTAGATTTTCTATCCTCAGCAATTTTACGAGCTTCTTTTTCGTTAGCAAGCGCAATAAAATCATTACCTGCAAATGGAACACCTGATAAACCAGTCACTCTGACTGGAGTTGAAGGAGGAGCTGTTTCCAGATTGACTCCATGTTCATCTTGCATCGTTTTGATTTTTCCGTATTCGTATTCAAATATAACCGCATCACCAACACGTAATGTTCCGTTTTGAACAAGAAGCGTTGCAGTAGGTCCAAGACCTCTATGCAATTCAGATTCAAGAACAGCGCCTCTAGCTCTTATCGTTGGGTCTGCCTTAAGTTCTAATATATCTGATTGAATTGCAATCATTTCGCCGAGTTTGTCGATTCCCTCGCCCGTCTTTGCAGAACAGTTTACTGTGATGACATTTCCGCCCCATGCTTCAGGAAGCAGATCGCGATCAGCAAGTTCTCTAAAAATGTTATCGGTATTAAATCCAGGCTTGTCCATCTTATTAATCGCAACAATGATAGGTACATTCGCCTCTTTAGCTTTTTGAATTCCTTCGTCAGTTTGAGGCATAATTCCCTCATCGCCAGCAATGACAATTAGCACAATATCAGTAACATTTGCCCCTCTCTGACGAATTGCACTGAATGCTTCGTGGCCAGGAGTGTCAAGAACTGTAAAGCTTCCGTGCTTAGTTTTTACCTGGAATGCGCCAATATGTTGCGTAATAGCGCCTGCTTCTCCAGCCGCTAAATTACTTCTTCTAAAGAAGTCAATAATACTAGTTTTTCCGTGGTCAACATGACCCATTACTGTAACTACAGGGGGTCTTGTTACTAATTTTTCAGGAGAAGATTCGCTAATTTCTTGATCAATTGATTTTCCTGTAACTTGCATACGATCTTCTACTGAAGTATCAATTTTGATTGCACAACCAAAATCATGTCCAATCAGCTCAACAGTAGTTGAATCATCAAGAATATCATTAATTGTGACAGAAAGCCCTTGTAGAAATAATTTTTGCACAACTTCAGAAGCTTTAAGTTTCATCATAGCAGCAAGATCTTTAACACTAATTGGAATTTGAACAGAAAGCTCTTTTGGTCTTTGAACAGGCTCGTCTTGAGATCTGTCTTTATACTTAGATGCTCTTTTTCTGCGCCAAGAATCATCGTCACCTGAACGCAAACCAGTTTTGTCTCTAGCATCAAATACTCTGCTAAACGCCTGTTTCCTTGCTCCAGGTACAAATGCCTTTTTAGGCTTTATATCTTCGATTTCAGGTTCTTTGGCTTTTTTCTTTTCTAGTCCTTTATCATCTTCAGCTGCAGGCGTAGAAGTTGCTGCTACCACAGGCTTCTCATCTTTAACTATAGGGGCACTTTTGATGGGTGTCTCAATAATTGGCTCAGGAGCTTTTGGTGTTTGAATTGGAGCTGCTACAACTTCCTCAATAGCTAGGGGAGTTTCTGTTGGCGTAGGTGTGCTAGATAAGGGCGCCCTTCGTGCCTTTCCAAATTGGGCTGGCTTATCCGAAGCAGGAGAAGCAGCTGGTGTTGGAGGCGCTGAAAGAGCTTTCTTTTTATCTTCTACTTTTTTTTCTTCGACTTCTTTCTTTAGCTTATTTTTCTTAAGAATATCTGCAAGTTGCGTATTCTTAATATTGAGTTTTAGATTTTTCGCCAATCGTAATATACCTTAAGTTTTATTGCTTAAAATGCCTTTTTTCACATGCTCTAAAAGGTCATCTGCCATTTGTAGGCTTATGTCTGTTAATTTTGCAAGTTCCTGTGGAGATACATGAAGTAGTTTTCTCGGAGTATCTAAACCTGCGGCTATGATGCTATCAACAACAAGTTGGTTGATATTTTCAATTTTGTGTATGGATTCATCTAGAAGTGGGTCATCTGAAAGACTCAATTGTCTTCTAATGTGAGTAAGCTCTTTTTGATGCTCAGTCATTTTATGCACTTCAACTTTTAATCCAATTAGTTCAGAAGTAAGGCGAACATTTGTGCCTTTTTTTCCTAAAATAGCAGGATAGTCTTCGTCATTAATAATAAGAGTGATTGTGTTCTGTTCCTCATCATAATCGGCTTTTTTAATCTCTACCGGTGAGAAAGCATTTTTTAATAAGACAAAAGGGTCCTCAGAAAAAGGAATTACATCAATTTTCTCATTATTTAATTCACGAATGACATTTTTTACCCTTGTTCCACGAACACCAACGCACGCGCCAACTGGATCTATTTTTGAATCAGTTGATGATACGGCCATTTTAGTTCGGAAACCTGCATCTCTAACAATTTTATTAATAATAATGACACCATCATGCAACTCAGGCACTTCTTGCATAAAAAGAGAAGTAACAAATTCAGGATGAGATCTTGATAAAATCACTTCAGCGCCACCGTTATCAGTATCTTGAACATCATATAGAAGAGCTAAAACTTTATCGCCAATATGATATTTTTCAGTTTTAGGATAATATCTACCAGGTAGTACCGCTTCGATTTTACCTAAATTGATGATTAAAGTGTGCTGTTTACCAACTCGTGAAACAGTTCCTGAAATCATTTCACCGATTCGGCCTCTGTATTCTTGATAGATAACATCTCTTTCTGCATTTCGAAATTTTTGTGATATAAGTTGTCTTGTCACTTGAGCTGCAATGCGACCAAAGTCTGCAATTGAAACTTCAACATCAATCCAATCACCTGGTTGACAATTAGGATCCATTTCCCTGGCTGCTTCAAGAGAAATCTCTTCAGACGGATATTCCACCTTTTCGACGATCTCTTTTTCAGCTATAGCAGAAATTTCAGCAGTCTTAGGATTAACAGTAATTTGAACGTTGTTCATTCCCTGTTGCCCTTTTCTTGCTGCAATAATAAGAGCTTCTTCAATTGCTTTCACGATCGTATCACGCTTAATTCCTTTTTCCCTTTCTAGGTACTCAAAAATTGCAAGTAGATCTTTATTCATCGTCTCTCCAGAAAAACTTAAAACCCCAATCAGGGATTGAACTTTGTCATAAATGTTTTTTGGCAGGGTATTTTTACCCTGCCAAATGCTTATCTATTTATTTAGCCGTTTTCTTCTTTGCTTTCTTTTCTTTTGTCTCGCTATCATCGTTACTCTCATCATATGAGCCAACTACGATATCATCACGGCTGTTAGGGTCTACAAGAAATTCTTTAATTGAGAGAGAAACTCTTTTTAATTCTCTATCAATTTTAAGAACTTTTGCTTGTACTTCTGATCCAACAGGAACGATATCTTCAACTTTTCCAAATGCTTGATCAGAAAGCTCAGTCACATGAACAAGCCCTTCAATGCCGTTGTCAAGTTCGATAAATGCTCCAAAAGCAGCTATTTTTGTTACAATTCCTTTTACAGCAGAACCTACAGGCATTGTCTTTTCAATAGTGTCCCATGGATTATCAGTAAGTTGTTTTACGCCAAGAGTGATTTTTTTACTCTCTTTGTCAACTGATAATATAACAGCATCTACATGATCACCTTTTTTCAAGACTTCTGATGGATGAGAAATTTTCTTAATCCAGCTAATATCAGAAATATGGATAAGACCATCAACACCAGGCTCTAATTCAACAAAAGCGCCGTAGTTAGTAAGGTTGCGGATCTCTACAGAAACCTTTTTGCCGGGAGGGTATTTGCCTTCGACATCTTCCCAAGGATTTCTCTCCATTTGCTTAATGCCTAAAGAGATCTTTCCTTCATCTTTCTGTACAGATAGAACAATAGCTTCTACTTCATCGCCTTTATTAACGATTTGGCTTGGATCTGTCACATTTTTTACCCATGACATTTCAGAAACGTGGATCAATCCTTCGATACCTGGCTCAATTTCAATAAATGCGCCGTATGATACTAGGTTAACAATTTTTCCACGCACTTTTGTGCCAGGCGGGTATTTTCTTTCGATAGCGTCCCAAGGATTTGAATCTTTTTGTTTCAATCCAAGAGCAACTCTTCCTTTTTCTTTGTCGACATGAAGAATCATTACTTCAAGTTCGTCACCAAGTCCAACAAGTTCGCTTGGGTGCTTAATTCTTTTCCATGTCATATCTGTAATGTGAAGAAGGCCATCAATACCATCAAGATCAAGGAAAACTCCGAAATCAGTGATGTTTTTTACAACGCCTGTCTTAACATCGCCAGCTTTGATATCTTCAAGCATTTCAGCTTTGCGGTAAACGCGCTCTTCTTCGAGGAGCTCTCTTCTGGAAACAACAATGTTCTTTCTTTCGATGTTAATCTTAAGTATCTTAACGTCAAATGTTTTTCCGAGGTAGTCATCAATGCTTTTGATTCTCTTATTGTCAATTTGTGAACCTGGTAAGAAAGCGTCCATTCCGTCTATATCAACAATTAGACCGCCCTTAACCTTTCTAATTACAGTTCCTTTTACAATCGATCCCTCTTTATGGTGATCAAGAATGTGTTCCCACTGTCTTTGTCTTCTTGCTTTTTCTCTAGAAAGTGTGATCTGGCCCATTGCGGATTCAGTCTCGTCTAAATAGACTTCGACATCATTTCCAAGGATAATTTCGCTGACTTCGCCAAATTCTGAAATGGGGATTAGCCCTTCAGATTTTAATCCAACATCGACTACAACAAAATCTTTTGTGATTTCGACAATTGTTCCGGTTAGAATTTGACCAGGAAGAAGTGATGTAAGTGACCCTTGGCCACTCTGCTTATCCCGGTGATCGAGTAGATTTACAAAAGCAAGTTTATCTTTTGGATCAAATTCTTGATCTCCAATGATCTTGCTATCTTCGTCTGCCCATTTTTGTGTTTGTTGCTTCGACATGTTAAAGGTTTCTCCTACTTAGCTTGATAATCCAAAGAGTGTATCAAAGTTTAAAAAATAAAAGCAACTCTAAAGGTATTTCTGATAGAATAATTTGTGGTATGAAAACACTTATTTTAAAATTTGGCGGCGCTTCTCTCAGGGATTTAGCTCAATTTCAAAAAGTTGCTGATATTATTATCGAGCGAAAAAAAAAATTTGATCGTGTCGCAGTTGTTGTAAGCGCAATGGGTAAAATGACCGATGATCTTTTAGCTTTGTCTAATCAGATTATGTCACAACCTCCTAAGCGAGAGCAAGATATGCTCATATCTGTTGGGGAGAGAATCAGCATGGCTTTACTTGCGATGGTTCTTTTTCAAAAGGGGTTTGAAGCAATTAGTTTTACCGGAAGTCAGGCAGGAATTATCACATGTACAAGGCATACAGATGCTAGAATTTTAAATGTAAAGCCGGGAAGAATTATTCCTCACTTAATTTCCAAAAAAATTGTGATTGTTGCAGGTTTCCAAGGAGTCAGTAGGCTTGGTGAAGTTACAACACTTGGAAGAGGTGGTTCTGACACTACAGCAGTTGCCTTAGCAGTTGCGTTAAAAGCGGATACAGTTGAATTCTATAAAGATGTTACAGGGATCTATACAAGTGATCCCAAAAAAGATCCTAACGCCGAGCATCTGAAAACATTAACATATCAAGAAGCTTTAGCAATCATTGAAAAATCGGAAAGAAAAGTTATCCATCCAAGGGCGCTTAAGTTAGCATTAAAAAATAATATACCATTATTTGTAGGGTCTTTTGAAAAAGAGGGAGCTGGAACTTATATAGGGGGATTAGTTTGTTAAAGGTATTGCCGTTAATTTCATTAAAAAATGAAGATGATAATATTGTAATCCAGTTAGAGGCAGCTTATAGAAAAGATATTTTGAGTTTTTTTATAGATCTTTCTACAAATTGGCTTCTTCCTGGTAAAGCCCTTTGCATTTCGAAATTCAATTTTACAAGAGAAGAGGGGCAAGTAGCATGTGAAGCTGTAATCTCAGCTACTACTTTTGAAGAAATGGAGATCATCTATGAAAATTTTACATTGATGGAAGATGAAATTAAACTCGGAATTAAATCTGCTTATCACGCTAAAAAACTGATGGAATTGAAGGGTCTTTTTCTGATGGAAAAAGAAGCGTTTGTAAGAGAAGCTCTGAGAGATAGAGTGTTGAGATTTTCAATTTTTTTTGATTACGATATTTTTTCTTGGATGCATAAGTTTTTTGCTGCAGTTTCTGAAGAGGTTAAAGAAGGAAGGTCCAGTCAGGCGCTTTCACGCATTATTTGTAATTGCTATTTGATTTCACAAAAATTGCTTGATGGATTAGAAGATGCGCCTGATAAAAGACATTTTTTCCTAAAGCTTATGCCGCATGCGATTTCAACCCCGTTTGGAGAAAAGTTAATACTTGGGTGCTCTGTGGGAATGAATTTTTTAAAAGAAAACGAGGTTTTAGAAGATAGGCAATTGCTTAGAGCAATTAGGAAGTATTGTCCTGAAGCAAGTGTTATAGATGGCTCATATTTTGTTAAAAAAGAGGAAAAAACTCTCGTATTTTACCTCGAAGTTGAAGTTGAAGATTCTTTTACATTTGAAGAAATTGCCCTTTTAAAAAAAGAATTGAAAGAACAAGTCAAACAGTCTATTGAGAGTCTAGTTCTTCCTGTGTTTATGCCTAGAAACGAAGAAGAAGTGATGAAGTATATGGTTACATTAAGCTCTCAGGTCACAAGGGCAGATGATTTACCTCAAATTGTAATCATGTTTAATGAGCAGACCTCGGAAGACTTGATATTTACATTAATCATTGTAAGGCCCCTTATTCTAGAAGGGCCGAGCATAAAAGATATTCTTGTGAAAGAAAATTTTGATTTTCAGTTTGAAAAGGTAAGAGGAGCGGGGCTGATTCGAAAGTCAGTTTCAAAAGAAGCCTCTCAAATTATACTATCTTTGAAAAAAAATGGTTTTTTGCGTGATGACTTTGTTGTAGATCTTTATAAGGCAAGACAAGCAATTGTAGCATGGTTAGAAAAACATCTTGGCCCATTGCGTGATTATAATGGGGGAATGATTTCAAGGCAGATGGAAATTTTTCTGCAGTTTCAAGAAAATTTTACCCATGCAGGGCCACTTCATGAGCATCATTTAAGCAATTTTTTTCATGCCTTGTATCCAATTGAACTTCGAACATCGCTTCCTGTGGAGTGTTTCCATGAATTTTATCTAGTTTTTTGTAGACTCCTTGCATCTGATCAAGATATCCTAGATAGCGAGGAAGATGGAAGGTACTATATTTGTTTAAAGGAAAGAAGCGGAGTTTTAGACGCTGTACTTGCGCTAAATATTCCCTCTTTTCGTCTTCTTCAACTCCAGCTAACGGTAAATGAGACGAAAGTTTTGGGATTTGTATTATTTTCAGACTCACCTCAAGAAAGAAATCATTTTTACCAAACAATAAATAAGGTATAATATTGGGTACTATGAAAAAACCTGTTGTGATAGAGCCCTCCATGATTGCTGCCAACTGGGCATGCATGGGTGATGAGGCTAAAAGATGTTTTGATGCGGGTGTAGAGATGTTACACCTTGATGTAATGGATGGCCTTTTTGTTCCTAATTTAACTATGGGACCTGATCTTGTTAAGGCCATTCGAAAAGCTGTTCCAAAAATGATTTTGGATGTTCATTTAATGGTTTATAATCCAGATGCTTTTATTGAGCCCTTTATAGAATCTGGCGCTGATATGCTTACATTTCATTTTGAGGCTACTGAGGAAATAGAACATACAATTGATTACATTCGAAAATGTGGAAAAAAGCCAGGTCTTGCGATAAAGCCAGAGACCTCCGAAAATTTTCTCTTGAAGTACATGGATAAAGTAGACACATTATTGATTATGACTGTTGATCCGGGGTTTGGTGGCCAGGCTTTTATGCCGGAAATGCTGGAAAAAGTGAAGTTTCTTCGAGATACGGCAAATAAACTTGGAATATCCGTAGATATTCAGGTAGATGGCGGTATTAACTATGAAACAGCAAAAGATTCAATTAGTGCAGGCGCGAATAGACTTGTAACTGGGACCCATCTATTTAAACAACCCGACTTAAAAGATGCTTACAGCAAGTATAGTAATATTAAGGGGTTAGTGAGTTGAAAAAAGTTTGTACGATTGGTGGCGGAACCGGCAATTTTGTAGTTCTTAGGGGGCTTAAGCATTTTTGTGACTTAGATATTAGCGCAATTGTATCGATGGCTGATGATGGGGGAAGTACCGGAATTCTTAGAGATGAGCTCGGAGTTCTTCCAGCGGGTGATGCAAGACAGTGTATAGTTGCCCTATCAAATTCATCGAGATTAATGAGAAGTCTTATGAATTATCGATTTGAGAGTGGTGGACTGAGGGGTCATAATTTTGGAAATCTTTTTCTTTCAGCACTAGAAAAGGTCACGGGAAGTTTTGAAAGAGCTGTAGAGGAAGTTGGAAAAATTTTAAATATTCGCGGGAGAGTTCTTCCTGTAACAACCCAACAAGTTCATCTCAAAATGGTTCTTAAGAATAGAACAGTTCTTGAGGGAGAAAAGGAAATCTATCTTTCTCAGGAAATTGATAAAGGGTATAAAAGTATCTATTTAGAGCCCCATCCTACTGCAAATCCACATGCAATCGATGCAATAATGAATGCAGATGTAATTGTGATTGGTCCAGGAGGATTGCATACATCTTTAATCGCAAATCTACTTGTGGAGGGTGTTGCAGAAGCTGTGCTTCAATCTAAAGCAATAAAAGTATTTGTCTGCAATTTAATGAACAGAAAAGGACAGACGACAAACTTCATGGTGAGTGACTACGTTAAAGAGATATCAAAATTTATCGGCGCCGATGTGTTTGATTATATTTTAGTAAATAACGAACAACCCCCGATAGAATTAATTGAAGTATATCGTGAGGAAGGGGAGCTTGTTAAAAATGATATGGATGACCCAAGAGTGATTGCAATACCAATGCTTGGTGGCTTGCAAAAAGAAGAAGGAAATGATTTAATGAGGAGAAATTTAATTAGGCATGATTCTGAAAAAATAGCGAATGCATTGATAAAAATTCTTGGAAAGGTAGGCCCAGAATGCTGCTCATTTTCGATTTAGACGATACGCTGATACCGACATCTAGAGAAATTACGCCAAGAAAACTCGAAGAGGCCCTTAAGAAAATGATTGATGAGGGGTTAGAGGTCGCCTATCAAGAAGGATTGGAAACTCTATTTACTATTAACAAAAGCGCTATTCGAAGCAAAGAAGTTTTAGAAACGTTTGCGCTCTTAAAGAATGGGAATGACGATCAAATAACTGCTGGTAAAAAAGCTCTAGAAGGAAGCTTGGGGAAAATGAAAGTTTCACAAGACTTGCAATTAAATAACTTATTGAAAGAATGGAAGCAGTCTCACAATCTAGCAATTGTGACGGGAGGTATATCTAAAGTTCAAAATGAAAAAATTGATCTTTACGGTATTGATAGAGCTCTTTTTGAAGAGATTATAGTCTCTGAATGGGGAGAAAAGGAAAAAGCCTATATCGCTTTAAAAGAGAGGTTTGGCCCGTTTCTTGTAGTGGGTGACCGAATTGCAAATGATTTAACGGGCGCAAAAAAAATAGGTGGAATTACTATACATATTCGTCAGGGAAGAGGGGAGTTTGAGCCTAAAAATCACCCTGATGTTGATCACGAAATAGAAACAATTAATGAATTAACAGAGGTTTTAGGAAAGTATGACAACAAGTAACCAAATTACACCTGGAATGACCATATCTTTAGACGGAAAGATCTACAGAGTAGAGTCTTCTGTAAAAGTAACTGTGGCTAAAGGGTTGCCATTTATCAAGACTAAGCTGAAAAATCTAATGACTGAGGAAGTTTTAGAAAAAAACTTCAAAACAGACCAATCTATTGACGAAGTCAAATTAAACGAAAAGAGACTAGAATATTTGTACTTAGAAGGAAATCAACACCTTTTTTTAGATATCGATACATTAGAACAAATTCTTGTGCCGAATGAAGTTATTGGTGATAAAGTAAACTATCTAAAAGAGGCTGTGGGCGTTAAGGCATTTTTATATGGGGATACAGTTTTCTCAGTTGACTTACCGCAGTTTTTAGAGCTAATGATAGTAAAGACAGAGGATCTTGATGCGTCCAATGTAATGTCAGCCTCAAATAGGCTTGCCATTTTGGAGACAGGAGCTAAAATCGAAGTGCCCATGTTTATTGAAAGTGGCGATATTATTAAGGTCGACACTAAAACGGATGAATATGTACAGAGAGTGTAGATGGATATAAAGCAAATTAAAGAGTTGATGCAACTTCTAGAGAAATCGGGGTTGAATAAGCTTACCATAAAAGATAAGGGGATGGAAATCTCGCTGGAGAAGAGCGGTTCCTCTCCTCAGATGGAGCCTATTCATCCACCTAGAAGGGATCCTCCGTCTGTAATTCACTCACCTGTGGAGAGTTCCGCAAAACAAAATGCTACGGAAGAAGAGCATGATCCGAAAAATTTCATTAAGTCACCCATGGTAGGAATGTTTTATAGGGCGGGAAAGCCAACCGATCCCCCCTTTGTTAAAGAGGGTGATTTTATAGAAGTTGGCCAAGTTTTATGCATCATAGAAGCTATGAAAGTCATGAATGAGATCAAAAGCACCAAGAAAGGAAAGTTGATAAAAATCTTTGTGGAAAACGGCCATCCATTAGAATACGGACAGCCCCTATTTGTGATAGAATAATGAAAAAAATACTCATTGCTAATCGCGGAGAAATAGCAGTCCGAATCATAAGATGTTGCCATGATCTTGGACTAGAGGCAGTTGCAGTTTATTCAGAAGCTGACCGAGAAGCCTTGCATGTTCTTCATGCCGATGAGGCTGTTTGTATAGGACCTGCTCAATCCAATCAATCCTACTTAAAAGTTCCGAGTATATTAGCTGCCTGTGAAATCACTGGGGCTGACGCAATTCATCCCGGATATGGATTTTTGAGTGAAAATGCTAAATTTGCAGGCATTTGTAAAAATTGCGATATCGTTTTTATCGGACCTAGTGCTGAAGCCATTGCACTTCTAGGTGATAAGGCAAAAGCAAAAGAGATTGCTAAAAAGGTGAAATGTCCCGTAATTCCAGGATCTAATGGAATTGTGGCCACAGTAGAAGAAGGTTTAAAAGAAGCAAAAAAAATTGGCTATCCGATCTTTATCAAAGCAACAGCCGGTGGTGGTGGTAAAGGAATTCGAATAGCACACTCTGAAGATGAGTTTATACGGATGTTTGAACAAGCTCACACGGAAGCCCTTAATGCATTCGGAAATGGTGGGCTCTATCTTGAGAAAATGATTGTAGATCCTCGCCATATCGAAATTCAGATATTGGGAGACAAATATGGAAATTACGTCCACCTCGGCGAAAGAGACTGTTCCATCCAGAGAAGACGTCAAAAACTGATTGAAGAGAGTCCAAGCCCCATGTTAACAACTAGCATGCGAAAAAAAATGGGAGAGGCTGCAGTCCGTATTGTAAAGGCTGCTGGTTATCACACAGTTGGGACAGTTGAGTTTCTTCTAGATAATGAAGGAAAATTTTACTTCATGGAAGTCAATACCCGTATTCAAGTAGAACATACTGTTACTGAAGAGATTACCGGAATTGACCTAGTAAAAGAGCAGATAAAGATGGCAATGGGTGAAAAACTCACATTAAAACAAGATGATATTAAATTTAATGGCCATGTTATCCAATTTCGTGTGAACGCCGAAGATCCTCAAAACGGTTTTATGCCATCTCCTGGAAAGTTAGAGTATTATATTCCGAGCGGCGGACCTCATGTGCGAATAGATTCAGCTTGCTACCCTGGTTATCATATCCCGCCCTATTATGATTCTATGATTGCTAAACTGATTGTTAAAGGCGCTAATCGAGAAGAGGTCATCGCAAGATCTAAGCGCGCTCTCCGTGAATTTCACATCGGTGGTATTAAAACAACCATCCCATTCCACCAGTACATGCTAGAAAACGAGCGGTTCTTATCGGGCAAGTATCCTATCACATTTATAGATACATTAATTGCAGAAGGTTGCGACTTCGTCCTCTAAATCAAGCTAATTAAACTAAAAATTTAACCTCAAAGATCGCAGGCTAGGGCTTTAGGTTTTTTTGATAATTAGATCTGTAAGTTGCACGCAAATTGTCAAAATTCATCAGCGCAGAGGCGCTATTGCGCATTTGAGGCGCAGAGAGCGCGGAGAAAAAGCTAAGTTTGCTTGAATAATATTTGAATTTAGGCGATCTTAGATAAGCAAACTGCACTGATGAGCAGTATAACGTTGGGGATCTTGTGAAAGCTAAAAAAATAAAAGGTGTGATATTGTCGGGAGGGCTTGGTACAAGGCTTTTTCCCCTTACATTTGTGACGAGCAAGCAGCTTTTGCCTGTGTATGATAAGCCAATGATTTATTATCCGCTTTCTATTTTGATGATGGCGGGAATTCGTGACGTAATGATTGTCTCGACTTCACAAGATTTACACAGATTTCAGCGCCTCTTTGAAGATGGTAAGCATCTCGGAATGAATATATCTTATGGCGTTCAAGAAGAGCCTCAAGGAATTGCACATGCACTTCTTGTGGCAGAAGGTTTTGTAGGTAGTGATCATGTTGCTCTTGTATTAGGGGATAATATTTTTTATGCGGAAACTTTAGAAAAAACTTTGCATAAAATGAGTGTTCCTCATCCAGGTGCGACTGTATTTGCGTATGAAGTAAATAGGCCAGAAAGATACGGTGTTATTGCGTTTGATGAAAATGAAAAGCCCATACAAATTTTAGAAAAACCCAAGCACCCCCCTTCAAACTTTGCCGTTACAGGACTTTATTTCTACGATTCCCAAGTAATGGAAATTTGTCATAATTTAAAACCCTCGCATAGAGGGGAGCTGGAAATTACCGATGTGAATAATGCTTACCTAAAAAAAGGCGACCTCAACGTGATTAAACTTGGTAGAGGCTCAGCATGGTTTGATTCAGGAACCTTTGAAGACCTTCATAAAGCTTCCAGCTATGTGCAGATCATCCAAGAGACCCACAATATTAAAATTGCCTGCATTGAAGAAATTGCCTACAACCATGGATACATCAATAAAGAACAGCTAAAACTGCTTGCCGATCTCCAAATAAAAAGCTCTTACGGACAGCACCTTTCTAGACTTCTTGCAGAGTAATGTACCAATTTACTCCTTACTTTTAAGTAATGTCAAAACTTTATCAATGTGTGCATCAAAACTCTTATTTAGTGTTGTTGCAAATATCTTGTCATCTTCCGGGGAAAGACATTTTTCAATGTCAAAGATTCTTGTGAGTGTTTTGTTAACATGGTCTACAATTTGAAGGACATATGCAATTCCCATTATTCTTGATAGGGTTGTTATGCGTTTAAAATAAGTTTCTTGAGAATGAGGAAAATCTTTAAGTGATGTCGTCTTAATCTCTAGGGACCTTTTAATTATTTCAGGCATATTTTTAATATTTTCTGGAGCTGAGTCGGAAATACAATCCATCATATAGGCCGCTCTATGAAGTTCTTTGAGTTTACTTAGGGGAATATCACCTTCAAGGGCGATAGCGAAGAGGACAGAAGGTGTTGAAAGAATGTAGCGAAATTTTTCTCCTCGCACAAAATCTTCAAAGGTAAGCTCGCCTGAACTTCCAATAATTGCAAGTAAGCTTATAAGAGTCCTCGTATTATCGCTTTCTTTTTTAATAAAGTCCCTTACGGCCTTTGGCCTGAGCTCAATATAAGGGCCATATTTTACGGAATGACGCCCGTAATTCCAGCAAAATTGATCTCCAGCTTCAATTGTATCTGCTGCTGCAAATACAAGACGAGAAGGGAGGCCGAGGGTGTGGTGAAGGGGAATTGCTACAGTGTTGATAAATCCATCATTAATTTGAGCGGCTTCGTTTCTAAGATCCTTACAGTCAGTGTCTTTACAAACATACTCATTAAGGCTTCCATTATAGGGAGCGCCTTTATATTCGGTTAGCAGCTCTTTTGGTTTAAAATGCCGAGTTGCAAACAAACCAAGCTGACCTGGGATTACACCCATCCTATCTAATAGATGTAATGTGGGGGTTTTGATCCACTCTAAATAACTTTCTTTAAATTCTGACGCAAATACGAGTTCATTTCGAAGGGGCTTGTGATTTAACCAGAAAGCCCACATTTTTTTACTTCCTATGACATGTTCATCGATGTAAACAGCCGAAGTAAGCTCCTTAAATTCTCTTTGGGTCAGCGGAGCAAGCTCTTCACTTGGCATTTTATGAAGTAAGCTAATTGCAGCATCTGGATTTTCAGAAAGGGGACTAGCTAGCTTTAAGATATTAGCATAAGTGCCACCATCTAAAGTGCGAATTTCTGGATCTGCACCCATTGAAAGCAAAAACTCTTGCATCGCAGCATTGCCCTTAAGCGCTGCATGATGAAGGGGAGTCCAGCCTTGCTTATCTCGCATATTGACTTCTGCCCCATTAGTAACTAATTTTCTAGCGCTTTCAAAGTCATCTGTCATCACTGCAATATGAAGAGGCGTAAGTTTCTTTCCTGATGTGGCAAAATTGAGTTCAGGTCTTCCTTTGAAAATTTCTATAAAAAAATCGATGACATGCTCTACGCGCCAAAGAATAGCTGCATCAAGTGCATAAGGAGAAATGGTATATGTGTGTAATTTCCAATTGAGTCGAATGGGTGGTTGCCAATCAGGTCTTATTTCTTTATAGATAAAATCATGAATCGTGTGTTGAATAGTGGTGGCTGCTGTCATACGAGTTCCTTAAAAAAGTTTAAATTTTTAGCGATATTTGCTTTCAAGGCTGCAAGCTCTTCTTCCAATCCATAGACCTCTTTTTCTACTTTACAAAAACCAAGTGTAACGGATGGGGGACTACTTCCGGATGACTGGCCAGCGCCACCTGATGTAGGTGGTGAGGATGGGGTTGATACGGGTGGTTTTGGGTTTAATGCATTTACCTTTTTAGCAAAATCTGCATCCCGTTTTGGAGCTTTTTTATTCACCCTGCGCTCTGTAGAGCTCATTCTTAGGAAGAATTGTAACCCTTCTGATACTAATGCCGTTCTGTTTCTTCCGGCAAATAATTCAAGGTGAGACCTTTTTAGAGATAAATACTTATCCAGAATTGTTTTCTGAGCATCTGAGAATAAAATAAGGTTGAAAGAATTCCAAGGGGCGGTAATTAAACTTTGGGTAGCTTCTTCAAGTGCTTTTAAAGTATCCTCAATAAACTTTTCCTTTTCTTCATCAGTGGCGGATACATCGGGCAATATAAGAGAGAGCGCATTTTGTTTGGTTTGGTAGTAAGAAAGAAGGCACTCTGCTTTTTCTTTAGTTCGAATAAAATGTGCTTCTATCAGCTTATCTTCAAGAGGGAGAGTAATTGTATTGATTTGTGTTAGAAAATCTAGAAGCAAAGGTAGATGGGCTTGAATTTGTTTTAATGATAAAGCGACTTTTCCTGAAGCGGACTTGTCTAAGAACACTTCTTGCCAGTACAATACGACTTTGTCTGCGTTTCCGATTGAAGTCTCTTCTGGATCTAAAACAAATGAGCTATCTACTTTTAACATGTCGTATGCTGCAGAAATTTTTTGGAAAAAAAACTTTTCTTTCACCCCTTTATCAGGGTGGTAAGCCCTAGCTAATTTTCTGTATCTGTTTCTGATAACAGTTTGATCCATCTCGCTCTTATCAAGACCTAAGATTGCATGGGGATCATTTGAAGTGAAATCTGGGGTATCAAATTCTGATTTACTACTTTCATCTAAAAGGGGTGGATAAAACGAATGGTCAACCCATTGTTTAGGAATAGGCTTGCTTGTACTCATTTTAGGTTTAGGTAATGTGGGGGGAGTTGTATGGCTCCAAATCTTTTGGGGTAGCTTTTTATCTTTTTCCCATAAGGTTGATTTCGCAAAAGGGCTGCTCATATAAGTCTCAAATTCACTTACTGTTATCCAATAGCCATCATTTTCAATACCAATTTTATGAACGGTGATAGATCCAAGGAAATTACGTTCTTTTAATAAATTTCCTTCAGCATCTATTCCAATAAGTAAAGCACTTTCAAGTTTACTGACGCTAGCTTCATCTGGAATATAGCTCCAATCTCCACGCAGATCTGGACGCGTTCGTATAATGCGGCTTCCAATATCAGCAGATGTCAAGACTCTTCCTAATTCGGGATAATAGGTACGCATAATAGAGGGTCTAGTGAAGACAGAATCTCTAAATGGAGTAAATGTGCCGCCCCCTCTTATCGATGTAGAATCTGTAAATATATAAGAGGTCGGCCTCTTCATTGGCATGGATAGAAATTTCGTGGCAAGTCCAGAGCTTTTTTTAAATTCGTTAAATAGTAGAGGAACAAATAATAGATATCTCCAATCTCTTGAAGTCATTGACAAGGATTTTACGCTTTTCTGGTCCAAAAAGCCGCAGATATTTTCTTCGAATATCTTGCATGGTAGTTTCCCAGCGCCTAAAGTGTAAGTTGGTTTTTCAAATCCTATCATTAGTTAACTCTCAGGTAGGTGTCATAAAAGATCTGGTTTAGATTTACTAATTATTCAATTTTTGAGAGATGCTATCACGGTATTATGAATCTTTGCAATTAATTTTTAAGCTATAGACAGTTTATAGTTCTTTAATTTTGAATTGGTAGCTTTAGCAGAGGAGACATTATTCTTTTGCAGAAGCGTTAGTGTTATCGAAGTAGGACTCTGTTTTTACAGATCCGATGCAGATAGCTCCAAAGAAAAAGATGTATCCGACAGATAAACCAATCGAAGCAAATTAAAAGGGCTATACATAACGAAAGTTAAATATAAAAAAGTTAGAGCCAATGTTTCAAGATCTTAGTCAGATATAAAAAATGAATTTAGAGAGAGCTAGCCAGATTGCTTTTTATCGAAGTGGACATGTTCTCTAAAAAAACTTGAATCTAATAAGGCGCTTGGAATTCGGAATGGGAGTATAACTGCATTTTGGCGTGCTAAAACTGGCGGTCCTGCCGGAGGTGGTGGAATATCATCAAATTCTGCCTGGTGATCGTTTCCAGCCGGGAAATGTGGTGGAATTTCCATAATTTTCTCCTTTTCCTATGAGTTATATTATGGTTATAACGAATGGAGAATAATTTGAAATAGTAATAATTTAGGATGGGATATATACGAACAAAAAGTTACTTGCAAGATTCGTTCTTAATAAGTTAGAGCCTATTTAAATTTTATGATTGAGATGAAGGCAGAGGTGTCAATTTAAGGGATAAGGTCTTTAAGGTCAGTTAAGTCTAGTCTTTTAACGATAATATTTAGGATGTTGCGTTCTTCGCCTTTATAGCCGCCTCGGTCCCTTGTGATTGTAAGACCAAGCTCTTCGAGGATTGCTGCACAGAGTTCTTTTGATTTAGAGGAAATTACAGTCACGCTTTTGGTTTCAGATCCTTTGTGAAAAATTCGGGCTAGCCAGATTGCTTTTTATCGATATGGACATGAGCAATAAAAAAATCTGGATTTAATTGGGGGGATGGAAGTAACTGTGGTAGTATTACACCATTTTGACGTACTAAAGGTAGCGGCGGAAGAGGCTGAATTGCCATAACATTTTCCTTTGAGTGAGAATTATGTTCTTGCAGAAACCAATAGACAATAATTTAATGTGTGGAGCTCGCAAAAAATTAATGAGTTAAGATATGACTTTTGGTTTGCGCCGAGTCCTGAAAGGTTTTCTGTGAGACTTGTGACTGTAGACAACTTCATAGATATTGCTGATTGAGATGAAGGCAGAGGTGTCTATTTTGAGGATAAGGTCTTTAAGGTCAGCTAAGTCTAGCCGTTCAACGATAATATTCAGGATGTTGCGTTCTTCTCCTGTGTAGCCGCCACGGCCGCTTGTAATTGTAAGGCCAAGGCCGAGCTCTTCTAAGATGGCTTCACCGAGTTCTTTTGATTTGGAAGAGATTACAGTCACGCTTTTGATTTCATCTAGGCCAACGATAACAAGGTCAATCATCTTAAATGCTACAATGTAAGTAAGAAGGGATTTTACAGCGATATGCCAATCGAGAAAAATGAGGCCATAGCTGGTAAAAACAAAGAAATTGAACACAAGAACTACTTGGCCGACAGTAAAGCCAAATCGTTTATTTGCAATAATGCCAAGGATTTCACTTCCATCTGTGCAACCACCATAGCGAATGATGAGTCCTGCTCCAATACCTAAAATTGCCCCGCCAATTGCAATAATTTCAAGGGAGTCGCCATGAAAAGGTGGGAGAATTTCGAGCCAGCTCAGAAAAAAGGCGAACAGAGCGATAGCAATTAACATTTGGATCACAAATGTTCTACGAATATATTTGTATGCGAGGTAAATGAAAGGGATATTGAGAACAATTAGATAAACGGAAATAAGGCTGTCATTAGTCAGTCTTCCAAGGATTAGCGAAATACCGACTACGCCACCATCAATTAAGTGGTTGGGATATAGAAACACGCGGATGGCAAGAGCTCCGAGAAAACAGCCCAGGGCAATACCAAAGTATTCCATAACCATTTGCATCGGCTTTTTTTTTGTGATTCCAAGATGTGCCATAAAACTGACTCTGCCTTGTAAAAAAGAAACGCGAAGGACGGGACTCGAACCCGCAACATCCAGCGTGACAGGCTGGCGCTCTAACCGATTGAACTACCTCCGCATTGTAGGTATGGGCGCAAAGGGATTTGAACCCCTGACCGCCTGTGTGTAAGACAGGTGCTCTACCGCTGAGCTATACGCCCTCAACGTAATTGTGGAATATATTACGCAAATCTCTTATTTTTTTCAAGGAATTTTGTAGAGTGTTGATTTTTTTTTGCCAGTAAGTCATTTGGTCACCATTTGCACTTTCCCTTTATTAGGAATTAATTAATAATATTTAACACTATATTTACAGGATAAACATGATAGAGAATACTTTTTTAAATCTAGTTCATTTTAGCTCAGGAAAAGCTATTGAGACCTTTCAAAAGGACGGTAGGCAACAGATGATTTTAGGGGCTTATTTAGCGCAAAGATTTGATGTGCTTGAATTGCAATGGTTAAGTACTGGTCGTGCGTCTCCTATTCCTTTTAATAATATAGGCTTAGGGATAGCTTGGACGCGTATGGGCGCTCAATTTGCACGTTTGTTTCTGAAAGGTATTTCAGATTACAGGTCTATGCATCCAAAGGTATTCTATATCCATAAACGTATTACCTCTTTAGAGGTATGTTTAGATAAAATTTTAAATCACACCCAACTGGTTGTTAATGTAGCATGTCTTACTTCTTATGTAGTTATGATTGCTTTGGGTCATACACTTGTAGGTGGATTAGGTCTTGTTGGATTTGGGTTGCTGATTATTAAAAAAGCAAGGTATTTACCGGGCTATATTGAAAAATATATTATCCCATTAGAGGTGGTAAGTTCTGTGTACACGGGGGTAGTCTCACAAGTCCATGTCATTAATAAAGTCTTTCTATTAGTATGTTCTTTGATTGAATGTTTGGATTATATATCCAGAAATGAGTTTCTGAACCAGTCTTTTTCTAAATTTACTTCAAATAAATTTGGGAGAGCTCATCAAATTCGTGAGCTGGTAGGTATGGATTGGGAAAGCAAGATTGATAGTGTTTTTAGAGTAAATTATAGTTCATTGCATTCAAAGGAATTAGAACAGATTTTTTCAAGAAATGATAAGGATGCAGTAAAAGCAATGGACGTGCATCTTAAATATGAAGAGCTTGAGCAGAGAAGTCAGTTATTAGGTGTTGCTTTCAATCATGCGGGTTGGAAGAAAATAAAAGATGCAGTTATTTATGATTGCAGTTCGGATGACCGTCCTATTAACTTTGATTACGGTTTGGAATTGCTGAAGGTGCTTTTGATGAAAATGTCGAAGGAAAATGATGAGCAATTTTCTAAAAGCATGATTGAACTTTCTGAAATTGGAGAGTCGTGCTTTGAAGGTTGGTTAAGGGATATTGGTGTTATGCTCAATCCTGAAGTAAAGGATGATTTTTCTTGGGCAGTTCATAATCAGCTTGCCGTTATGCGCGATGGTTTATTAATGGAATCACTTCCAGAGGTAGAGAGCAATATTCAGAAATTTAGTGAAGAGCAGATTTCATTATCAGCTGCCGGAGGTATTGACGGTGTTCATTTAGTGGATGTGGTAGCAATTGCTATCTGGCATAAATGGCGCACTTATAAGGGTGAGGTATTAGCCCGTTTATACGGAAGAAGCTTCTTTGAAAGACTCTTCCAAAAAGGAGCTGATATTGAGTTGGATGCAATATACGGACCTCATAATAAAGTAAGTTTTATTGAGCAGCAATTTCGTAGGTGGGGAAGGTTTTCTGATGCTGCAATTGCCGTGAGCGGTATTCAATTGCCTATTCCCATTTTGGGGCATATGATTACTTCACTAGTTGAAAAGTGCCTTAGAGCCGAATACAATATAGAGCGGATGGTAAACACTCTTTATGATGCGATCAAGCCGCAATATGTGGATGTTATAGAGCGTGGTTCCATAAGTCATCAGTCTCTTCGAAAAATTGAATGGGGTGCGATCACTTCGTGGTTTTCTGCCTTATATAATAAAGATATTGATATAACAGGTGATTTTCATGGGTTTAATCCTGAAATTGTCGCTTTAGATGATCATGGTAATTTTTTTCTTACCGAAAAAGGTGTCAAACTTCTTCTTTGGGATCTTGGCATTATTGAGACAGTTTAGTAGAGTAGAGCAAATAATCGGATAGTGTATGTTCTTAAGATTTTTTGCTCTCCTTATCTTTTGTGTTTCTTGTAGTCCAAGTTCGATGGCTGAATTTCAGCTTGAGGGTGAAGGGATTGCAAAAACTGTTTTAGCGCGTCTTCAAGAAGTTGAGTCTGTAAGTGATCTAGTTAGAGAGGGTCCCCGTTTAAAAAAAGAGTTTGCATCGCTTGTGAAGGTGATGATTGAGGCAAAGAAATACCGTGCGGAAAATCCTGAGGAGGAAGCGCCTGTTCTTGTTCGATTAGAGGTGAGCGAGGCGCTTAAGCGGGAGTTTATACGGGTGTATCAACTGGAGGGGTGTGCGGAGGTGATGGAGGGGCTGCAGCGCGAAAGTTTACATAGGCTTGATTACCATCGGATGCGGTCTTTGCTTCAGAAAAGTTGAATTTATCATTGAGCTTTTCAAAGATAGGCTTATGTTTCTGTTGATGTGAATGGTCCGTAAGGTCCTCTACATGAATGGGGGCGCATGTGATGTAGCCTTCTGTAAGTAGTCTGATATCACTATCTTCTGATTCATCATGCAGGTCCCAAGAGTCAATCATGGGGTACTTGCGTGTTCCTTTTAGTGAGGAGTCGCTACCAATGCGAACATCCCAGAAACTTCTACCTTGTGTTGCCATTTTAAAACCAAGAATGCCATCTGTCTCTTGAGCGGGAAAGTTGACATTCATAAGAGTCCCTTTAGGAATGGGGTGGATCATGAAATGTTTTACAATTTCGGCAATATAAGGTTTTACTTTTTGGAATTTTTCAGGCCCTTCATCGTACATGCAAGAAAAAGCAATGCCTGGGACTTTTCCAAATGTTGCTTGGATCGTTGCGCCGACTGTTCCGCTGTACATAATGTTTCGGCCTGCGTTGCTACCGTCATTGATGCCAGAAATTAGAAAATCCGGCGGTGATTTTAATACATAATGGAGGGCAAATTTTGTACAGTCGGCAGGCGTTCCAAAAACTTGCCATGCATCTACACCATCTGGCCAAGGATATTTTTCAGCTTCAATAAAACGAGTTTTTGGAAGTGATATCCCAACTCCTTTACATGATTGATCTTCTGCGGGAGCGACAATCGTAATATCAGCAAATGATTGCAGCGCTTCCCATAAAGCAAAAATTCCAGGGGCGGCTATTCCGTCATCATTACAAAGGACAATTTTTGGTCTTTTCACTTAGGGTGTCTCCACTTGTTTTTTCTTTGTCATAATCGAAACCGCCCAAATTGTAAATGCACTAATGAAGAATCCAGGCACAAGTGTAGGAATATCAATAGGTATAAAATTATTAATAAGCGGCCAAAAAGCAGAGACAAGAGCGCCTGATAAAATCCCGGCAATTGCCCCCAACCTTGTTGTCATTTTAACATAAAGGCTAAAAATTACGAGCGGTCCAAAAGAAGCTCCTAAACCAAACCAAGCATACGACACGATCGAGAAGATTGAATTTGAGGTGGATATGGCTAGCAGGTAGGCGATGAGCGCTACAATTAAAACGCTTAGTCTTGAGACAAAAAGAAGTTCTTTGCTTGAAGCTCCCTTTCTGATTACTTTTTTGTATAGATCTTCTGTTAAGTTAGATGCTAGTACTAAAATTTGAGAATCTATTGATGTGATCGTAGCTCCTAAAAGCGCGCAAAGAATAAAGGCTGCTACAAAAGGGGTAAAAAGAGAAGTGACCATATCAATAAAGACAAGCTGGTTATCAGCTAAACCCGATTTTGCAAAAAAAGCAATTCCGATTAGTCCGACAAAAGTTGCTGCAATTAAAGAGATCGTTTGCCAGGTAATGCCGACCCATTTCGATTTAGGCATTTCATTTACGTTCTTGATTCCCATAAATTTAGTTAAAATATGAGGCATTCCAAAATAACCAAGTCCCCAGCTGGAAAGGAGAGAAAAGATCGAAAATAGAGTTAAGGGTGAATAGTTTGGAATCAAGGGTTTTAGGTCGCTTTTAGCAAGAAGAGCAGCTTTAAGCCCTACCAATCCTCCGATTTTAGGAAGAGCGGCAAGAGGTACAAATACAATGACTAAAATAAGAAAGATACCCTGAAAAAGATCCGTCCAAGCAAGTGTGATATAGCCACCAATAAAGAGGTAGGGAATTACGACAAATATACCGATAGACACGCCAATGATATAGTGAACGCCAAATAGTGTGTGAATTAATATTCCAAGACCTAGGAGTGAGGCTGAGATATAAATTGTATAGTACACAAGAGAAATCACAACGGTTGAAATTCTAAGAACGCCTGTTGTGTCTCCAAATCTACTTTCAAAAAAAGAGGGGAGAGTCATGCTGTTATAGTGTTCTGTCATGCTTCGCAGTTTCGGAGCAACAAAATGCCAGTTTAAATACATAAAAAGAGTGAGGCCAATTGCAACCCAGACATTGAAAAGGCCAACTGCAAAGATAACTGCCGGATAGGCCATGAAAATCCAGCTGCTCATATCACTTGCATGGGCGGCCAAAGCTGTTAGCCAAAAATTCATTTTGCGGCTGCCGATGATAAAGTCGTTTGAGGTTTGGTTTTTTAAGTGAGATTTGATTCCAATAAAAACCAAAATCAGGAGATAGAGAAAAATTGCTAAAAATTGCATGAAATAACCTTATTTTTTTAGTGCTTTATCAGAACCATAGTTCTGACCTGCATGGGATAAATTCGTCCGAACATGAGGAAAAAGCTCTTCAATTTCATTTACGAGTTCTTTTACTTTTTTGCGCATAGAATTTTGTCCTACAGGACATTGACAAGTCATTCGAAAAAAGCCTCTTTCGCGAGCATAATCAAGTATTAAAGACTCTTTGACTAGTAACAGGGGCCGAATGATCGTAATATCGTAGTCATACATAAAAATTTTTGGAAGATTGGCAGCAAACTCACCTTTATGAAAAAGATTCATGAGGAGAGTTTGAATGCTATCATCTAAATGATGACCAAAAGCAATTTTCTTATAGCCAAGCGCTTTGGCATGTTTAAATAATAGAGTTCGTCTCTGTCTGGAGCAGCTATAACATTCTAATTTGGAAAGATCATCTTGTTTAGAATCAATGAGTGTTAGCGGAACTCCTAACTCATCACACATTTTTTGAAGAAAGTTAGAGGTGATTGCAGGGCCACAAGAAAAGCTTCCTTGTACATGAAAAGCGTGTAAATCAAATTTTGGAAAACCCCGTCCTGAAACATTGCAAAGGAGCTCCAATAGTGTTAAAGAATCTTTTCCACCGCTTAAAGCTATCGCAATTTTCCCATCTTCGATAAGATCAAAATTATAAAGGGCCTTGCGGAAGGAACTTTCGATTATACTTTTAGTCGACATGGTGATACTATACACATTTTAGGAATTAAATAACTCATGAAAGAAGAAATTGGCAGAAATGACCCCTGTCCTTGTGGATCGGGAAAAAAATACAAAAAATGTTGCGGCAGTCCAAAAGCCGCCCAGCATACATTTGAAGTGATAAAAAGCGATTCCGGAAGCTTAGCCGAAAGAATTTCTAATATAACAAAAGATGACCTTGGCGCCCCTCCAAAAGGGCTTTCTGGACGAATTATTACATCAGTAAATAATCCTTCCTAAGAAAATGGTTGAAACGAAAATGAAACTTTTGTTATAAATTACTCACTCAAACATGCTGGAGTAGCTCAATGGTAGAGCGCCCGACTTGTAATCGGATGGTTGAGGGTTCAAGTCCTTTCTCCAGCATATCTTTAGTACCTAGAACTCCCAATGGGGGAGTCGCATAGTGGCCTATTGCTCGAGACTGTAAATCTCGCGGACCTTGTCCTTCGGCAGTTCGAATCTGCCCTCCCCCAATATTTTTCAAGATTAAGTTGAACCATTTTAAACCGAGGGTAAATAAATGAGTTTTTCTCTCGATCGTACCATGAATTCCGTAGAGAATTTTCTTACTGACTATGCTTGTGTTCCCATTGTTCCAGGTGCAATAAAAATAGGGCTTGGAGCAATTCAGTCGGCTGTAGCAGGAGTAATAGGTGTTTTAACTTTGCCTGCAGTGGCTTGTGGAAAAAAGAAAGTGAATCTTTATGCATGGACACATGTATTACATGGATTCGGGAATATTGTTGCGGGTGTAGCGGAAGCTACTCCTATATTGGGTTGTGTCATTGTGTGTGCAAGGAAGTCTCGATTATTAGCTGCGTCCGATTATCTAGTTTCTTATAAAGATAGTTCAGACGGGAAATGTCAACCGTACAAATCGTTAGTGGCTGATAATATTACGTTTTACGGAGGCGATCAAGGGACTGTTCGAAGTTCTCAGCAAAAATTTGATATTTGGTCGGTCGGTCTTTCGCCGACTCAACGCATACAGCTTGCAGAAGATCTTATAGAGGGAAAAGTATAGTTTTTTTGACATTTTCATGCTTTAATTAGATGTTAAATTTTTGAATTGCAAACTTTAAACGGTTTTGTTAGATTATTTGCTTTATTATAATTTTGGTGGTTTATGAAACGAAGTTTAAAATATTTGGTTATTAATTTTTCTTTAATTGCTTTATTAACGTCTTGCGCTAGCTATAATGCTGTATCTTTGAGGAGTCTGTCTCCGCTCATTATTGATTCTGGAAATGATGCAGGTAGAGAAGATGTTGTAGTTGTTGCAAAAGCATTTGATTTAAGTGAGTGCAAGGAATATTTAGATAGAGATGTCCTATCTGCAGGTTATCAACCGATTCAATTGTATATCCAAAATAATTCAAGTAAACCTTATATTTTTTCTCCAGAGAGAGTTTCTCTTTCGTGTGCAACTGCAAAAGAAGTAGGGGATATGGTGCATACCTCTACTGCTGCTAGGGTTGCAGGTTATGCAGCAGGTGCGTTATTTGTTTGGCCCTTAGTTATTCCAGCTGTAGTAGATGGCATTATGTCAGCTGAGGCAAATGATGCTTTAGATAAGGATTTTTATTCCAAAGTTGCTGGAAATCAGACTATATTTCCCCATTCGTATTTTAATAAGATTATATTTGTGCCTTCAAATCAATTCGAATCTAAGTTTTCGATTACATTGATTGATGCGCAATCAAATCAGCCCAAATTGTTTTCTGTTATTGCTTACTAAATAGTTAAAATGAGAGGTTTAGGTGATTTCTAAACCTCCTTAAAAAGGGAGAAATTCAATATGACAAGTCCTGTTGGCCGATTTACGCCTTCGCCTGAAATACCTAAAGATGCCAAGCCTGAAGATGATGAGCTTTTACGGCGTGCAGCTGCTGCAGCGCGAAACAAAGTGGTGTTATTAGATCCTGCTCGAGCGCCACTTAAATCTCGATGCTCTGTTTGTAAAAAAAAAGGGTACACAATTCTAATGGGATGCGCTTGTAAACTTTTAGTTTGTGCTAAGCACCGCTTTTCGCACGAATGTACAGTTGATCATAGCTTGCTCGCTCGAACTGAAGATGAAGATAATAGTCAGACTGCATCTCGCAAAAAGACCAAAGTTGTCAGCTCAGAGCATGTAGGTCCTTCCGGAGATACAGCTTTTTAAAGCGTTTAAAAAATTAATTGATTGCTCCACGAGAATTGATTTAAATTTAAATAATTAGTATTAGTTCTCGTTGGGTTATCTTACATAAGTCATTTCCTTTGATTGATTAGTGTTTTATTTACATTTTTACCTATATATCAATATGTTATAATTTGAGCTATATTTAAATAATAGGTGATGGTTATGCAATTATCTTTAAAAACTCCCTTACAAATGTGTCAATTAGGACTTGATTTTAACTCACAACCTAATAGATTTTCTGATAATCGCTACTTAGAAATCGCAGCGAAAGCCTCTGCATTCGTACTCTCCTTCATCTGTTATTTACCAGCTTTGCTCCTCGCATCGCTTAGCCGCCCCTCGCATTCAACCTTAAGAACTCCTAATCCGATTGAATTACCTGCTGAAATTCCGGGTCCATGTAAGTGTGTAATTTAGATCTAGTTCGTTTAGTCGAACAGCGAGGGTTCGATATTAATACTGCCGCTCTTGCTTTGGAGGAAAATATTGGGAATAAAATTTCATTTATAAGCCAAGATGTTATGGTCGGCTCCGAGATTCAAGCAGCAGATAGAGAATTGTTGGGGCGACTAAATATTTCATTAGTGGTTAATGTGCCTGGTGATTGCCGAAAACATCCTGCTGTGGGTTCAGATCATATTTCATGTAATTTTTTTGAGGGGCAGCAATTAAGCGGTGGTAACACGATTCGGTATATTGAAGCAAATGTTGCAGATGATGGATCAACACCTCTTCCCTTGACCGAGCTCGTAAGAGCTATTGAGCAGGAAGTTCAGAGAGGAGGACGGGTCCTTATTCATTGTAAAGAAGGTAAATCTAGAACAGGCGCAGTGGGTATTGCATGGATTATGTTTAATGAGAGGAAAGGCTTCGAAGAAGCCTTTCGGTTGTACAAGCAAAGACGTGGCGTTCCTGATGGTTCTAGATTTATCCCAACTGATATTCTTCTTGATCAGTTACGAGCATGGAATCCAAGAGATGTGGGTTAGGTCTTAGAAGCTGTACTAAAACCCTGATTGGATAGCTGTATTACATAAAATTAAAAACTTTTTT
>CAZKFL010000017.1:0-23988 GCA_964552055.1 uncultured bacterium
AGGCATCAGTGTCATAATATACCTTCCTACTTACCTTAAGCTGTTGTTACTGGTGCGGATAAATGCTTAGGCTCAAAATACTCGCCTTTAGCTATCCAAACTTTAATTCCTATCGAACCATAAGTAGTTTCCGCTCTTCCTATACTATAATCAATATCGTAACGAAGATTTTGTAGAGGCACACTTCCGTCTCTATACCACTCTGTTCTCGCAATCTCTGCTCCACCTAATCTGCCACTACACTCAACTTTAATTCCAAGCGCTCCAGCATCTCTTGCATTCTGCATTGATTTCTTTAAAACTTTTCTAAAAGCTGCTCGTCTTTCTAGTTGCATAGCAATTCCATCAGCAACAAGCTTAGCATTTAGATCAGGTCTTTTAATTTCTTCAACTTCAATCCAAACTTCTCTGCCTGTCAACTTTTTCAATTCAGCTTTTAAAACGTCGATCTCAGCACCTTTTTTTCCAATAACAAGACCTGGTCTAGCAGTATGAATTGTAACTTCAACTTTCTCGCCCATTCTTTTTATAGTAAAACCAGCAGTACCATGACAACACGCTTTACCTTTTAGAAATTTGCGGATTTTTACATCTTCTAGGAGCAAATCTCCGAACTCACGTTTTGATGCAAACCAATTTGATTGCCAATTCTTTCTAACAGCTAAACGAAATCCTCTTGGATGTGTCTTTTGTCCCATACCTATTTCTTCCCTTGTTTCTTGTTAGAAAGTAAATCTAATGCAACAAAAAGATGACTTGTTCTTCGTAAAATTGGAGATCTTCTTCCTTTACTACGAGGCCATGCTCTTTTAAGGTCTGATCCTTTATCCACTTTTACTTCAGAAACATAAAGATCTTCTCGTTTCACTTCTTTATTGTTTTCCGCATTGGCAACAGCACTTGCCAAAGTCTTCATTAGTAACCGTCCGCCTTTTAACTTTGAATAGGTAAGTTGTAACATCGCGTCAGCTACTGTTCTACCTCTAATGAGATCGACAGCAAACCTGACTTTCGATGGCGGAACTCTTACGCCTTTAGTGATTGCTTTTGCAATTGACATACTATAACCTGTATTCCTTTTTTATTTCTTTGCTGATGATCCTGAACTTGTTGAACCAGGCTTTCTATATGTTCTCGTAATAGAGAACTCACCTAATTTATGCCCAACCATGTTTTCAGTAACAACAACTAGAATAAATTTTTTTCCGTTGTGCACTTCAAAATTCATCCCGATCATATCGGGAATAATCATTGATCTACGTGACCAAGTTTTAATAGGAGTTTTAATCCCTTCTCTTTTCGCTTTATCCACTTTATTAGTAAGGTGTGGATCTACAAATGGACCTTTCCGTAATGATCTTCCCATAAATCTTATTTCTTCCTTCGATCTTTTACAATCAATCTTGTGCTTTTCTTCTTCCAACGAGTTTTAAATCCCTTAGAAAGAACAGATGTTCGAGACTGAGGAATATTTCCTTTACTCTTACCTTCACCACCACCCATCGGATGATCAACAGGATTCATATGAACAGGTCTAACTCTAGGTCTATTTCCCATCCATCTTGCTCTTCCTGCTTTACCTAATCTACGAAGACTATGTTCTGCATTGGAAAGAATACCAATAGTTGCTCTACAAGCCTCAGGAACCATACGAATTTCTCCGGACGGCATCTTAAGAGTCGTATAACCACCACTTCTTGCCATAATTTGTGCAGCAGCTCCAGCACTTCTAATCATTTGACCACCTCTACCTGGATAGAGCTCAATATTATGAACATCTAATCCAACAGGAATGCTTGATAATGGTAAACAGTTTCCTGTTTTTAAAGGAGAGCCAACACCTGATAATACTGTGTCGCCAACTTTTAAACCTTTAGGTGCCAAAATATACTTTTTTTCGCCGTCATTGTAGGCAATAAGAGCAATGTGTGATGTTCTATTAGGATCGTACTCAATGCTAGCAACTTTGGCAGGAATACCATCTTTAATTCTTTTAAAATCTATTTGACGATATTTCTTTTTGTGTCCGCCACCGCGATGCTCTGAAGTCGTATGACCCTGATTATTTCTACCACTAGAACGATTCTTTTGTGATAAAAGTGACTTAAGTGGCTTGTTCTTTTTTGATGTAAGATCATCTCTTTCAAGTTGAACTAGTCCTCTTCGGCCGGGTGTTGTAGGTTTGACTGTTTTAACCATTGTTCCTCTAAAATTTAAACTTCAAAATTGATTCGATCGCCTTCTCTCAAAGTAACAATCGCTTTTTTCAATTGACTTGTTTCACCTTGTCTAGCACTTCCACGCACTCTTTTTTTCTTGCGAGGCAGAGTAATTGTGTTCACTTTTACTACCTTACAATTTTGAGCAGCATAAGCTTCTTCAACAGCCACTTTAATCTGGTGCTTATTAGCATCAGGATGCACTAGAAATACATATTTAACTGAATTGAAACGAGCAAGACATGGATTCGATTTAGCATCTACTAGCCCTTGCAACATTTCTGACTTCTCTGTTACGTACAAAGTTTTTAATACATTACCGTATGCAACGCCCATATTACCCTCTCAATATTTCGTTCAATTCAACAACTGCCGAAGCCATCACAACGAGCTTTTTATTTACCAAAACCTCATAGCCGTTAATATTCTGTAATCTCATTGAAGAGACCTTTGGAATATTTCTCATGCTTAATCGGAAATTCCAAAATGCAGGAGTTGTAACTTCATCAGAAAGAAGATAAGCAACTCTTTTGCCATCTACTTCTAGTGAATTTAAAAATTGACTAATTGCTTTTGTTTTAGGCTTTGCAAAATGAGCATCTAGATTGTCATCCAATACAACAAGCTCATTTTTTTGCAATTTCTGAACAAGCAATGCTCTAATGGCAGCTTGTCTCTCTTTTCGGTTAATTCTAACGTGTTGGTCAAATTTAGGCTTAGGACTATGAACTCTTCCCCCACCTTTATACTGCGGAGCACCAAGAAAACCTTGTCTAGCATTACCGGTACCTTTTTGAGCATGCGGTTTTTTGCCAGAGTGATTTGACTCATGACGACCTTTCGTATTTGCTGACCACTGTCTAGCATTGGCTCTTAAAGCCACAATGTAATCTTTAATCGATTGAGTGTGAGCAATGATGTCTTCGCTGTATTCAATATCAACAACGCCTGTCTCTTTCCCATCTAAATCGTATTTCTTACAGCTAGTCTTTATCATTGAACACCTCGTTTTTTCATTGCTTTGCGAACATAAACAATCGACCCTGTAGCACCTGGCACTGCGCCTGTAACAATAATTGCAGAAAGCTCTACGTCCACTTTAAGAACTCTTAGGCACTCTGTAGTCACTTTTTCGTTACCCATTTGGCCGGCCATTTTCTTGCCTTTCTTAACCTGTCCTTTTCCACGAATACAGCCAATAGAACCCATATGTCGTTCTACAGGACCTACGCCGTGAGAACCAGCAATACTGTTCTTGCCGTGTCTTTTAATAACACCCTGATAACCTTTACCTTTACTGGTACCGGCTACATCGACAAATTCATTTTCAAGAAAATAATCAACACCGAGTTCTTTGCCTAACTCTGTTCCTTCTTCAAGAGCTTTCACTCTTGTCTCTAGAGCAAACTTTCTCGGCTCAATATTTGTTTTTGCAAATCTACCTAAATCAGGCTTGCGCGCTCTATTTTTATCTGCTGCGTTCATTTTGATCGCAGACAATTGAACAGCTGAGTAACCATCGTTTTCCAAAGTTTTAATTTGAGAAATTACATTCGGCTCAACTTCAATTACAGTGCACGGAATCGATTTATTCGATTTTGAATCATAAAGACGGGTCATTCCCCTCTTCTTTCCAATTAACGTAAGAGACATACTATATCCTTATTATAGCAGTTTCTCTTTACAACAAGGGTCCAACTAAGAATCAACCTATTTATGTAAAGACTTTAAGAATCTCAACTCATACTGCCCTTACTCTTATTTTCTGTAAGCAGTCGAACGATTCATTGGGGGACAGCATACCAAAAGATCCTATTTTTCAACAATAAAATCTTTCTGTTTTAGTAAAAAAGTTTGATTTTTCACAATTCTCCTCTTGACTTCCCCTACTACAAGGACTGCGGCTATAGAGGAAAGGACAATAAAAATCACAAACCACTCTCGCAAATAAAGTTTTTTTTCCACAACAACCCAATAAATGAGTTACTATACATTTTTTGAGGATTGCCCACAAGATGTGTTCCGCTGAATAAAAACGTAAAAAATTGGGCAGAAGGCACGCGCACGATATTAAACAGGCTCTTATAAATTTAAACAAGAAAAAGGCGCACATAAACTGTGCGCCTTTGAACAAACCTACATAACAACTCAAAATTTACTGCGATTTTGAAGTAAATGTATAAGTTAAATTAATTACTCTAGCATGACTCACTGCCTCTAAATCTTTCCGCGCATTTTCTGCAAAAAACTTTGCTGTAAAGGCAACTGAATAAACAGTAGCCATGGTTAATATTGCAGTTGATGAAAGAGAAACAGAAAATGCAACTACAGCAAATAGAGAACTGTGCAACACAAATCCTGATACTGTTTGAGCAAGACCTAGGATTGGCTCCCACTTAACAAGCGATTCACATTCACCCTTTAATGCACTAGCCGTTATCATTGAAACATTCAACCTTCCCCATTGATGGCGAGCCGTGCAAACGTCATCGAGAGTAGCACCAAGCTCCTTCAAAATTTTAAATGCAACATGAGGAACCTTACCACACGCATTTGAGAACCAAACTGTTGCCGCAGCAAGATTGCTAACAAACTTAAAACGAACCGCATGTGACTGAGCATCTAATTTAGTATTTAATTTTTCATAATCCTTAACTACTTTTCCAAGCGAAGTAGATCCACCTGCGATGCCGCAATGATCTTTTAAGCTTTTGTTACCAGAAATATCAGCAACCAATCCGATTGTTTTAAAAAAATCTGTACCTGTAACATATTCTATTAATGATCCCGCAAGACCTTTTGGTTTTGCTGGAAAATACATCCAATTTGTTGCGCCAACCGCACGTCCTATCTCGCCATTTACTGGATAACCAATACCTGTCATAATTTAATCCCCTTATTTACTAGATGTTAAAGTTTTATTTTCAATTGCATATTCTTTTAATTCTTGTTTTGCAAAAAATGCAAACATTGTCGAAAGGAGCGCTGCTATCGAAGTTGCAAACAAAAAATTAGCGCTAATTACAACACCTGCAAATCCCAGTGCGCTAACACCTCCCAGCATTACATTCCTAGTTAAACTCCATTTACGCTCTTTATTTCTTAAGGCGCAATACTGTGCATCACCTTCATCTTTCGCTGTTAATTCACGAATTCCATGATAAATATCCACTACACAAACACCCATTTCACAAAAGGGGGCTGCAAGAACAAGCCTTTCTGGTAAAGAAATAATTCTTTTGCTTGTTTCAAAAAATTTTATACCATTAACAAAGTCTGAAACAAGGTTTGCCGCATGATAAACTGCATTCCTCACCTCTAAACCCCACAAAGCTTGACTAAGCTCAATAACACCCTTACTAGCAGATAAAGCAGCAGTAAACGAAGAAACCACCTCACATCTCTCTGCAAGGTCATGCTGACCCTTTAAACGGAGGCCCTCTGATGCAAATCCCGAAATCTTGTCTGGATAATTTGTTAAAAAATCACCAAACATAGCAAAATAGCCCGTATCATCACAGACATCAGAAACTTTAAAAATTGCACTTGTCATTTGAGTCCTATCCTAGTATTTTTACACAATTAAGATAGTGTAAATTGACATTAATGTAAATATAAAGAGGAAGTAAATATTAAAATTTTATATTGTCTTATTCAGATTAATAAATAATTTACTTTAATATTGAAAAGGTCATTTATGCTGTTAATAGAGCTTCAAGAGATTGTGATATTTTTGATGTTCCAATGACCTGCAAACAACACCAATATTTCTTTTCAAGAGCTGCTAAATCAAAACTTTCTCCCTGCATTTTTTCCAAATCATTTTGCGCTCTATTAAAGCAGCTTTTTAGAATTATGCGACCTAATTGAGCTTGAATTGGCTTAGGATATACTTTTACACAGTCGTAAAATTTAGTCATCAAAGAACAGATTTGCTCAATTGCCTTTGTGTTGTTTATAAGAACTGGAACATCCTCACAAATATCTAGTATCTGAACATCAGGAACAATTGTATTCAGAATCTCGCGATCAACCATCTCATAATACTCGCTCATACAGGAAGGAATCAAAGCAAGCTTCGCTTCAATTATTTCAGGCAAACCCACTTCAAAGTCCCTGCAAATCCCCGCTACCCATAATAAAATAAATTTGACTACATGGAAATCACGAAGTATGCGCGTACATGTACGATCCTCCTCTGGAATCTTCTTCTCAAACTCATACTGACTAAATTTCTCAATAAATTGAGTCAGTTGAAATACAAGTGTTTCTTGACTGGCGCGAATTCGCTTACAATATTCAATTGTACTTTGACAAATTTGAAGAAGATTATACCAATCGTATACACTCTTGGATTTGGATTCTATTAATTTTGAGCGATCAAGAGAGAGGGATTCTTGAACTTCCAGATGCCCTTCATAATCCAAAATATTGGAAGGGACAATTAGTTCATAACCTTTATAAATCTCTGCAAAGAGCTCTAACTGTCTGTGGAATAAAGCGCACATTTCATCCTCATTTTCTCTCCCTATAATTGAGGCTAGTGCCGCAGGAATTAAGGAATCATGAATTATCAAATTTAAACTTGCGCTTCCACTTAATCTTGCTTCTTTTTTCGTTACAGGATCTAGTAAAGATTTATAAATCCTTAACTTTTCCTCTTCACTTTTTACTACAGCAAAAAACTCTTTAACTGGATTAAGACCTGGCCTATACCTGTAGGAATTTTCCTCAAGAAGCGGGCCCTCTGAATCAGTTGAGTCAGTATCGGATACATCGGAATCAGATCCAGTAGCAGCAGAATGGGTAGCGGCATCAAGCTCAGGCGCTGTTGACACCACAGCATGAGTTAATAAAGATCGCGATGGCATTATTGTTAGATAACGAGGAACCGGCGAAATCTCAAAATTCCTACAAAATAATGTTAAAACTTTTTTGGCAATAAGCAATCTAGCATAGCCTTTATCTTCTCTTAAAATATTATCTTCTTCGGTTGGTAGGTCATTAATAATCGATAGTATTTCAACTTTCTGAGCTGCCATTGTGGTACGAGCAGGAGGATTATTCCTAACAACTATAGCCAAATGGATCAAAGTCAATTCTCTCGAACGAAGGAGTTCTTCATAAACTTCACATTGAGTGAGCTGGCGGGGAGCAGTAACAGAAAGTACCATAATAACCTTTGAATTTAAATCTCAAAAATTATAAATGACCACTTAAATATTTGCAAACTAAGATTTTTTATTTTTTACTACCTATCAGTATTCCATGAGTACCATTAATGAAATCTTTGATAGACATTTTTTTCTTGCCCTCTAATTGGACTTCTTCCAAAGCTATGGAACCGTCGCCGCACGCAATCACAAAACCATGATCTTTGTCGCAATAGATTATCTCTCCTGAGTTATGACCATTAAATCTACTTTCAGTTGCTTT
Source organism: uncultured bacterium (assembly GCA_964552055.1). GTDB lineage: Bacteria > Chlamydiota > Chlamydiia > Chlamydiales > 2-12-FULL-49-11 > VGMD01. The sequence continues at coordinate 7,656 of CAZKFL010000017.1, forward strand.
AAATATTTTTAAAAGAAGCTTCTTTCCCTCTACCTCTACAAACATTCGAGCACCAGGCCTTGGATTCATTCCGCGTACAAAGTTAAGAATTTCATCCTTGTTTTGAGTCCAATTCACAAAACTGTTTTCTGCATGAATTTTTTTTGTATAAGTTGCTAAACTTTCATTTTGAGGTGTTGAAATTATTTTTTTCGTGAAAGCAATATCTTGAATTACTTCAAAAAGCGCCCTTTTAGAAACATCTATCAATGTAATTTCCAACTCACCAAAAGTCATTTGTTTAGGCACCTCAATAGTATCAACCCGAATGACTCCACCCGCATCCATAGCAAGTTCCATCTCCATAATAGCGACACCTGTATTTTTCTCTCCTGCTAAGACAACACTTTGAATCGGCGAAGGGCCTCGATATTTAGGCAGTAAACTCGGGTGAACATTAATGGTTCCAATCTTCGGAATATCTAAAACCATCTGCTTTAATATCTGGCCATACGAAACAACAACAAAAAGATCTGCATCACAACTCTTCAGCTCTTCTACAAACTCATCTGCTGACGCTTTTATTGGCTGATAAATAGGCCCGTTGTAACGCGCTTTCAAACAAAGCTCTTTTACAGGAGGGGCCTCCACCTTCAAAGACCTTCCTTTTGGCTTGTCTGCTCTTGTAACAACTGCGACTATATTCAATTTTTGCTCTAGTAAAAAAGCTAATAGCTCTTTTGCAAACTCATCTGTCCCAAAAAACACAATTCTCATTCAAATCAAATCCTATTAAACTAACTTCACCGCAGAGGCGCAGAGGAAACTAAACTAGTAAATACACTTCTTCTTTTTTCTATTTGTGCTCTGCGATCTCTGTGTTCTCTGCGACTCTGTGGTGAATCTTTCTTTTTTTATTATACTTCGACAAGATCACGATTATCCGCTTTCGCTTCCGACTTGCGTCTTAAAGGCGAAAGTCCTCGCACTGTTTGATCACAAAAATCAATCCAAGTATTCAAGCTGTCATTTACACCAAGCTCTTCAATGATTTGCTCTCTTACTTGGCTCCAATTCATTCCTGCTTGATAGGTTAGTCTATAGGCCCTGATCAACTGTTTTCTCAGATCTAATGAAAATTTATGACGCTTTAATCCAACAACATTTAGCCCAACAACTTTTAATGGAAACCCTGTGCCAATGCAAAAGGGAGGAAGATCTTGACCAACCATTGATCCACCGCCAACCATTGCATACTTACCAATTCTTGTGTATTGATGAACAGCACAAACTCCTCCTAGAATTGCATGATCACCAATTGTGACATGACCTGCAAGTGTAGCGCCATTCGACATAATCACTCCATTTCCGATTTCACAATTGTGAGCAACATGACAGTAGGCCATGATAAGGCAGTGATTACCAATTTTTACTTTTGTACCTTCGCCACAAGAACTATTAATTGTGACATATTCTCGAATTTGACAATTTTGACCAATCTCAACATAGGTTACTTCACCCTTATACTTAAGATCCTGCGTCTGAGTTCCAATACTTGCAAATGGCCAAATAGTAGTTCCAGTACCTACAGTAAGATTTCCATCTAAATATACATGCGATTTAATGCACACATTATCATGCAAGATAACATGCGGAGAAGCAATAACTGTGTAGGCCCCAATCTCGACATTTTTCCCCAAAGAAGCTTCAGGATGGATAATTGCTGTTGGATGAATTTTTTTCATATTGTTTCCTGCTTCTCTGTCTCGTTTTCTGGTTTACTAGAAATCATACCGAACACAATTTCACCTTCGGCAGCTTTTTCGTTATTAACTCTGGCTTCGCCCTTCACTTTTCCGCCTCTTGCAGAAAGATGAATCTCCCATGCCTCAAGAGTAAGCACATCCCCTGGTCTTACGAGGCGTCTAAATTTTGCATTTCGGATACTTGCAAGTACTTTTAATTGAGGATACCCCTTTTCAAACATCAAAATACCACCCAGTTGAGCTAATGCCTCGATAATAAGAACTCCAGGCATAATGGGATTTCCAGGAAAGTGACCTTGAAAAAACGGCTCATTATAAGTAACATTCTTTACCCCTAAAATCCGACCTGCTTCCAAATCTATTTCTGTCACACGATCTACTAGAAGAAATGGATATCTGTGCGGAAGGCACTTCAAAATTGCATTAATATCAAGCTCACCTGGATTTTTCATATTTAGTTATTAACCCCTTTTAATACGGACAAAATCCTCTTCGCAAGCTCCGTATTCGCAAAGTGACCTGACCTGATTGCTACATAGTGGGCAACTACCCGTATCCCCATTAAAGAGATATCACCAATCAAATCAAGTATTTTATGCCTTACCATTTCATCAGAAAATCTAAGACCTTCAGGATTAAGCACTTCACTCCCTTTAATCACCACGCCATTTAATAAAGAGCCACCTTTAATTAACCCTTTCTCTAAAAGCGGCAGGATTTCTTCATAAAGAGAAAACGTTCGACAGGGAGCTATTTCTTCTGCATATGTACTCTGGTTCATGACAATTGTATGAAATTGAGCGTGCAAAAGGGGGTGATTCGGATAACTAAGTGTATAGCTAAACTGCAACTGCTTAGCAGGAAGAGCAACTATTTGGACATTTCCATCAGACCAATAAACAGGAGATTCCAAATAATAATAAGGAAGAGTCGCCTCTTGCGTTGAAATCTCAACTTTTTCTAAAAGATCAATAAAAAGAGCCGAACTTCCATCACCAACTGGAACTTCAGGTCCATCAAGCTCAATTATTAAATTATCTATTTCGCAGGCGGAAAGGGCTGAAAGAATGTGCTCAACACTTTGTACAATTACATTTCCTTTACCTAGAATAGTACATCTTGGAGTCCCTAGTATATACTTAACATGAGCAGGTATGGATACAACCTCTGGCAGATCCACTCTTTTAAATACGATACCTGTTCCTTCCACAGCAGGAACCAACCTCATATTCACATGTATTCCTGAAAAAAGACCGCCTCCTGAAAAAGAGATCTCGTGACTAATTGTCCGTTGCTTTCGAAAAGCTGATTGAACTCCATCTTCTTTTATAATCTTAACTTCGCATGGCAATACCAAAATATCTCCTAAACCGCTCCATAACCTTACCTAATACTCTACTGAAAGAATCTCTTTTTATCAAGAAGTTCAAAAGGACGCATAAGAACGAAAGTGATACGATAAGACAATTACCAAAATTTGAGAAAATTGTTGGATAAGAATAACAATTAATTAAGGCTTCTTGAGCGCCTATGCTTCCTTCATGCATGCAATCAATTACCTTTCCAAAAGGGTCTATCACGCCGGTAACTCCCGTATTGCAAGCCCTTAAAACATAAACGCCATTTTCAATTGCACGTACTTTAGCTAAATTAAAGTGTTCCTCAGGAAGGCGGGAATTTGGAAACCAACCATCATTAGTCAGATTAACCAAAAGCTCTGCGCCAAGACTCTTCCCTTCTCTAATTAAATTAGAAAAGCCTTCTTCAAAACAAATGGATACCGCAAAGGGAATTTTACCCGAAAAAACTTTACACTCCTTTCCCTGATCAAAAAAGGAGGTAATTCCATATTTTTGAAGAAATGATCTTAGAAATGAAAATGGCAAATATTCACCCACAGGAACTAAAACCCTCTTTTCATACCTCTCACTATTTTCACTGTCAGGACGCACATGAAATGCTGCATTATAGTCTTTATCAATAAGACCAATTACAACCTCACTTTCGTATAACCTGGATAACTTTTTTGCAAAATCCAAATGAAGGTCTTTTTTTCCAATAATGAGGGCCACCTCTGGAAAAACAATTAAATCAAACTTCTTGCTTTTACAACTTTCTATATAAGAGAAAATCCTCTTCCATTGTTCATCCACATCTATAGACTCCTTTTCTTCAACAGACAAACCTGTCTGGATAAGGGCTACATGATAATACGGTTCCTGAATATTCTTAGCCCCATAAAACTTCATATGACAAAAGCCAAATATACTAAGCAAAGCTAAGCATATCGAGAAACTTCTTACTCGGGAAAAAGCAAGTAAATAGGATAGAAATATTACAAGGAATGATAACCCATAAATGCCAAAAATCGATGCCGCCTGCATAAATACGGGTTCAGCTGTTAAAATAAGACCAATCGGGCTAAACGGGAACCCACACAAAATAAAAAGGCGACTCCACTCAAACAAAGTCCAAATGGAAGCCGCAACTAAGCCACCCAAATACGAAAATTGATTAGCTATGGGTAATATGGCAAACTGAAAAGCAAAGAAGCTCACAACTACAAAATACACAAAAACAATACTAATTCCATGATAATGAGTTGTCGTAAGCCATGACAATTGAAATCCAAAAACGCAAGCTGCCCAAGAAAAGGCTAAGATAAATCGCTTTCTTTTTAGATTTCTTAACAAGTAGAAGATTCCTGAAAATCCTAAAAGAAGAGCCATGGAGCAAAGCAATAAACCGCGATCCGGTTGACCAAGGGCTGCAAAAACTCCACTTATAAAAAATATTCCCCAAAATTGAAAAGAAAAATTTTCAATCAGAGGATTTAGCTTTTGGTTTAGCACAACTTTCTTCTCCTTGTCCGAGAGAAATAATAACGAGAAGTCCACCAATAATCGATAAGTTTTTTAAAAAGAGAAGCAAAACTCTCTGCATCAGAATCGTATCTAAAAACCAAAAATGGTAGTAAAGAGCTGTGGCTGGAATAAATTGGCAAAGCAATAAAGTTGCTCCAAATCTTACCCTAAGACTGAAACAAACTAAAAATCCCCCACCAATTTGCAAAATAATTCCTAAAATAACTAGTAAGGGGGCTGCCATCAAAAGATTTTGAATAACAAATGAGACCCCTTCTATATAACCAGTATAGAGCTCCCAATTCGCAAGGGCTGTAGAAAGTTCTGACTTTGTAATTTCCCAATTCAAAATGCCCGTAATTCCAAGAGCAATAAATATCAAGCCAAATAAAAACCTTCCAATTCCTGCCAAAACCTTATATCCCATGATACACTCCTTTACCTTATTCTCTATATTATGTTAACATTTCTGGCTATGGTATCTCAATTTCATCTAAATCATATACTCAATTTTTTGAGGGCTTTTCAAGAAGATCCAAAGGTTCCACTTGATTTGCAGCTTAGACATTATCTAAAACAAAATAAGTCTATTGGCTCGAAGGACAGAAAGATTGTAGGTGATACAATCTATGAAGTGATACGTTGGTCAGGATTAATTGACAGAAACATCGAAGGGACAGCAACTTGGGATATTAGAGTTGAAACCTATCTAAAATCTTCTTTAGAAGCATTGTCAATGCATCCCGACCTAGAACCCCATGAAAAAGTAAGCTTTCCAAAAGATTTTTACGACATTCTTCTTTCACACCTTGGAAGATCAGCTATTGATGAATTTTGCCTTAATTCAAATAAGACTGCACCGCTTACCATCCGAGTAAACTTACTAAAAATTAGCAGAAAAGAACTTTTCGACCTTCTTTCACCCAGATTTTCCGTTTCTCTTTGCGATGACTCCCCATCTGGCATCCTTTTTCAACAGAAAATAAATTTCTTTGAGCTCCCTGAATTTAAAGAAGGCCTCTTTGAAATACAAGATGAAGCAAGTCAATTAGTAGCGGATCTTGTTGAAGCCAAACCAGGCGATGAAGTTCTTGATTATTGCGCAGGTTCAGGAGGGAAAAGCCTAAGTATTGCAACAAAAATGAAAGGAAAGGGACAACTTTTTCTACATGACATTCGAAAAAAACCTCTAGAAAAAGCAAAAGAGCGCTTTAAGAGAGCTGGTATTCAAAACTGTCAACTTCTCACAACTCTTTCCCCCTCACTTAAAAATCGTATGAATTGGCTTCTGCTTGATGTTCCTTGTACGGGAAGTGGAACCTGGAGAAGAAATCCTGATCAAAAATGGAAGTTTTCCAAAGAAGTTTTGGACAGACTTGTTATAGAACAACGAACTATTTTTGAATCCGCCCTTCCTTATCTTCGTCCAAAAGGTAAAATTGTCTATGCTACATGCTCAGTACTCCCAGAAGAAAATGAACAGCAAATAGCCTACTTTATGGAAAAATATAACCTTATTTGCACAAAACCCTTCTTTAAGAGCACACCAAAGCCTGGCCAAAAAGATGGTTTCTTTGCAGCCCTCCTAGAGCGGGCCGTTTAAAATCGAGTGATTCTTTTTTTTTCGGATTAGGGCCTTGAAAATACTATTGATATATGGTATGATCGTTTTCCTATGAAAAATATATTTGTTTTTGCTTTTGCTTCAGCCCTTTTTTGCGGTGGAGTTTGTCAGATGCCCCAGCTGGGTGGCTTTACACCTAATCAGAGCGAGTCTTATGAAATTGTTATGAATAACAGACTACTTGTTAAGCTGAATGGTAAATCTATATCTGTCATGGACGTTAAAAAGAAAATGGATCTCATACTTCGTGAGCACCATCCTGAGGCACTATCTTCTAATTTATTACTTTATCAATTCTATTCTCAAAACTGGCGCCCTACTCTTCAAGAGATGATTGATAGCGAATTAATTAAGATGGAGGCAGAAACATTTAAAATCAATATCTCTGATGGAGATATCAGACAAGAAATGGACAAACGATTTGGTCCAAATGTTGTAAAAAAACTTGACGAACTCTCTTTAACTTATGACGAAGCCAAAGAACTGATCCATGATGAAATTATTGTTCGCAATATGACATGGTATAGAGTTTATGCAAAAGTTCTTCAAGACGCAACACCAGAATTAGTTAAGCAGCAATATGCTAGCTATATACAGAAGCATCCTGTGAAAGATGAATGGGTATATAAAATGGCATCCATTAGAGGTGACGATGAAACAGGAGCCATTGCTAAACACGCTTATAGCCTCCTATTAAATGCAGGGCAAACATCTTTAGATAAGAGCGCTCTCCCTTCTAATGTAATTTTTAATGTATCGGATACAATGACCGTTGCGGCAAAAGATCTTTCTAATGATGTATTAAAAGTTTTAGAAAACCTTCCAAAAAATACTTATTCAGAGCCCATCTCACAGAAAAGCAGAACTGACGGTCAGCCTGTTTACCGAATGTTTTATGTTGTTGACCATAAAAAAGATGAAACTCCTTCTTTTGAGTCTGTCTCATCAAAGATTCATGAAACACTTATACAGCATCTGATTGAAGGCCAACGAGACGAATACTTTTGCAAGCTACGAAAGCGTTTCCTCTCTGAAGATCTTGTTGTAAAAAACCTATTCCCAGAATCTTACCAGCCGTTCACTATCTGTGGATCCTAGAAAACTTTCTGAATTAGACCCTTTCTTAAGAGAAAGGGATCTTCGCCCTAAAAAGTCGCTTTCGCAAAATTTTTTAGTAGACGCTAATGTCTTACGAAAGATTGTTAAAACTGCAGATCTTACCCCTCAAGATGAAGTTTTAGAAATTGGCCCGGGTCCCGGGGGACTTACAAAAACTCTTATTGAAGGTGGAGCAACTGTAACAGCTGTTGAGATCGATAAACGGTATGCTAACCTCCTAGCCCAAACAATTGACAGCCCCAAACTTACTGTAATTTGCGAAGACTTTTTAGAGTTTACCCCTCTTAAAACATTTGCAGTTGTTGCTAATATACCGTATCACATCTCCTCTCCACTCATTGAAAAACTTGTTGAAAATATAAGCAAGTACTCCAAAATCTTTTTGACAGTCCAAAAAGATTTTGCAGATCGCATTCTTTGTAAAAAACCTTCCAATGCATTTTCGATTTTCATTGAATTGTACTTCAAAGCCTCAATTGCATTCACAATTAGCAAGGATTGTTTCTATCCTAAACCAACAATACCTTCCGTCTTACTCTCTCTTATCCCTAAAGAAAAACTGCCCTTAGAAGACCCAAAGGAATTTATCCTCTTTGTAAGACATCTTTTCCAACATAGACGCAAAATGATCAGATCCATTCTTGGACTACCTGATATTACAGATGCAAGACCGGAAGCTCTCAAATTAGAAAATTTTATTCAGCTTTACGTCTTACTAAAAGAGCAGAACCGCCTACCGCGCCTATTAGAAGAATAAAGATAATAGGAAACTTATAGGTTCTTATCCCGTTCATAATCAGAGAGGACAACTTAATTGCAACCCTATCTCTACAAACAAGCTCCTCTGTTAACAAAACAAGTCCATCCATTTTTGTAGAAAGAACTAATTTCGCTACTGTAGTTCCCTTTTCAACAGGCAAAACAACATCCATCCAATCAAGTCTAGCAACAACATCTTCTTCTTCAGAAGGATAGTAACTTAAATAGAGATCGCTACGTAAGACAGCAGTAAGAAGCGACTTTGCTTTAGGTATTTCTTTCTGAAATTGAGTTTCATCACTTCGAAACATTAGTCTTTGCTCAGGAACTTCTGAAAATGCAGCATTGAACAAAGAAATTGCATCTTCATACCTTTGTTTAGATGTAGGGCTTTTATGTAGCACAGCAATAATTTCCCTTGCTCCGTTATTTGCAGCAGCAACTAAATTGTACTTAGCCGATCTGATATAACCCGTCTTAATGCCGATTGCAAAAGGGTAATAATAAGGACTATCAGGCTTAACTAACGCATTACCTTGAAGAAACTCTCTTTTATCTTCTTTATAAAAGGGAGCACTGACAATTTGTCTAAAAAGTGGATATTTTAATGCCTCCCTTGTCAGTAATGCCATGTCATAAGCAGAGGTTTTATGATTAATATGAAAAAGACCATGCGGATTCATAAAATGTGTATTTCTACAGCCAATGTGACGAGCCATTTCATTTACATTATTAACAAAAATATCAATATCTCCACAAGCATACTCAGCAGCAACATTTGACGCATCATTACCAGACGAAAGCAACATACCATAAAGAAGTTGCTTTAATGATATTTTTTCATTCTTTTTTAAGTTTATACTTGTTCCGTCTGATTCAAGAATGTAAGGTGGTAAATACCCCCCTTTCTCTCTCTTAACTTCTTCACTAACAACACGTAAAGCGTTATCTGAACATATAGCTATATCATTTAATCTGTCTGAATATTTAGTAAGTAAATAAAGGACCGAAGCAACTTTTGTTGTGGATGCAGGATAGACATTCTCGTATGCTTTTTTTTCATAGATCACCTTCCCTGTCCGAGCATTCATTAATATTGCATGCGGCGTCTCAATTTGAACCTCTAATTGTTTAGAAAAAAGGCAAATCTGAAAACATAGGAAAAAAAAACTTAAACGCTGAAGATGACCCATGAATAGACTATGGCGAAGATTTTTTTTTCAATCCAGAAAAAATGAGTTTAAAAAAAAGACTTACCTTTCTATTAAGAGGTCTAAGGAACCCTTATCAGGAATGCTAATAATGTTTGCATCTCAAAAACTAGAAAAAATCTTTAAAAAATTTTCCTCAGATTTAGGAAATCATCTTCAAGACGGTATTGTAAAAGTGGACCTATCTCTGCTAAAGAGATTTAGTCTTCTCAACAAAACACCCGAAGAAGAAAAAGAATTACAAACACAATTCCCCTTCTACTTCCACGTTATAGAAAATCCTGAAAAAGTAACATTGTTCAATAATCAATTCGTTGTATGGATCATCCCGAAAGTAGAAAACGACATTCCCACAACACTTACATTAATCGCACTTGCTCAAAAAGATGACCTTAGACTAGAAATTGCCTTTTCAACTGCAGGTGTTTACAATACACCAAAATATGTATTAAAAGTTCTGCGCCATTATCTATCGGAAGTAATTGATACTGAGGAGGAGATAGCCTCCATTTCTGACTCTTAAGGAATATTTATGATTAGAGTGAGGATATTCCATCCATCTCGGCGCTCATAGGTAACTGAGTCTGTCATTTTTAGAATATAATGAATTCCTAGCCCACCAATTTCACGCTCCTCTAAAGATGAGTGAAGATCTACTGGAACAGGATTTTCAAGAGGGTTAAATGCAATACCTTTATCTTTAACAACAAAAATTATTTGCTTGTCTGTCAGTTCATATACAATCTCAATAATTCCACGTGGAGATTCATCGTATGCATAATGCAAGACATTAATAACAGCCTCTTCGATTACATGTTCAAATATATTGGCTTTTTTTTGAGAATTTAATTTGGCAAGAACTTCTCTAGCCCAACAAAGTATCGAGTCCAATTCAGAGAGTTCGGCCTTGAATTGCCTAGACCCCTTCATTTTTTTCTCTTTTATGTCTTGGAGCTCTTCCTAATACATCCACAATTTTACCAGCTAATTGTCTATAAAGTGATTCTCCCGCTTCTACCTTGGCTCCTTCCTCAGAGTCAAGTTGACCTAATGAATATTGAAGGGTTGTATGCTCATTTCCAAAAAAATCTTTAAATTCTATATCCTTCTTAGCAACTGGATTCACAAAATCGTAATCAGCTCGAACGGAAATCTTAAAAGGTTTTAAAATAGGGTCCTTTGTCTTAGCATCTCGAAGTGTTATTAACGCAACAACTGTTCGGCGCCCCTCATCTGGATAAAGGCGACTTACCTCCTGTCCAGAAGCTGCATTAACATCCCATTCGTAACCAATGGTATCCGTATAGCTATTTTCAAAAGCTACTATTAGTTCACAGGGAGCAAAATCTGAACTATACCGAAATTTTCCTGATTCTGAAATAGAACGCGCAATACAATTCCTTAAAATTCCATCATCATCATCTCGAATGAGTGGAATAGAAACAAGAGTCTTGTCTGCATCTGACTGTCCTCCAACTGTATGATATCCACAGCTAGAGAGAATCAAGGCAAAACCCAGTAGAAAAAAATTACTCTTCTTGAAAGGAAGCATTTTGCACTTCTGTGGGATAATTCACTTTTAATTTAGAAATTTTACTTAATGCAAGCGGTGCATACTTTGATTCAGGATATTTTCTCACAATAGAGGTATAATATAATATACTGGATTGCATTTTTTTCTTTTTTGCAAAGTAGTTTGCTGATTCCCACAAATCTTTTGCGTAATTGTTTTGCATAGAACTCAGCATTTTATCCACTTCTTCTACACGCTCATCACTTGGAAAATCTCTTCTAAATTTTTTTGCATTAAGTCTAGCTTGATCTAAAAAATCCTTATCAGGGAAAAGATCTTTACTCTCTTTTGCATAAGTCTCTGCGATAGCAAGATAGCTTTTAGGAGATAAGGGATCCTTTGGAAATCTTCTAATAAGCGTCTGGTAAGACTCTATAGCCTCTGGAAATCGATCTTCTAATTTCAACATCTCAGCCTTATTAAAAAGAGCTTTAGCAGCAACTTCATGACGGGGCAAGGATGTAATAACTTCATCATAAAGAAGAAAGGCATCTTCCCAGGCAGAAGATAGCTTAGGTAATTTTTCATAACCCATCAAATGTTTCTTTGCGCCTTTCTGAAATTCCTCAGCTATACGAAATTTATAGACAAGGGCGTCTTCAAAAAATTTAGCAGGGCTTTCTTTTAAAAATTGCGTAAAATAATAATTTGCTTGATCAAAATCCTTTTGATGAAAATGTGCAGAGCCCAAATAAAAACAAAGCTCAGTCACAAATGGCGAATCAGGAGCCAAATCAATAACTTTCTTAGCATGTAATTTTACATCGCTCCATTTCTTTTTATGGAAAGCAATCGACGCAGCATTATACTCTTCACCAGGGACACAAGTCTCCTTTGCTGCCTGCAAGCCACCAAAGGCCATCACAAAAGCTAAAAACAAACTATATATTTTCATGCAGGCAAGTGTATCCTATCTCCTATATTTTCTGCAAACTTATCACAAAAAACCTAAAAAATAAGATCCACCGCAGAGGCGCAGAGATCGCAGAGGACACCGAGAATAACTATCAAAGCAAATTTAAAGGGCTATATAGCTCTCTCTTCTTTTTCTAATTTTTCTCTGTGACCTCGGCGTACTCTGCGTCTCTGCGGTGATTATTTTATATTATTGGGTGATTTGGGTGACGTAGGGCAAACTTTTAAGTCTTGCTTCTATCTCAGGTGTAAAATCAATTCCCCTTCCTGCATCAATTGCTATATTGGCAATCTCTCTCCCATTAGATAGAAAAGCTATATCTACCGGATGGCCACCAGGCGCTGAAATCATAAGCCTTTTTAAATCGAGCACTTTCGAAATTGATATTTTATCTATATTGACGTGGAGTTTTACACCTTTCTTTTCTTCTTTTTCCATTTTAGCTTCTCGTTTTTCAAACTTTGCAGACATTTTTTTTATATCTTGAAACATCGCTTCGAATTCTTCTGGCAATTTAGGATCCGGATTTGCTAAGTCGTCTAACCACTTGCAATGAAGTTTAAATGGCTCTTCCTTTTTGTCAATTTGGATGACAGCAATCAGGAGAGCGTTATCATTTAAAACCCTTCCCTTTGCTTCAAAAAGCTCTGGCCAGACAGGCATTTCAAATTGCTCTTCTCCATCACCAATTTTTGTAATGGCAAATTTCTTTTGTGTTTTTTGAGAAATCCTTACTTGAATATCTTCTAAAATAAATACAGCTTTCACTACGGTTTTATCAGGGAGCTCAGCAAATTCTGAAAATGGCGTGCATCGAAATTCTTTAATTTTTTCTCTATACTCATCAAGCGGATGGCCAGTAACATAAAAACCAAGAAGTTCTTTTTCTTTTTTTAAAATATCTAAAACAGTAAGCGTCTCATCTGCTATTTCAGGAGGCTTGATTTCCTTCTTTTTTTCAGATCCTCCAAAAAGATCCATAATTCCTTTTTGCTTTTCTTGCTTTTCTTTTAAAATCCCATTGAATTGTTCTTCAAGATACACAAGTAACTGCTTTCTCTTCCAACCTGTAAAATCAAAGCATCCGGCCTCAATCAAGTTTTCCAAAGTTTTCTTACCAACACCTGCAATTTCAACTCTATGAAGAAAATCATGTAAGGAAGCATACTTACCATTTTTCTTTCGTTCCTGAACAATCAATTCAACGACGCCTGCTCCAATTCCTTTGATAGCAACGAGTGCAAATCGAATCCCTTGCTCGCGCGCTACAAATGTATTTTCCGATTCGTTGATATCAGGTGGCAAAACAGGAATCCCCATTCGCCGCCCTTCTTGAATGTGCTTTGTAACTTTTGTTAGATCACTCATATCGCATGTCATGAGGGCTGCCATCCACTCACCTGGATAATTTGCTTTCATATAAGCTGTTGTATAACTTAAATAACCGTAAGCTGCAGCGTGTGATTTATTAAATCCATATGATGCGAACTTTTCGATCTTATCAAAAATAGACATTGCAACAGAGGCATCTATCCCTTTAACAAGGGCTCCTTGCCTAAATTTATCACCCTGACGACTCATTTCATCTTTGTCTTTTTTACCCATGGCGCGTCTTAAAACGTCACCTTCTCCTAAGGAGTATCCAGCAAGTTTTGAGGCAATTTGCATCACCTGCTCTTGATAGACCATGATTCCATAGGTTTCTTCAAGAATATCTTTAAGCCACTCATGGTCGTATACAATCTCTTCTCGCCCATGTTTTCGTTGAATAAATGAAGGAATCATTTCCATAGGACCCGGTCTATAAAGTGCGCCGACCGCAATAATTTCTTCAAACTTGTCAATTTGAAGCTGCCTTGCAAGGTCCTGCATTCCGGAAGATTCTAACTGAAACACCCCTTCTGTTTTACCCTGATTTAACAAAGAAAATGTTTGAGCATCTTCAAGTGGCAAATTGATCCAATTTATATCAATTCCTTTATGTTCTTTAATTGCATCCACACACTTTTGAATACAGGTAAGCGTCTTTAGGCCTAAAAAGTCAATCTTCAGCATGCCAACTTGTTCCACAGGCTTCATAGAATACTGAGTGACTAAAATATCACTATCCTTTGCAACGCAAATAGGAATGTGATTTGTTAAGGGCTCTTCGCAGATGATCATTCCGGCAGCGTGGGTCCCTGTATTTCTAATAGATCCTTCAACTTTTTGTGCGAGATCTAAAATTCGTTTTGTCTCAGGATCCTCATCATACTGGCGCTTCAAATCAGGGTCTATTTCTAAAGCTTTTGCGAGGGTAATTCCCAAGTCCTCTGGAATCAATTTTGCAATCGCATTTACTTTTGTTAATGGAATGCTTAACACTCTGCCCACATCTCGAACAGCCATTTTAGCTTTCATCGTTCCAAACGTAATAATCTGAGCAACTCTATCTCTACCGTAACGACCCATCGTATAATCAATTACTTCGCCCCTCCGCTCCATACAAATATCTACGTCGATATCAGGATACGAAATCCTTTCAGGGTTGATGAATCTTTCAAAAAACAGATGAAATCTAAGCGGCTCAATATCAGTAATACCAATCAAGAACAAGATAATTGAACCAGCTCCTGATCCCCTTCCAGGACCCATTGGAATTTTTTGCCTTTTTGCCCAAGCAATAAAATCATGTACAATAAGAAGGTAATCACCCATGCCTTTTGAAATAATAATATCGAGCTCATAATTAAGTCGATCTCGTACAACAACTGTGGGATCTTTACCGGGATATTTTTCCCCGACTTTAGCAAGCACTACTTCTGTATACCGTTTAGGAATTCCTTCTTCACAAAGCAATCTCAAATATTCTTCAGCGCCTTTAAGTCTTTCATCTTTTGTATATTCCTTGCCTTCTAATTCAGGCGGAACAAATACGGGGTAGAGTCTTTCAGAAAAATCAAATTCGAAACTGCATTGAGAAGCAATTTCACTTGTATTAGAAATGGCTTCGGGAAAATCATCAAATAACTTTTCCATTTCCTCAGGCGATTTAAAATAGAGTTCATATGAATAAGCGGTCTGTCTTTTAGGATTCAAAACTAAATTTTTCGGATTACCAAAACTGTCTCGCTCCCAAATTTCGCAAGGCTCTCCTGAGCTAATATTCATGAGAACTTCATGTGCACGCCAGTCTTCATTTTCTAAATACCTAATATCATTTGTTGCAACACACTTGATTCCCTTCTCTCTACCAAAATCCTTCAAACAGGCAATTATTCTTTCTTGTTTTTCAGAAACATCCAAAAATTTTTGATAGAGAAAGCTTTCCTGATCAACACCATATTTCTGTATGCTCTCATCACTCATCTTGTGACGAGAAATTTCAAAATAAAAATTCTCTCCAAAAATATCTAAAAATTCTTGCGTTGCGACCGTTAATCCAGCGATATCTCCAGATGCCGCTAAACCACCAATTCTTCCGTAATAAGGACCAGACAAGCAAATTAATCCATCGGAATGCTTTTTTAATAAATCCATATCAATACGGGGGTAATAGTAGAATCCCTCCGTAAAAGCAAGTGATGAAAGCTTGCAGAGATTTTTATACCCTTGTTTATTTTTCGCTAAGAGAACAATCGGATAACCAGCGGCATGACCTGCCAACTTCTTTTTTTCGCGAAAATCAGTTGGTGCAACCATTATTTCTATGCCAACAATGGGAGTGATTCCCTTCTGCTTAACTGTCTTGAAAAATTCAACAGCTCCGTACATATTGCAAAAATCAGTCAAAGCAATATGGGAATGACCGTACTCTTTTGCTTTATCTGCAATACTTTCGATAGATAGTGTAGAATCTAAAATTGAATATTGTGAATGAACATGAAGAGGCACATACCCCATCTTAACTCCGCTCGGGCTCGAGTCCATCTGCTTTTTCTTGATCAAGTTCGTCTTGAGCTCTTGATTTGATTGACCAAACCGGAAGGAGCAAAAGTACCATCATAACTGAACAGACACCAAGGACTGTGAAAAAGACACCCCAGCCATAATCCTGCGCAATTTTACCGAAAGGAAATCCAGCAGCCGCAGCTCCCGCATAACCAAACCATCCTATAAATCCAACTGCAGTACCAGCGGCTTTCTTATGAGAAAGCTCAGCTGCAGCAACACCCACTAACATTTGTGGGCCAAAAATAAAAAATCCAATTGCAAACATGGCTGCTGCCGCAAACACAATCCCACCGCTTGGAATAAACCAAAGTCCTATAACACTCAAAATTACGCAAACTCCAAAAATAGCATTGCTCGGACCACGTCTCCCCTGAAACACTTTATCAGAAAGCCATCCAGAAGCAAGACAGCCAAAAAAGCCACCCACCTCAAAACTAAATATACAGGTACCTGCAGCAAGAAGAGAAAAATCTTTATACTCAAATAAATATAGCTGACCCCAATCGGTTATGACCATTCGCACAATATAAACAAAAAAGTAAGCAAGAGCTAAAATGATAGTAATTATGCCAGTAAGTTCTATGATTTT
>CAZKFL010000017.1:23998-40918 GCA_964552055.1 uncultured bacterium
GGTGGCAATGCTGAATGAAGAACTGAGCAAATTAAAATCCAAATATAACGATTTCTTAAGACATATTTTACGAGCATGTCTTTTTGTGAGATCTCTGTTTCTTTTGCTTGCTTTGCAGAAATCGCCTCCCCTCGAAAAGTTTCAATAGTCGGCAAACCAAGTGATTGTGGGGTATCTCGAAGTCTATTGATCAGAAAAAGACCTACTAATATGCATAAAACACCGGGAATGAACATGGCCATACGCCACCCCCAAAATTGAGCAACTAGCGCGACAAGAATCGGAATTACCGCCCCGCCCACATTATGAGACGTACTTGCAATCCCCCACCAGGTCCCTCTTTCTGACTGTGAATACCAATGAGTTAGCAATCTTGCGCAAGGAGGCCATCCCCAACCCTGAAACCATCCATTTAATCCCCAAAATAGGGCAAAAAACATAATACTCGATGTCATTCCAAAACAAATATTAAACACACCTGTCAAAATAAGACCAAAACCCATAAAATACCTAGGATTAGACCGATCCGACATCATTCCACTGACAAATTTACTAAGTCCATAAGTAATAGAGAGCACACTCCCTAAAATCCCAAGCTCGGCCTTTGTAAACCCCATGTCAATCATCATAGCAGGCATTACAAATGTAAAACTTTTTCTTGTAATATAAAAAAAGGCATACCCGATGTACATCGAATAAAAAATCCTCATCCTCCAATACTTATAATTTTTTTTAATAAGATCGGGATCTTTTATCTCTTCTTGATAAGGAGCATGTTCAAATATTTTGAACCAATTCACACAAATATCCTTTTTGGTACAAGCGACTACTTAAATTATGGACCTTTTTTACGAATTGTCAAGAAGCAATCTTATTTACAACAATATTTTTTCCTTTAATCTATAGCTATGAGCTACAACATCCCTCAAGACTTCGACAAGTCAGACCCACTAAGTATCAAGGTGATACGAATTGAACCTGAACTTGGACACCATCTTGAAGTCCCCTACAAGGATAAATCCCTCAAATCACAAACATTAACAAAATTAATGCTTTATCTTATTTTAGAAAAGAAATCTGACAACCTTGTAAATAAAGACTTATCTGAGCTTGTCCTCGAAGACCTATTTGCAACTCTCCAAAAACTCAAAGAACTCCTTGAAATTCTGATGAAAAAAGATATTAGTCAAAATTATCTTTACGCAGAGTCCCTTTCGAAAAACTGGCACTTTATCCTTGATCATGTAGTCGATGAGAACCGGAAAGCAAGACCTCACTCACGTCTAGAACCCCTTAAAACACTTATCCAAACCCTCCACACATACCCACTAAACGCCCCACACAGTCTTGGCTACTACCTTACCCAATTCACAGGCGAATCATGGCTTCCTCTTCCTTTTACTGAAATTCTTTACCATCTTCACGAAGAAGCCATCCTAAACCCTCCAAAAAGCCATTTAAAGCATTGGATTCAAATAATTGATAATATTTTACAAATTTGAGATTACTCATACTCACTAGAAATCTTGGCAAATCTAACAAAACTCGCACCCTCCTTAGGAGGACTCACATTTTTACAGTGCACTATTCTCAATTCATGTCCATGATCAACATAAGTGCTACCACCAAAAAAACCTTTTTTTAATACTACGTCATTAACTGCTTCTAAAGTTAGAATATGACCTTCTTCCCCCTCTGACAATAAACCCTGCTCATCATCCGATCTAAGAGCAGAAATAGCCTCACCTGTTGCATATCTCTCAACCAATTTAGTTGCTAATTCATGCTGCTCTTCTTCACCAGTAAGAGGCACAACAAATAAGTGAGACTGAACTCTCAGCACAGCGCCTAGCGAGGGAGGAACCGTCCATCTACACGTTCCATGGAGAAATCTTTGCCCTGAAGGCACTCTAATAGGCACTTGAAGTACTTGCGTATAGAGCCCCCAACCAGCAATAGCAAAAACGATGCCACAAATGGCTACTGTGTCCCTTAATTTAGCTTTACGAGCTACTCTTGGGCTATACATAACTATAGCAGTCGACACAGAAGAAATTTCCGGCTTTACTAATGCGCAAGCAGTCCTTGAAACTCTTGAGAAAGCCGCAGCCGCTTTAGATACTATAGGAAAAGAGACACTCTCAACATCTAACCCTCTCATCACTCCCTGTAAGTACCGAGCACATTTACTACCGAATGTAATTACGCCAATCATATGTTCCTCCTATTTCTAATTATTAATATTATTAATTTATATAAATTATAATTTTAATTTATATAAAGTTCAATATTAATAATTTTATTTCAATTATTCATTACTATAAATATCTCAAGACACTTGCCTTAAGTCGGTTAAGATCGTAAAGAACCAAGCCAAAATAAATACCCCCATGCTCTATCTATAAAATCTCTTTTTTGCTATTCTGCTCTGATGACCCAGAGAGTAAAGGGAGCATTTGATGTCATCCCGGAGTGCTTAGAAAAATGGAGAGAGAGCCACGCTTGGCAACATTTTGAAAGTGTTGCGAGAGATCTTGCCGCTTTATACGGATTTCAGGAAATTCGGACACCTGTATTTGAATATACAGAAGTGTTTACTCGCAGTGCAGGAGAGGAAAGCGATGTAGTCTTAAAGGAAATGTACACATTTTTTGATAAGGCCGAAAGGTCGCTTTCACTTAGGCCAGAGCTCACAGCGCCTATTGTTAGAGCGTATATCGAAAACGGGTTGCAGCAAATGAAATGCGACCGATTTTTCTATATAGGCCCTTGCTTTCGGTATGATCGAATGCAAAAGGGGCGATATAGACAATTTCATCAGTTTGGAGCAGAGCTTTTTGGTCCTAAAGACCCTTATCTGGATGTCGAAACCATTCACTTTTTAATGCAGCTTTATAAAAAGCTTGGGCTTAAAAATACAGCCTTGAAAATCAACTCAATTGGCGATAAAGAAATCAGAGAGGAGTTTGCAAGAGCGTTACAAGCCTATTTCACCCCCTTCACCAGAGAACTTTCCCCAGATAGCCAAAGAAGACTAACCTCAAATCCCCTTAGAATTTTAGATTCTAAAGACGAGCGTGATCGAGAAATAGCCAAAAACGCGCCTCAAATCGCTGAATTTTTAACACCCTATAGACGAACCTTCTTTGAAGACGTCCTAAAGGGGCTTTCATCACTTGATATACCGTACGTAATAGAACCAAGCCTAGTACGGGGTCTTGATTACTATTGCGACACAGTCTTTGAAGTCGTTGCAACCACTGATTTAGGCGCCCAGAACGCCCTTGGCGGCGGCGGAAGGTATGACGGCCTAATGAAAGACCTTGGCGGCCCTGATTTGCCTGGATTTGGGTTTGCAACAGGAATTGAACGAGTGCTTTTAAGCATGATTGCCGAAAACAGCCTAGGAGAGACCAAAAATGGCCCGGACTTCTACCTAATCCCCCTCTCCCCTGCAAGCAAAGAATATTGCTTCTTGCTGATGAAAATCCTTAGAGAAGAGGGCAAAAGCGCCTTATTGCACACTAAAAACTTTGCTCTAAAAAAAGGGCTTAGTGACGCATCTGATATTTTAGCAAAAAAAGCGATAATTATTGGAGAAGAGGAGCTTAAAACACAAATAGCCACTATAAAATGCCTTAGCACGAGAGCTGAAGAGAAAATGCCGTTCAGCAAAATCTTAAAAAACTCTATATTAATTACTTAAGTTATTCAAGCTCTTCTTTTACTTCCTTTATCTTAGCTCCACGCATTTTCCATTCATCGGAAAGTAAATGAACGTCAATAATCTCAAGTTCTTCTCCCTCCTGAAACATATAGCAATCTTGTTTTACAGGAACTTTAGTTGGAATTCGAGAAGATGCCACCCTAACAATAACAGAGTCCTTTTGATGCCTTGCCCAATTAGCAGCTAGCCTCTCCGCATTCGGGTACCATGCCGGGACCACAAAAAATAAACCACTAACTCTAAATGATTTTCTAGGGTAAAAGTAGGAAAGCCTTGTGCCATGATAACTCTGAAATAATATGCTTGTTTTAGAAGCATCAGAATTTTTAAAAACCTCTTTTCCAAACGGAGAAATTCGCGTTTCTTCAGAAAAAAGACCTACAAGCCCATTATAAGCGTACTCAAAACCTGCTTTTATCATATATCTCCAGTATTCATACCGAGTTTTTTAGTATAGGGGTTCCTGCGCCGTAAATACTTTTTTTTATATTTAAGGCTAACTAACAGAAAATCACCAATGTTGGCTACCTCTCGATGTAGAATACGCAAATTATACCTAGCTTTATGTATATAAGTGAAGTAAAAAAATCTTTTTAGATTAAAGTATTATATTGAATAAATAC
Organism: uncultured bacterium; assembly: GCA_964552055.1. Lineage (GTDB taxonomy): Bacteria > Chlamydiota > Chlamydiia > Chlamydiales > 2-12-FULL-49-11 > VGMD01. Next base: position 28,349 of record CAZKFL010000017.1, read on the forward strand.
CGCTAATATACATATAATTATATTGTAATAATAATTCAATAATGTAAAAAGGAGACTATTATGAATATTTTATCACCGACTTCATTTGTAAGAGCCGCTAACGCCTTTCGAACAACTTTAACTGACCATTTAAGGCTCGGATTAACAGATCGTAAAACTGCTGAAGCTGCAATGAAAATATTACAGGAATCTCGCCCTTCACCGATAGGTAAAGTATTGTATAAAACAGATTCAAAGGAAATTGCTTCTAGAGGCGCTCATTTTCATGGGGGAAGAGCAGACGTTTGGCTTGAGCATGCAGCAAAGAGAGAGCAAGTTATTATTACCGGCAGTGGACTTTATGTAGGCCCCGTAGAACTGGCGGCTGAGTATGCTAAATTCCATAGTAGAGGAGCGTTAGTACTCGTTACCCCCACATCGACCGAGCCTTTTCGCGATGACGATACAGGAACAAATCTTTATTTCCCAGCGGATGTAGCAATAGAAATAAAAGCTATTCATGAAATTAACCAGGAATATATTTCTAAAGAACTAGAAATATTCGAACGCTTTATAGCAATAAAGACTTTAAAACATATTGTAACAGATGCTACTGAAAAAGCTTTTGAAGCATGTAAAGCAGAAATTGGAGACCCATCGAAAAAGTAATTAATTACTTTTTATACTATTTTAAACAGATGTTGCGAGTTTTCCTTTACGTCATGACTCTAAAGCTCATGATTAAGAAGTTGACGCATCATTTTACTAGTCTCGTTAAAATTACTCCTCCCAAATTGGAGGAGTAATTTTAACAGTCGCAACATTCCCAATACAAATAAGTTCCAGCTTCATGAGGTTCCATTTTCTAAACATTCAACCTCTTTTAAATGTATAGCAGAAAAAGTAAGGAAGAGTTAAAGTGGTTTCTTACAAGGAGAAAATCATGAGAAAAAAACTTCCTTACATCTTCAGTTTATTTATTGCAGCAATGGGAATTTTACCCGCCGAAAGCAAAGCTCCTGCTTCACAAGAGCCCCTCAAACAAGTAGCGCAAGAAGCGCCTGACTTAGCAAAAGTATCAAAAGCATTTGGTCACATGATTGGACAAAATCTCGATTCACTTGGCTTAAAATTTGATATGAAAGAAGTTATGCAGGGAATTCAAGACTGTGTGAATGGCGTACAAGCTCCAATGACCGAAGCTGAGTGCATTCAAGCAATTTCATTAATTCAAGAAAGTGTCTTTCAAAAAGAGTCTGAGGAAAACCTTAAGAAAGCTGAAGAGTTTTTAGCAAAAAATAAATCAGCTCCTGGCGTTTTAGAAATAGAACAAGGCAAGTTACAATACCTTATTCTAGAGAAAGGAACTGGAAAAGAGGTAGAACTTACTTTTTCTCCTGTCATCCGCTATACAGGCAAATTTATTGATGGAAAGGTCTTCGGCGAATCTAAAGAAGATGAAGTAATTTCATTAGAAGAGACTCTTGAGGGCTTTAGAAAAGGTATTGTAGGCATGAAAGAAGGGGAAAAAAGAAGACTTTTTATTCACCCTGAGTGTGGGTATGGGAATTCAGGGTTTCTCCCTCCAAGCTCACTTCTCACCTTTGATATCGAAGTTATAAAGGCAAATGCTCCAAAAACTGACGATGCAACTATTTCTGCAATAACTTCAGATGGAGATCACGCTGCTGAAATTGCTTCTATTGACACACCGCAAAAAAACCTACGATAATATTGAAGATCATACTATTTCAACCAGACATTCCTCAAAATACAGGTAATATTGTAAGAACGTGTAGTGTTACACGTTCTTCATTAAGCTTAGTACGCCCACTCGGTTTTAGTGTATCAAGCCGCCATCTAAAAAGGGCAGGGCTTGATTATTGGAATGAAGTGGATATTGAGTATATTGACAATTTAGAAGAAATACTACTCAAAGAAACTAGGCCATTTTACTTTTTTTCTAGTAAAGTAGACGCGCCGTATACAGAAATTTCTTACACAAAAGAGACCATTCTAATTTTCGGTTCAGAAACAAAAGGGCTACCTGATATTTTCTTTGAAAGGTGGCCAGAAAGATTTTATACAATACCCATGGCAACTGATGCGCGCTGTCTTAATCTTTCAAACTCCGTCTCAATCGTCTTATTTGAGGGGCTAAGACAGCAGCAATTTTCGTTTACTTGATTTTAGCAATCATCGATAAAATTGTTTCTTTATCTTGAAGACCTACAAAGGCATCAACTCTCTTACCATCTTTGAAAAATACAACTGTAGGAATAGACATTACCATCTGCTCCATGATGAAATCTTTTGCATCATCATTATCTACATCGACTTTATAAATCTCATATTGCTCGCCAGCATCATTTTGCAATTCATCAAGGATGGGTGAAATTTGCTTACAAGGCCCACACCATTCTGCAAAAAAATCGACAATGATTAGCTTCCCTTCTTTAATTTTCTCTTGCAACTTAAGCGTTGCAACTTCTTGTACTGTCATGATCATCTCCTATATTAGACCAAATTATTTTATAGAAATATCACATTTACTACCAAGATTTTTGAGAGCCTGCTCTAAATCTGCAGTAAAAAGAGTTTGCATCTCCTTTTTATTAAGAGATTTTTTTTCATATTCTTTCCAATCTAAAGGATTTCCAAATGTTACTGTAATCTTACCCGTTAAATTAGGAAATTTTCTTCCTCTTGGAAAAGCTTCATATGCCCCACTAATATTAACGGGAACGACCTTGCATTTAGCCATGGAAGCAAGTAACGCTATTCCTCTCTTAAGAGGAGCTATTTGATTGTCAGAACTTCTAGTTCCTTCGGGGAAAATAATTACCTGCTTACCAGCATTTAAAAATTCCGCTATCTTTTTGAGTACGCTAAAATCAGCGCCATCCCCCGTCACTGGATGTGTATTAATTCTTGGGAGCAAGTATCCTAAAAACTTGTTATTAAACAAATAGGCTTTTGCTAAGCAATGAACTTCTGATGGGCAGGCAACACCCATTGCAGGGGGATCTAAAAATGATGAATGATTAGGAGCTATAATCGCTGCCCCTTCCGGATAATTTTCAAGACCCTTAATTTCAATACGGTATAAGGCTCTATATATCAAATTTGTAAGAAAAACCATGAGTTTATATAAAAAAGGAGCCCCCGATCTCTTCTCACCGACTAAATACTTCCAAATAAAACAAGCTTGCTTTCTTTTTGTGAGGGTAACTATTTTTTCAATCACTTCACCAGGGGACATATATGTAGTATCAATAACAGTAGCGTCAGAGCATTGTATAAGAGGAGCATCTTCCCTAGTCTTATCTCTATTGTCGCGTTTTTGAAGATCACTTGCAACCTCTTCTAATGTATCCAAACTACCTTTTTGCTTTAACTCCTCATACCTTCTTCTTGCCCTTTCGCTTAAATCTGCTGTAAGAAAAATTTTTATCTGAGCCTGCGGGAACACAACTGAACCTATATCTCGACCTTCAATTACAACAGATCTGCTTTTAGCAATCTCCCTCTGAAGTTCGTTTACTCGTTTTCGCACAGCTGGTAAAACTGCAATCTCTGAAGATCTTTGTGAAATATAGGGAGATCTAATTTCAACACTAACATCTACACCTGCAACAAAATGAAGGAGCTTGCCTGTTTTTTCCACAATTGAATAGTTAAAATAGTCTAAATTGGGCATAGCTTCAGTCTGCCTCTCCATCCACCAAGCAAGGGATCTATAGATAGCCCCTGAGTCAATATGAAAAAATCCAAGCTCTTTAGCAACAGCCCTTGCGACTGTAGACTTCCCAGAAGATGAGGGCCCATCTATTGCAACACAAAATAAGCTTTTCATATACCTGTCGCTTTTAAAAACAAGTAGAGTATTGGGATTGTAAATAGTAGAGAATCAAGAAAATCTAAAACGCCTCCAATTCCGGGAATTGAATTACTATCCTTTACTTTAGCATCTCTTTTTAAAAGAGATTCAGCAAGATCCCCTAATTGACTAAAGATTCCAATTAATCCTCCTAGGACAATTGACTGAAGGAGACTTAATTTAAAACTTTCTAATTCACAATACTTTGAAAGAAGGAAAAATAATAGACTTAGTAAAATCGCAGAAAAAAATCCAGCTATCCCACCAACTAATGTCTTGCCAGGGCTTAAGTGAGGGGCTAATTTTGACTTTCCCCACATTTTTCCAACAAAATATCCACCCATATCGGTGATTTTTGTGACGGCTATTAAATAAGTCATCCACAACCTTCCATCATGAATTGAGAGATTCATTGTTGTAGGGTATAATATTTTTAACAAAAGCCCCAAAGGAACAAGTATGTAAAGCGCTCCAAAGAAACTTGTTGCAATTTTGACAATCGCCCCTTCAATTTCATAAAAGTTATATAGAAAAACAGAAAAAAAGAAAACAACGACTACCCCATTCACTGCAACCAAAAATCCTTCATGCTGAGTCGCAAGAAAATTTACAATGATATAAACACTTGCTAAGGAAGACAATAGCCAAAATGGTATAGTTATGCCTTTTGTTTTTAAAAGGTTTATATATTCCCAAATTGCAGTAACACCTAAAACAGCAACTCCACAAGCTATAACCCACTGAAGATATGGGTTTTGCGCAAAGTACAAGAGCGATCCAACAATTAAAAAACTGATAGATCCAATTAAAAAACGAATTTTTAAATCTACGAAGGATTCCATTACACACCTAACCTACGATCTCTTTTTTGATATTCCAAAACAGCTTTAGCAAAATCTTCCTCATTAAAATCAGGCCAAAGCACATCCGTTAGAAAAACTTCTGAATAAGAAAATTGCCAAAGCAAAAAGTTACTTATCCTTTTTTCCCCACCTGGTCTAATTAAAAGATCGGGATCTCCAAAAGAAGAAGTATCTAACCTGCTGGATATGAGAGCTTCAGTAATATCTTCTTTCTGCATCAATCCTTCCTCAACATCCTCTACAATCTTGACTATCGCACGTTTCAGATCGTCCCTTCCGCCATAATTTAAGGCAAGAACTAATTGAATCTTATCTCCAAGAGAGGTTGCTTGCTTGGTTTCGGCTAGAACTTTCTTTAAATCATCAGGAAACGGAGCTAAATCGCCTATCGATTCTAATCGGATTCCGTTTTTTATCATATTTTTCCGTTCTTTCAAAAGATAAATCTTAAGCAAATCGAGCACAATTGACACCTCAACTTTGGGACGATTCCAATTCTCGGTTGAAAACGCAAAAACTGTCAATACTTTTACCCCTGTATCGGAAGCAATTTTAATTATTTTAGTTAATGTCTCTGCCCCTCTTCTATGCCCTTCGCTTATTGGCAAAAATCTTTTTTTAGCCCAACGCCTATTACCGTCCATGATAATAGCCACATGACGAGGTATATTTTTTAAAAAATCTTCGTTGGAAGCGGGAATCATACAAGAATCTTTTCTCTCAACTATAGCAATTCACGGGTTTTCTTAAAACCTGGATGTATAAATTTGCTGATAAATTCAAAATAAGTTAGAATCCCCCCTGATAGATTTTAATAGGGTAAGGATTTTTTATGAAAAAAAAGACCAAATGGCAGCTCACGCTTATTATTACAGTTCTCGTTCTTACTCTATACAATATTTTACCAACGCTTCTCTTCTATACAAAACCACTGAATGCACCGATTACTAAAGAAAGCTCTACTGAAATTATCAATTCGATCATCAGCAGAGTAAATAGTCTTGAGGAAGACTCTGTTGCCTGGACCCACTCATTTAATAAATTAATTGGTGTTAAAGCAAAAAATATCCAGATTGTTCAAAACTCTCCAAGACTTATCAAGGTAGACTTTGCATCAGAAAGTGATGCTAGCACCTTTAAAAAACTACTTCCTAGAGCCGGGAGCTTGATTCCTTTTTATCCAGCAACATTGAAGTTAAGTGAAGAAACCCTAGATAGCGCTGAATATAATGAGACATCAGCAAATACAGTATATATTCAAAGAGCAATTCCTCTGCATTTTAATTCAACCGAATCAGCGAACTTTTTTCAGTTTGAAAAAATGCATACTAGCGATGGTGCATTGACTCCCGAGTATTGGACTGCGCTCGAAGATCGCATTTTAACTTTAGGCCTTGCCGCCTGTGGCCCTTCTGAAAATAGTGCCCTTGTAAGTTTGGCTATAAAAAATCAAGGTCAAAATTCAGGTGATTTTCTTTATTTTCTCTCTGAAAGCATTCTTTCCTTAGACAAGACACTTAGCAACTACCCAAAAATTGTTAAACGATTTTACGCTACATTCACTCTTGGGCTTCCAGATCCAAAAGATGCAATCGAAAGCCTAATTGAAAAAATGGAAGAATACAAATCATTCATCCAAAAAGAAAAAATTGCTCTAAAGGAGAAATTACAGACGGGTGAATTTTCAAGCCCAGAAATCACAGCTCTTGAGACGAAAGAATCAAGAATTCTCTCCGCGCTCTCTATTTTAAAAAAAAATAAGACAGCCTTTATTACAACCGAAAATGCATGGACACCCTCTTCCCTTTATGCAATCATTAATCAAACTATTTCCCCAAAAAACCTATTTGCTCAAGAATTACTAGTTGAAAGCAATCCTGTTCTTGAAAAAATTGCAGTCAATATTTCAGACAAAACTCTCACTTTAAATATTAGACCTGAACTCATTGCATTAAAAAATCGCCTTGAAAAGGATCCAACTGATCAAATCAAATACAATGCTATCTGCCAACTCATCTATGATGAAATTGCCAAAATTTCTAGAGATTCAGGAGAATCTCTCCTTCCTGGGCAAAATGACTTCACTGTCAAATTAACATCCTTAAATAATAGCAACAGCTTTATCACACTCAATCTTAGCGCTGTTGCAAAAGCAGAATACGCGCATGTTAAACAAATACTTCAAGATTTCTGGTCACCTACGAGCGAGAATCTAAATCAAAATTCATATCCTATTCAGGATTGGAGTGATTTTCAAACATTACCCGCTTCTCAAAAAAATCTTCGTCTTGTTGTGTACGCTCCAAGTCTTACAGGTGAATTACCATCTTCAGGATTTAGAGCAAACTCAATTTATATCATAGCTAAAGACCTTGCTACAATCATCAAAAATGCCAACTATGACAAAGGATCGAGCGAAGCATTAAAAGTAAGAAGAGACTTTGAGTCACTTTCTAGATTGTTAAAAGAACAAGGTTTTACCGGCTATCCGGGCACAACCTACCCTCTTTCAGCCGAATATGCAAACGATTACATCTTCGAAATTTCCGATTTCTACCTTCCTCTCCTTATGGCAACACGAGAAAATTTTTCCGTAACAGGAACAAAACGTTTTGCTTTACTCGAACTTTCTGATGTTCGAGAGAGAATTCAAACTCTTAATAAAATTGAAACAAGCATGCACGAAGACCTACTAAAGTGGCAAGACGACTACAATCAGTGCCGAGTAGACCCAACTTTACGCAAAAAATTTGATGTACCAAAACCTTCAAAAAATATTCTTTGGGATAACTTTGTTCTAAGCTGCAAAAAATATTTCAGGGGTGATGAACGCAAAATTTTACAATGGGGCCTAGACCTTTCCGGAGGAAAAACAGTTCAAATTGCTTTAACTGACTCTAACAATAAGACTGTGACTAAGGAAACTGATATTAAGCAGGCGATCAATGAGCTATTTGCTCGAGTAAATAAAATGGGCGTCTCTGACGTCAGTATTAGACAGGAAGGCTCTGGTATTACTCTTGACTTTCCCGGTTCTCAAAATATTTCCGCTAATGAGCTTGTAAAAGCCTCATCAATGACTTTTAATATCATCAATGAAAAATTTTCTACTGATGCATCAAACACCGCATCTAAAGAAGTCAATCGCTTCCTTCAAGAAGTTTGGAATGAAGCTATTGTAACAAATAAAAAAGATGTTGATAGCATTAATCGAATTGCATGGTCACATCTATATGGCGATTCTGGAGACCCATTACTTGCCTCACCAAAGACTGAAACGGCAAAAGCGCTTTATGACCTTGGGCTTCACTTCGCAAATCCAATAGACCCAGAAATAACAGGCGAATTTAATGATAGTGAATCAAAAATAGCATTGTACAGAGGTGATAGCTTTGCTGAATGGAATGGGCAAACTCATCCCCTTCTAATTGTCTTCAAAAACTATGCGCTAGAAGGTTCTAATCTAGAAAATGTACATGGTGGTTATGATCCGTCTAAAGGAAACTTTCTTTCTTTTGGTGTAAAAAACTCTCAAACTCTCACGGATGGAAAAATAATTCATCCAAGAAACAACCTGTACAACTGGACTGGCAATTTTGCAAAAGATAAAATTATCGGAACTTCCTATGAGCAATACTCCAAAGGTCGCGGCTGGCGTATGGCTGTTATCTTAAATGGCTACGTTGTCAGCTCACCCAATTTAGAATCTGCTTTACGCGAAAGCGGAATGATTACTGGTCACTTTACCCAACGTGAAATTAATAGTCTTGTTAGCGATTTGCAAGCTGGCTCACTTACATTTACCCCACAAATTCTTTCGGAGAAGACTGTAAGTCCCGAACTAGGATTGAAGGAACGAACGCAAGGAATTGTAGCAACAATTGTTGCCCTACTTTCTGTTATCGCAGTGATGATCGGATATTACCGTTTTGGTGGCTTTATTGCTTCAATTGCTGTTTTAATTAACCTACTGATCATGTGGGCTACATTACAAAACATTGGCGCAACCATAACACTAGCCGGACTTGCAGGAATTATCTTGACTGTAGGTATGGCAGTTGACGCAAACGTTTTAGTATTTGAGCGAATTCGCGAGGAATACGCGAAAACGAAGAAGATTGCATCTGCAATTCAAGCAGGCTATAAAAAGGCATTTACCGCAATTATTGACTCAAACATAACGACTGTAATTGCAGCCCTGATTTTGTTAAATTTTGATTCTGGACCAATCAAAGGTTTTGCAATCACATTGATCATCGGTATTGTCTCTTCAATGTTTACAGCCCTCTTTATGACAAAATACTTCTTTGGTGAATGGGTGAAAAATCCCAAACATAAAGAATTAAGAATGGCTAATCTCATTCAAGTTAAAAATTGGAATTTCCTCAAATACGGAAAATCCTTTGTAGCTATGTGTGTTATTCTTATCGCAATTGGAACGTTTACATTTATAAATGAGAGAAACACGATTATGGGAATGGATTTCACAGGTGGCTTTGCCGTCAATGTGGAATTTAAGGACGCTACTCATGCAAATGAGAGAGTATATAAGGCACTTTCCGAAGCGCCAACTGTTTCATCTCAGGATTTCCAAATTAGGCAATTCGGATCTGCTAATGAGCTTAGAATTTCACTTTCTAAAACACTCTCACTTCAAGGAAAACCTTTCTACGGAATGCCTGTTGAAAATTCTATTGAGTTTCCAACTTATTCCTATGAGAAAAACCCACGCCTTGTATGGCTCGTACAAACATTAGAAAAAGGGGGCCTTGAATTCACCCCAAGCTCTCTTGAAAAATTAGATCAGAACTGGAAGAGTATCAGTGGACAAATGTCTGATTCCATGAGAAATAATGCAATTATTGGCCTTGCTCTAGCTTGCCTCTGCATCCTTCTATATATTACATTCCGGTTTGAATTTGCCTATGCAATTAGCGCTACTCTCGGCCTTGTATTTGATATTTTAATTACTTTGGCAATATTGGCACTTCTCCACTTTACTGGCTTAAATATCCAAATTGACCTCAATACGGTTGCTGCCCTCATGACAATAATAGGTTACTCACTTAATGATACCATTATTGTTTTTGATCGAATTCGAGAAGAATTAAAGCATATGAAACATCTTTCTTTCAAAGAGATCGTCAATTTTTCTCTTAATGCTACACTATCTAGAACACTCCTTACATCAGGAACAACGCTTCTCGTGCTGATTTGCTTAGTTGCTCTTGGAGGAAAAACTCTCTTTAGTTTCTCCCTCATAATGGCAATTGGTGTAATTGTTGGAACACTTTCCACTTTCTTCATTGCAACAACACTTCTTCTCTTCTTTCATGGAAAGGAAAAAGATCACGGGCATGAAAAGAATGGCAACCTAACGCCAAACGGAGCTCATCACTAGAATAAATAAGAAATTTTTACCACAGAGGACACAGAGCAAAGAGAGAGGAAACAGACGTTTTTTTAGCGCATAGCGCCTCTGTGATCTCTGTGTCCTCTGTGGTGAGTTCTTTTATATGTTCTATTGAAAGAATTTTTTCAGGAATGTAATGTTTCCTTTGAGTTTTAAATATTAACCTTACATAATTCACAAAAGGTCTATATAGACTCGGTATCAATTTTTATGACAATTAAACCTGAACAAAATATTCAAAATCTATTGTGGGTTTTTCCAAAAGAAGAAACACCTTTAATAAAGAACCTTGTCTCTGAATTTAATATTCATCCCGTAATGGCTCAAGCGCTTATATCTAGAGGTTATCGAAAAAAGCAAGATGTCCACCAATTTCTCTATGCTAAACTTCTTTATCTTCACTCCCCAAACCTCCTTTTAGACATAGAAAAAGCAGTAGCTAGAATCTATCTGGCCTTAAAAAATAAAGAACGTATCATTGTTGTTGGCGACAATGATGTAGACGGGATGACCGGGACAGCACTTCTTGTCGACTTTCTTAGGACAATTGGAGTAAAAGCATATTATTATATCCCTCACCGCAGCCTTAACCGAGATGAAATACTTTCAGATGCCTGTGAGTATGCAGAGAAACAAGGATGCACATTACTTATCACTGTAGATTGCGGAGTTACGGAGGGGCAGGAAACCAAGCATTTAGCTGAAAAAAATATTGATTTAATTATTACAGATCATCACGAACCGACTGAAAAGATTGCTAACTGTATTGCCACTCTTAATCCGAAATTGTTTAATAGCACCTATCCAAATCGCGATCTTACAGGCGTTGGCGTAGCATTTAAGCTTGCACATGCTATGATGAACCATCTTGTAACAATTGGTGATGTACAAGCTGATCTTATTGATTTAAAGAGATATTTGGATCTTGTAGCTCTTGGAACAATTGCTGATATGGGGGCACTAACGGGAGAAAATCGTATTTTAGTGAAATACGGCTTACAACACCTAAAAAAAACTCATAGAATCGGACTTTTAAAACTGATACATGTGTCTGAGGTAAACCCTGAAGAAATCACAACAATTGATGTGGCAACTAAAATTGCCCCTAGACTAAATAGTTTAGGAAGAATTGGCGATCCCCTAAAAGGTGTTGAGCTCCTACTTCTTCGAGATGTATTGGAGGCTGAATCCCTTGCAAAAGAACTGGATGTAATGAACCATGAAAGACAGAAAATTGAAAGACGAGATTCAGAAAACTTAGAATCGCATTTGCATGCACATCCTGAGATTTTCAATAACAAAGCAATTTTTCTTACATCTCTAACATGGCATCCCGGTATAATAGCGATACTTTCTGCAAGGCTTAGCAAATTATACAACAGACCCACTGTGATTGTTACATCTGATGATGCAATTGGAAAAGGTTCCATACGTACTATTTCAGAATTTCCTGTGCTTACAACCTTAAAAGAAAATTCAGATCTACTTTTAAGCTATGGTGGACATGATTATGCAGCTGGTTTTACAATTGATTCTAAAAATATCCCGTTATTTAAAGACCGTTTTGTAAATGCAGTGAATATAAAACTAAAAGATAAAGACATCTGCCCTAAACTTAGACTGGATGCTAATGTTTCCTTTAAGGACCTCACCTTCGAATTTCTTGAGTCCCTAAGTCTTTTAGAGCCGTATGGAATGGAAAACCCAAAAGTAATCCTTTATGCTAAAGCAAAGCAGGTTCTACCCCCGAAAGTAATTGGCAAAAAGAATCTTAAGCTTTCTCTGGAAGAAAATGATCGATTTTTGGAAGGAATTGGTTTTAATATGGTTCATCGGAAACATCTGCTAATGCAAAAAGACTTGAGCCTAATGATAGCATTTACCCCCCAAGTCAATGTATATCTGAACAAATCGTCAATCCAACTGCAGATCATTGATTTTCAGGTAATAAATGAGAACAACATTTCTATACCTGTATAAAGTCAGCAGCGATATGTAACTACCGCTGCAATGACAAACAATTATTAAATAAAATTATGATGCTTCCGAAGAAACGCTTTCATCAATTGATTTCTTATTAATGTATTTCTCTTGGTATTCACGTAGGTCTTCAGCTTGAACAACCCATGCAGCGCCTCTTCTTGTTGCTTTTAACATTCCAATACGCGTTGCATAATAAATTTTTTGCGCTGGAACACCCAATAACTTGGCTACTTGATTGACAGAATGGAAACCTTTGTCATTATCAAATAATAGCTCGCCGTTATAAAGTGATTTTGCTCGCGAATACTTCTGACGTCGGTAATCTTCTAAGTCTTCAAGATCAATTGTCCAACGAGTAGAGTCTTTATGCGCTTTAAGCTTTTTTTGCTTAATTGCCACATAAATCGCTTGCCGAGTCACATTATTGAGCCTAGCAGCCTCAGTTATGGATA
>CAZKFL010000018.1:0-40278 GCA_964552055.1 uncultured bacterium
CTAACAACTATTTGTAGGCATAGTTTTGATTTGGAATTACATAAACTCAAAACTGGGGTTACTAACATAAGCCATCGAAGTGCCATTTGATTCTGGTACTAAGAAAAAATCCATTCCAATAATACAATAGGCATGTAGATTTTCAAAAAACGCAAAGCTTCCAAGCGAGCTTACATAGCTCCGCTTCAATCTAATTGGCTCTGCACCTGCAACAATAATATCTTCTTCCAAAACAAAAAAATCGCCTGTAATAGCGCTAACCATGCCATTGATCAGCGCGCTAGGATCGATTTCTGTTGTCGCAACATTTGCAAACAAAGCAGACAGACCAAAAAGAAATGCAAGTAAGATTTTCATGGGGAGGCTGATTTTAATGAATCTTAACAGGGCAAGTCAAGTGGAAAACATGTTTTTTTGAATCACGAGGAGTATAAGGGTCCTTTTCAAAATGAAAGAGACCCTTGTAGCGATTTGAATGATTTATTAGGCGACGTAGAAGCCGCATAGTGTGAGGTAAGCGCCTAGTAGTGTTATGATTGCAAACATTAGCCAGTACCAGCGGTGAAAAAAGCCAGAGACCATTTTCTGGGTTCTTGCAGGGTAGGTGATTCTAAGGAAGCCGCGAAGGATAAGGAGGCATCCGAGGAGAGTGATTAAACCTTGCCAGTTAAGTGTGAAAAGGGGGTGTGAAATCACAATTGCAAGGCCAAAAAGAAGGGATAGTGATCCTGAAAAAACAAGTAAACCTTTTGAACTTGCAAAGTCTTTTACGGCACTTTCAAGTTCTCTTCTTCTTAATAATAAATCTAATGCAATTACTAATAGATAAATTCCTATGAGTCTTGCCAAAAAAATTGATAATACCATATATAACTCCTTTTTTCTTCTTTTATGAGAGGGGGATTTATTATGCTATAGATTTTTAAAGTTTTTTTTTGTAGATAAGGGGAATGATTAAATCCATGACACTAGCTCTTTTTTTTGCTTTTTTATTTAGTGAGCCACTGCCTTATATTGTCACAGATCTTCTTCCAACTGGTCCTAAAATGGAAGCCCTCTTTGAAGATTTCGCAAAGCTCGCCGATCAGAAATTGGATAGATTTGTTATTGCCAGTGAAAAGAAGCTCTTTGATGAAGCTTATGAAGCATGGGATGATGTCTGCAGCTCCTTTTATAATCTACAATTTATTTACTATCAGACAATTATGTTTTCCGAAAGCTTGGTTGATCGTGGATATGCAGGCAGACATGTGCTAAATGCGCATCAGATTTTTAGAAAATATCTTAATGAGAAGAAGATACAAAGTGTTTTTAATGCAAATGGTTTTCAGGCGGCATTGCTTACGCCTTTTCAAAGGTATTTAACAGAAAAAATTGTCGGTGGCGCACCAAATCCTGATGAGGAGAGTTGGGAAAAGCTTTTTCAATATGAGCGAAGAAATTATCTGTCCCAAGAATATCCTCCGAGCAAACCGGTTTCTATTAGTAATAAGTTCAAAGTTCTTACAGCGAATGTTCTTTGTTTTCCCGAACAGTTTTCGTATTTTTTTGGTGGGGTTTCACCTTGGGCTAATCGTATTGATTCTATTGTTGCAAAGATTATTTCGTCTCAGGCGGATGTTGTTTGTTTACAGGAGATTTGGAATGGAAAGATAGGGAAAGCTTTAGCAGAAAAATTAAAGAAGCGATTTAATTACTTTATATATGATGCCGGAAATCAGTATGGAACACTGAGTCCTGAGGAAATCGGTTTTAATAGCGGCCTTTTTATTGCCAGCAAAATTCCCTTAGATACGGTAAGTTTTATTCCATTTACTCGAATGAAACCTATGATTGCAGGCATTAAAAGAGGTGCGATTCGCGCAAAGATTACGGTTGGAGATGCAAAATGGACGATGGTTGCAACCCATCTTCAAGCAGGGTGCGATGATGATGAGGAACAGATCAGAAAGGATGAGCTTGCAGAATGTGTGGAATTTTTGGGAAGTGACCCAGGATTTATTATAGGTGATTTAAATATTAATGCATTTTCAAATGAATTTCAGACAAGCATTCTTTCTAAGAATTTTTTCATTCCCTATTTGTACAATAAGTCAGCTGTGAATAAACATACTGCTACTGCCACGGACTTTTTTAATGACTTAACCCACACACCTCCAGCTGATAGAAAGATGATAAAACCAACTTTTGGTTTGTTTGACTATTGCGCAATTTCTAAAAAAACAAATGGAATGAAGTTAATTGGACAGGAAAAGCTTACTTTATTTTCGATAAAGGATCCAAGTGGCGCTTTATCCGATCATCACGGAATCATCACCACCTGGCAGGTTAGGTAATTAAAACACAAGTCCAAGGTTAATGTAGGGGCCTGTTAGTATAAAATTACTTAATGTTCGAACGTAACCAACTGCGTAGAGACCATCATCAACTGTTGGCGTGCCAATTCCTGTAATTTCAGGTAGCACTTGATTGGTCATGTCAAAAGATTGAATCGCATTTAGATAGATTTGAGCCTGATAACCGAATCCAAATGTAATTTTGCAGCAGCTAAACATTCCTGAGTAGGAAAATCCAAGTCTTTCTTCAAGAGCAGGTACTAACTGTGTTCTGTTTGGAACAGTAGTTTTTTGTAAATTTGGATTGGGACAATCTAGAACAACTAAATTGGGTGACCATGATTTATAATGCGTTCCGTTTTGAGATTCTCCAATGATCATCGCCATAGATGTACTCGCATTTAGAAAAAATCCCGCTATAATTCTGTAGTCAAAATCAAATCCAAGATCTGGTCCAGCGCCTATGAATGTTGAATAATTATCAATTGACCTTGCAACAGATAAGGAGTCGTTTTCATAATGATTATGCTGGATTTGTTTGATGCGGGCGAAGCTACCTCCAGCAAAAAAGTTAGGGTAGAATCTACCAAATGCACAAAATCTTTGAGAGAAGTTTAGATTCACTGTATCAAAATGAAATTTTGCTTTTGCTTTAGCTTTTAAATAGTAGTGTGAATTTGGGCCTATGTCTGAGTTTGCACCAATCATTTCTCCATTTACACTACCGACAGTTTTGTTTGCTCGATCATTTGAAAAAAGGCGTTGCCAGTTCAGAGTAATTGCTGTGTCCATATCGGAGAAATGAGCTCTTGCACCGAGATTAAATGCTGGGCTGTAGTCTGGGAAAATTTCATATACTTGCCAATTGGGAGAAACTGCTGGTACTGCAATATCTGGATCTAGACCAATTGCTTCTACTGCATAGTAAATAGAGCTTCCATTTGGCTGTAAAAAGAGACATTCGCCATAAAGTTCAGCCATTACCGATCTTGATTTTGGCTCAAAGGATGTGCAAGTAGGTAAGGAATTAGAAGAAGGAACCCCTTCTGCAGACAGAGCATTAAGAAGGGTAATTGATAGTAATGATAAAACTTTTTTCATGAGCATCCTAAAATTTGATAATTGTATTTTTATTTTAGGATGCATTGTCTGTTAAATTCAATAAATTTTTACATTATCTGCCACGAACTGCTGGCTTGATAATTTTTGTAGGTTTAGCAGGCTTACGGACTTCTCTCCCCAGTGATTTTTGTTTTTGGGGTTTACCACTTCCTTTGCCTGATTTCCCTGAATTCTTCATAAGTACCTCGCTTGAATTTGTTTTCTCTCATTATAACAAAAAAAACTTTCTTTTAGTAAAAGATTCGCCTATATATTGAAATTTTAACAAAAGGAGTTTTTATGAAATATATTTTCGCGTTAGGAAGAGTTTTGTTTGCTAGCGTTTTTATTATTAAAGCAATTGGACAGTTTTGTCCTATGATGATTGCAAGAGCTTCTGAAAAGGGGGTTCCCATGGCGGAGTTATTATTTCCATTATGGGGAGTGCTTGCAGTACTTGGCGGCCTTAGTATTTTGCTTGGCTATAAAGCAAAGATGGGAGCTTGGCTGCTTGTAATTTTTCTTCTTCCGATCACATTTGTAATGCACCCATTTTGGGGGGGAGAGACAGGGCTTCTTGTTAGGTTGCAAATGCTTTGTTTTTGGAAAAACATTTCTTTAATGGGCGCTTGCCTTATGATTGCATACACAGGTTCTGGTCCTTGCAGTCTAACCAAAAAGTAAGAAGTAGCTAATTTGGGCTGAGCATGCTAAGATTCTTTGAAGCTTTAAGGAATCTTAGTATTGAAATCAAGTTTGCTATTACCAACTGAGTATTTTAGAAATTTTTCTAATGATATTTTGGCGGGAAGAGACATAGAAACATTTCAGGAGAGTTGCAAGCGCATTGCGGTTGTGGCTCTTCCTTACATTGCTCTTTACAGACCAGCTGGATTTACTTTGACGCTTTGCACTGGGGCTCTTCGTGTATTCACTGATATTTCTAAATTTAGGTCTAAGAAAGAAAGCGGTGTTCACTTATTGCATGTAGCAATGAGTGTTGCTGCAATAGCTGGGACCGTGTTTGCTCATCCCCTGGGAATGTTTTTAGCAACAATTCAAGATTTGGGAAGCGCTTTAAAAGATGGCTCTTATTTGGAGATATTAAGTAACGCTCTTTATTTAGGAATGTTTTTTGGTGCTGGACCTGGGCTTTGTATTGCTCAGCTATTTATTCAGATGATTACGCTATTGCGTAAAGCAAAAATTGAACGGGCAAGGGGAAATGATTTAGAGTCGATTGCTCACTTAGGAATGGCAATCATTAGAGGAAATCAAATGGTTAGACGCATAGATAGACAGATGGTTGATATAGTTATTTCTTACCTTAGAAAGCCAGTATACGCAATGATGGAATGCACATTGCAAAAATCATTAAAAACAATCCTATACTTTCCCTTTATTCCGCTTACGGGTGTCCTTTTTGGAATAGCTTTAGTTATTGATACACTTGCGCAAAAAATATTTCCCCGTGAATTTACTTATTGGGAAGGAAATGGAGTGTCAAAATCAGGTTTACCGAAAAAAATATTTACATGGAATGTATGCATGTTATTCGGGGGACTTCCGATTCAATTTGGCGGTGTTGCACCTGTAGAAAAGCGCGTGAATGATGTTGCAGAAAAAATTTTGGCATTGAATCCAGATCTAATTGCTCTTCAAGAAGTTTCTGAACCTGCAGCTAGGCTTCTCTTTGAAAAATTGCAAAGTGAATACAAACATTTTTATACAAGAATTGATCCTGAAACTTATGTTGGATTGGATAGTGCATTGTTTGTTGCTTCTAAAATGCCTCTTGAGAATCCGGCCCTGAAGTCTTTGCCGCGAATGGGACTCATGAGAAGAGCTCTTTTTTCCTTTAATATTGGCTCTCTCAACTTTTTAACTACACACCTAGAGCCCGGAATAAAAATAGATGATCAAAGGGTGCGTCAAAGACAAGTTGAATGTGCTCTAGAGAACGGGGTATCCACGAGCACTATAATGCTAGGAGACTTAAACATGGAACGGGAAGGGGAATTTCAGCAAAGTCTTCTTTCGAAAGTTTTTCACGATATTTTTTCTGGCGTTAGAGAGACGGCTACAGATTTTTTTTCCGCAAAAGTTAGAAAAATTGATCCAATCAATCAGTCAATAGATTATATTTTAGCTACACCTGATATAGAGTTAACGGGAGAACTTATTTCTGGCTATGATAAAGATAAATGGGCGCAATCCGATCATCACGCACTATTTGCTACATTGAAAGAAATTTAAATAATCTGCTAAAAAATTGATAGGGGAAAAATGTCTATTATTGAAAAAATTAATGAAGGTATTAAGGATGCAATGAGAAGCAAGGATGCTGTAAGGCTTTCTACATTTCGTATGCTTAAATCAAAAATATTGGCAGTTGATGCAAGAGCGCTTTTGCCTGATGCAGATGTCTTAAAAATTATTAAAACATATTCAGGCAGCCTTCAGGAAGGTTTAGAGTATGCTCAAAGTGCAAAGCGTTTAGATGCGATAGATCAATTGAAAGCCGAAATTGCAATTGTTCAAGAGTTTTTACCAAAAGCACCCTCACACGAAGAAACAAAAGCGCTTGTTTCTTTAGCAATTATTGATTCTGGAGCCAAGACAAAAAAGGATTTGGGTTTGGTCATGAAATCTATCATGAAGTTAAATAATGCGGTAGATGGAAAGTTAGCTAAAGATTTGGCAGCCGAATTATTGGCCGATTAGATTCAAAATCATCTTGATGCTAAGTTGATTGCAATATTTTGCTTATGCTTTTCTAACGCAACGCTGATCCCTTTTTTTTAAAAAATCTTGATAATATTTAAAAAATACTTTAACTTTATCTTTGCAATTTCTAAATTTTTCAAAGGGGTTATGATGTTCAGTTCTTTTGTAAGTTTTGTAGCAGATAATGCTATGCCAATTCTTTCTACCGTCGCTGGGATGAGTGTAGGTGGATACTCGGAATATTTATGGGGGCATGTAGAAGGTTGTGATAATTCTTCAAGAGTCCTAACAACAGCATTTCTTGCTATAGGCATTGTAGGTGTTGCTTTTTCTGCAATGAATAGAAAATTTCGTAAAGACATTTATAAGATTCATCCAGAATATTCTAAAACTTCATTAGGCTATAAAATTCAATCTACACTCTATATTCTAGGAACCTATTCAGCAGGAATATCTCTTGGATCAGGCGTTACTGCTATAACAGAAGAAGGGCTTAAAAAATGTTACGATACTAACACATATGGGATTGTGATTTTAGGAGCTGGCTCATTATTTATTGTGCTTAATGGATTTGATAGGTGCCGTTTACACAGAAAAACATCTCATATGAATCGAGTGGCTCCTTTGCTTTTGGCAACTGCGCCGCCTATGCCTTTTACAGGAGCAGATGTGGAAGGAGTAGAGTTAACATTTGCTAGGAGAAGACCTGAAGATGACATTCCAGACTGGATATAAGTGAATATTCAGTAATAATTTCATTGTAAATAATGTAATAATATTAGAATCTACTACTCTTTTTTTCTAAGGGAGGAAGTTGTGATGACTTTAGCAGTAGGACTAGTTGAGCCAGGCTGTGTGGTAGCTGATGAAATGGTTTCAGGACCTAAGACTTCTGAAGGTATTGTATTATTAAAAGGTCTAATCGCATCTAAAGTAAAGTATGTTTCATTCGCCATAATTACTAAATTCACTCCTTCTCTCCGGCATGGAATTTTAATGAGCGCTCGGCAAATAATTGCCCTTTTTAATCCGTTAGAAAGTGAGGCATTAGCGGCTCCTAGGTACGTTCAAATTGCTAGAAATGTGTATAGAGTGATAGTCGGAGAGCATCCAGAGGAATCCGAATTTATTGGCGTAAGTAGCTGTCAAATTTCTGATTGTAGTGATGCAATTATTAGGTTAGATGCAAAGCAATTAATGCAGATTTATCCTTTCGAAAAAAAAGATAGATTTCCTGCAAAAGCAATCACTCTAAAGGTTAGCTCTGAAAGCCTGGCAATAATTGAATTTGAATCTCTAAGGAAGCTTGTGCAGTCTTACTTAGTTGGAGATTTTCTTCGTGTAGGTCAAAATTTTGAGTTATCTCATTTACTAAAGTCATATTCCTTTAAAATACAAGGGGTAGTTCAAAATGAACACCTAGTTAGTGCAGAAAGTGATCCTATTGAAAGGATAGATTTATTAAATAGAAATGATTTTTCTATGGGTTATGTTGATGAGGAGACAGACTTTCAGTTTTCGGTTTTGTCTGATTCCCAAGTCTGTATTGTGAATAATTTACTTAAAGAAACCGAAGGTTGGAAGTATGTTTTTAATTTAATGATGCAACCATGTTTATCTGAATTAACTCCTATGTTTCAGATCTCTAAGGTAGTAGATCTTGCTAAAATAGGAGAGGAGATAAAAAAGCGGAAATATTGGGTTCAAGGATTAACAACTGAAGTTCTTGTAGCTTCCTTACCTTATGAAATTAGTCTAACCAAAATTAAAAATGCATCGGGTAAACGCCATAATATGGATGAGAACTTATATCCAAGTTGTTTTGAAATTGGTGAAAGTGCAGAGTTGGTTATTAAATTTCCTAGTTCTATTGTTGTTATCAATTCAAATGTGGAGCCTAAAGTTGCTAGCGCAATCACATTGAAAATAATTAAATGTAAATCTGAAAAAAAAGATGATTTTCTTCAAATAATAGATGTTGAAGATCTTGCTATGAAAATAGGGTGGTGTGGGAACCCTTTAGTTCTTGTGGGTGAGAATTTCAAGTTTAATGATCGTGAAAATCATTATGCTTTCGAAGTAGTAAGTGTTCTTGATGAAGAGGGAAGTCTACATTTAAAAAAAACAGGAATTAATCCCCGTTGGAAAGTTGGAACTGATTGTAAAATTGAATTTATCTATAACAGTCTTAGTATAGCTTTAGTTGAGGGTTCAAAGATCTTTCGAATAAAAAAAGTATGTTTAGAGCTGAGTCGTGTAGAGATTGCATTAGGGTCTGAATTAAAAATCGATGAGGATAAATTAAAGGAACTAATAGCGCATCAAATGCCACGCGAAGTGGTTTCCAATACAATTTTTAATGTTACTCTTTATCAAGCAGGTCAGCAAATACGGATTTTTTTTAAGGTCAAGTCGCTTGAGTTTGATCCGTCAGAGATAGAATCTTCTTCATATCAGAAATTAGGTCTATTTTCGCACGAAACAAATATTGAAATTATCAGTCCAAATTCTATTGAGAATAAATCTTTCGAAATCATAAAGGAAACTATTGGGCCCGAAGGTTTGGGTGTCCCAGAATTTTGTAATTTAGGTATTGGTGGCCTTTCTCAACTTGTAAAACAAAGATTGCATTCAATTAAGCTTAGCATCAATCCAGAAATGAAGGAAGAGATGATAAAAAGAGGGATGAAGCCTTCTAAAGGGCTTCTCCTTTATGGCCCGCCAGGAACTGGTAAAACTTCGCTCGCTCGTGAAATTAGTAAAATTCTTGGGTATAAAAAATCAAATGTACATTTTTATAACGGACCTGAATTCCTCAAGAAATTTTTAGGGGAAACTGAAGGCATGATTAGATCTATGTTTGCTGTTGCTGACAAGGGCGGACAACATGCAATTATTATTGATGAAATTGATGCGATTGCCTGTGAAAGAACATCATCGGAACTAACGCCATCTTGTATGAGAAGTATTATAGAACAATTTTTAGTAGAAATGGATGGATTCAAAAGCCGCGATAATCTTATTGTAATAGGATTAACAAACAGATTGGATGAAATTGATTCAGCACTATTACGTCCCGGAAGATTTGATACTTTACTAGAAATTGGATTGCCAGATGAAGAGGGAAGAAATGAAATTTTAGAGATATATATAAAAAAGTTAAAGGACGAGAGCCTTCTTGCAGATAATGTTGACCTTAAACATTGGGCAAAATTGAGTGGAGGATTCTCAGGGGCTGATATTAAAGAGATGGTAAATGAAGCCAGTTCTTATTCTCTACAGAGAATTTATACAATGAAACCAGAAGATAGGGCAACTTCTGATTATCGTATGGTTACTCAAGATGATTTTTCTGAAGCTTTTGATAGACAAAAAGGAAGAGGAATGAGAGAAATGCAATATAAACTTGCTAGAGGAGCTGGTGGAGGTTCTGGAGCTGGAGGATCTTGATCCAAGTAGTAAGTTAGTTCTAAGATAAATAACGCAAACTGATTTTCGCAATTCGCGTTAATTTTATAGTATTGCTAATTTTTCTTTCGAAGAGAAAACTAAATCATGATTGTTATAGGTTATTAGCTGCTTGATGAGCTTTTTCTTTTATTTTTTCATTGGCATCATGAGCCACTTCTTTGGTTTTTTCTGCTGCTTCTTTAGTTTTATTTCCAATATCATGTGCAATTTCTTTCGCTTTTTCTACTGCTTCTTTAGCCTTATCTTCAACATTATGTGCGATTTCTTTAGCTTTTTCTGCAGCTTCATGAGCGCCGTTTTCGATATTGTCCTTAGTTGCTTTTGCAATTTCTTCTGACCTGTCAATTACGTGATCAATTTTTTCACCAGTAGTTTTGTCTTTTGCAAATAGTGAAGCAGTAGCCAATAGTGGAAATAATGCCATAAGAACACACACTTTTTGTTTGAAATTAATTTTCATAATTACCTTGGTTGTTTATTATTTAGGAAAACATCTAGTGAAAGTGCTTTATTCACCTTCGGTAAGGGATCATGCTGTTTAACGAACATATTGTCCAGTTGTTTCTTTTTCAAAAACACGGTCTTAAACTTTTGATTGAAAAAGATCTAAGAATTCAGATATACCTAACGTAATTTAAAAATGAGAGTGCCGGCAATCAAAAAACCAAGTTTCGAATCACGAGTATATACTCATGACAGTTGAAAGACCCCGATTTTTCGCAGCAAAATCGTTTTAGTTTAATTAAGCGAAGCCGTCCGCTGAAGAGGGCTCTGTTTGAAACCAGGCCCGATGAAGCGGAATTGAAATAAAATGATTCTGCAAAGAAAAAGAGGGTGTTTCAACTGGAATGAGTATATACCCTTTGAGAACATACTTTTACTTAAACACAAGGAGAATTTTATGAGCGCATCAAGAATTTTGGGAATTTCTGTATTGGCTGCAGGGATAGTCTGTTTATATTTTGGAGTTAATTCTAGTAATGCTTTTGTAGATCAAATTGCGGAATCTGCTACGGGTCGATTTACTGAGCATACAATGTGGTATATTATTGGTGGAATTGCAATGATTATTGGTGGTGGCGCTTTATTTGTGAGGGGTCGTCAGAAGTTATAGTCATTTAACTTTAAACCCCCTTGGGTGCTTATTTGCCCTGGCGCTCGAGAAACAACCAATCTACTTTGCTCCTCTCCTAGTTAAGTTGAAAAACCTTAACTTGTCATTTAGCTTCTAACTTGATTATTTAGCGATGCGATATAGGAGAATAAGTTGCCAATCGGGTTTTCAATTAATATCTTTGCTTTAATAGTATCTTCATCTTCTTAATTTTATTTTTGATATAACTATCTCTTTAAGCTATGTTGCTTTAGCATAGAATCTCTTGCATTCATCTTACAAAAAGATTTGTTATGATTCATTATCAATTTAATTTTTTAACTCCTGCTGAGCTAATTATTTTAGAAGAGCATCTTAAATTAGGAATACCCCATCTAAAAGAGCATCTCAGCAAGAGGGAAGTGGAGCGGCTTTTGGGATCGCTTTCATTGAGTCAGTTACAAATTTCGGAAATTGGTAGAAGCAATATAGAAATTTCTGGCAATTTATCACTTATTCTCAATACTGTTTTTACCGCTACATTTGGAGCTTGGCTTGGATATTCCGCTTTTTGGGGACTCAGTTTATCTTCAACTTGGGTTTTCGGATTTATTGTTACTATTGCAGCTAGCTTTGGAGTTCTCATAGGATATCAGAGTGTAAGGTTTACAAAGCAGCAATCAATGGAAGCAATAAACGCTCAAAGAATTAATTTTTTGCAGATCGAGATATTAAAAATAATTCATGAAAAAAGAAGGGAAGAGATTGACGCAATTATATTGCAGTTAGACGATCTGTTTGCAAACCTGAGCTTCGGAACATTTTTTAAAGAAAAAGTTTCTGTCTTAAACTTACTGGGGAAATCTACAAATGAGATCTCTGAATGGGCTTTAAAAGTAGAGGCAATCGGAAGGGCAAAACTGGACGTGTGTTTCAACGGGCTTGTTTCTGAAGAGTGTACTGAAGAATGGGTGAAAATTCAGGAGGAATTAAGTCAAAATGCAATTTCCTTTTTTGAGAAAAAGGAGGAACTACAAGTGATACACAATGGATCTCAAGTAAATAATGAAGAAACTATTGATTCTTCTTTGAGAAAGTTAATTTCCAGGGCTCCAAAAAAATCAGAAAAGTCACTTTCTTGGATTCGAAGTAATATCCGAGCGCTCGTATTAGGGCTCGCTCCGACTCTTTTAGGCGGTTTTAGCTCTCTTTCTGTCTATTTAGGGGGAGTCCCTTTAATTTTGAAAAATTTTGGTTATGATAAATCAATACTCTTCTTTGCAAATCCTAAAGTTAAGATGGTGGAGTTTGCTATTTCACTTTTGATCACTCTTTATTTTGGATTTTCATTTGCCTACATGAATTGGAATGCATTCAAGCGGTACCGAGAAATTAAAAAGACAAATCAAAATATCATTCAAATGGAGTCCGCACTCACAGTATTGGATGTGAATATGCTTGCTCTAAAAGAGCTGAGAAGTAGCGCAATTCAATTGATGAGATTTTTTAAAATAGTTAGCAAAATTACTGAGCATTTTAGTCTGGGAGTACGTTAAAAACCGGTTGGCAACTTTTTTATTTCTATAAATCAAATTTATTTTGTATATTATAGGTGTATGAGGGATTATGAAGATAGTTTTAGTGGCGCTGATCGCGTTTATCAACCATTTATGTGCTCAAGACTATCAGAATAATTTCACAAATTTAATAAAAAACACGATTTGGATTGTTCCTCCATCTACCTTGGTAGCCTATCAATATTCATCATCATCTTATACGGCTGTGACAGACCAAACGGTATGGATTATAGATAGCTATGATAATGGCTATTTCTTCGGAAATTCTTATACTGCTGTTATCAATTCAGGTTCTACAACGTACTCTCAGAAAAAAATACTCGGCACGATTACAAGAGGCGGAGCTGTCTATATTACGTTTATACCCTCAGGATCAATTTCTACCACTGATTTGGTTAACGGGATTGGAACATTTGCTGATTTGCAAGGCAGTTACCAGTTTGTCATGCAGATGAATGCAGGTTCTGCTGCAGATGGACTTTCTCACTGGTCTTTCATGATCAGCATAAATCAAAACAGTCCATACTATTATAGTTTGCCAGGTGTAAATCAAAGCTTGCCTGAATTTTTAAGCAACTTTTAATCCCACTGTTCAGTGTTTGTAAGTCATTTACCCTTAAAATATTAAGTAAAATCAGTTTGATAAAATAATAGTGCGATTTATGCTGCATTTTCTGTAATCACCTAATGTTCAGATGTTAATGATATTATTATTTTGCTGTATCTTGCTTAAGCATCAAATTTAAATATTATATAATACGCTCATAATAAGAGGTTTAGGATACTTCTTAGTGAAAATGATAAAAATATTTTGAAATGTTAGTTTTAATATGTTATAATAAGTGTACTTAAATTAATAATATTAACAAAAAAGAGGGGTCTAATTATGAGTTTTATATCTACTTCAATGAGAACGCTCGCAACTACAGCTTCTGTTGCAGCAAAAGCAGCGCCAAAAAAAGAAATCAGCGGGTTTAATCAGGTAATCATTAAGGTTTGGGCTATTGTGGTCTTTGGAGGAGTGGTAGCTGGTTCTGCACATGCAATGGTAAAAGATGGATTAATTCCAAGTACTTCAGTCCATTCTGTTGCAGACTTTCCCAAAAAAACAGCCTAAGAAGTAGGTCTATTTAGTAGTTAGTGGATGAGTCTTTTCATAGGTCTCTTTCTTTAATTTGAAGGAGACCTTTTTATTTCCAGATAGCAATAAAACTGAGGTTAATATCTCAGTAATACACCTACGCTCAATCCGGATAAAGCTAGATTTCCTTTTGTGGTATAAGCGCCTGTTCCTAGGCTCCTTTGCTGTAAATAAAAATCCTGAAATCGAATGATATTGATGTAATAGTGTTCTTCCCAGGCTGCTTTTAACAAGAGTTCAAGATTGGGTTTTTGAAAGAGGTGTCTCCAGCTAAATCCAATTTCTAGATCCGTATTCAGTATAGTTCCACCTTGAGAAAGTTTTTTAATTTGATCTACTAATATAGTGGAATCGCGTGATGAATAGTAATCTGTCTCGACATAGTCTTGTTTTATTTTAAAGTTGCCCCATAAGTTATTTATTGCACAGTTACCATAAAGTCCAAACCCAGCTTTAAAATCAAAGTTCGCTTTAAATCCTATTCTAGGACCAATTCCCAGCAATAAATTTTTATTTTTTGAATCGACGACATTTGTTGACGGTAGATTAGTCATTAGATCTAAAAAAGCGGTATTGACAGTGCTCTTGAAATTTTGAGATACGTCTAGACCTTCAATCGCAAGAAAAGGCTCAAAAAGAAAATGATTGCCGAGGAGTAGTTTTCGTCCGAGTTGTAAATCGAGTCGGTTGAAATGTAAACCCCATTTTTGTGTTACTTCAAATATACCTGCAGTGCTTGGGGTAGAAGTTAGAATAGTTTCCACATTTGCATTCACTGTATCATTCGAACTTGTTGAATAGTAAGTGTAGCATAGTTCAATATCCCAATTTGCAGGTTGCGCACCAAGTACTGCCCGGACTCCTGAATTCCACTTAGAGCTTAAATTAGGGGAGTCTCCTGTGCTGACAGTAGGAGAGTGAAATCCGTCTTGAGTGCTAAACCAGAGAAGATAATCGATTTCACAATGGACAAGGGAATTAAGCTCCTTTTGGTAAAGAGATGCGCTTTTATCTGTAAGTTCGTTTGAATGTATGCTTACAATTAAAAAGAGTGAAATTAGTGAGCAAATTTTTATGATGTACATTTTTTTAGTCTTCCTACACTTAGATTAATAATTTACTGTAATACCGTAGTTTGATTCTAAATAGGTGGTTTGGTCAGATGTAAGCGTGTTTCCAAAAAAGAAATATGCTTTTCCTGGATAGTTATTTGATGTCTGATAGAAGTTTATGGGATTGTAGGATATACGTTCAGTGATGATAATTTGAGGGGTGCCACTTGCAATTAATTCGGGAATACTAAAGGCATTGATCTGGAATAGAGGATACGGATTAGTTGATACATAAGGGTAATTGAGTGCAGAAAATGCGGGGAGGTCTGGGCTTGTAACGATTAGTCCGTTATTAATTAGGGCTAAAGTTTGCTCGTTATATATTTGTACATTTGATGTTAAACCGCTGCCTATTGAGTTTTGGTTTAGCGATAAGATATAAAGGTAGGGGAACTCTATTGTAGTAAGATCAATAAACCCATTGCTGTAGACAGGGATACCTTGAGAATTGAAATAGTTTTCTCCTGTATTATTTGCTTGAAGTTCAGCAGGGGGAAAGACAGATACAGCCGCATAAAAATTATCAAGTGCATAGCTTGTGCTATAGATGTTTGATAGATATTTTAAACATTGATTAAGGTCGTAACCTTGTCCTGTTAAATAAGTTGTAATGTTGTTGTAATTAGCGATATTTGTATCATATTGAGTGCCGCTTGGCATCAGTGCAGTCGGAAAGGAAGATATGATTTCTGCAGCGTTATAATATTCTGAGCCTAAGAAAGCCTCACTTTGCATTGCTTGAAAAAATGTTACTTTTGTGAAACGGTTAATAGATAATTGATCATCCTCGCCATTTATCGTTCCCACTCGAAAGAGGATCTGAAAGGTTGTAGAGTCAAGATATTCTGCAGGCATTGCGGAGATCAGGTAACCCATTGATTCGTATTGGGTAGCAATTGTTTTATTCGCAGTTATACAAATTCGTATTGTTGTGTTTGGTGTGCTGAATTTCTCAAAAAACTGAATCGTAATGTTTTCGCTTGCATATACAGAGGTTTGAATACCATCTACATTGTAAAAATAGAAATACGGTGTGATATTAAATAGGGAGTGTGTATTTAACCACGATTCGTCAGGAACTGTGACTTCAATTATAATATAATCGTTTTTTCCCATGGTAATTTGAGGAAGCGAATTAGCTAGAGTGCTGATATGAGGAAAAACAGGAACCATATAATTTACAGTTGAGTTGGCACCGTAATTATCAAGTGCGAGACCAAGATAAGTTGTAAGTTTGATAAAGTTATCAAGGTTGTAGCAAGCGCCTACTATTTCGCGCACAGAGGGTGTTGTTGATATAATTGTTGAATAGGGATCATGACTGATTGCCATGAGAGAAAGAGTGCACAACGAAACTAAAAAGCCAAAAAAGCAGCGCCTCAATTAATGATCCTCTCCAAGTAAATATTGGAACTTATTATAGTCGTTGTTCAAAATAAAACAATTACTTATTGTGAAAAATAGAGGGGTATTTTAAATGAAGAGCGCTTGGCTTATGTTCATCTTGACAATCGGTCTATTTGCAAGTGATACACTGCCTTCACAAGCGTCAAATGAGGTTATCTTGCCTTCATCACTTAAGCACTATCAGTATTGGATAGATGTTGCGTTTACCTATTGGTAAGCAAAAGAGGACGGATTAAATGCCGCAGAAAGTGCGCAGGTAGATAGCTCAGCCACGACTGTTTTTGCCAATAACCCTACAATTTTTCAGCAAACATTTCGATTTCATCCGGGATTTAAGGTAGATGTTGGTCTTTCTTATAAAAGTGATTGGTTGCTCTTTGGGGAATATACCTATTATCAAGGTGAAAATAGAGTGAGCCGAAATGCTCCTTTAGGCTCAATAGCAGAGGGTGTTTGGAATGTTGATAGTTGGTATCTTCAAAAAACTTTTTATTCCAATCAGTCTTTGACAGGTACAACACTTTCTAGTACATGGAAAATTTTGTTGAACATGGGTGATTTGCTCCTTTCAAGACCTCTTTCTAATGATGCAGGTTTTGTTTATGTTCCCCTTGCAGGCTTAAAAGCATTGTGGATTCAGCAACACATGAATCTTAAACTGACTCAGGCAGGAGCATCTTTTGGAGGAAATAGTTTTTTATTGCCCCAGCCGCTCGCATCAAACAATAAGTCTTACTCATGGGGAATAGGCCCTCGACTAGGTGTAGATGGGAGGTATAATCTTCCTAAAGGGTTTAACTTAAATGGGCTGATCGGGGCTACATTGCTGTTTAATAAATTTACAGAGATCAAGCACATTGAAGGGACCGCTTCTACCTTTTATGAGCAGCCATCTCCCATAAAGATATCTTATAATTCTGTTCGCCCTGAGTTTGATTTGAATCTTGGCTTTGGGTGGGGAATGGATATTTCTAGCAAACAGCGTGTCGATTTAGTGTTAAGTTATGATTTTCTCTACTTCTGGGGGCAGAATATGATGCGATATGTCACAGATGAATTTTTTGCCGGGATTTCATCTGGAAGTTTAGATCTTTATTTTCAGGGCATAACTTTCAAGGCAAGTTATGGGTTCTAGTGTGGTCGAGCACTAGCCCGCATTTTCACATGGGGTTGAATAATTGTGATAGATGGTATTTGTCTATAATCAATTGAGGTAAGAGAAAGAGGAAGGCTCTTTTGCGATCCGCTGGTTCCGCTTGATGAAGGAATGCTAAATCGGATATTGTTAGAATATTTTTTATATCGTTCTCAAATTTTTCTAGCTCTTCTGTAGTGAATGCTCGATCTTCAAAAGGGTGGGCCATCTGACCATAACGTTTCTGTGGTTCTCTATAAAGAGGTTTGGACAATACGCAATTAATCATTTTCCAAAAATCCCCCGTATGTGAACCGATAGTCAATTTTTTAGGTTCTCTTGCTTTGCTTAAAAAAAGTGGAGATTTAGTAAAGGTATCTTCTACCTCATGAGAAAGAAATGCGCCAGACGATGGGGCTTTGAGTACGCTTCTAATAGCTACCTGGGTTTTTGGCTCTGAATATATTGCGCTCTTAATAGCTTTGACAACGCTTACTATAGGTACTAGGCAAAGTGCAGCATATGCGAGATTCATAATTGTTACTTCAACACCCCAAGCAATGACTTCGCTGAAACGAAGTGGCCGGGTGCAAGCTAATATGCCATTATAATAGAAGTTTATAATACGTCCTTCACTATATTTTCTGTAATAATTCATGATTGATGTGATGGAGTATTTCCAGAAAATGATTCCCAAAGCGAGAGTAATTACTGTGGCAATCGTACTTGCAATAACGATTCTGTCTGCTTTAGCTATTTTATAAATTTCCCATTTTGAAAAAGGACGCTCTACCCACTCAATATCCCCAAGTGTAGACACAGTGGGCCATGTTTGCTCTAAGTTAGACTGAATAATTTCTGCTTGTAGATCAGGATCCTGCCCAATTTCTCCCAGAACAAGAATTTGTTCCCTAGCTTGAAAATCAGCCACTGGGTTGTAAGGTCCAAAAAGACGGCTCATTGAGATTGACATAGTTTCCTGTGTTTTTTACTAATATTCGCAATCTTAGCAGAAAGTTTATGGTCTTTCAATAGAAGAGTTTAACATAAGTTAAATAAAATTATTAATGAGTATAAACCTGAGCTTTCGCTGTATAAAAAAAATTGTCTATTAATAAGTTTTTTATTATCTTTCGTGATTGTCGTTTAAAAAAATTAAATAGGTAGGGGTTATGAATAGAGTGAGCTATAGTTTTTATCGCGCAAGAACCATATGGACTTCATTTAAAGAACTTTATAAGTTGCCGCAAGAAAAAGTAGATGCGTTTGTAGATTCGTTTGAGATATATACACATGATTGGAAGGACGAAGCAAAATTAAAAAAAGCTTATGGTGAGGATTACTATAAAGTTGTTCAGCAAAAAATTTGTGATTGGTATTCAGTCCTCAATTATATTTGCGCGCTAGGATCAGTTGAGAAAATGTATATTCCCACAATTGTTGATTCAAAGAAAAGTCTTTGTGAGAATCAGAAGCTTTTTGAGACTCAAATGATGAAAGATTTAAGACTTAAAAGTGGAAGTAATGTGCTCGATATTGGGTGTGGAAGGGGGAGAGTTGCTGCGCATGTTGCAATGGAATCAAATTCGCATGTAACAGGAATTAATATTGATGATGAGCAGCTAAAGCAGGCAAAATTGTTTGCAAAACGGAAAAAAATTGAAGGGAAAACGAATTTTCAAAAAGCAGATATGAACGATATTCCCTTTAAATTTAAAGATCAGGAATTTGATGCGATTTACCATATCCAAGTGTTTAGCCTCTCAAGAGATTTGACTCGGTTATTAAAAGAGCTGCATAGAATTTTAAAGCCGGGTGGAAGAGTCTCTTCTTGTGATTGGTCAACTTTAGATAAATATGATCCAACAAATAAAGAGCATGTAATAATGGTTGAAAAAATTAAGCCATTGCTTGGAGCTATTGGAACCCCATCTAAAGCAGAATATATAAAAGCATTTGAAGATGCCGGATTTAGAGTTATTAAAGCGGAAGTACCCAGTGTAAATAAAACCGATGATTTAAACATTGAAAAAGCATCAAAGGAGTTTGGTTTCATTCATAAAGTGATTAATGTTTTGGTGAAAGTTAAAATTCTTCCGAAGCATTTCAAAACATTGCTCGAGCAGCTCAGTCGAAATGTCGATACCTTTATTGAAGTAGACCGTATGGGACTTGCAACTACGAACCTTCATATCGTTGCAGAAAAAATATAGTCCAAGGAATAAACCTCTTTTTATGCAAAATAAAAGCCAATTCAATTAACATAATTGGCTTTTAAGCTAGGGTTATACTGCTCGTGTTTCAAAAATTGGTTTTTTCTTCGCTATAAATACCCATATAGTCCTTTAAATTTACCTCAGGCTTATCTAGTGCAAATAGCACTCGCCCTCAGTAGCGGCTTCGCCTAATTCAAATCTGGGTATTTCAAACCCCGAAAATTCCCCATTTTTGAATCACTCGCAGTACAATTCATATATAGCGGTCGTGATTCATTTTAGAAGGTCTTTTTGTTTAATAAGATAAGGAAGTGTATCTGTTGTAAATTTAGTTAAGATAGCCTCTAAAGCCAATTGTTCTTCTTCTGGTAATGACGTAAGTGAAGTTAGTAGTTTCCGACATTGATCTACGCAAGATTGGTAATCAGGTATTTTTGATATAAGTTTTTCTATCTTAACAGAGGAGGGGTCTGCGTGAACGCCTTCATATGCGTAGTAATCTTCAACGCTTGAGAAGGATTGAGCTATATACGCCTCATTTTCACTTTTATATGTCGTTACCTTTGAATCTAGTTTTTTCAATTCTTGAATATTTATTAATAATTGATCATAATTTTTAATCCGTTCTGGAAGCGATTTGAAAGAAGGCTCTTTAAATGCAGAATAAAATGGTCTTTCACTAACTTCGCTAAATTTTCCTGCTATTTTATGTAAAAGTTCAGCGTGTTTGCCGGTAACCGGTAGCTTATTTATTAATTGTTCTAATTGAAGTAATTTGGGTTTTAATTTTCTTACGGAACTATCACTCCATGTTTCACCTATATGGTCAAAAGTACTAGAGATTTGCGTATATAGTTCATTAATATCTGATTTAAGCTTTTCTCTAACATTCTGATAATCAGCTTCTGCCGGAGAATGTCTGATTGGTCCAATTTCTGATGTCATGATTTCTCCTTTTTCTCTAAGTATGAAAACATTTTAATTTCTGTCAAATATATCAAGCGGTATATTTGTATTTACTGTGAGAAAAAAAGATTATTTAAAAATGAGTAATAAGCCGCTTATAATAAGTTACATGCTTTGGACTACTCTCGATAGATGGGCGCAAGGCTGTTTATTAAACCTTTTTTATCCATTTTTAAGACCCAGCATTCATGGTCTTGCCTTCCATAAACAACCCAAATATAATCCTCATTAAAAACAAATCCACCCGGATAAATCACTTTTAATGGTTTCCATGTTGTGTATTCGGGAGCATGAAAAAATGTCTTTCCCATAATGGGCTCTTCACTGATATGAGTCAGTTGAAAAGGCGGTTTGTTCCCAAATCGATAGGCTCCCATAAAAAAATGAGATTTTTTTATGCCATTTGATTGCTCACTTTTTAGTTCCTTCCATGAGTGGAAGAAGCCTATATAATGATCTCCATCTAAAAGAGCAGGTGTTCTCCCATGAAGCTCGCCTAGATCCCAATCAAAAAAGCCATCTGTTATAGCTACAGTAGTATACTTGTTGTCTGTTTTTGAATACTTAATAACTTGATGGGGATCGAGTGTGTATGAAAAGTGGATATACCCTTTATAGTCAAATGGTGACCAGTTTTTTTCTCGCCAGTGCTTAGGATCTCCTTTATAGGAAAGAATCAGTTTTGGTTCATTAATATAAAATTTGTTTTTAGAATAATGTAGGTGAGCTAAAATCATTCTTCTTGCTTCGGGCTCTTTGTCGCTAAGGCTATTGTTATAGGCAATGTAATAAATATTGCCGATTTTGATAAGACGTGGTCCCTGCGCTTTTGATAATTTTAAAGGCAAGTCGCCCGTAATGGTAAGTAGAATTGGATCTCCTTCTACTACAAAATCTTCGTTTAACCAGGCAAATCCAATTAAGTTTGCAACTTTGGTTACCTGATCTCTATAACGAAAGCATAAAAGAAGCTTCCCATTTCCCCATCTTATAATTGAAGGATTAAAAGCGTCTGGATAACCTGGAACCATAATTTGCTTCTCGTCTAATATAAAATCAGAAACCATTTTATCAAAATCAAGCAAGGGAAGTTCATTTGCAAAAAGGGCTGATCTTACTAAGAAAATTAACGCCAAGATAAATTTTGAAGTTTTCATGCTTTTTCCTAATTAAAAAATTTAATATATCATAGTAGTATTTTTCTACCATAATAGAAAAATTGAATGTAATCTATACTCGTGACATTTGAAAGCACCAGATTTCTCTAAGAAGAATCATTCTCAGTATAAAGATATGTAAAAAAAGTGAATGTAAAAATGTATTCTATAAGTTATACTTATACTATTTGAAAATCGCATAATAATTATAATAAAGGAGTTTTATGACATCAGGTATAGGTGGCGCTGGATGCGGCGGTAATCATTGGTTTTTTCAGGAGGCTGGTTCATTTGTAATTGAAAAGGGGCCTTCTATAGATAGAACTGAATTGTTTTCTAACTCATGTGAATTAAGGGGTCCGTATTACTCTTTAAAAAAAATATTAGACCCTGGTTGGTTTAAATTGGTAGTAGATGTAGCTATTGAAGAAGTAGCAGAAGCTTTATTGCGTCATCCTCATCTTTTTCCTTTTTTGGCGTCTCAGTTGGACGGTGAAAAGAAACTAAGCAAAAGTGAATTAGTTAGTTATTTTTATGCAAAATTTTTTCTTAATTTACAGGCGTGTGAAGTTATTTGGGCAGATGCTGCAAGAGAGAAGGGGACATCTATTGGCAGAGGAATTACTGATTTAAGATTTCTTATAAGAGATTTAGGTCCAGCTTTCTGCATTAAGCCTTCTAACAGAGTTGATCCGCATATACAATTGAAACTTGTAACAGATCCATTTCTAGAACGATTAATTAGAAATGCTGCAAATTATGCTTTTGATCAATCTTGCCCAGTTGATATTGCAGGTAACGATTTTTCTGAATCACTTAAACGAATAGAGGATATAACACTTCGTTACCAAACAGTTCTTCTTCCTGCATTGCCTGGAAAATTTACCGAATTCGAGATAGAGGCATATACATATGGTTCAAATGCGTTGATATTAATACTTCAGCCAGAATCGGGGGATGAAGGTTACCGTCGAGTTTCAGCTCAATACGTTTCTGGTAAAACAAAAGTGAATTTGTCTATAAGGGATGATGAAGGAAATGCGACATTTTTTGCAGTTTCTCCCAAAAAAGAAGACGATACTTTTACTAGAGTCCCTTTTGATGGATTAGGTCTCGGTGGTACTGACGAATTTACTTTAGATGAATTATTAAAAAAGGGCTATCTCGTTATAGAAATCCCAATAAAATTTAGTTCGACAGGCCTTGCAAAAATTAAAGAAGAGAAGCGAATGCTATTTGAAAAAGGTTTAGGTTTGTTAGAGAATAGATTGCTTGCACAAAGATCAGTCGCAGATAAATTGAAGGACTGCATTGACCCTCGGAGAATAAAAAGAAGAGAAGATAGAAAGGGGGTAAAAGGTGCTGGCGGGCCTTCCTCTAGTTATGAAATAAGCTCTCCTTTAACTGAAAAACTATTTCATGCAATGAAAACAACAGTAGGAATTGGATCGGTAAAGGGTGTTTATGACGCGAAATTATCGCATGCAGACTATAGTTGGGATGATACAAAAATTCCAACGATAACAATTTTTGAAGTAAATGCGGCAACAGAACCAAGACATGTGGATGAAAAATTTGTTTCTCAAATTATCTTTCAGTCGCTTGGATTGTACGCAAGAGAAGGTGGTAAATCGGTAGGTGCTACGACTTCATTATATCAAGAATTACCACCGGTAAGATCAAATGTAGCTGCGTTAAAAGCGGATGATTTAGAGAGTGAAGAAGGAGAAAGACTTCTCGTGCAGATGCATCCAAAGCAAGTTAGAATGAGTGAAGATGGAAAGGTGTCTTTTTCTTCATTAGATCTAGAGAGTAAAGAAATTGAGATTTTACCTGGTGAGACAGTAGTTTCTCTTAAAGCAAGAATTAAAAGAGAGCTAGGTTTTGTAGATGCAGATATAAATGTCAATTTATATTCCAACGGATTTCTTCTTAATAATCATGATGTTATTACTTCTAAAAAGAGTCTAGAATTAAAGTCTAGTTTGGACGTGTTTATTTCAGAATCTAGTGAAAGCGTACTTTTGGCGCCAATTCCCCTTTGCACATTTGATAGAACTGGAATCAATCACATTCATGACCATCATGTTGGGGATATAGTTAATACTGACTTGTTATTTAATGGAGAGGGTGATCTTTTACGGAAAATTAAATGGTTTGAAAGAATGAATCTTAGCCTTTTTTATCCAAATATGCAAATTTCATTTTTTTGTGAAACAAAGCTACTAGCAAATGAAGCTGATTTTAGAGAAGCGTTTGTTAGTGGGAAAAAAATCGATGCATATCTTAGTGAACTCTCTACTTCGGATCATTTTAATCCAGTTGATTTAAATGAAGTTGCCCCTACGCCAGAAGATCTCGTAGTCACTTTAGATGAAGGTGGTATTAAAAATATTTCTGCCTCATTTTCTCAAATAGCGATAGATCTTGGAAGTTTGGAGCTCTATCTTTCATTATCTAATGATGAGAAGAAAGAGTTGTATATTAGACGATTTCAAGGCATTTATCCTAATATGGATATTATGATTTTCGGTCCAAACGAAGCAGGTGAATCTAAATGGCTTTTCTTTGAAAAAGATAAAAAGCCTGTTCTCCCAAGTTTTTATGAAAGTATTCCTTATGAAAAACCGGCATTCAATTTGAAATCTTCACCAAAAAGTGATAGAACTCTATTTTTTATCACTTTTGATAATAAAGGGATAAATGCTGCAGACTACAGTAGTCATCCCTTTATTAATAACTTTGAGCATACGTTAGGATATTCTAGGTTAGAAGACCCATTTAAATTTATTGAAGAAGAGATCTCTGTTTATTCATCAGACTTTAAGTCCCACTTTTTTTGCAATGGTAAAAAGTTAGAGAATGATCGTATTGCTTTAGAAAAGTATAATTTAGGATTTGAGATTGATTTTATATTGGAGGTGGGTGATTTTTACGATCTTAAATATCAGTCTAAGCCTATTGAAACAAAGCCGCTGTCTCTTGCTCTGCCTGTTTCAGCACCTGTTGCGGTACCAGCAGAGAGTTTAAAGCCAAAACTCCCTACTGCCATATCAGTCAATTTTGTTCATTATTACGATGGATCCTTTACAGTATTAAACTCTGATGTAAAAATAAGGTGGCCAAGAAGCAATTCCTTGCCAGTCTCTTTTTTAGAGGAGATGTATAATGAAAATGAGGAAGCACCTATCCCAGGACAAGGATTTTTTATATTTTATAAGGGTAAACTGATTAAAGATTGTCAGGATGGTGAACCTAATTTAGTGGCCAAATTCCCAGAAGTAATTGAAAAGGCTGATGATATTGAATTTATATGCTGTCAGCGAGAGGATATTGAGATTGTTAAGATCTGGGTAGCAGGGAGATATTCAGTCCACTTGCCGCCTTCAGGGACAACTCTACTTCAAGCTGGAGCGGGTCAATCAGGATTATAATACCTGAATTTCGGTCTTTATCTTGTCGGGGAAGTTTCTTCTCTGACAAGATCTATACTGCTCATGTTTCAAAAATTGGTTTTTTCTTCGTCATAAATCCTCATTTTTGAACCTCTCTCATTATAGTGATAGAGGATAATACCGCAAGCGACTGCCACATTTAAACTATCTACAATGGGATCAATCGGAATTTTAACCTGAATTAGTGCGGCATCAAGAATATTTTGGTCAATACCTGTTGATTCTCTACCAAAAATAAAATAAGGGTCTTTAGGCAATATTAGTTGATCTAGGGGAATGCTCTGATTGCTTAAAGAAGTGGCAACACCTTGTTTGTCCTTTAGAAGAAGGGGTAAGTCGCTCGTGATATGAATTTTCATTTGAAAAATAGTGCCCCGTGAGACTTTGATTGTCCTTCTTAAGTAAGGAGGAGATGTGTATGCATCAACAATTAAATTTCGGATGCCAAAGGCTACAGCATTTCGCATAATTGCCCCCACATTTTCTGGATCGACTATGCCATTCAGAACAAGAGATGGCCCATGCATTTCATCCAAGGGAGTATTCGGTGGTTTAACTCCAATAGCCATAATCCCTTGATGCATTTTATAACCTGTAATTTTCTGGAGTTCTTCCTGCGTTGCAATTTCTATTTTGACACCAGCTGGAATCGTCAATTTTGGAATGTATCTTTCTTCCATTAGAAGAGAAATCACCTTTAAATTGCTTTTAAAAAGAGCCTTTACAACTTCTTCCCCTTCCGCAATAAAATGAGATCCTAGATCACGCAGGCTTGAATACGAGGAATATTTATCGTCTAGATGCATTAGGCCCTACTTATATGATATACTGCTCGTGTTTCAAAAATTGGTTTTTTCTTCGTCATAACTCTCCATCTTTAAATTTGTCTCGTGTCCCACTAAAAAGTATCCACGGGACACTTTTTTTAACGCGGGCCACTTCTAGTTCAAATAGCACTTTGCCTGAGACAAAAGCTTCGTTTAATTCAAATCTAAGGATTTTTGACTTGAAAATTCCCAATTTTGAATCCCTCTCAGTATATACTCGTTCCAATTCAAAGCCCCTATTTTTCTTTGCACAATCCTTTTATTTTGATTTTGCGCTCTCGGGCCGTCTTCAAACAGGGCCCTCGCTTGCAATCGGCTATGCCTAATCAAACTAAAATGATTCTTTTTCGAAAAATCTAGTACTTTGAAATGTCACGAGTATATAAATTATAGATATTCGAGAGAGAATTTAGCCACCTAAATCGAAAATGATATTTATAAGAGAGGTTTAAAAATAAGGAATTTCCCTGCCTTGTGATTGACAAGTGCAGTGGGTTTCTACTATTCTCTTACAACATTGAGGGTCAAAATGTTTAAACGAAGTCTATTCTTTCTATGTGTAGTTTTAGTAACTTTGGTACCTTCTTTAGCGCTCCCTGCAGAAACGGTAGATTTTGTAATTTCTTCCTATAACCATCCCCATATCCTTACAGGTTTTGAAACTGCTTTTCTCAACACCAATCTAGAGACCGTAATTGTTCTTAGTGATGGTTCTCAATGGATTGTTAGAAGTAGGAGTGTTGAAAAAGTGCCTGGAGGCATTTTTGCTAATTGGAAACTAGGGGATGAAGTCAGAATTAAAGATAGACTGCCCGAAGAGTATGAAGGTGCATTTATTTTAAAAAACACTAGAAATAATGCAGTGTGCCTCGTTGATTTAGACTTTGATTCTTTAGGCCAAATAACAGATAATCATATCGATAAGGTAGACCAAAACGGATATGCCCTTATCACTCAAAATGGATTAGAATTTGTATTTGGTTGGTTAGGTGCCTGTATTACTCAACATTGGCAAGCAGATGATTTGATTATTATTAATAAAAGTAGCTATTCACGCAGAGAGGATTATTTGCTGATTAATGCGAGCAGTGGAGAGAGTGCATGGGGCAGTTTGATTGATTGGAAATAAATTTTTCTGAAATAAGTGTTTTACGAGAATTTTTTTTGATTTAAATTCTATATCAATTGTTTAAAACTCGGCTGAATTCTTGTAACTTAGTGAGAAAGGTTGTATGATAAACACAACTTTAGTTAGTGAAAATATATGGTTTTTCTTAAAACAGATCGACTTATTCTTCGTCTGCCGAATAAATCTGACAGTGTTCATTTTCAAGCTTTTGATGAACGAAATGTAGATCATATGTCCCAATGGAGATCAGCAACTGGAGAGCCAAAAAAAGATCATAAAACTCAGATAATACAATGGGAAAAAGAGTTTAAAGAAGGCAAATCCATTCGGTTTCTATTATTTCTGAAAGACCGGCATGAAGATGAAATCGTTGGTTTCTGTAATTTTTCTCAGATCTTTCGAGGTCCTTTTCAAGCTTGTTATCTGGGCTATCATATCGATGCAGCCTATCAAGGAAAAGGACTTATGTCAGAAGCTGTGGCAAAGGCTACTGAATATATGTTTGAAACGCAAAATCTCCATCGGATAATGGCCAATTATATGCCTTCAAATGAAAGAAGTGCTCGACTCCTCCATAGACTTGGATTTGTGATTGAGGGGTACGCCAAAAAGTACCTGCTTATTAACGGGCAATGGGAAGATCATATTCTAACTTCTTTGACAAGCAAACTCTTGCGGGAAGTATGACAAAAGAGCCTAAAAAAGTGATTGAAAAAGCGTTTAAATTTTTCCTTAATTCTGATAGAATTGCAATCTAAAAACGCCTTACAAGTGAGAAATTGTTTGTTAACAGATGGAGAATCCACAGCCCTAAAAAATTCTTTGATGTTTTTGCATGTAAGTGAGTTAAAGGATTTGGCCGTAAAGCTCTATCTTGTAGACAAAGGAAATAAGATGGCGCTTATTATGCGTATTTTGCATTTCCTCCACACTGGCAAAAAGCTAGCAGTTCCAAAGTTTCCTGAAAAATCGCGTGCTATGCGAGGGCAAATTTACCCTATACACTCAAGTGCTTTAATGTTAAAAGGGTCATATAAAAATGATTTGAAAACACGTCTTTTTTTTAAACAATTGCTTGGAGATCATTTTCATTTTACGGCATATGGTATCGATTGGTTAAATGAAAGGTGGATGCAAGGAAATCCTCCCACCTATCAAGAATTCGCCAGAATGTGGCAAGAGGAGCATGAAAGGCGTAAGAATGTGCCAGCAGCTCCTAAAGAGGAATGGGCCTATATCAACTTTGTACAAAATTTTTTACAGAACTCATTGGAAGCTTCACGAGAATGTATTAATCATGCATGGGAATGCGAACGTCAAAAGCACAAAGCTAATATAAATGCTTGGCTTGAAGAAAAGAAATCAGTGATTTGGACTATCTAATTAATTCATCAAAGTAGTGGAAAGTATTTGGGCTAACCATTTCTCGTATTCTTCAGGCGTCCAGCCTTGTTCAATTACCAACATGCGGTACATATCACGCCCAGTAAATGCCCATAAAATATCTCTAGCCTGATTGACACTCAGATTTTTTGAGAGAGATTTTTCTTTTGCCATTGCCTTTATAGTTATTGCTTGTCTGGCATATCGACGCATTTCCTTTTCCTTTTCGAGTTCTTTGAATTCAGGTGCCAAAACAGTAGCGCCTCGGAAAACTTCCATTTGCGTTCTTTCGGCATCATATATTTGACGTGCTATCATGGCCGAATAGAGTAAGCGCTCTTTTGGAGAGGCAGCTTCCTTGCTTTTTTCAACAAGCGCTTCAAATTTGTCTTGAGGTAAGACTTCGTCCATTAGTGCCCGAAGCACGCCACGCTTAGATTGAAAAAGTGAATAAACAGTAGGGATTGAAACTGTAGCGGTGAGCGCTATTTTTTCAATGGTTACAAATTCAAATCCCTCAGATTCAAAAAGATTCTTTGCGGCAATCAGGATGCGTGACCTAGTGTCTGCTGCCTGTGCGGTTCTTGATGTAGAGTTGTAAGGTCTTTTTTTGATATTTGACATATTGAATATAGTTTACTATAATCAATTAAGATTGTCAAAAACAAAAAGGAGACAGCGATGAAAGACACCCTAGCTATAGCAGTAGCGTATTACACGGCTCTTGGAAATAAAAATATTGAGGAAGTAAAAAAATATCTACACCCAGATATTCAGTTCACTGATCCTCAAGAAGAGGTTTCAGGTATAGACACCGTGCTTAAAGCGGCACAAGGATTCATGGGTATTTTTAAAATTCTAACAATCCGTGCAAAGTTTAGTTCAGAAGATCAGGCGATGATCGTTTATGATGTAGAGATTCCTAACTTTTC
Organism: uncultured bacterium; assembly: GCA_964552055.1. GTDB lineage: Bacteria > Chlamydiota > Chlamydiia > Chlamydiales > 2-12-FULL-49-11 > VGMD01. Next base: position 29,166 of record CAZKFL010000018.1, read on the forward strand.
TAAGGCTCTTCGCGCCGCCTCACTTTTAAGTTTTAAAGGCGGGCTTATTTCCAAAATAGAACTCATCTATGACACTCGATGTTTTGTAGAAGGGAAGTAGATGCAGAAAAAACCAAATTTTGAAACACGAGCAGTATACGAAAATTTTACGAATTTGACTAAACAAAATTGCAGTAAAAGTATTATAATTTTTCTGTAGTTAATGCTACTGTACTGTGATTCATAGAGAGTTAGTGTCCAAAGGGTGTTAGTCAATTAATAGCAGAGGAAAATTTTAGTGGAACAAGAAATGCAAAGAGAGGCGATCTCAAAGCCAGAAATCAAACTAGTTGGCATTTGCGTACGGACAAGTAATAAACAAGAACTGGATAAGATAAAAGGAAAGATTTTTCCATGCATTCAGAGGTATTTTCACGGCGCTCTTTTTGAAAAAATTCCAAATCGAATGAAGCCTGGAACAACCTTCTGTGCTTATACAGATTATGAAACTGATTATACAGGACCGTATACATATTTTGTTGGTGAAGAAGTTACGTCGTTTGACCGTCCTTTGCCAGAAGGATTTGAGAAGCTAGTAATTCCGAGCCACCAGTATGTGAAATTTACAACAAGCCCTGCCCCTATGCCAGATGTAATTGTCAACGCGTGGAAAAAAATTTGGGATATGTCCTCAAAAGAGATGGGTGGCAAGCGAAGTTATAAAACAGATTTTGAAATTTATGACGAAAGAGCAGCGGATCATCAGAGCATTGTCTTGGATGTATACATAGGAATTGACCCTTAATTGCTTTCAATAATGGCCTTTTGAATATCTCAGATTTGATATGATTCAATTTTTTGTTAAAATGTTTTTAATTTAGGGGTTTAAAGCATGTTATGGGATAAAGCTTTTCTACATAAGTTTGATAAGAATATTATAGGAAAATTTTCTTATCTTCCGTCACATATTCAATCGATGAAAGTAAGCCTCACAAATCACTTGGTTTTGGTAGATAGCCAGTTGCCATGCGATATGTTTAATATTTTGTGTTGTGAGGGTGCCGTAGAACTTTCTCTTATTTGTGAGAATATAAACCATTTCAGGGCAAAGAAATTGCCATATGCATTTTGGATAGGGTTTGAAGATGAACCTTCCTGGCTAGAGAGTGAATTGCAAAAATTAGGACTAATTACTGATGAAATGGAATGGGCTATGGTTTGCGATGTAAGTAAATGTCAAGAAGAGATCGACCCTTTTGATGTTAGAAAAATTATTGACCGAAATGGCATTTCGGATTTAATTCACGTCATGAAAGGGATTTTCCCAATACAGGAACACAGTGCAATCGAGTCATTCTACCTCCAATCGGAAGAAAGTATCCTCTCAGCTGATTCTCAGCTTACATTTTTTGTTGGGTATGAAAGTGCAGAGCCCGTCTCTCTAGTTTCTGTCTACTTTGAGGAGGGGATTGCTTCAATATTTGATGTGATTGTTTTGCCTAACATGCGTGGAAGAGGTTTAGGGAAATTAATGACTCAAAGAGGTATGTTAGAAGCAAAGGCCAAAGGTTTTGATAGATGCATTCTAACTGCAACCAATGATGCAAAATACCTATATCACAAGCTTGGATTTGTGGATCTGAAAACGATGAAAGTTTATCACGAACAGTCATAAGGAATAACCTGTGATGGTGTCACCTTTGCGTTATACAGCTCGTGTCCCACTAGAAAGTGTCAAAAGGATATTTTTTTTAAGGCAGGCCACTTCTAGTGTGCAAAATTTGCATAATCCTTGCTTAGCAGAAATCAATCTGATATCTTCCGATTTAGGGAATATATATTTTTTGATTTGTTGATGGTTAACATTAAAAACTTTAGAACTTTAGAAGAGGGGATATTGCTTTTGCGACAGGAGGCGAAAGGTAAATTGCTTTCTATCGCAGAGATTTTGCGTATTCTATCCGGAAAGGGTCGATTCTTAATTCTTATTGTATTGAGTATACCGTTTTGTCAGCCTTTTCAAATCCCTGGACTGTCAACACCATTTGGCTTTCTCATTTCCTTCATAGGTTTAAGAATAGTTTTTGGGAAGGGTATTTTGTTACCAAAGAAGCTTTTAGCAAAAACTATTCCTGCTCCTGCTTTGGAGAAAATCACGGACAAAATTCTGGCTCTAGTAAGAAAGATCAAACCTTGGATTCATCCAAGGTTAATATGGATGTGCCATTCTCCCTTTATGAAAAAAATTAATGGTTTGATCATCTTTATACTAGGAATTTTTTTAGCGTTACCTCTTCCTATTCCTCTTTCTAATTTGGCAGCGGCATGGGCTATATTTTTAGTTGCATTGGGAGTGCTTGAAGATGACGGTGTATTTGTTATAATTGGTTACTTAATCTCTTTGCTAACTGCCACTTTTTTTCTTTTAATGGGACTAACAACAATAAATATTTTTCAGGCCTCATGAAAAAACAAGTTGAAAATCAATGGCATTCTCAGGCTAAAGAAGGCGTTTTCCTAGAGTTAAATTCCTCTGAATCGGGATTAAATGAAAAGGAAGTAAAAAAAAGATTAAAAGTTTTTGGGTATAATGCCCTGCAGGGAAAATCTTCGGAAACTATTCCCCGTATTCTTTTGCGTCAATTGCATAATCCTATTATTTATGTGTTACTTTTTTCAACAGGATTTGCATGGTTGCTGGGTAAATTTTCAGATAGTTTGGTTGTGCTTAGTGTAGTGATTCTAAATACGTTGATTGGGTTTATTCAGGAATATAGAGCACATAAGACGATTAGAGCCTTAACTTCAATGGTACCACAGAAAACCCAGGTAGTACGTGAAGGGGATACTAAACTGATTCATTCTTCAGAGCTTGTTCCTGGGGATATTGTCGTTTTGCAAGCAGGAGATCGTATTGCTGCTGATTTAAGGCTTTTTTCTGTGAAGAACTTGGGATGTGATGAATCGACTTTGACAGGAGAATCTCTTCCTGTAAGTAAAAAAGTGGACCCTATTTCATCAGATACTATACTTGCCGAAAGAAGAAATATGGCATTTAATGGTTCTTATGTCACTTCAGGAATGGGTCTTGGGATTGTTGTTGCAACAGGATTAAAAACGGAATTTGGTAAAATTTCAGAGCTTGTAGAACAGGTTGTGGTACTCGAGACACCCATGTCAATAACTATAAGAAAAATCGCTCAGTGGATCACTCTCAGCGTGTTAGTTGTCAGTCTCGGTTTGTTTTTAATTGGCTATATGCGTGGAAGCAGCTTTTTTGATGCAGGCTTTGCTGCAATTACCTTAGCTGTTGCTGCTATTCCGGAAGGACTCCCCGCAATTATCACAATCGCTTCTTCTATTGGAGTTCGTCGGATGGCTAGAAGGCAAGCTATTATTCGTCAGCTACCTGCAGTGGAGGCTCTTGGTAGCACTAGTATGATTTGCACAGACAAAACAGGCACTCTGACCTATAACGAAATGACTGTACAACAAATTTGGACGCAAGCAGGTTTTTCTTTTGTGTCTGGCGGGGGTTATTCACTAGACGGCCATTTTCAAAGTGCGAATTCTTCTATTACCAACGAAGAACTTGAGGAAATTTTAAGAGCAGCCATTCTATGCAGTGATGCGACATTTGAAGAAAACTTCAATGGTTTAATTCCTATCGGTGATCCAACAGAAATTGCACTAATTGTTGCGGGAAGAAAAAAGGGTTTTATTGAAAATGAGGTTCGTAAAGCCTGGAAACAAAATGACATCATTCCTTTTGAATCAGAGAAAAGACTCATGGCAACATTGAACTCATCACCAACTGATCACTGTTTTGTATTTGTTAAAGGAGCTCCAGAAGAGGTTGTTGCAATATGTAAAGGTTTGTCTAGTTCAGAACAAGTTCTTCAGCATGCACAATCAATGGCTAAAGAAGGAATGCGGGTATTAGCAATTGCTAAAAAAGAATTTTTGAAATCTACCATGCAATTAAATGAGGAAGATATTAAGGAAGGGTTTTTATTACTAGGATTTGTAGGAATGATTGATCCACCTAGAAAAGAGGTGTACCAGGCATTAAAATCGTGTCGTGAAGCTGGCATTAACGTAAAAATGGTTACAGGTGATCACCCTTTAACAGCTGAAGCAGTTGCACGTGATTTAGGTATTTTAGGACATGGGAAAGTGCTCTCAGGTCATGAGGTCACTAATTTTGATGCAGAAGATTGGAAAAAAGCAGCTCTTACTACTCAAGTATTTGCTCGAGTAGCACCTGAACATAAATTGAAGTTAGTAGAAGCGTTGCAGGAATTAGGTCACGTAGTAGCGATGACTGGTGATGGTGTAAACGACGCTGCTGCACTAAAAAGGGCCGATATTGGAGTTGCCATGGGTATTAAAGGAACAGCTGTTGCAAAAGAGGCTTCGGATATGATTCTTGCGGATGATAATTTTGCAAGCATTGAAGCTGCAGTAGAGGAAGGAAGGCGAGTCTATGATAATTTGATTAAATCCTTAGCGTTTGTACTACCAACAAGCGTGGGACAAGCTCTTGTCATTTTTTTTGCCGTTATATTTTTTCCCATTCAGAAAGAAGGGCTCCTTTATCCAATGTCACCGATACAGATTCTTTGGATCAATCTTGTGGTAGCTGTAGCTCTGGCCCTACCGTTAGCATTTGAATTGGCGCAACCAGACATTATGAAGCGTCCACCAAGGAAAAAAAATTCCTCAGTACTAGATGGATTTTTACTGGCCAAAACGTTGACAGTTTCCATGGTGATGGCATTAGGTACCATAGGTCTTTTTTTATGGGAGTATTATAGAGAAGTTGGCAAAGGTGCTATAGAGGTGGTTGCTTTGGCAGAGGCTCAAACAATGGCAGTAACAGCGATGATACTATTTCAGATTATTTATTTGTTTAATTGTCGCTCACTAAGCGATTCAAGGGTAAGAACTCGTTTTTTTTCAAATGATTATCTTTTTATTGGTATTGGTTTAGTTCTCTTAGCTCAAATTGCCTTTGTGCATTTACCAATTATGAATATGATTTTTCGATCATCTTCCTTAGATTTAGAGTCTTGGATGATTTCGTTTTTAGTAGCACTTTTAATCATACCCGTCGTTGCACTTGAGAAGCAAATTAAAAGGCGATTTTTTGGCAATTGACTCGAATGCGGCCTAATTTAACAGGCTTGACATTCTGAGATTTAATCTTTGGCTAAAAAAAGGACCCGCAAAAAATCTTGATGGTCTTTAGTTATTTGAAGGGGGAGTATGCTATTTCAGAACTTTCGATTGGTTTAAAATGCGGGAAAAGTTTCAGTCTCTCATCCATTTGGTTTTCTAGTTAAGGTATTTTACATCAAGTCAACCCTAATCTATGAAGTAATTTCTTGCTCTAGGACTAAATCAAAGGAAAATGGTAGTATCTGTCCTGAAAAACCTTTTTTTCAGTGCCTTAGGCATTTTTTAAAAAAACAATTTTTTAATTTGAAAGCTATTCCTTGAAAAGAGAATGGCTCAAGGGAGATTTAATTTATGAGTATGTCATTAAGAGGGCCAGGGGTTACTGTTGCCCATAGTAGGTCAGGTAAGGATGGTCAGATTTATCAGGCAGCAAATGCGATATGGGGACTAAAACCTGAAAAACTTCCTAAAGCAAAATTCGATGAATTAGATAGTGTTTTAGAGCGTTGTCTTACAAGAAAATATGGTCCCTATATAGTTAAGGGTATGCCTTTAAGTTCCGGAAATGTTTTCGTGATTTCGATGGATCCAGTAGTTCTAGAGCCCTCCTACGAAAAAATACCATGTTTTCTGGATACATGCATGGCCACAGCTGCAGCTTTTAAATGTGGTAGATGTGGAGATGCCACGTATTGTTCAAAAAAACATCAGGAACTGGATTGGCCAAGCCATAAAGTTGAATGTATTTCAAGGGAATAGCTTTTTCCAAACGGTTATGCTAGTTTGCATTTCTCACAAAAACTAGAAAATTCGGACTGACTGTCACTCCATCTCGTCCAACTTTTAAGCGGCGTTTCTGAGAAATGCGGGCTAGGGCTAACCGTTCATTTGCTAATTTAATTTCTCAAATAATGTTATTGCTGTTTCGTCATTTTTATTAACATGATCAGGATCGATTCCTGGAGTTTCTAAAAAAACGTTTATAATATTCTGACTGTTTCTGCAGACGTTATATTCTTGATTATTAATATAGCTAGAACGAACGTATTTTATAGCAAGTATAAGAGCTGTATTGCCATCTTGATCTGCATAGTTAATCGGTTTTGTTCCAAACCCAAAAAAAGAACCTGAAGTCATTTCCGGAATCTCTAAAAGCTTTTGGACTGTATTCAGATCATGTTGAATTACGGCCTCCATAAGGGCTGTTCTTCCATATTTGTTAACATGACTAACATTAGCTCCTGCAGTTAAGAGCGTTTGTATAATATTTCTTCTTTGGCTCCAGCGAGATGTATAGCGCTCCTGTGCTTGTGGACTAAATTCAGAAGTAGCGCGAGCAAGCTTTACAGCTAGAATAAGGGGTGTGTTATTATCCTCGTTCTTGTAATTAATATCAGCGCCCCCTTTTATAAGTTCTTCTACCACCTCTGAATACCCCTCTTTTATAGCTTCATCAAGAGCTTCATTAAGATTGGTTTCCCCTTTTAGAAGAGCCCTTACCATATTCAGATGATTATGTCTTACAGCAAACATAAGAGCGCTGCTTTCAATTCTCCAGTCACAGTCAAGAGAAGTCCATGTGTAAGGAATCGGCGTATTAACATTAGCCCCTGCTTGCAGGAGCTTTTCTAAATTTTCTAAACGACCTTCTTTTACAGCTAAAACAAAAGCAGTATCTAATTCTGTTATCGACATTTTTGAGTAGTCTTCTACAGATAAATTTTCTTCTTTACCATCGATTTGAACAAATCCAACCAATAATAGTAGTAAGCAAAAATATTTATTTAGGTTTTTCATGAAATTTCTTTGATTTAAAAAATTTATAAATGTTTATTGGAACCTGTTATGAAATAAACAAAATACCGTATCTGCAAAAGGTTACAGAAAAACAGGGTTTATGTAAATAGGGGGAAGTCTTATTATTTGGTTTTTTCTTTGTCATAAAGCCCCAATTTTGAATGGTGTTCGGTATAGAACAGGAAAATCACTTTGACATGGGACAAAACCATTACGTAGATATAATGTTATAAGGCGCGCTTTTTTACTCTCGTAATCGGGTGTTTCATGCAGTGATTTTTGTAAACCATTTTCATATTCAAAAGGATCCGGTGAAACAGCGATAAATTTAGTCTCGGTGGTGCTAAAAATTTCCTTGCAAACTTTTTGTATAAGAGGGTTTGCATAACCATGACCACGAAATTTGGGAAATATATATAAATCGCCAAGCACTACTATATTCTCAAGAGATTTATTCAGCTGAGATTTAACAATTTGTACTAAAGTAATTAAATTTCTGACTTCTTGAGGGTGATGTAGAATGTTATCAATACTAGTAAATACAGGAGAATCGAATATAGAAAGCAGTTGCATTGAAGTAATTGATAGAGCTCCTACTGTTTCTAATTTTCCAGATTTATTAATTAGGCTCATAATTCTTTGAGTAGCATATGGTGTATCTTTTTTAATGAAGTGAAACTTTGCCCGATTCAATAATTTTAATCTTTGCGACGCTAAAGAAACTTGATCTTGTGCTGCACGTTTCTCTGCTCGAAAACTCTTCCCACCGTGTGTATTTCTATGAGGCATTCCTTGAGTTAATTTAACTATCCGCTCTTCTGTTCTTTTAATCTTCCTATCGATATCCTCGCTCGTGAGAACTTTATCAGAATGAGGTAAGATAAAGCCTGTTACTGAATAATCTGGTGAAGCATATGGTAAAATGCCTGATGTGCTGTTAAACATTTAAACTGCCTTAATTATTAATTTTAAAAATGTTAGACGAAATTATACATGATACCAGATTAAATATCTCCAAAAGCATCACAAAAACGGCAGATTTTACTGAATCAAATTAAGGATACTAAAAGAGTCAGACTTGACATTTGGGTGAAAAAAAGACCCGCAAAGAATTTTGTGGGTCATTATTTATCTGGAGGTGGTTGGACGAGTTCAGTCATTCGAACCATCATTCGAACCAGGTATGCAGTCATGTAGTCATTCGTTACCAACCGCTCAATAAGCTCGTTCTCGGTTAATGTCACCTCCAAGCCCATGAGTGATGGCATTGGGTTGATAGCAAGGGGCCCATCCGAAATGCCCTTCCTTCATAGTGCCGCCATACATGGCTATTTCAATAGAAGAAAAGATTTTAGCCCCGTCTCTTGGGCCGTTTTCCATAGGGCTTAGTGCGCCTCCCCAGCTAGCAAAAAGTAGTCCTAGCCAAGCAAAAGGTGTTGCTACAATTCTTGCGATATCCTTAGATATTTCAACACATCTGGCCTTAAAGTGATACGATCCATCAGTTTGATTTTGATCAATGCATGATATGGGCAACCAGAAATGAGATAGAGACACAACTTTTAAAGCTCGGTAGGTTGCATTAATTGTTAAACTGATTCCATTGCCACCCACAATTCCAGCTAAAAACCCCGTTAGAAATGATAGTTTCAATCTTAAATTGTCAGTAGGTTGGTTTAAATATACGGCACCAGATAAGCTATCTCTTGTCCACATTGGTCTTCCTGAATCAGTAAATTTCCCTTCTTCGTCACATGGAGTCCATGTCCCTCCTGGAAGAAAGTTTGTTAGACATAATTCAAATTTTTTATTGCAATTTTGTGGAATAGCATTGGATGTCATATTTAAAATCTCCATTTTGATGTCATAATTATAAAGACGCTATGATTTGATTTCAATAATTATACAATTTTTACCATATACTGATCGTGTTTCAAAAATTGGTTTTTTCTTCGTCATAAGCTCCATCTTTAAATTTGCCTCGCCTTCCACTAAAAACTTTTATTGAAAGTTTTTTTAACGAGGGCCCCTTCTAGTGTAAATAGCAATCGGCCTCAGCAACAGTTTCGCTTAATTCAAGTTTGTGGCTTTCTGACCCCTAAAATTCCCAATTTTTGAACCACTCTCAGTACACAACTAAAATGAAAGGGTTAGGCTTGACATTGTGACATTTGGTATTTGGATAAAAAAAAGACCCGCAAAGAATTTTGTGGGTCATTATTTATCTGGAGGTGGAGAGACACATTCAGAACTTTTGATTGGAGTAAGATACATATCCCGAGTGTGTTGAATTCTTCTAATCGAACGCAGAGGGTTGGCTAAGTGAGAGTTACATGGGACTCCCATGTGATGGAACGAGCACCTTAGAAAAACAGAGGGGGGCATGCTCCTTAAATAGAAGCGGTACCTGTTCATATTTATGAAACTTGTTCTAAGAAGAGAGTTCTAAAAAAATTCCCCAAAATTTTGTGGAATTTCTCTTAAAAAATATACCGTACTCAAAGCAATCAACTCAGATGCCAAGGAAAATTTTGTCGCTTTTTTTCTGATTTTTCGGCATGGTTATGGATTGAAAAATGCTTTTGCCAACAGCTTGATAAGTTCAAAAAAGTCTGGAGTAAATAAAGGTACACGATGAAGAAAAATCCAATGAAAGAGCAGACAGTTTTTATTACAGGAGCATCAAGCGGTATTGGTAAAGCGTGTGCAGAACAATTTGCAGCACTTGGTGCTGATATAGTTATTACAGCACGCAGGGAAGACCGTTTAAAAACCCTTGCACATGAACTTTCATCGGAGTATGGGGTCTCTTGCATTCCAATTCAGCTCGATGTTCGAAGTTATGACCAAGTTCAAGCAGTTTTTATGAAACTGGAAACGGACAAAATCGAAATTGATGTTTTAGTAAATAACGCTGGTCTTGCTTTAGCTTCCGATAAAATTCACGAGGGGCAGGTTAGTAACTGGGATACCATGATCGATACCAATGTCAAAGGGCTTCTCTATGTGACAAAGGCTGTACTACCATCCATGCTTAAAAAAAATCATGGTCATATCATCAACATTGGCTCTGTAGCAGGCCATGGATGTTACGTTTCGGGAAATGTCTATTGCGCAACAAAATATGCGGTAAGAGCACTTAGTAAATCAATACGCATGGACTTAATAGGAACAGCTATTCGAGTCAGTGAAGTTGATCCAGGAGCAGTTGAAACAGAATTTAGCGAGGTCCGATGGAATGACAAAAATAAAGCTAAAAAATTCTATCAAGGGTTTCAGCCTTTAGCTGCTGAGGATATTGCAGATGCTGTGATCTACTGTGCAACAAGACCTCCACATGTGAATGTTGCGGAGCTGATTGTTTTTCCTCAAGCGCAGGCTTCTCTTACAGATCTTTATAGACAAGGAGATATTGAGAAAAATGTATTTGATGTCATTAAACAAAAGTAAACTCAATTTAGTTGTAAAGAAAATGCAAAAAATAATTTACGCAATCAGTTTCTGCATTTTTACTAATTGTTTAAATGCTTCAAATTTAGAGGTGGAAATGGATTTATGATTGGTGTCATGATTGGTGTCATGATTGGTGTCAGGCTTGACATTCTGACATTTAGTGATTGGTGTCAGCCTTGACATTCTGACATTTAGTATTTGGATAAGAAAAAGACCAGCAAGAAATTATGTGGGTCTTTAGTTATCTGGGGGCGGTTGGGCACGTTTAGAACTTTTTGATGGGATAAATTCAATGTATTCTCTAACATTTGAGAGAAAATGCTTAGAGTAGTCGATGGTAATTAAAGTAACTGCATGCCTGGCACGAATAATGCCTGGTATTACAGCTTCAGTCACCAAACCCTTATTGGGACACTGCTATAACCCTTCCTGAAATATGAAGTGTAGCAGGAGGTATAGACGAACTGCAAAATGCATCCCAAGCTGCCGATCGAGCTTCAAATTTACAAACAAGAGAGTATAATTCCAGTTTATAAACAGATAAAACGCATCTCAGGAAAGAGTGTCCTCCCATATAGCACTCCTGAATTTCATCAGATATGAAAGGGTCAGGCTTGACATTCTGACATCTGGTATTTGGATAAAAAAATGAAAGGGTCAGGCTTGACATCTTCTTGTTCACGTATCTTTTTCTTGACAAAAT
>CAZKFL010000019.1:0-39818 GCA_964552055.1 uncultured bacterium
TTTAGCGGGTGATGAGATTCGAACTCACGACCCTCACGTTGGCAACGTGATGCTCTACCACTGAGCTACACCCGCATACTCATAAGATCAGAACATATTACATAAAAGCCTATTTTTTAGCAAAACGAATTCTTACGATTCTTTTTTTGCTTGCGTTCCTCTCAAAAAAGATGTAAAACGGGACGTTAGCATAACTTTTAGGGCTCACATGTTAAATGTAAGAAAACTGAAGCAAGATTTTTCCCAGAATGTGCTCAGGGAAGGGAAGCAGCTGTTTGATGAAAAAAAGGTCTTTTCTGCAAAGATTCTTCATTTAGATGGAACAACTGTCCGTATTAGCGCTAAAGTTGGTGGTCAGTATGACAACACTTATCAAAGTGAGATCGAAATTGATAGAGACGCCTGTGAAACAATTGAGTCCGATTGCGATTGCCCTTATCACTATGATTGTCAACATTTAGCTGCTCTTTTGTTTTTTCTAGAGCAAAACCTCGATGAGATTTTAGTTAAATATTCTAAAGATAACGATATAAAAGACTTAGCTGAGAAATCAGGCTTTGATGAAGAGCAGAAAGTAGAGCTTTTCGAGGCTGTAAAGGAAGCTGTTTCAAAGGAAGAGAAGCGACAGGACGAAAAATATAGTAAAGAACTTCTTCAAGAATACGTGAAGTCATCCTTAATTTTAGCTAAATCTCCGTTTTTTCTTCCGAAGGAAGAAAGGCAAATCGATAGGGCTGAGCTCGCAATGATTTTTTTTATGCCCGATTCAACTCCTCAAATAAGGCCTGTAATTGAGCTTCAGCTTGCGTTAAGATTGCCTTCTCGGTCAAAGCCTCTTCACATCCCATTTGCAAAAGATTTTTTAGATAGTATTCGGCATGAAGAAATTATTACTATAGGCGGCAAAAAATATTTATTTACTCCGCACTCTTTTAAAGAAGATTACCGAGAAATGGTTCGAATGTTGATTGATTATGCAAGGGTGCATGATAAGCCAACTACAGAAAGGGGTCAGAGAAGCGCTTTTATTGAAATTAAGGCTTTTGGCTTGATTTTAGCAAGTTCCTATGATGCGGCTATAAAGAAGCTGTCTTTAGGAGCTATCGGTGAGGATGAAGATTTGCCGATATTACCTGGGCTTTATGATGCTAGTTTAGAATCTCCCGTCAGTTTCTCGAAGTCTTATGCTACGTTTAACATGGCTTTAGAATATATAGTGCCGCCCGTTTCAAAAATTTTGATCAATCCTACCATTTCTATAGATTCAAAATCCGTTCAGCTTGAAGAGGTTCGGTTTTTTGAGTGCGCAGCCCCTGGAATGATTTTTGATCGCGTTTACTATAGGTTTCATCCAGCAATTACAAGACAGCATTTAATGCAGCTTATGGAAATGAGAGAAGTTACGATTCCAGAGCCATTATTTGGTACATTTATAGAAGCATCTCTTCCGGAACTTGCCAAATTTGCTCAGATTTCAAACGCCTCCTGCGTCAATAAATTTAATACAATTCCTTTTGTAGGGGTCTTAAAAGGAGTGTGTGAAATCTCCTTTTTAGATGGAGAATTAGAAGCTTTTATCAAGTTTGTGTATGATGGAAAAGAAGTCCCCGCAGTTCCTGAGTACCTCACTAAAGATCATTTGCAGATTTTCACGCAGGCAAATGGAATTTTAGAGAGAAACCTTGTTGAAGAAAGAAAAATTGTTGAAGATCTTTTTCAAGATTTTGTTTTTCAGCCGGAAACAGGAGTTTTTGCATGCAGAGCCGAAAAGAAAATTGTTGAATTTATGACGGAATCCATTCCTCATTACCAGGATCGTATTCAGTTTAATTGTCCGCAAAATCTTCTCGATCAATTTATATATGATAAAACGACTTTTGAAATTGCTCTCTCTCATGCAAATGGCAGAATGGATGTATATGAAATTGATGTTAAAGTCGATGGCGATCTCTATGGCGTAAAATTAGATAGGCTTTGGGAATGTATTCTTGCAAAACGTTCTTATATCGAACTCGAATCTAAGAGAATTAAGCAGAAAAAAGAAACTGCAAAATCTGCAAAAATCTTAGTTCTAGATTTATCAACAATTGGTCAGGTCGTTCAAGTATTTGATGAACTAGGAATTTTAAAGCTGGATGATCATAAGTTGCAAAGACCTTTATGGAGTATTGCTAATATTGATGCCGCTCAATTTCAGGGGCTTCCAGTTAAGTTTACGATTACTGATAAACTCATTGATATCAGAGCGCAAATGCTTGGCGAAAAACCTTTTATTTTTTCAGAAATGCCAACAGAGGTTCATGCATCTTTGAGACCTTACCAAGTGGAAGGCGTGCAGTGGCTTGAAAGACTTCGTCTTATGTATCTGAATGGTATTCTTGCGGATGATATGGGTCTTGGTAAAACGCTTCAAACAATTGTTGCGCTCACACAACACCATAAAATTCATGATAAGCCATCACTTGTGATATGTCCTACCTCACTTCTCTATAACTGGAAAGAAGAGCTTCATAAGTTCCATCCAAAATTTAAAACAATAGTGATTGACGGAGTGCCGAATCAAAGAAAGAAAATGATTGCTAGCGCTAAGGATTATGATGTTGTAATCACATCGTATAGCCTCCTTCAAAAAGATGTCGATCAATACTTAGAAAACGTCTTTAACTATGTAATATTAGATGAAGCGCAGCACATTAAAAATAGGGGAACAAGAAATGCTAAGTCGGTAAAACTATTAAAATCTGATTACCGATTGATTCTTTCAGGTACACCGATTGAAAACTCACTCGATGAGCTTTGGAGTTTATTTGACTTCCTGATGCCTGGATTCTTGAATACTTACGAAAGATTTATTGAGAAATACATTCGAGTATCTGGGGATGAGCAACATAGAAACTTAGAATATTTACGTAAGAAAGTAGCTCCATTTATTCTAAGAAGAATGAAGGCAGATGTGTTAAAGGATCTTCCACCGATTTCAGAGCTTGTTTACCATTGCAAACTTTCAGAGGTGCAGCTTGATCTTTATAGATCGTACGCCGCATCAGCAAGAGATGAGCTTACAAAACTTGTTGAAAGAGATGGTTTTGATAAGGTTCAAATTCATGTGCTTGCAACACTTACAAGACTTAAGCAGATTTGTTGTCACCCTGCAATATTTGCAAAAGAAACTGCAGAAGTGGGAGATTCGACAAAATATGATATGATGATGGAAATGCTACAGACGCTCATTGAAAGTAAGCACAAAACAGTAATTTTCTCTCAGTATACAAAAATGCTCCAAATCATGAAAAAAGATTTTGAAGAGCGCGGAATTAAATTTGCTTATTTAGATGGAACAAGCAAAGACAGGCTGCAAATTGTAAAAGATTTCAATGAAAATGCAGAAATAACGGTCTTCTTAGTTTCACTTAAGGCAGGCGGAACCGGTCTAAATCTAGTTGGCGCTGATACAGTCATTCACTACGACATGTGGTGGAATCCGGCAGTTGAAAATCAGGCGACAGACAGGGTATACAGAATGGGGCAGACACAAAATGTTTCTGTCTATAAACTCGTCACATTGAATACAATTGAAGAAAAAATTGTAGAGATGCAACGCAGGAAGAAAGGAATTGTGAAAAAAGTTGTTAGCTCCGACGACGAAATTATGTCACGCTTGACTTGGGAAGATGTACTCGAATTATTGCAAGCGTAAAAATGTATTTACAGGTAGAATAAAAGCATGAAAGAGACAGAAACGCTTAAGAAAAATATTTCTAAATTTAAAAAAATCGTGATTGCCAAATGGCGTGACGTAACTGGTTTGTTTAGTAATGACATCGGAATTGACCTTGGAACTGCAAACACACTTGTCTACGTCAGAGGAAAGGGAATTGTTCTTGCAGAACCCTCTGTTGTTGCTGTTGATGCAAGTACAAATGAAGTTTTGGCAGTGGGTCACAAGGCGAAAGCAATGCTTGGAAAAACGCCGCGTAGAATTCATGCGGTAAGACCTATGAAAGATGGTGTTATTGCCGATTTTGAAATTGCGGAAGGAATGATTCGAGAGCTTTTGCGAAGAGTCACTCCTGCAAGAAGTATATTTAGACCAAAGATTTTAATTGCTGTTCCGTCCGGAATTACAGGCGTGGAAAAACGTGCAGTTGAAGATTCTGCTATGAGAGCTGGCGCGCAAGAAGTGATCTTAATTGAAGAGCCAATGGCTGCTGCAATTGGAGTTGATTTGCCCGTACATGAGCCAGCAGCAAGCATGATTGTAGATATTGGTGGCGGTACAACAGAAATTGCCATCATCTCGCTTGGTGGTATTGTTGAGTCTAGATCTCTTAGAATTGCGGGGGATGAGTTTGACGAATGTATCATCAATTACATGAGACGTACGTACAATCTCATGATTGGTCCAAGAACTGCTGAAGAAATTAAAATTACAATTGGATCTGCTTACCCACTTGGTGATAACGAACTTGAAATGGAAGTGCGAGGACGCGATCAAGTAGCTGGACTTCCTGTTACTAAACGCATTAACTCTGTAGAAATTCGGGAATGCCTCTCTGAGCCAATTCAGCAAATTATTGAGAATGTGAAGCTTGTGCTTGAGAAGTGCCCTCCTGAACTAGCTGCTGATCTAGTAGATCGCGGTATGGTTCTAGCTGGTGGCGGCGCTTTAATTCGCGGACTAGACAAATACCTCATTAAAGAGTGTGGATTACCTGTAATCATTGCGCCAAGCCCATTACTAGCTGTCTGTTTAGGCACAGGCAAAGCGCTAGAATATTTGGATCACTTTAAAAAGCGTAAATCGTTCTCCCGCTAATTTTTTTGGATTAAATTAGATGGTTGAAAAATTTATTGAGGGGATACGCGCGCTCTGTAGTCCTGATTCAGTCCATATTTGTGATGGGTCAGATGACGAATTTACTCGTTTAACTAAGATGATGGAGACAAGTGGGACTTTGATCGCTTTAAAAAAGCGTCCCAATTCCTTTCTTGGCAGATCAGATCCAGATGATGTTGCAAGAGTTGAATCTTCTACCTATATTTGCTCTCATAAACAAAGCGATGCAGGTCCCACGAATAATTGGAAAGATCCTGTAGAAATGATAGGGATTTTGGAGCCTCTTTTTAGAAATTGCATGAAGGGCCGGACCATGTATGTGATTCCTTACGCAATGGGCCCAATTGATTCCCCCTATACAAAGTTTGGCATTGAGATTACAGACTCGCCCTATGTGGTTTGCAACATGAAAATCATGACACGCATCATTAAGATGGAAGAGGGGAAAGAATTTGTTTTAGGTGTTCATTCTGTTGGTAGACCATTAAAGCAAGGCGAGATAGATGTTGCTTGGCCATGCAATAAAACTAAATACATCGCCCACTTTCCCGAGAGTAAAGAGATCTGGTCGTTTGGTAGTGGCTATGGGGGAAACGCGCTCCTTGGAAAGAAATGCTTTGCTTTAAGGATCGGATCGAAAATTGCTCATGATGAAGGGTGGCTTGCAGAGCATATGCTCATTTTAGGATTAACAAATCCTGAAGGCAAAAAAAGATACATGGCAGCGGCATTCCCCAGTTCCTGCGGTAAAACAAATCTAGCCATGATGCAGCCTGCTTTAAAAGGGTGGAAAGTAGAATGCCTCGGCGATGACATTGCATGGATGCACTTTGCAGAGAATGGGAAGCTGCATGCAATTAACCCAGAAAATGGCCTCTTTGGCGTTGCTCCCGGTACCTCGTTTAAGACAAATCCTAACGCCATGAAAGCAATTGAAAAAAATACGATTTTCACAAACGTAGCCCTTACCAAAGAGGGGGATGTTTGGTGGGAGGGGATGACAGAAGAAATCCCTGAAGAATTGACAGACTGGAAAGGAAATCCCTGGAAAAAAGGGTCCACAGAAAAGGCTGCCCATCCCAATGCTAGATTTACCACACCTAAGCGCCAGTGCCCCATATATGATAGTGGTGGCGATCTTCCAGGCGGAGTCCCAATTGATGCCATTATATTTGGCGGTAGGCGTAGCAACCTGATTCCGCTCGTTTTAGAAGCCTTTAACTGGAGAGATGGCGTCCTTATGGGCGCTTCCATGACCTCCGAGCAAACTGCCGCCGTCCAAGGCGCCCTTGTGGGGACCCCCCGCCACGACCCATTTGCCATGCTACCCTTCTGCGGCTACAATATGGCTAACTACTTCGCGCACTGGCTCTCCCTTGAAAAACCACACCATAAATTACCTAAAATATTTAGTGTTAATTGGTTCAGAAAAAGCTCAAAAGGCGTTTACATTTGGCCCGGGTTTGGCGAAAATGTGAGAGTCCTCAAATGGATCTTTAACCGCTTAGAAGGAATAGAAAAGGCTCAGGAAACCCCGATCGGCTACCTTCCCAAAACCCTTGATTTAGATGGATTAGATGTAAAGAAAGAAGAGCTTGAGCCTTTGCTCAAACTCGATATTCTTAGCTACAAAAAAGAATGCCAGGAGCTCCAAAACTATTTTGGGGAAACCTTCACCGAAAGCTTCCCCAAAGACTTATATTCCGCCCTAAAAAACTGGCAACAAAGACTTAGGACTTAGAAAGGTATCGGTTATCTTCTTCGTCCACCACCTCTATAGTGACATGATGTCCTTGTGGATTGGCTGGATTGCTAGGGTCATTTGCAGTAAGAAGGCCAAATTTTGCTTCCGTTTGAGCTCTTAAGTAGCGATTTCCGTAAAGCATTTGTACTGCAAATCTCTTTATCAGCTTTAGTTTTTCATTGTGAGTTAGTTCCGTATAGACGGGGCACTTTCTTTGTGCGGACGCTACCCTAGGTTGATCTGCTCGTGAAATACGTCCCTCTCGAATAGCTAATGTCACATGATTTAGATCGCCGGTGCCATCCTCATGACGAGGAGTTGCTGCAGCTGGTTGTGTTGTTTGAGGAACAGCTCTAACACGTTGTTGTACATTTTGATGCCTTCGCCCCTTGTATGCTCTTACCTGAGCTCTAACTATATCAGCATGCCCTCTCCATTGTTCCTGTTTCCTTGCTCTTAATGAGATAAGTGTTGGTGTTGGTTGAGTTTGCGGTTGTTTTTTGAGCACCTGCGTTGGTGTTGGTTGAGTTTGCGGTTGTTTTTTGAGCACCTGCGTTGGTGTTAAGTTCAGGGGGACTCTTCCTAGGATTCTATTAATAATTGCTTTTATGAGATCGATAAGCGCGCTAAGATTCATTTTTCGTGTGCTTGATACGGGGGCATTGTATGCGCCAGCCGGGCGGGTGTCATATTTTGTTAAGATATCCATAATTAACTCCATTTTTATTATTAGTATTAATTCCATTATATCATAACTAATAATTGAAAGTCAAGGTTGTTGACTTTTGATGTAATTTAAACCGTTAATAATTAAGTAGATATGGACTTTGTAAAAAGAGTAAAAAAAAGGCTCCAGGAGCAGAAATGCAGCTGGAGCCTTGAAAATAGTGCGTTATACTAGATTAATGTGAGCAGGAACAGCCTCTTGGCGCTCTGGAGTACACTGCTGAGGGAGCGAAAAAAAAGGCGATTTCTGTTTTAGCGTTATCTAGGCTGTCTGAGCCGTGGACTGCGTTTGCGTCGATTGAATCGGCAAAGTCTTTGCGGATTGTGCCAGGAGCTGCATCTTTTGGGTTTGTAGCGCCCATTAGGTCTCTATTTTTGATAACGGCATTTTCCCCTTCAAGAACGGATACAAGAACAGGGCCTGAAATCATAAAAGTAACTAAGTCGTTAAAGAACGGGCGAGCTGCATGAACTGCATAAAATTTTTCAGCTTCTACTCTAGATAGGTGAACCATTTTTGCAGCAATAATTTTTAGGCCAGCATCTTCAAAACGGCTTAAAATTTTCCCTACTACATTTTTAGCAACTGCATCAGGCTTGATAATTGATAATGTTTTTTCCATAAATATCCTTTAAATTTTTTTGAATGATTTTAGCAGGCCCTTGAATATCGCGCCATCATAAAATCAACAGGGGGTCAGACGTCACGTATTCATGTGTGACACATGAACACGTGACGTCTGACCCCCTGTATATCATGACAGTGATGACCCCGCTGTTATTGATGAAATGATGCAATTAAGCAAATCATAGGACTTGGGGACGATGAAGATGCGAGGGCTTTATGCAAAATACTAACCGTTTACCATGAGAGATCTCTTGGAGAAACAACAATGTATAGGATTAAGCAATTAACAGGCAGTTCGTTACAAAGCAGAACAGAAGAGACACAAACTGCTGAAGCTTACGTTAAATGTTTGGATATCAATAAAATGACAAAAATTGGAATGCCAAAAAGTAGCTGGATATAAATCGGTTACGCATACGCAGGCGGTTACGGTTACGACCACTCGAGACCGCATTCTACGATGCGGGGAATCTAAAGGGCTGTTGCTCCGCACAGAAAAATCAAATTTTTTCTTTTATGCAACAAGGCCGATTGCCTAGTAGGTGCTGTTTGCTACGATTCTCACCTTGTTTTAAAAGGCTTTTCTCTAAAGGGGGGATGTTTTAAGATGGGGGGATGATTTCTGTGACGGTTCTTACATTTAATTCGGCGGAGACACTTGGTGCTACGCTGGACTCTTTAAAGGAGTTTGATGATGTGGTTGTTCTTGACAATGGATCGACGGATGGAACGCTTGCAATGGCTGCGAGTTTTCCCAATGTAAGGGTATTCCATTCTGAGTTTATTGGATTTGGGCCGTTGCATAATATGGCGACTGGTTATGCTAAGCACGACTTTATTTTGTCAACTGATGCAGATGAAGTGATGACAGAGGAGTCAATTGAGGAGATTCAGGGGCTTTTGTTGGATGAGAGTACTGTTTATGGCGTGCTTTTTCGTAATTATTTTAACGGAAAGTGGATTCGGTTTTGTGGGTGGTATCCGGAGTATAAGCTACGTATGTATAATCGGAGAGTGACGCGGTTTACAGATGATTTTGTGCATGAGACAATCATTACGAAAGGTTTGAAGGTTGTCTATTTGAAAAAACCGGTATCGCACTTTTCGTACAGGAAAGTGAGTCACTTTTTGGTGAAAATGGAGAAGTATTCGGAGCTTTTTGGAGATCAAAATCGGGGAAAAAGAAAAAGCTCTCTTTGGAAGGCGATAGGAAAATCGTGGGCGGCATTTTTTCGTTGTTATATTTTGAAGAGGGGATTTTTGGACGGAAAGGAGGGGTATATCATCTCTCGTTATCAAGCAGATGTTGCTTATTACAAATATTTGAAATTACATGAAAAAAATCTTAATTTGCATCTTTAAATATCATGGTGATGTCTTATTGACATCTCCTGTTTATACGGCTCTCCGTAGCGCTTACCCGGCGGCTGAGATCGATGTCTATCTTTTTAAGGATACACATCCGATGCTTGAGGGGCATCCATCCATCTCTAAATTTATCTTTTTTGATCAGAAGTGGCGAAAGTATTCATTTTTCAAAAGAATTTGGCAAGAACTCAAAATGTGGAGTCTAATTCGAAAGGAAAAATATGACGCCGTCTTAAATTTAACATCAGGAGATCGAGGGGCAATTGTTGCTCTAGTTTCAGGAGCAAAAACGCGAATTGGTATTCAGCGGGGCGGCGGCATGAAACAAAAAGATAGCTTTTTTACAAAAATTGTCCGCACCACAGATACGCCGCGTCATGTTGTTGAGCGCAACTTAGATCTTGTCAGGGCTCTTGGGATTACCCCGATGGAAAAAGATCTTATTTTTTTTATTCCAGAAGCTGCAAAAACTAAAGTTCAGTCCGTTCTGCCTTATCCTGATTTCATACTCATTCATCCGGCATCAAGGTGTTACTACAAACACTGGCCTACGGAGAAATTTCAAGACCTTATCCGTGATTTGAGAAAACAAGGCGAAAAAATTATTATCTCTGGCGGCCCAGGAAAGGAAGAGCAAAATCTGATAGCCGAAATTATTGCGCCTTTCGAAGGTGACCCATTTGTCCAGTCACTTGCTGGAAAGCTCACCCTCAAAGAACTCGGCGCTCTTATTCAAACTTCAAAACTCCTTGTCAGTGTTGACTCGGTACCCCCGCACATCGCATGTGCCCTTAAAAAGCCAGTCGTCATCCTCTTCGGTCCCTCAGACGATATCAAGTGGGGCCCCTGGCAAAATCCTCAGTCCGAAGTTGTTCGTTTAGACGTCCCTTGCAAACGTTGCGACCAAGAGGGTTGTGGCGGCACCTGGATCTCAGACTGCCTGCAGCGCCTTCCCAAAGACCCCGTCATGCGCGCCATCCACAAGCTCTTACAAAAATAAAATTCCTCCATCTTTAAATTTGCTTTGCCTAATTCAAGTTGGGTATTTCTGGCTTGAAAATTCCCAATTTTTGAACCCCTCTCGGAATAAAAACTTTTTTAACAAAAACATATAAATTTTTTTAATTAATATTGTCGGAATAATTAACTTTATTATGGTATGATTACTTCAGTTTTAATAGGGTATTATATCAAAAATAAGGGAGAATACGGATGTCTATAGCTAAATGTGCGGTAAATTGGTCTTTATCTCATAGCTACTTTATGAGGTCGCCGGAAAATTCGTTTTTGCAAAAGTCGATAAAAATGGTTACAGGGCTTTTTTGGTCGATCGTCTTATCTCTAAGTCTTCTGACAACAGGTGTATGTAGAAAGCGAAAATTCTCAACACAATGTGCTCATTTGCTTAGGACTGGTTTCACATCTTTTAAAATTTTGTTTATTCAGGGTCCAAGACCCCGCTCTCTGCCAGGTATTTCTGGTCTTGAGGATTTCAGGCAGTTGGTGTCAAAACAAGGCAGTTATGAAGTCATACATGATAAAATTGCAGACGTGCACAATAGCTTTGATACGGTTTTGAAGACTACATTGGATGGCCGAGATCTCTATCAGAAAGAATATATAGGCGAAGTTGTGTATTCTTTGAGCGGCACAGAAAGGGTTTCTGCTAGCTCTCTGAAATTGAAGGGAGTAGCTTTGATTGCAGCAATGCTTTCTCAAAAACATGCTTTTCTAAGGGAGCGCCTATTTGTTTGCGAAACTTTGAGCGGTTTACAGCAGCAAATTGAGGGGAAAATTAGATCTGGAATGTCTGGTAAGTTTGCGTACGTGGTAGGAGCAACTACAGGCCCCGGTTGTCATGGCGTAGATATCGCTCCTTGGCAACATAAAATCGCTATTGGTTTGGAAATACATAACGGTAAAATAAAAATAATTAATTTTGAATCGGACAAGGTCCCCGCTCAAGTTTTAAAAGATGAATTTGATTCCATTAGGATTTATAGTGCTGAACTTTTCCTATCTGGTATTCGGCGGGAAAGTGTCTATGGTTGTGAAACATTTGCTTTGCGTGATGCCGTTGCATTTTTGGAAGACGAGGAATTTTTCTCAAAAATTAGAAGATTGCCTGAGAAAGCTGATGGTTTTGCAAAAGTTGTTCTTCCTCCAAGGTTTATGATAGGCACACAATCAATAGATAGAATATGTGCCTATATCGCAGAGAATCCTGATTTATCTAAGGAGATGTTTGTTCATAGGAGAAAGGCGGCTCTGCTAACACCTCAAAATCTATTCGATAGAATTTTGGAGAACTCAATTAAAGGTTTAAGAGGGAAGTTGCAAAATCACTATACTTCTTATAGATCTTTTAAATATCACAATTATGTTCTTCAATTATTACGTACTGAGTCTAAAAAGAACCTAGAAAGAATGATAGGCCCAATTTATTGTGCTTAAACCGTGAGATAGTGACGTCTGACCCCAATTTTTAGAGGGTGAAGTCGGAGCCGAGATAGGAATATCTTGCAGAGTCGTTATTGATGAGTTCTTGCGTGTTGCCGTGAGCGATGATTTCACCTGTGGCTAGGACGTAGGATCTGTCTGCTAGGGAGAAGATTTCTCTTGCGTTGTGGTCGGTAATGAGGATGGAAATGCCTTTTGCTTTAAGCATAAGGATGATTTTTTTTAGGTCGGAGATCGTTTTCGGGTCAATGTTTGCAAAGGGTTCATCAAGTAGTAGGAGCTTTGGATTACGGATGAGAGATCTCGCTACTTCAACGCGTCTTTTTTCGCCGCCGGAGAGGTGTCCGGCTTTTGTTTTTGCAAGGTGGGTGAGGTGCATTTCTTCTAGAAGAAATGTAAGCTTTTCATTTTCCTCTTCTGGGGTAAGATCAAGTGTTTCTAGGATGCATAGGAGATTGTCTGCAACAGAGAGGGATCTAAAGATGGATGGTTCTTGGGAAAGGTATCCCATTCCAAGAGCTGATCTTTTGTGAATAGGAAGATGTGTGATATCTTCGTTTTGGAAAATAATTGTGCCCTTGTCTGGCTTTATGAGACCGATAGTAATGTAGAAGGCAGTTGTTTTGCCAGCGCCGTTATGTCCTAAAAGTCCAACGATTTCTCCTTTATTAATATGAAACGAAAGATCATGTACAATCTGTTTATCGCCGTAAGATTTGTAAAGGCTTTTGGCGCTTAGGAGGATTTCTTTTTCCATAATTCCAGTAAATTCCCTGTTTCATTGCTGTCCAAAGTAAAGGAGACTTTACCAACTCCCTGTAAAGAGTGGGTTTTTAATTCATAGATAAGTTTTTCGGCAGATCCTGTGATAGTTCCATTAGAAAGATCTACTCCATCATTAAAAGTAAGGGTTTTTGGTTCATCATTTTCAAACGTAAGAAAGGCTGATTTTGCATGAATGTGGGTTGCTCCCTTTGTGAAGGAGATGGGTGAGGTTTCACTACTAAATGTAAGTAGGTTGTTTTCCTTTTCAAAGTGCGCAGTGCCATCGCATGTTAGGCTAAAATTTTCAGATTTTCCAAAAAGGGTCGTCGGTCCTTTTGCTGTAACTTCTCCTTTTTCATTGTCCAAAACAAGCTCCTTTGCAATGAGCCGATCTTCTTTAAAGAAAAATTCGACATTAGATTTAAGCATTGCTTGTAAAAATGTTGACCCCGTAAGTCCTGAAACTTCTGCTTCATCAGCTGTCGCTGTTCCAAGGGGATGTTTTATAGAAACATGACCATGAAGTGAGAGGTTTTCATCTTTGTAGGCGATTTGATCAGAAGAGAGAAATGTGCTCTCTGCGTTTAAAATTAGAGGAATAAAAAAAAGAAATATCATAAAGCTCCTCCTGTTTGTAAATGGGCTGTAAAACCTTTGGCGGTAAAACCAAAAGGAATTCCTTTAAAAGAAATGACAAGGTCCTCTGCTTCGCTTGTAAATAAGGAGTTATTTGCGTTGGTAATTTTGTAGGAGGAAATGAATGCTTTATGTGAGGAAAGTATTTGAGTTCTGTAATTGTAATCACCAAAGGATGCCCTTAAGTAGCGAATTTGTTCATTTGGCTCGCGAATCCAAAGTTTTAGATGGGAAAGTGTTTCTAGAAGAGCTTTGCTTGAGTCAAATTTTAAAGAAGAAGAGGGGCTTTCAAGATGGCAACTGATCCTGCCGTCTTTGCCGGCAATCCATATTTCTTTGGACACTCCTTGCCTATATTGAATGATCGCTTCCGGTAATTCACCTTCTTTTGAAGTGCGGTATTTAATAAATTTTGACGAGTTCTCCTTAAGAATTGGGTAGTTAACAAATTGAAAAACAAGAGTGATTAGGCAAGCAATCCAGATCAGAAAAGAAGAAACAATTGCTTTATGAAACCGTTTCATATTTGCCTACGAATTGATGGAGCTCATAGAGAAGTTCTAAAAGAGGTCGTAATTGATTCAAGGGCCACTGGCTTTTAGGGTCACTTTTTGCTAAATCAGGGTTTGGGTGCGTCTCAATGAAGACAGCGTCTACGCCGGCTGCTACAGCTGCCTTTGCAAGAGTTGGAATGTAAGTTCGGTCACCTGATGATGCAGTCCCGAGACCGCCAGGCAGTTGAACTGAATGGGATGCGTCAAAACAAACAGGCGTTCCAAAGCTTTTCATCATCGGAATGCCTCGCATATCGCAGACAAGATTATTGTAGCCAAACGAAAAACCACGCTCTGTTAACATCAGGTTTTGATTGTTCATTTCTCTGACTTTAAAAACAACCTGACTCATATCATGTGGCGCTACAAATTGGCCCTTTTTGACATTTAGCGGTAATCCCGTCTTTGCAGCTTCTAAAATAAGGTCGGTTTGTCTGCAGAGAAACGCAGGAATCTGAATCAGATCAAGTACTTCAGCAGCTGGCCTTACTTGATCAGTTTGGTGAATATCGGTTGTAACGGGAAGTCCAAACTCTTGTTTAACTCTCTTTAAATACTCAAGACCCTTTTCAAGTCCAGGACCTCTAAATGACTTAATCGAGGAACGATTTGCTTTATCAAAGCTTGCTTTAAATATAAAAGGGTACGGGCAAATCTCTTTTAATCTGCCTGCGCATTCCATCACAAAATCTTCCGACTCCATCACACACGGGCCTAAGATAAACACAAGCGGTTTGCCTTGCCCAATTTCAATATCACCGACTTTAATCATAGATTGAAGTATACAACCCCGCTGCTTTATTAGAAAGAAAAGAGCATGCTAAGAGTGCGCCTTGTGCAAAGACTTTTCGATCAATGACTTCATGTGTAATAGATAGAGTTTCATAGGGCAGTTTGAGTGTAATTGTATGAGTTCCAATTGCTGCGCCTTCACGAATTGAAATTATTTTGGCAGGTGATGCGAGGTGTTTTGCTAGATCTAGTGCTGTGCCACTTGGTGCATCTTTTTTTTGTGTGTGGTGCGTTTCTTTGATTTCATAGGAGCCTCGCGGGAGATCTTTGAGTAGCCTTTTTAAAAGAGCGATTCCTTCAGAAAAGTTGGGTGAGAGGAAGATCGGGATGTGAATGGTAGCATTATTGATCTGATTTAAAATTTCATTTGACAGTCCTGTAATGCCGATTACATACGGTTTTTTGGCATCGACTATTTTGGGGAGATTTTTTACTAAGGCATCTGGCGTTGAAAAATCGAGAACTATATCGTGATTTTTTAAAAATGGGGTAATGTCATGGGGCAATAGGGAGTTTGAGCTTCCGATGGATGTGATGTTGATGTCTATGGCTAAAGAAGTTACGCACTTTCCCATGCGACCTTCCGCGCCTATTAGTAAGATTTTCATTTCAGAAGTATATAACAAGCTTGCAAATCTTTTCAATTTTTTGTACAATAGCTCCCTTTACTGAGGACCGATAGCTCAGTGGATAGAGCACCCGCCTTCTAAGCGGGTGGTCGCAGGTTCGAGTCCTGCTCGGTCCGTCCTTTTAAAAAAAACTGGTTTTTGAATTGCCGAGCGTATAGTTTGTGGTATTATGAGCAATAATAAGGAATATATCACTTTTTTAGGCGAGCATCTAGGTAGTATTGAGTTTTCGCCAGGCACTTTTTCAAAAACTATCTTTCAGGAATTTGATTCTCCCTCATTTCAAAAATTAGGAACATTTCATAAGCATGAGAAAGTGAGTTCTGTTTTATTTGAAGCTATTAAAAATGAGCCTGATGACGTTTTTCTGCTCCCCAAAGTGATTGACTACATTACCCGCGTTCGAGCCATTTTATCGACCTATCATTTAGCCAGTTTTGAGTTCTGGTTCAATCAGCATACAGAAATTTCTGAAGAAGAAAAAATGAGTGTACGTGGCAAGATTGTTGGTAAGCAGATACCACGAAGCGAATATCAAAACTTTTTCCCGATTTCTTCTGGAACATATTTGCAGGGGTCCCACTTTTCTTACGCTCATATTTCTCCTGATCTGGATACAACAGTTGCTTCCTTTGCATGTTTTTTAGCGGCCTTTGGAGCAAAAGTTGGAACATCTAGGCAGCTTTGGGTTCTCCCGGGTGGACCTGTAAAAGATTCAATGGAAGTTGAGCTTTTCTTTAAAAAAGCTCTTGGAGCTGAAGTCTTTTCAGTAATTAGCTCGTCTAGCTCTAAGTTTCTCATTACCGCTTTGGATCTAGTTTCACAGAAAGATATCATTCGGAAAGAATCGGCGACTCTTACCTATGACATTGATCCTGAGCGTGGAAGGCAAGCAGTTATTTTAGTTGATGAGAGAGGGTGCTATTTAGGTGATTGGAGATCTGTCGATGTTGATCCTGTGCGCTCAATTACAGGGAGATTTAGAAGCTTCTTAGCTGAATATCAAAACCAATTTGTTGTCGGAATTATCTCTTTATTTTCTAAGGATCCCTTGGAATTAAAAGACTGGACTGATTTCTTAAGTCAGAAATTTTTAGAGAAATTTAATGGAAGTCTAACATCGAGAGAATTAACAGATAAGCAAAGGCATCTTCAGGACAAATTCATTAAAGAAGTTCTTTTTATTCCAAACGGCCTTGATGGAACTATTGGTGAGTTTTTTGAAGCAGCAAAAAGTTTTGGTTTCGCTGAATTTCAAGAAAAACTGGAGAGCTTAAAGAAAAGCTCGATTTTTGATAGGAAAGGGGAATTAACTGAGAATAGAGCGTTTATATTCAGAAAATTAGAAGAGATTCTTTCTCTTGAAAGAGAGTCCTTCAACAGGTTTTTTCAATATATTGACTCTCTTGAAGTTGCAATGGATGTGAAGAAAAAGGTTTTGGGAAGAGAACCAAATTTTTTAAGTCATTTGGCAGATCTTGATGAAATTGCCTCCGCCATTAAAGACTACTCGCACTTGACGGTTAATTATCATGAGAATGGAAATCAATATCCACTGGGTGTGATTTATGCTGATGATGTTAATCATAAAACAATTGCAACAACTTCATGGAATGATTTCTCAAATCCGGGCGAAACCGATTTAATTGAAGGTGTAGAAGTCATTAGTTATATCGATCATCACAAATCTCAAATTGCTACAACAAGACCTGCGCTTGGAATTGTAAGATCTGATGCACAATCAACTAATTCAATCATTGCTCGAATCAACTTCGAAATCAATGATCGTTACTCAACAGGTGGACTGAACGCTTCGCAAATTGAAGCATCCATTGCAAAAGTTTCTAAAGAGCTCCATTTACCTGAAAATGTCCGTATATTACAAAGGCTCTTACAAAAGAAGAATGCCCTAAAGACAAGAGGAACTCATTGCATTTCTGTAGATCGTGAAATTTTGGAATATATGCAGTATGTGTTTGCAATTTTAGATGATACCGATCTTTTATCTAAAGTTACAGAGTATGATGTCGATGGAATGGCAAGCCTATTAAATAGGCTGAAATCAATTATGGTAAGAGATGAAGTGGAGATTGTTAATTTTGATGATCTTTCACGAAGTGATCCTGAATTCCCTAAAAAGGCTGCAAGAAAACTTTTGCAAACTCCTGATTTATACTCTCTTTATGGCGTTATCTATAATGCGAGAGAGCAAGTGATTAATGAGACCATTAAAGATACTGCAAGCGGGGGAGAAACACACTTTTTCCAAGATACAAAAATTCTGGGAAGTGGTGGGTATGCAGCGATTGCTCAATTTAAGCATTTTCCGAATAACAATCAGCTCCTTCAAGAAAATATTATCGGAATTCGGAAGGCGTGGATAGAAAGAAGTAAAAAGCTTCATAAAGAAAGGCCTGAAGTTAGTTTACACATTTGCATGATATCAACGGTCTCTTCAGCAGAAGAAATGTTTTCAGGAAAAGCAGAACGTCTTAACTATTTTGATGAGCTCTGGTTTTGGGTTCCGCCTGGCGATAAAAGAGCAGATCACTTCTTGCATAATTTTTTAATGGGCTTTTTTAGGTCGCCAAGAGTTCTTGCTCAAGAACCCTCCATTTTATACTGTGGAAGCAAAGCTTCCTATGAGACGATTTTTAAAGAGTCCGTTCATCATAAAAAGTTTCAAATTCATTATTCTAGAGAAGAGCCATCAATGGCTGTCTTAAAGGTTTTGCCAGGTTCGATTAAATCTCGCAAGACAGATATTGCGGCCTATCTATGAGAAATCAAAAAGAGATCAAATATTACGGATTCCATTCCTGCCTAGCACTCTTTAAGGCGAGAAAAGAGAGTATCATTCGGATATATCTCCATGAAAGTAATCTTAAAGCATTCAAGCCTATACTTAAATGGTGTAGTGAAAATAAAAAAGCATACCACATCATCTCGAATGATGAACTTGAAAAAGTTACAACATCTGTTCATCATGAAGGCGTTTGTATTCTCGCAAAAGAGCTTGCTCTAGAGCAATGGGAAAATGCGCTACAGCAAATAACTAAACAAAAAGAAAGATGTTGCCTCCTTTATCTTGACGGTGTCCAAAATCCTCATAATATTGGTTCGATTGTTAGAACTGCCGCCCATTTTGGAATCCCCTATATTTTAGGCGAAAAAAATAAGCTTCTTGCATTGTCTCCTTCTGCATACCGTATTGCTAAAGGTGGCGCTGAATTTGTGAAACTTGTAGCTATTGATAAACCGATAGAAGCGCTCAAGACATTGAAGAAGAAAGGGTTTTTACTTGCAACAACATCCTCCCATGGAGGTACATCTCTTTATAAATATAAGTTTCCCTCACATACAGTGATTATTATGGGTCATGAAAGTGATGGTGTATCTAAAGATCTCTTCAGTTTGGCAAGTGAGAAAATCCAAATTCCTGGAACAGGCTTTGTAGAGAGTCTAAATGTTTCCGTTGCGACGGCTCTTTGCCTCTCAGAATTTTCCCGCAGTTAAAAAAAGCCCGAAAGAGATTCTTCCGGGCTATAAATGGAATGAACAGATTTAAGAATTTCCTACTTCTGCTTCAGCTTCTTCAGTAGAAGGCTGACCTTCTTCTAAGATTTCAAGATTGACTCGTAGACCATTGCGGCTTGCTACAGACATAAGCAATGTGCGGATGGCGTTAATTGTTTTTCCTTTTTTCCCGATAATCTTGCCGATATCAGATTTTTCTACGCTTAATTCGATAATTAAGGTTTGTGTTCCACCGATTTCGTTAATTTTAACTTTATCTGGATGGTCTACTAAATTTTTTACGATGTATCCTACAAACTCTTTCATGGTGCGTTCCTTGTTTTACAGTGGTTCCAGAATAAAATAAATTGAACTTATTTTTCTAGTGAAAAGAGGAATTCTTTTGGAATAGGAGCCTCTAAGGCGATGGAAGCGCCAGTAAATGGATGAATAAAATTTAATTTATATGCATGTAGCAGCATATTAGGTGCATTTTTAGTGCTGTTTCCGTAGATTTTATCGCCAACAATAGGGGCTTTCAAGAATTTCAGGTGCACTCTAAGTTGGTGAGTTCTCCCCGTTTTCGGTTTTAGGAGAACTAGAGAGTATTTTCCGGTCTTGTCTAGGACGGAAATTTCGGTAATTGCCTCTTTCCCATCGTCTCTTACAGTCATTTCTTTCCTTTTGACGGGATGTCTGCCAAGCGGAAGGGAGATAAGGCCTTCTTTAGGGGTATTTTCACAAATCGCAAGGTATTGTTTATCAATTTTGCGAGTTTTAAAAAGATCAACGAGCTTTGCATGAGCTGCTTCAGTTTTAGCGGCGATAATAACTCCAGAAGTCTCTTTATCCAGTCTATGAACAATTCCAGGTCTTAACGGTGTGGATGACTCAGGCAGTGACTTAGTATGATAGAGAAGGGCGTTTACGAGCGTTCCTCTTGGATTTCCCGCACCTGGGTGAACAACCATGCCTCTAGGTTTGTTAATTGCTATGATATGATTGTCTTCGTAGAGAATATCAAGGGGGATGTTTTCAGGGGAAACGCCGGGGTCGGGTGATGCAATCATTTTTACAAAAACTTTGTCTCCGACTCTAGTTTTGTCTTTTTTTTTGGAAACATGGCCGTTAATTAAAACATTCCCGCTATCAATTAAATATTGGAAATAGTTTCTTGAATGATCTGAGTATCTTGCAGTTAAGATTTGGTCTAAACGAAGCTCGGATTCTTCTTTTTCAATTTCAAAAGTAGTTGTCATTCTTCACCCGTAGTAGATTTTTTAAGTTCATCCGAAGCTGCTTGGGCTTTTTTCTGATCCTGCCCGATTTGATGAGAAATGGCATTGCATACATTTGCTTTAAACTGTGCATATCCCTTAGGTCCAAGGAATTTCTCATAAGCGCCCCAACCAGAATCTTGGGAAGCAAGTGCCGAATCTGCAGCTGTATAGTAAGGAGGCGGAGCAGAGGGTTGCGCATTCTGTGGTGGCTGACTTTGCGGGGCCTGACTTGTTGGTTGTGATTCATTCATACTTTTATCCTAATCATAATACTTGTTTTTAGAAAAGCGCATGTTGCGGGTATCTTGGGAATGGTATCACATCGCGTATATTTTCCATACCAGTAGAATATTGTACAAGTCTCTCAAATCCAAGGCCAAAACCTGCATGTGGCGCGCTTCCATAACGTCTTAGATCAAGGTACCACTCATAGTTATTGATATCAAGTCCTTGAGCCTTAATTGTTTCGGATAAGATGTCCAGTCTTTCTTCTCTTTGGCTTCCGCCTATAAGCTCACCAATGCCGGGCACAAGAAGATCCATGGCTGCAACCGTTTTTCCGTCACTATTTCGTCTCATATAGAAGGATTTAATCTCTTTTGGATAGTTGTAGACTATAACAGGCCCCTTAAAATGAACTTCTGTTAAAAATCTTTCATGTTCAGATTGAAGATCAATTCCCCACTTAACAGGGTATACAAAAGGAGCGTTACATTTCTCTAATATAGCAACAGCTTCTGTATAAGATACCCTTACAGTTGGTGTATCTAGTACATGGCTGAGTTTTTCTAATAGGCCGTTTGAAATAAATGAGTTAAAGAATTCTAAGTCTTCGCTATTGTGTTTTAGAATATAGCTAACGAGGTATTTAAGATAGTCGTCGGCAAGATCCATATCATCAGTTAAATCAGCAAACGCCATTTCGGGTTCAATCATCCAAAATTCAGCAAGGTGACGTGAAGTGTTCGAGTTTTCGGCTCTGAAGGTTGGTCCGAATGTGTATATATCGCTTAATGCTAGGGCGTAAGCTTCACCATTGAGTTGTCCGGAAACAGTTAGATATGACTTTTTGCCGAAAAAGTCTTTCGAGTAATCGACTTTTCCAGACTCGTCTTTTGGCAGATTTTCCGGGTCTAACGTGGAAACAGCAAACATTTCTCCGGCGCCTTCGCAGTCAGATGAAGTAATAATTGGGGTATTAAGATAAAGAAAACTTCTTTCCTGGAAAAACTTGTGTGTAGCAAAGGCTAAGCTGTTTCTGACCCTCATCACTGCGCCAAAAGTATTTGTGCGGGGACGCATGTGAGCAATTGTCCTTAAAAACTCAAAGGAGTGTCTTTTTTTCTGTAAAACAAAGTCGGCTGGTGCATTTCCTAGAATTTCTACTTCTTTGGCTTGTATTTCAACTGCTTGCTTACCACCAAGGCTTGAGACTAAAGTTCCTGAAATGGAGACGCATGCGCCAGTTTGAATTGTTTTAACAAGTTCTTCGTAGGAGGGGAGAGTGGGGTTTAGAATGATTTGAAGATTAGAAACTGTAGAGCCATCATTTAGTTCTAAAAATGCAAATGACTTTTGAAGTCTTAGAGTTCGTACCCAGCCTTTTACTGTAACTTCTTGATCGATAAGAGCGGGATTAGATTTGATTACTGCTACTTTTATCCGTCTTTGTGTGGTATTTTTTAGTTCAGGCATCTTGAAATACTCCTTGGGCCATTTTTTTAAGGGTTTGGATTTCATCTGGCCATTTTTCAGGATAAGGGGTCTCCAAATATTTCGGAAGATGTTTCAGTTTCGGATGAGTCATGATAAATTCAAAACATTCAAGACCAATTTCTCCTTCACCAAGAGAAGCATGGCGATCTTTTCTTGAACCAAATGGTTGCATGGAATCATTCATATGAAAGGCATAAAGGTTTTTTAACCCAATAATCTCGTCAAATTCCTTAAGAGTTTCTGTCCATGCTTTCTTTGTTCTAATATCGTAGCCGGCAGCAAAAATATGACATGTATCAATGCAAACGCCAATGGGTATTTTCTTTTCTGTTCTTTCAACAATATAGGCGATTTCCTCAAATTTTGCACCGATGCAGCTTCCTTGTCCGGCTGTTGTCTCAATCAACAGTCTTGTATTGCCTTTTGCTGCAAGATGTTCAAATCCAAGAAGGGTTTCTACAATTAGATCGAGACATTCTTCAGTTGAGCTAGTCGTGAAAGCGCCCGGATGAAAATTCATGTAATCAATTTCAAGTAAATGGCACCGCTCAATTTCGTGTCCAAAGGCCGTTTTGCTTTTTGACCATACATCGGGATTAGGAGATCCCAGATTGATAAGATAACTATCGTGACTCATTGTTACATGAATACCGGTACTTTCCTTTGCTTTATTCCAAAGGGAAACATCGTCTTCTGTAATCGGTTTACTGTTCCAGGTCTTTTGATTATTTGTAAATAATTGAATAGTAGAAGCGCCGATCTCAGCGCCATGAAGAAGAGCCTTGTAGGCTCCTCCAGCTGCGGAGGTATGAGCGCCTACAAGAATCTCTTCTTTCATATGAATATACCTATTAGGTAGTAAAAGCTAAGAATTCGCAAACTACCGCGACGTTTACAACGAGTGGTAGAGAAATTTGATCTGCATGAGGCATAACAAGTAACTCACCAGACATTTTTACTGCA
This sequence comes from uncultured bacterium, assembly GCA_964552055.1. Lineage (GTDB taxonomy): Bacteria > Chlamydiota > Chlamydiia > Chlamydiales > 2-12-FULL-49-11 > VGMD01. The sequence goes on from CAZKFL010000019.1 coordinate 22,615, forward strand.
TCAAAGCTATAGTATTCAGGAACAGAAACGGCTGCTCTTTCAACAGATTGTTTGATGTGCGTGTTTGTCTTTGATTGTTCGTGTAGAGAAATTTTCATTCCTGGTTTTACTTGGAATGAGCGAATGTCTACTTTTTTGCCGTCTACAAGAATATGACCGTGAGCAACGAGTTGCTGAGCATGAAATGGTGTTAGGGCAAATTTTAGACGATACACAACTGTATCTAAACGCATCTCAAGTCTTTGTAGAAAAGCTTCTTGAGTGTTACCTTTTTGAATAATAGCTTCTTTGTAGTAACGAACAAGCATTTTGCGAGAAATCATGCCGTAGCAAGCTCTAAGTTTTTGCTGTTCTTCAAGCTGAAGACCATATTCTGATTTTTTCTTCCTTTTTGCGCCATGCACACCCGGTGGGTTTTGCTTATGAGCAGAAGGGTTTCTTGATTTTCCAAAAACGTTTGCGCCAAAGCGTCTTGCGAGTCTGTTCTTTGGACCGGTATAACGAGCCATAATTCTCCCATCAATAGAGTTGTATAAAGCAGAAATGATATGCTAGATGCCCTTTTTTGCACAACATATTTTAACTTGTGATATGAATTTAAAAAAAGATTCACCGCAGAGCCGCAGAAAACGCAGAGAGCGCAGAGAATAAATAGAGGAAAAGAGAGGGCTAAGGAGTTTCTCGAAGCCGCTTGAAAAAACCTTCCATCTCCTTGATTCTTTTCTCTGCGCCCTCTGCGCTCTCAACGTCTCTGCGGTGAATTTTTTTTTGATATTAGAAAATCTTGAGAGAAAATACGCCTAGGAGTATAATCTGCACCTTATGGAATATAAAGTACTAGCTTATTATATTTTTACACCAATTGTTGATCCCACAGTTGAAATGAAGCGTCATAAAGATATTTTGAAATCTTTGGATGGTCGCTCACGGATTTATATATCTGAAGAGGGGATAAACGCGCAGTTGTCCTTGCCGTCTTCAAATGTAGATGCTTATGTTGATTGGCTTTTTTCCGATTCTAGATTTCAAGAGGCTGATGTTAAGTTTCATGAATGGCCTGAACATGCGTTTGCAAAACTTACCGTTAAAGTTCGTAAGGAGCTTGTCGCTGTTGATAGGAAAATTGATTTGTCAAAAAGAGGCGCATATCTAAATCCTAGTGAATGGAAAGAGAAACTCGATCATAAAGGTAAGGATACAATTCTTATAGATGTTCGAAATAACTATGAATCTGATGTAGGTTATTTTGAGGGTGCAATTCTTCCTGATTTAGAAACTTTTCGAGGCTTTCCTGAATATGCTAAGCATCTTGCAAAAACAGTTGATACAAAAAAAACAGAAGTGATGATGTATTGTACGGGCGGAATCCGTTGTGAACTTTATTCTGCTCTTTTAAAAGATGAGGGCTTTGATACAGTCTTTCAATTAAAGGGTGGTGTTATTCAATACGGTCTTCAGGAAGGAAGTAAACATTGGAGAGGAAAGCTATTTGTTTTTGATGATAGACTTGTGGTTCCAATCTCCGAAGACAATCAGGAAATTATTAGTCATTGCAAATTTTGCGGAGACAAAAGCGACACCTATTATAATTGCGCGAATATGGATTGTAATGAGCTGTTTCTGTCCTGCTCAAAATGTATAGCAGCTGAGAAAGGTTGTTGCTCTTCTAAATGTTTAAGTGAAGGGAGAGTAAGAGCTTTTGTTCCTGATGCAAGACCAAAGCCATTTAGAAAATTACCGCATGGAGAGAAGTGCTCGCTTAGCGCGCCTCTTTAGTGTCATCGTTTCGGTTGTCTAGAAGTTCTTTTGCTGCTTCCTTAAGAGATTTAATCCCTTCTTCAAAGCCAACTTTTTTCAATAATACACTTAGGTGATTAAACTCAGCTTGTAACTGATCATTAATTGATTCTAATTTCGCGATCTTTTTTTTGTAATCATTCTCTTCCATAATTTAATTAATAACATTATCGCATAATTAATTCATCATCTTTTTATGCTGTTAATTTTTTTGAACGGCATGTCGAAGATAAGAAATGTATTATTCATAGTGTATTGAAGAAAGGTTAGGGCATTTTCTTCAAGTTTTATTAGGGCTATGGAATTTGCTAATGGGATAAGTTCATAAGGGGTGTCTTTTTGGATCCAGGGCCTCTCATTTTGAAATTTTATGAAGAATTTTCCATTTGATTCAGCATGTGTTGCGATTTGGTTTTCAGTGTGATAGATGCCTTGTCTTTCGGACCACTCTTTGATAACTGCCGGGAGGTTTTGTAAAGTTTTGTGGATACCACCAAAATCTTTAATGATGCTTTTGCCCCATGTGCCCGACCAATGCATAATTAACGCATTGGTGTTTAGGCCTCTAGAAATATTCCAGTTGCATTCAAGCGGTAGTTCAGTCACTTTAAGCTGTTTGTTGAAGATCATATGTGAAAGAAGGTCTTGATCCCCAACATAAAGGCTTGAATCCCTTTTTGCTGCTTCTGCCCACTCTGTAATAATAGGATCGTTTTTTTGAAAAACAATAACCCCAGAATTATATTCATCAGATCCTGCGCCAGTTTTGGCAAGAGCCAAGTTATTGTATTTGAAGAGGGGAGAAAGTGGACCTAATACCTCACAATCAGTATCAAGCCAAAGTGTTTGTTTAAAGGGGGTTAGCGTTAGGGCGAGAGGTTTTTTAAACCAAGAATTTCTTGTCTGATGAATTTCTTTGCCATATAGACTTTCTGCTTTTCTTAGTATCTCTTCATTGGAGCCCGTAGATAATAAAAATGCAAACTCAATTACCTGGCCTTTCTCATTGCACCATTTAAGTCTTTCTTTACTCATTCCAAAGTTAACAAAAGCAACGGGATAGCTATTGTCTCGTGAATAATTTTCCCACCACCAATCAAGTAGCCATTCGCCATGTTTATCTGAAGCAACAAGTATACCTTTATCCATACTTTATGGATATAATCAGAGACTAATTCTGTCGATGGAATTCTTTTATAAAAAAGAAGCCCACTGTGATTAGGCAGTGGGCTTTTGTTAATCCGTCTTTGTAGAGAAGACAGGAATTATTTTTGTCGCATGCCCATAATGAGCGCGTGTCTTTCCATTAATTGTTCGTATTTTGATCTTGAAACGATTTGATTTTCAAAGTACCAGGTTGTTTTAGCGCTGCCGTCGCAATAGAGAACGGAAGAGCCTTGCTTAATACCGTTTTGAAACTCAGTTTCTTCCACAATTATCTCGCCATCTATATAATGTCTTTCGACACCATTTTTTAGGCCATGTACATAGGGAATTTCAGAATATTTATAGCCATTTTGGTAGTAAGTAGAAAGACCATGCTTTAAACCTTTTGCAAAATGTTCCACACAAATTGGTTCGCCTGTCATAGCAAATTCTTTGCGTTCGCCATTTAAAAGATTATTTTCATAGGAAGTTGTTGTGTGAGGCGTGTTATTTGGGTAGTAAGTCTCGATGTATGTCAGCAAATAGTTATTGAATACTTCTTTAGATAGGATATCGCCGCTTTGATTACGGATGGTTCTTTCGCCTGTTCCGTTTTCAATTCGGGAGTCGGTTTCATTGGAAGCGTTTAAGTATTGGCCATTGATTAAAATGTCATCTCTGAATTCTTCGTTAGATTTTGGTGTTCCATTTGGATACCAAGTAGTAACTAGAACTTGATTTTCACCTTTAAAAAACTCTTCTTTTTGCGGGACTCCTCTAATGTTATAGCTAACGCGTTTTGTTAGAGTGCCTCTCTCGTATTGTTCGAGAGTTTGAATGGTTTGGCTGTGTGGGTAAGTTTCTGTTCTGGCGCCATGTAGGAGGCCATCTTCGTAAGGCTCTGTAATGGACTTGCCATCTCTTAGCGTTGTGATAACATTGCCAGGATAGGCTTCTGCCTTCCATTCGTCTCTAGAAACATCATAGCCGTATTTGTGTACGTATCTTTGCGAAATGACTTGACCTTTTGGTCCATCGTTGCAGGCGATAAGCGCAAGCGCTATCATCGGGAAAACAAATATAGTTCTTTTTTTCATGAATACCTCATCTCTCAAATCTACAAAATAGAAACTAACGATCGCTTAATGGAGTGTTTTTTTCAACTGAATTTTTTTAGATAGGCAATTACTTTATTGTGCTCGGCCTCTACGTTATCGACATCGAGGGTTTTCGCATCGTCTCGATAGGTGAAACGGAAGGTCACATTTTTTTCAGTAGGGGAAACATTTGAACCTGTATAAATATCTAAAAGTTCAGTCTGTTTTAAAAGTGGGGAGCTAATATTTTCCAAAGCACTTAACAATCCTGTAAGATCTGTAGATCTTTTCATTGTAATTGTTAGGTCTCTTTCAGATCCGGGAAACAATGGTAGCGTTTTATATTGGGGGATCTCTGTGTGAAATTTTTCTAGAACATGAAGATCAATTTCAGCAAAAAGAACTCGTTTTTTTAGCGCTAGTGTTTGGGCTAGAGCTGGGTGAAGCTCTCCAATGACTCCAAAAACCTTGTCTTGGACAGATAGCGATGCTTGTCTTTTTGGATGAAATGTTTTGAAAGAGGATGTTTCATAGGAAATGTGGGGCACAAGAAGTGCTGAAAATAGAGATTCTAAAATACCTTTTAGATCATAAAAATCGACTTCTTTAGGTTTTGCATCCCAATGAGAAGGTGTTTTGTCTCCTGCTAAAACAATACCAAGTGAGGTTTTTTCTCCAAAACCATTTCCTTCACGGAAATGAATTTGACCGATTTCAAATGCGCTGATGTCAAATTGTCCTTGGTTTTGGTTGTGTTGGACAGTCTCAATTAATCCAGGTAACAGTGAGGGGCGTAATACCGACTGATCTTCTGATTTTGCGTGTAGCACTTTAATGTAGCCTTTTTTGAAAATGCCACTTTCTAGTTCAAGATTGCAGATTTTTGGACTAATCAAGTTGCAGGTAATAAATTCTTGTAAGCCAAACCCTAGCATTTTTCTTTGGACAAGTTTGCTGATCGTATACATAGGGGAGTTGGGAATTGTAGAGGAGATGTGCTGAGGCAAACTTCTAGGAATATTATTATAGCCATAAATTCTTGCTACTTCTTCAATGATGTCAATCTCAGAGGATATGTCATTTCTCCAACTTGGTATCTTTAGTTGGTAAAGATCAGACCCGTCAGATGATAGAGTGAAACCAAGTCTTGTCAAGAAAACTTCTACTTCTCCGAGACTAAATTTAGTTCCTAATAGCGAGTTAATTTTAGAGAGTCTGCAGGTGAGAAACCTTGGTTTATAAGGTCTTGATGATTGCTCAATCACTCCTTTTAAGACTTTTCCGCCGGAAATTTCTACAATCAGGCTTGTTGCATAATCAAGAGCAGTTCTTACAGCTGCGGGATCCACTTCGTTTTCATACCTTGAAGATGATTCCGTTCTAAGGCCTAAGGTTCTGCTGGCTTTGCGAATTGAGGTTGGGTGAAATTCTGCGGATTCAATGATAATTGTATGTGTTGATTCTGTAACTGAGCTGCTTTGGCCACCCATAATTCCAGCAATAGCTATAGGATTTAAGCCATCACAAATAAGAATAGTGCCTTCCGGCAAGTCTCTTTCAACTTGATCAAGCGTAATAATTTTCTCACCAATTTGGGATTGCCTAATTACAAGTTGCTTTGTTTTGAGCTTGTCATAGTCAAAAATATGAAGAGGCTGCCCAAGCTCATGCATGACAAGATTACTAATATCGACGACATTATTAATGCTTCTAAAGCCAGCTTTACGTAGGAGCTCTTTTAACCAATACGGAGATGGGCCAACTTCCACGCCTTGAATGACTCTACAGCTATATTGATAGCAGTGATCAAAATCTTCGTTACTGATTTTTAACTTATTTTGCGTCTGGTTATCAGGATCTTCCTTAAATGAGGTCTTAAGCGCTTGTAAAGGTAAATTGAAATGTGCGGAAAGCTCACGTGCAACACCAATAACGCTTCTGCAGTGACCTAAATTCGGTGTAAGAGCAATGTTTAATGTCGGATCTCTTAAAAATTCGTTTAACTCAGTGCCGAGAGGTGCATCATCTGGAAACATCAGCACCGTTTCATGATTGTTTGAAAGGCTAAGTTCTTTTTCAGAGCAAAGCATGCCATAGGAATCAATGCCTTTTATTCTTACCTTTTTGACAGTATACGAGTTGCCGTTTTCGTCAGTTAATGTGGATCCTTCTTTAGCAAAAGCTAATCTGCTACCTTTTGTAAGATGAGGCGCGCCAGAGACAACTTGATGTTTTTTTTCGCCATCACTAATAATTAGAATTTGAAGCTTGCTCTCTTCAGGATGCGGTGAAATTTCCTCAATTGATCCAATGATTACGCCTGAAAAGTCAAAGCTATCTAGTTCAATATCTTCGACCTCTAATCCTGAAAGGGTTAGGAGTTCGCTAACCTCAGTTGGCGATTGTGTGAATTGAACATATTTTTTTAACCAGGAAAAAGGAATTTTCATGCGAGTAATCATACCTAATTCTTGTATTATAGACAAAAAGAATGTATATAATAGGGATGGAAGTAGAGTCGTTCGATAATCCTTGGATGAAAAAGATCCGTTTTTTAACGAATCTATTGCTCATCTCAGTTGCCCTAAATGTCGGGCTTTTAACAGCTTTTATTTATGTAAATAGGACTCAGAAAAATATTGGACTAAGAAGCTCTAAGCATGTGATTTTAGAAAAATCGAATGCTGAAGTTTTAGCAGCCTATTTTATGGCAGAATTTCCGATCCTTGTAAAAGAACTGAAAGATAAGACCGCATTGCAAGATGGTTACTCTAAGAGAGATTTAGCTCTCGCTTGCCTTGTAAACTATCATTATCTTAATCTTGAAAAGGCAATTTCTGGAAAAACACTCCAAAGAAGAAAGCTGACGTTTCTCCACAGCGAGGGAGGCGAAAGTTTTCAGTTAGAAGTTTTTCCAAATCTCGATGACCTTGATTTTATCATGGTAGAAAAATTTATTAAAGAGGAGAAATGGCCTTTTTCCGCAGAAGGCCTTTTTGTTGATTTAAAAAAGCATCCCCTTGAAAAAGACCCCTCCCTTGAAGCGGCCTTTTTTGCTACCCCTGAATTTTATATGCTCTACACATCGTTTAAGCGCCTTGATGAAACCCTCACAAAAGAAAAGACGCTCCAATTCCTTCTTGAGACTGATTTTGACGATTTTTCTGATTGGATTCAAAAAACTAAAGCCGGTGGAGATTTCTTGGAAGGAATTAGAACGCTTTTTCATGAAACCGTAAAAAAAGGGTCCTCCTTTGCCTCAAGCTTTTGGATTTCTCTTGATAGTGAATACATTCAGCGCAAACTTACCGATCCTGAACTCCTTCAAATCCTATCCTTTATTAATGAAAGTAGCCTTACAACAAACATTTTTCTCAAACAAATTCTTTGCAGCGTTAGGTCAGATGACATACGTAAAGAGTCAGCCCTCAAACTCTACGAATTTGCCAAAATTTCCCCGCCCACACCCTATGACCACAGTGTCGCCCTCAAAACCTTTCTACCCACCATGTTTGACAAAAAGCAGCCTGCCCTTCAAGCAGAAAAAGCAGCTCCCATTTCTATAAAACATACGGTTACAGACGGCGATAGTCTTTGGAAAATTGCCCGCAAATACAAGGTCTCCATTGAGTCTTTGCGCCAGCACAACCACCTTAAAAAAGACGCCCTCAAGCCCGGCCAAGAGCTCCTTATTCCCTTATCATAACGTGCAAGGTAATATTGTCAGACTTATTAATATTTCTACAAAAGAAGTTTCTGAGGTAAATGAACTAGGACCATTTGGGAAAGGACTTCCCAAAAATGCGGGTTAAGCTTCGTCATCCGTATCATCATCTAAAATAACTCCCAAAAACATAACCACAGGCCCCATTGAGTTATTCATGCTTGTCAGGATGATTCCAAGAGAAAATATAGGAATATGTAGCTCCCTTGTTTGTCTGGAAAAAATTCGATTATTGATTGGATTAGCAGAGTCTTTATTTCTATAAAATGGAAGAGAAGGTGCGGATAAGATGGGTGCGCCTGCTTTAACAGCTGTTGGATATAGTCGATGCATAGGGATTCTTGATAGAGGAGATATCGACATCATAGTGTGTGCTCCTGGTATATAAATTTCTATAAACATAATGGTTTGCACAAGAAAATGTCTACTGATTTGTGTTGAAAATAATTTCGAGCGATATTACATTCTTTCCCTTATCTCTTCATTTAATTGGTGATCCAACGTTTCGGGATGTGATTGCAGCGATCATCGATATGTATAAGCGGAATTTAGGTAATATAGATTTTAAAAAGGCTCTTAGAAAAAATTCAAGCGATCTATGTTAATCTGATTGCGAGTGAGAGAGCTTTTGTTTTGCGCATGTTTGAAGAGAATCTGGCTTTAGATGCGCGGTTACAAAAAAGTAAAGATGAAATAAGGCGCCTTGCGCTATCCGTACAGTCGCTTCAGGAACAGATTAATTTTGAGCGTGCACGAAATGATGCAAATGCGAGAGCTGCCGCAGATAGTGGCGGTGGTGGGTGCTCTATAATGTAAACATATAAAGGATAGGTATTAATAATGGCAACAGCAACAAGATCCGATTCACCGGAACGAGTGACAGGCGGTGGAGGCGCATTTGCGGGAGCAAGATCTCAATCACCTGATCGTAATGAAGAAGCAAGAAAATCTTTTGAAGTTAAGTTTGCAGGTTTGATTGATCGTATGGATAAATTTATTGAGGCTCTTCAATTACAGATCGGAACTTTAAAAAGGAAGATCGATGAGAATAAAGCTGAAACAGATCAAAAATTTCTTGCCGCGCATGCGTTAATTTCTACCTTACGAAAGGAAAATGAGGGCTTAAAGGTTTTGATAAATCGAATTGAAGTTACTCTAAGCAGCACAATCCCTAGATTGGAAGCCGGAATTAAGGAGGCTCTTGACCGTGCAGATGGCGCTGGAGCAGTTCCAGATCGAGCATCTTATAATGTTCAGCATCATGACCATGTGGTTTTTTTAGGGTCATCTTTTTCTGGGTCTACTTCAAATCCCCGTTTTTGGTAACATGAGCAAAGTATGGCTGGAATTTGTGGAGGATTTTCGCATTCTGAATTAGGAGAGATATGAAAAAAGTTTATGATATTGAATTAGCAGAGACGGCGTGGAGGCAGATCGAAGATGGACTTAAATTTGATCAGGCTCTTATTGCTGATCATTAAAATGATAGGTAAAAGTCTGCTTATTCACCCTTGCTTTTTCTTTACAGAATATTTTTTTGGGTATAGGCTGCGCCTTTTTCTTGGGTCTCTTCTATGAAATATTTCTTTTGCTTGATTGGATGTCTTATACTTTCTCTTTCTGCTGATATGAGGGTGCTCTCATTGGGAGAGCTTGGGTCTGTTTGCTATACTAGTAATGAAGAGCATCTTTTGGAGGTAGAAAGACTCTCATTTACGGGTGAAGTGATGTATAGACACTCTTATTTATATGATGAGAGCGGTAAGCTTCTCTCTGAAAACTTGATTGGTGATTTAGGAGAAGTTGAATACAAAGGTGATGCGGTTATTCAAAGTCCATTTAGTTTGGAAGTGTGTGAATATGATGAAAATCATAATCTTATCAGGCATACCTTGGATGATGTTTCAAATGTCTATTCTTATAATATATGGAATCAATTAAATAGTGAGGATGAAGAGCCTCTTTGTTCGTATGACGGTTTTGGAAACATCACGGCGTATGGCAAGAATCAATATGTTTATGATGATGACCAGAATTTAGTTCAGATGATTAAACCTGGCTTTGTTGTTAGCTATGCATATGATCAGCACGGCATGAGAATATCAAGAACGCTTAATGGCGATACGATCTACTATATCTACTTCGGCAGTAATGAAATTGCTATTCTAGATTCCGATGGGAAGGTTCAGGAGATCCGAATACCTGGGCTATCTTCTCATAAGGATATATTAAGGCCGATTGCAATTGAGACAAAAGACGCGATTTATGCGCCAATACATGATGTTCAAGGGAATATTGTCAGGCTCATTAATATTTCAAACAAAGAAGTTCTTAAAATAAATGAAATTAACCCATTTGGTAAAGGACTTCCGAACAATGCACCCACATCATGGCTATTTGCGGGAAAAAATTTCGATAAAGAAACAGGCCTTATCTATTTTGGAGAGCGTTACTATTGTCCTGCCCTAAAAGCATGGCTCTCACCGGATCATATGAAGCAGAGTGTAAATCATTTCCAATACTGCCAAGATAATCCACTTTCTAATTTTGATTCCAGTTATGTCTATGCATTTGTAATTCCGCCTGTGAGTTTGACATGGGGCGCTCGCGGAATAATTACAGCTCCGATTTGGGTGCCTTATGTAGCAGTAGCCGCTCTTGGAGCAGGTATTGGTTATTTAGGCTATAAAGCTAATGAGGGTTTGAATGGAGAAGATGAAACTACATTTTTTTTAGAACGTTCTAGAAAAGGTAGCATCTACTTATCCCTGCTAAGTAATCGTATTAAGAAAAAAAAATGGGAAGATATTAGCCATCCCCGTGCAAAAAAGAATGGGCATTATAAGTTTAGAAATAGAAAAACAGGTGAAATAATTGAATTTGATAAGGGCAAGGCTGGAAAAAACGGTCATCAAGGGCATGATCATTATCATCGACCAAATCCTAATAAAACAGGAGAAAGCGATTGGTATTTGGACGGAAATGGCAATCCTGTTCCAGATGGTAGTGAAAATTCTCACTTATACCCTCCGCAATAAGTATATATGCAGAAATAATGGGGGATTTGGTGGATATTTCTAGCTACACTGCATTATTTCACGATGGGTCTTTGTCAGGCATTAAACATGTTAATAATAGCCTGATTTTGATTATGAAAAGTGCCGAAGTAGATTGTGACGAGATTGAGGATGAAAGAATCCTTTCAAATAGTAATCGGCTTGAAGGAAAATTACATATTTCAGAGGTACGAAATATTCAAATAGATGGTAGCGTATTTTTAGGTAAATGGATAAGGGAGTATGACAAAGGGCGAATTCTCGATTTTGAGATTTTCCCAAATTTAGTTCAATTTTCTATTGAATGGGTGGATTTTCCCCCAAAACTGGAAGTGAATTCCTTTTCTAATATCCAAATTGAAGCGGGGCAGATTTGGTGGGAAAGAAATACTTAGAACTTTAAGTTTTGGGTTGGTAAGCGGAGAGGGTGAAGAACTCTTGTGCATTATGGGTTGAAGTGATATGTCTCACAAAAAAGGGGTGTGGGATATGGGCCGTTTTGCGGTTTGTCTTTTTTGTCTTGGTTTGTCTCTCGGGTGTGAGAAAAAAAGTCCTAATCCTGAAAAAGTTGCAGTTCCTGTTGCTGCTATGAAGATTGTTGCTGCCACTATACCTGCGAATTTTGAGTATGTAGGGGTTGCGGAAAGTTCCCATATTGTTGAGATTCGGGCAAGGGTTGAAGGGTATTTAGAACAAATTGATTACTCTGAGGGAGCTCTTGTTGATGTGAATAAGCTTCTTTTTGTGATTGACCAAAGACCTTTTGTAGACGCGCTAAATATAGCAAAAGGAGATCTGGAACGTGCTAAAGCGCTTCATTGGAATTCGGTGCAGTCGCTTGACCGGATGGCACCGCTTTATAAGCAAAATGCTGTAAGTCAAAGAGATTATGATAATGCGGTAGCGGAGGAGTGGTCGCAGCGGGGTAATATGATGAGCGCTCAGGCAAACGTTGAGAAGGCGGAGCTAAATTTAAGCTTCTGCTCAATTACTGCGCCAGTAAAAGGGTGGGTGAGTAAGGCGATTTTTCGAGAGGGAGCCCTTATATCGCCTGGACCTGATAGTTTGATGACAAATTTGTTTGTTCTTGATCCTATTTGGGTTAATTTTTCCGTGTCCGATGGGGATATTTTAAAGGCAAGGAATGATGTAGCCAAAAAAAATCTTGAGCTTCCGAAGGATATGAATTTTTCCATCGAAGTTAGGATGGCTGATGGAACAAGCTTTCCGGCTGATGCAAAAATTGATTTTTCAGCTCCTGATATTCAACAGTCTACTGGAACGATGCTTGTTCGTTCTATAGTTGCGAATCCAAATGCATGGTTAAGACCGGGACAATTTGTAAGTGTCTTATTAAAAGGGGCAACAAGACCTAATGCGATCATTGTTCCGCAGACAGCTGTTGCGCAAGGTAAAAACGGAACATTTGTTTACGTTATTAATAGTGAAGGTCTTGCTCAAATTAGAATTGTGGAGCCTGGCGACTGGTATCACGATTATTGGGTGATATTAAGCGGATTAAAAGATGGTGAATTAATTGTTGCAGATGGAGTGAATCGCGTACAGAATAATACGCCCGTCCGAATTAAATCATTAATTCCTAGCGCGCCTCAAAAAGTGGATGGTGCTGATATGCCATCATTGGGGCTATAAATTGATTTCTCATTTTTTTATTAAACATCCGATATTTGCTAGCGTGATTGCGATTTTGATTACGTTTGCGGGAATTGTATCGATGAAATCTTTACCTATTGAGCAATATCCAAATATCACTCCGCCACTGATTCAGGTGACAACAACTTATAATGGTGCAAATGCAGATACACTGGCTAATGATGTTTCGGCTCCTTTGGAGCAGCAAATTCTTGGCGTTGAAGACATGATTTATATGTATTCCCAAAATGCATCGAACGGGAATATGGTCTTAGATATTTATTTCAATATTGGCAGTAATGCGAACATGGATCAGGTCAATGTTCAGAATTTGATTAGTCAGGTGACTGCTGAATTACCAGAAGAGGTGCAAAAAGAAGGGATTACAATCACAAAGCAGACTCCTAATATTTTGCTTCTTGTGGCAATTCAGTCTCTTGACGGAAAGTATACGCAAGAATTCGTAAGTAATTACGCAAGTATCAATGTAGTGAATGACTTAGATCTTCTTCCAGGGATCAGTACAATATCAATTATTGGTGAGCGGAACTATTCTATGAGAGTTTGGCTAAGACCTGATTTGATGGCTGAGCTGGGAATTACTACAAGTGACATAATAAGCGCTATATCAGAGCAAAATGCTGATTTTGGGCTAGGACAATTTGGACAGGAACCGAACGCGCATAAGCTGAAGTTAACCGTTCCTATGACAACTCAAGGCAGATTAAGCTCGCCTGAAGAGTTTGAAAATATTATTCTTAGAGCAACACTCCAAGGGGAAATTGTTTTACTTAAAGATGTTGCGAGTATTACGCTTGGCGCGCAAGACTATACAGTTGATGGAACAATTGATTCTAAACCAGCGATACTTCTTGCTATTTACCAAGAATATGGGGCAAATGCTTTGCATGTTGCAGATAGCATCAAAGCTGCGATGGAAAGAATTTCAAAAAGGTTTCCCGAAGGAATTACCTATTCAATCCCGTATGACACAACGCTTTTTATCAAAATGTCGATTCGAGAAGTTTTTATTACCATGTTGCAAGCAGCATTACTTGTTGCCTTGGTAGTATTTGTGTTTTTGCAGACGATGCGCGCTACATTAATTCCTATTCTGGCATTAATTGTTTCTATTGTGGGTACGTTTTCTGGGATGTATCTTTTGGGATTTTCTATTAACACCTTAACACTCTTTGGGATGGTCCTTGCAATTGGTATTGTTGTTGATGATGCTATTGTTGTTGTAGAAAATGTGGAGCGGAATTTACGTGCATTTGACATGACTCCAGTTGAGGCTGCAAAAAAAGCAATGTCGGAAGTTACAGGCCCTGTGATTGCAATTGTATTTGTTTTGTGCGCTGTTTTTATCCCAGTTGCTTTTTTAGGTGGAATTGCCGGCCAGCTTTATAAACAATTTGCGATGACAATTGCTATATCTGTTTGTTTTTCAGGTCTTATCGCTCTTACATTAAGTCCTGCAATCGCAGCGCTTATTTTAAGAAAGGAGCATAAGGAGCATAAGCTTGCAACCCTATTTAATAAAGGGTTAGAAAATCTTACTAACTCGTATTTAAAAGTTGCCTCTTTTTTGATAGACCGAAAAATTGTCAGCTATTCTTTTTTTGGAGTGATTCTTACTATATTAACTTACTTCTTTATGACTGTACCGACAAGTTTTGTTCCAAATGAAGATCAAGGATATGTCATTGCTTTTGGAGTTCTTCCGGACGGTGCAAGCTTAGATAGAACGGCTTTTATCGATAAACAAATTGCAGATATTGCGTTAAAACATCCAGCTGTTGATAAGGTGATTGCGCTTACTGGATTTAGCCTTTTAGAGAGCTTAGATCGGACGACCATTGGAACCAATTTTATTATGTTAAAGGATTGGAGCAAAAGAAAAGGGAAAAACCTCCAAGCAAATCAGGTGATTCAAGATTTACAGAAAAAGTTTGAAGAGATTGTTGAAGGAAAAGTAGTCGTAGTAAATCCCCCTGCAATTCAGGGTCTTGGGACAGTGGGAGGGTTAGAGTTTTGGATTGAAAATAGGGGAGATGGGGGACTTGTTGTGCTTGAAGAAGCAGTTCTCCAGTTTATTGAGAAGGCAAAAGAGAGAAAAGAACTTAGTCCTTTGTTTACAACAGCGGAATTTAATAATCTTCAATTTTATGTTGATTTGGATCGGTATAAAACCAAGGCGCTTGGCATCCCAATTGCGGAAGTGTTTCAAACATTACAAACACTAGTGGGAGCAATCTACGTTAATAACTTTAATAAATTTAGTAGGGTTTACCAAGTTATTGTCCAGGCGGAACCTGAGTATAGAGAAAAGATTGATAATGTAGGCGATATGTATGTGAGATCGCAGTATAATGAGATGGTCCCATTAAAATCTCTCCTCACCATTTATCCCAAAGCCGGGTCAAATCTAATCTCCCATTTTAATGATTTTTTAGCGGCAAGAATTTTTGGAGGTCCCAGCCCTGGTTACACTTCTGGTCAGGCAATAGCTGCTTTGCAAGAAGTTGCAAATGAAGTGCTTCCTAAGGATATGACTTTTGGATGGAGTGGGGAAGCGTATCAAGAAATTGCCACAGGGGGAACCTCATCTGTAGTTCTGCTTGCAGGTCTTTTTATGGTTTTTTTGATCTTAGCAGCACTTTATGAAAAGTGGTCGCTTCCATTTTCTGTCCTACTAGTTGTTCCATTTGGCGCGTTTGGAGCCTTCCTTTCTATATGGCTTTTAAAAATGTCGAATGACGTCTATTTCCAAATTGGACTTGTGACTCTTGTCGCTTTATCTGCAAAAAATGCCATCTTGATTGTAGAGTTTGCTGTAATGAAACATGAAGAGGGGATGAGCTTGAAGGAGGCTGCTTTAGAAGCTGCCAAACTTCGGTTTAGAGCCATATTAATGACATCGCTTACTTTTATTCTTGGTGTAACGCCTCTAGTTTTAAGTAAAGGAGCAGGCGCTGCAAGCAGACATTCTGTTGGTGTTGGAGTCTTTGGCGGTATGATTGCAGCCACCTTGTTTGCTCTTCTTTTTGTCCCTTTCTTTTTTACGCACTTTTACAAAGGTAAGAAGAAACAGGAATGAAAAGAATTTTTCTTCTAACTCTTATATTTTCGTCTTGTACCATGGCTCCTAGATATCAAAGGGATCCGGGACCAGTTTCTTCAGAATGGCGTATCAAAACAGATGATACATATACGCAAATGAGCATTAATTTTTGGCATCAGTTTGAAGATCCTATTCTAAATGAGCTCATTGATGAGGCAATACTTGCAAATCAGGATCTTCAAGTTGCTATCTATAATGTAAAAGAGTTTGAAGCAAAATATGGTATTGTGAGTTCAGAGCTTTATCCTCAAATGAATGGATCAGGAGATGCTGGTAGATTCAAGCTTTCAGAAGGTTTTGTTACAACAGTTCCAGGTCTTCCTACAAAAAGCAATTTTTTCGAACTCCTTTTAAATGCATCCTATATCGTCGATATCTGGGGAAAAATACGGAGCGCTTCGCAAAGCTCTTACGCTCAGATGCTTTCACAAGTTGAAGTGAGAAGAACAGTTGTCATTGCAGTTGTAACGGGCGTTGCGGAATCTTACATCGAAATGAGAAAATTTGATGAGCAACTGCGAATTGCAGAAGAGACAAGAGATACAAGGTTAGAATCGTATCGCATTGCAAAAATTCGGTTTGAATTGGGACTTACTTCCGATATGCAAGTTGAGCAGGCTAAATCAGAAGTTGAAGATGCTGAAATTGAGGTAGACCGTTTAAAAATGGCTGTTGCTTTAGAAGAGAACTTACTCTGTCTTCTCTTAGGCAAACCATCGACATCTCCACCGCGAGGCAAGAATATTGAGGATCTAGTCATTCCAGCAGCACTTCCCGCTTATCTCCCAGCTGATATGATGAGTCAAAGACCAGACATTCTAAAAGCAGAGCAGCAGTTGATTTCCGCTAATGCAGATATTGGTGTGGCAAGAGCTAGATTTTTTCCAAACTTCAATTTAGCTGCTGACTACGGCGCTCAATCAGCTACTCTAGCAAACTTTTTTACAGTCTCTTCTAACATTTGGCAATTTGGCGCAACTCTTCTCCAGGAAATATTTACCGGCGGAAGATTGATCAGCGGCCTTAAACTTGCAAATAACAAAAAAATGGCCATGCTTCACACCTACCAACAATCAGTCCTTACAGGCCTTAAAGAAATTAACGATGCCCTTATTTCCCATAAAATCGCAAATGATCTAGTGAAAACCCAAAAAGAGCGCGTCCAGACTCTTGCGACCTACTTTAAACTGGCTACTTTTCAATACGTTGAAGGCCTTACGGATTATCTTACTTATCTTGATGCGGAACGCCATCTTTTTGAGGCAGAGCTTAACTATGCAAGCTCACTTGCCTTTGCACTCAATTCTTATATTTCTATCTATGGCGCTATGGGTGGTGCATGGGTTCTTAATATAGATGCAGAGCTTGTACCAAAATAAAACAGCTTCTAAGAAGCTTTCTTAAAATTTCTAATTTTTCTAAAATAATCTTTATACTGCTCGTGTTTCAAAACTTGGTTTTTCCTTCGTTATAAATGCCCATATTTAAATTTACTTCGGGCTTATCTAGTGCAAATAGCACTCGCCCTCAGTAGCGGCTTCGCCTAATTCAAATCTGGGCATTTCTAACTTGAAAATTCCCAATTTTTGAACCCCTCTCAGTATAGA
>CAZKFL010000020.1:0-10384 GCA_964552055.1 uncultured bacterium
ATCTCACGGTTTGTTGAAGCAAACCGTGAGATAG
The DNA here is from genome assembly GCA_964552055.1 of uncultured bacterium. GTDB lineage: Bacteria > Chlamydiota > Chlamydiia > Chlamydiales > 2-12-FULL-49-11 > VGMD01. Next base: position 35 of record CAZKFL010000020.1, read on the forward strand.
TGACGTCTGACCCCCAAAGATTGCATAAGCTGGTTGCCTAAAACTCTTTTTATCAGTAAACTATACGGCATGGCATTGTTAAATAAAAATTTTTTGGATCTTTCTGGTAGTTATCTTTTTTCCACGATTGGGGAAAGGGTACAAGCGCTTCGTTTGGCTCAGCCGGAATCTGAAATTTTAAATTTAGGTGTTGGCGATATAGCGTTGCCTCTCGCTCCTGCAATTGTGGCAAGTTTAAAGGATGCAGCTTGCGAACTTGGAAAAAATGTTCATGGATATGGGCCAGCAGAAGGATTTCTTTTTTTACGTGAAAAAATTCTAGAGTCTCAATATGAGGGATGCGGCCTAACTGTAAATGATATTTTTATTTCTGAAGGTATTGTCAGAGACATCTGTGATATACAGGAGCTTTTTGAGCCTAAAGCGACTGTTGGCATCATTGATCCAACTTATCCTGCTTACTTGAAATCTTCGATTTTAGCAGGAAGAGAAGTTCATCTGATTCTTTGCCTGGAAGAAAATGGTTTTATTCCCCTTCCTCCGGACCGGCATCTGGATTTTGTGTATCTTTGCTCGCCAAATAATCCGACAGGAATTGCAATGACGAGGGATCATCTAAAAGCGTGGATTGCATGGGCCGTCAAACACAGCGCAATCCTTTTAGTGGATGCCGCTTATGAAGCTTTTATCAAAACAGAAGATGTTCCTCGCACAATTTTTGAAATCGAAGGTGCAAAGGATGTTGCTATTGAATTCCGAAGCTTTTCTAAGACAGCCGGATTTACAGGGATGCGACTTGGTTATACAGTTATCCCGAATTCCGAACTAAACGCTCTTTGGAGAAAACGTCAAGATATCAAAACAAATGGCATTTCCTATCCCATCCAAATGGCAGGACTTGCATCTTTATTTGGTGAAGGAAAGAGTGAAACTACGGCCCAAGTAGCCCTTTATGCACATCACGCAAAAAAACTAAAAGCATGCATTGAAGACCTAGGATTTACCTGCTATGGGGGCATAGATTCCCCCTATATTTGGTGGAAAATTCCAACAAATAATTCGTGGGAATTTTTTGATTTTCTTTTAAATGAGCTGCACATCATAACAATTCCAGGAAAAGGATTTGGCGTAAGTGGAGAAGGATTTATCAGGCTATCTTCCTTTATTACAGAAAAAACTTTAGATGAAACAATTAAACGACTTAAGACACTAGGAGTCCGGCTATGCGCTATGAAGTAACACAATCTCAGACGGCTTTTTATGATAAAAACAAGAGCATATTATTTGAAGACTTTTTTCCTCTTAGCGTAACTGATGTCATTGAAACGTTTTCATCCGGCTACGATTTATGGAGAAAACACCCTGAAATTAAGAAAATGGCCTATAATCAAGACCTAGGAACAATCCTATTTCAACTAACCCATTATCGCCCAATCCGCCTACTCTTTGACCGCATCGTCGAAAACGAAATGATTAACCTTAACGAAACCTCATTTCAAGGAGCAATTGCAGGTGTTATTGTTAGTGGGTCCTCAATCACTATTTTTTCTGCAGAAATTCCTTTTACAGTCACTGAGAAAGCACTACTTCTTGCATACGGAGAACTTAAATCGGTTTTTGCATTTCGAGAAAACGACTTATATGCAGCAAAACTCAAAAAGCAAGGGTATGCTTATGGTGATGCCCTAAATTCTGACGATTACCCCCTGATCTATCGATAATATGAATCAGCTATTAAAAAAGCACAGACAAAAATGTCAAAAGCAAGTTAGAACTCTGTTTCCAACAGCATCAAGTGAAACAATTAATTTCGCTGGATCAGATTATCTTAATCTTGCTGCGCACCCTTACATAAAAGAGCAAGGAATTGCCTACTCAATCAAATGGGGCTCCGGAATTTTGCCTACGCGCCAAATCCCCTCATACGAAGCAGCATTAAAAAAAACAGAAGAAAATTTCGCCAAATTTTTAGGTCACGAAACAGTCACCTTCTACGAAACAGACCCCCATCTTCTCTCCCATCTCACTCATCTAAATGACAAGCCGATTACTTTTACAAACTCCATCTCGCGTCAAACGGGAATCGCCACCTCTCCAAGCAAATCAAAAGACTTAATCCTTGCAGTTGACGACTCACTGACCTTTTCTTTATTTGGCAAACACGGCTTTGGCTTAATGGCAGAAAATGAAGAAATTGATATTCTCTTAGGCAGCTTCAGTAAAAATTTTGGATCCTATATCTCCTACATCGCCTGCTCTAAGCAGTTAAAATCACAACTTTTCGATAAAATTCCAACTCTTCACAAAGAACAGTACATATCACCGCTCTATCTAGGCATGATCGATGCCACAATCAAACTCATCCCCTCTCTAAACGCCGAGCGCAAACGGCACCACAATCTATGCAAACTCCTTAAAAACACACTCAAAAAAACTCTCTACGCCGCTGAAGAAACAAAAGCCCCCTTTGCAACCCTTTCCTTTTCAAACAACCTCGAAATGAAAAACCTCCAGCTCCATCTCGCAGACAACTCTTTCATCACATCTGCTACAAACCTCGCACTCACCCTTTTTCCAACCCTCCAAATCACTGAAAAAGAAATCACAAGCCTCTACCTCAGCCTCACCACCTACAAAGAACTCCCCAAACACGAAGCCCTCTAACTGAGGGTCAGACGTCACGTGTTCATGTGTCACTCATGAACACATGACGTCTGACCCCCCATTAAAAAAAGTGTTCTTTAAAAAGTCTTTATTTCGTATAGTGCACTTTTTAACAATAGTATTGGAGGTTCAAGATGGTTAGATTTCCGGAAAAGCTTTTTATTACTGGTGCTGATGCGAATGTGGGTAAAACGTTTGTTTCTGCAGTCTTAACGCTTGGTTTACGTGGATGCTATTGGAAACCCATTCAGTGTGGTGTAAGTCCTTGCACAGATACGGAATGGGTGCATGAAGCAACAGGCTTGCCTCACTCTCATTTTATGCGGGAAAGCTACCGTTTTGGCGAGCCTCTTTTACCTTCAGCGCAACATATCGGAATTGAAATGAGTGAATTGAAACCTGAAAAACAAGCCATACCAAATGCTCATCTCATTGTTGAAGGAGCCGGAGGAATCATGCTTCCTTTAAATGACAAGGAGCTTGTCCTTGACTTCATAAAAGCGTTTAAGGCGCCAGCTCTTCTTGTGATCCGCAATAATAAAGGGGCTGTAAGCCAAGCTCTTCTTTCCTTAGAAAAACTAAACAGAGAAAACATCCCTCTTTTTGGGATTCTTCTAAATGGAGATAAAAACTCTATCAACAAGCAGACAATCGAACACTATTCAGGCTCTTGTCCCGTCTTTGAAATGCCCTTTCTCGAACACATCACGGAGCACACCCTGCAAGACGCCTTTGCCGAAACCTTTTCATAAGAAGCAGGTTCTAAGGGAGGGCGGCGCCAATATCTGCTAATAGTTTTGTCAAGTAAGTGACATTAACAAGGGCGTTTTGCTGGTAGGCGATGTTACTAGTGGTAGCATCGTAGGTGGCAGTGACAAGAAGTTTTTGAATGGTGCCAAATTGTACGGGTGTCATTACGGAATCTGCTAATAGCTGCTCGGACATGATGGCTGCTATGCGGATTTGATAGGTGCCATCAGGCAATCCTACAAATGATGTTCCGGGGATTTGCAATGTAAGGGTAATCGATGACGCTCCTGTAGTGGATGGAATGATTTGAGGGGTCTTCCAATTTGAGGCGAGAAAAAGCCCTTGTGATATGAAATTATTTTGGGATGGGAGCATCCATTTAGTCGTTGTTACGCCTTTGTAGAGGACATCACAGTATACGTTTTGAGTAACGCCGGCTGTGAGTGGAAACATTTGAAGCATAAAATATTGCGCGGGATTGGGTGCGCTATAATCATTTGTATTAATAAATTGACCAAGCAAAGATAATCCGAGTTCATAGTTTGAACTGAGCTGCGGAGTCGCACTCACTTGAAAGGAAAGTGACAATTTTGTATCTGTCAAAATCTCACTAATTGTTTTTGTCACGGTAACAGGATTGACAGTTATATTAGCAAGCCCACCAGTAAGGACCGCAGCTGCAACTTCCGTGGTCAAAGCAGGCTGAAAAATAGTAAGTGTTGCACTTGCTGATGCAACCGTCAATTGCCCGTAGACATATCTGAGTACGCCATTATCTGTAACATCAAAATACTCACCTTGCGTATTCGTCAAAATGATAGCGCCAAAGCACACCTTCCCCCAAAGTAACCACAGAATACCAATCTTTTTCAAAATCAACCTTTAGAAAATACGAGCGATAATTTTATCTACGGTAAAGCCGAAGTAATTCATGACATCACCAATTGGCGCCGATCTCCCGAATTCGTCAATGCTAATTGAGATTCCTTCGGGGCCGATATAGCGTTCCCAACCAAAGGAGACGCCAGCTTCAATGCTAATTCGTTTTCCGGCCTTTCCACCCATGACGTAACATTTGTATTCATAGGTTTGCTCCTCAAAGAGTCTATGACAAGGAAGCGATACTACGCGGACATTCTTGCCTTTTTCTTGGATTTTTTTTGCAACTTGCACGGCTAAGTGCAACTCTGAACCAGTTCCGATGATTATATAATCAAGATCTCTAGACCGATCTTCTTCTATTAAAATGTAGCCGCCTTTCATCGCTCCATCTCCTAGATTTCTCTTGGTCTCATTCAGCGTGGGAAGTGGCTGTCTTGTTAGAACAAGAGCTACGGGTCCTGTCTTAAAATTTAAAAACCATGCATAAGCGGCAAGCACTTCGTTTGCATCGCCTGGCCTAAAAAGGTGCATATTGGGCATTGCTCTAAGAGCTGCCAACTGCTCGACAGGCTGATGCGTTGGACCGTCTTCACCAAGTCCAATAGAATCGTGCGTATAAATTAACAAGGGTGTGTGGTGGGAAAGACATGCCAATCGAATTGCTGGTCTTGCGTAATCGCTAAAACAAAAAAATGTTCCCACAACGGGTCTTAATAAAGTTGTTGAAATACCATTTGCCATTGCTGTCATACCAAATTCTCTAATGCCATAACGGACAACGCCAGTTCCGGAAAAATCACCCGGTAAAATCGGCTGGGTATTTTTGATGAAGGTGAAATCTGACTCGGAAAGATCTGCTGATCCCACCAATAAGTAAGGGAGTTTTGCGTGTAAAAACTGTAGCGCCACATTGGATGCCTTCCGTCCGGCCATGCTTTCCTCAAGCGGGAGTTTCATGAGCTCTTCTAAAAAATTATGATCTACAGAGTGATTGTCCATTTGCTGGTATAATTTATGCAGCTCTGGAAAGGCAACTTTCCATCTGTCAAACATCCCGTTCCATTCATCTTCATGTTTTTGACATTCTATCTGCTTCAACTTAAAATAATCTCTTACACTTGGGCTTACATAGAAAGGTTCTTCGGGAAGATCTAGTTTTTTCTTTGTGGCAAAAAGCTCCTCTTTTCCCAGGGGTGATCCATGAACTTTATGTGTCCCCTCTTTTGTTGCAGCGCCTTTCCCAATCACCGTGTGTAAAATCACTAAGGTCGGTTTATGCATCTGTTTTTTTAGACCAGCAAACACTCTTTCGATTTCACCGACATCATTTCCATCTTCAACTTCTACGACATCCCATCCATATGATTTATATCTAAGAGCCTGATTATCAGAGCAGCTATCTTTCCAATCCCCATCCAGAGTCACTTTGTTACAGTCATAGATCAATATGAGATTATTTAAACAGAGGTGGCCCGCAAGAGATGAAGCTTCGTTAGAAACCCCCTCCATGAGACAGCCATCGCCTGCAAGACAGACAATTTTGTTACTGACAATTTTGTACCCTTCTTTATTAAATCGATTCTCCAAAATCTTATAAGCAAGAGCCATGCCCGCCGCATTTGCAACACCTTGTCCAAGAGGGCCTGTGGTTACTTCAACACCTGGTGTATCAAGGATTTCTGGGTGACCAGGAGTTTTAGAATGTAGCTGACGAAAATTTTTCAGATCATCAAGTGATAGATCGTAGCCAGAAAGGTGCAAAACAGAATAAAGAAACATGGAGCCGTGACCTGCGGATAAAACAAACCTATCACGATTGAACCATTTGGGATTCTTAGGGTTATACGTTAAAAAATTCCCCCAAAGATAAGCGCCCATTTCTGCGCATCCCATCGGAAGGCCCGGATGACCTGAATTTGCCTTCTGCACCCCGTCCATTGATAGGATCCGGATCGTATTTGCAACCTCACATAGCATTTCTTCTTCCACAAGCGCCCCCTTTTATGCTATATTTTTAACATCTAGGGAAAACATAGCAAGGAAAAAAGGCGATGAACACAGGCGAGATACGAAAACTCTTTCTAAACTTCTTCAAATCGCAAGACCACAGAATTATATCTTCCTCACCCACAATCCCTCATGATGATCCTACGATTCTTTTTACAAATGCAGGGATGAACCAATTTAAACCGGTTTTTTTAGGCGCATCCAAACTTGACTGCTCAAGAGCTGCTACATCACAAAAATGCGTTCGCGTCGGCGGAAAACACAACGACCTTGATAATGTGGGCTTTACAACAAGACACCTCACTTTCTTCGAAATGCTTGGCAATTTTTCGTTTGGGAATTATTTTAAAGAAGATGCCATTAAATTTGCTTTTGAAATGACCGCTAATGTGTTTAAGCTCGATATCAGCAAACTTTGGGTTTCTGTTTATCAAGATGATGATGAGGCATTTGAGATTTGGACCAAATATATCTCTAGAGACAGAATCGTAAGACTTGGGGCAAAAGACAATTTCTGGTCCATGGGTGACACAGGTCCTTGCGGTCCCTGCACAGAACTTTTAATGGATCGTGGCGAAAGCTTCGGAAGTGCCCAATCACCTTTAGAAGACACAGATGGTGAACGCTTCTTTGAATTTTGGAACCTTGTTTTCATGCAGTATAATAAGGATGCAAGCGGCAAGCTAAACCCTTTACCGAAACCGTGCGTTGACACAGGCATGGGTTTAGAGAGAATGGCATCACTTCTTATCGGAAGCAACACTGTATATGAAACAGATGTTCTTAGGGCTATCATTACTGCCACAGAAAACCTATCGTTGATTAAATACGAAACAGACAAACCCTCCTTCCATGTAATTGCTGACCACCTTCGAATGCTTGCCTTTACAATTGCGGATGGAGCAATCCCAAGCAATCTTGATAGAGGTTATGTGTTGCGAAAAGTTCTTAGAAGAGCTGTCCGCTATGGAAAGAAACTCGGATTTGAAACCCCATTTCTAGCAAAACTATTCCCAACTCTTTTAGAGACAATGGGCGCTGACTATCCAGAGCTTAGCAGTTCCGCGCAAAAAATTTGCGAAGTCATCACTCTTGAGGAAGAAAATTTTTTCCGAACGCTCAAACGAGGCGGAAACATCTTATCCAATATTATTGAAGAGGCTGCACACACAAAACAAATCACAGGTGAAGACGCATTCAAATTAAAAGATACTTATGGCTTCCCTGTTGAAGAAATCCTTTTAATTGCAAAAGATAACGGCTTAAATGTGAACCTTGATTCCTACATGATCTTAGAAGAAGCCGCAAAAGAGCGTTCCAGAAAGGCACAAACAAAACATTCACAAGTTGCAGAAGAGAGTCTATTCACAACTTTTCTTGAGAAAAATGGAGAGACGGAATTTGTCGGCTATACGGATTTAGAGACTAATAGCGCAGTCGTTGGAATCTTAGTGGGAGGAGAATTTAGAGACAGGTTAAATGAAGGCGAAGAAGGATCTCTTATTCTCGACACGACATCTTTTTATGGCGAAGGCGGCGGACAAGTGGGTGACTCAGGAATCATTTCGCATCACAAGGCGCAATTTAATGTTGCAAAGGCTACAAAGCCTTACCCGGGAATTGTTCTCCACACAGGAAAACTTGAGCATGGGATCATTCTTCTCGGAGAGCCTGTTAACGCAAGTGTCACAAAAACAGAGCGAAACCTCATCTCAAGCAACCACACAGCAACACATTTACTCCACTACGCCCTCGAACAAGTTCTCGGCTCCCACATTAGACAAGCAGGCTCGCTCGTAGATTCAAAAAGGCTCAGATTCGATTTCTCTCATCAAAAACCACTCACGCAAGATGAAATCAAAAAAATCGAAGAGATTGTAAATAATAAAATCCGCGAAAACAGCAAAGTTACGATCTCTACGGCATCCTACGATTCGATTAAAGAAGAAAAACAGATCAAACAATTTTTCGGAGACAAATACGGCAGCACTGTCCGCGTTGTAGCAGTTGGCACCTTCTCTAAAGAGCTCTGTGGCGGCTGCCACGTTCATAACCTAAATGAAATCGGACTCTTCCGCATCACAACCGAAACTAGCATCGCAGCAGGCGTACGAAGGATTGAAGCAGCCACTGGTCTTGCTGCAGAAAACTACATGTACGAAAAAGAAGAACTATTAACAAAGCTTTCTACCCTTCTTGAAACCTCACCCGCAAAAGCCCTTGAAACTCTCTCCTCACTACTCGGAGAGCAGAAAAAAATAAAAGAAGAGATTAAGAGCCTACGCAGATCTCAAGCAAACCTTTTAAAAGAAGAGCTTTTCCAAAACAAAGAATTGGTAAACGGCTCGCATGTAATTATCTCCGAAATATCCCTACACAAAGATGAATTCACAACTCTTGCAAACGATCTCATGGCAAGACTTGGATCCGGCGTACTTCTTCTCGCAACAAAAGACGAAGGGAGATGTCAATTACTTCTTCGCATTAGCCCAGACCTCGTTGCAAAAGGACTCCACGCAAACAAACTCCTCCCCGAAATCGCCAAACCGGTTAACGGCTCCGGCGGTGGAAAGCCTGAAAACGCTCAGGCCGGAGGCAAAGACCCCGCGAATCTTTCTACGAGCTTGACTCTTGCCAAAACTCTATTAAACGAAAGACTTATTATAGACTAAAGAAGCTCTACAAGCATTTATTTCTTTATTGGAGTTATATTCCGGTTCACTATATAATTATTCTCGATTATTAACTTTATTTACATAAAGTGGAATAACTTTGAATAAATACGTTTATATCGATCAGCCTGCTAAAAATTATATTGAAGAACTCCTTCATTTACCATTTTATACGAGCCACATCTATACCCAATATTCAAACAAGTTGGTGTTTGCTAAATCTTATTTGAATAACTCAAGCATCAAACAAACTATTTTAAAAATAGTTCTACTACTGATGATCGCTCCGATTACCCTTCTTTTAGGAAAAGTAAGAACATTTAGTCGACGTAATTGCAAAGAAATTAATTTAAACAAAGAAGAGGCTTCGACTGCAAAAACTCTACTAGATCTATACCATAAAAAACAAGCATGGCCAGGTGGTGGGGGTTGGGTAATCGCAACTCCTTTGACAGCGCCATCTGTTGCAATGGCTGGATCAATTGGTTTTGAGGGCAATGGCATATGGAAGATTCACGTTAGCATCAATCCCTCTAAAATGGACCTTGCCATACAGATTATTGCAAAAATACTGCTTGGCAATGGCGCCCCTAGATTAGGTTTTAAAATGCAAAACGAAAGCGCCGTGGAGGCAACTCATCAAATCGGCAAGCAATTAGCCCTTCTTTTTACAAAAGCAGCTGAAGATCAAGCTATAGCAGGAAACAAAACTGAAATTAAAAACCTATTAACCAGGCTCGCAAAAGAATTTCATCAATGTGGTATTACACCTGAAGACGGACTTGTATTAACAACAGAGACAATGGAAGCTGTTGACAAGCTAGATGATTCATTCTATGAAAAACGCACAAATTATCGGATAGCTAAATTTGACAGAAAAATTCCCTGTATTTATGGCGATTTTTTCCACTACCGAGCTGAAGAAGATTATGAGGACGAAAACTTTCCTACAGCTGAAAGTATTTTTCAAATAGCCAGAACTGAGCCACAATTTGCTCATAATCCACAAAGGCAAATAGATCCATTTATAGATCTAACAATTAACTAAACTAATTTTTAAAGGATATTATCATGGAAGTAGCATCACCTAGCACACCACCAATCACCACACAACCTCCCCTACCCCAAAATAGCAGAGCAAACCCCTCCTCTTCGCTCATATGTAAGGTTCAATCAATTGCTCGGGATTTATTTTCTATACTTTCAAGATTTTTTTCAGTCCTTCACTCCTTTTTCCAACCATTAACTCATATGATTACACGCAGAACTCTCCCTCCTGCCGCGCTAGCAATACAAGGCACCCAACAAGATGATCTAGCCCCTCCAATCGGACAACCAGAAGCACAACCAGAAGCACAACCAGAAGCACAACCAG
>CAZKFL010000020.1:10484-35877 GCA_964552055.1 uncultured bacterium
AAGCACATCCAGAAGCACATCCAGAAGCACATCCAGAAGCACATCCAGAAGCACATCCAGAAGCACAAGCAGGTGCAGGCGCAGGTACGGGCGCAGGTGCTGATACTGGTGAAGGCGAGCTACTTATTCTGAAAGGCTTTCAATTTCTAACAAGTCCAAATCCACTAAGGAAAGGCGAATTTTCTAATTTCAAGACAATTGACTCTGCAGCACGTTTAATGGGCATGATAGAAATATCTACATTGGGAAAAAGTGGACGCACAGAAGTCGAGACCGCATTAGAAGCTCAACTTAACCTATATGAGTCGCCGCTATTATTATCAACTGAGCCTTACCTTAGAGACTATTTTACTACCGCTGCGCCTTTGGTGTACCAACAAATAGCAGATAATTTGTATTTAGGAGGCCAAGGCGCTACTTATTATTTAGGAGGGGAATTCACGATTAGATTAACTCCCACAACAACTACGTCTATTGCCTTTGAGCAAAAATTTTCCTATAATGTTCACCTTAATCATCGCGTTTTTTCGGCTGCTTCAATGTCGGATATCCCAGCAGAGCAGCAACAACCAGGGAAGCTAACAACATTTATCACCCCAGACAATAATAGGGAAACATTTTTAAGAGCTGTTTCTGGAGAAGGCTATAATGCAGAAGATCCCAGCACCTGGTTTGTGGATGCTTTTGCTATTATTGATAAAGAAAGGGCAAAAGGGAACGTTTTGATTAGCTGCACAGAAGGAGTATCGCGAAGCGCATCTCTTACAATAGCCTATCTAATGAAGAGAGGCAACTTGACTTATGGACGGGCACTCTCTCACGTCTACAATCAAAGACCCGTTGTATCCCCTTGCGAAGCTTTTGAAACCATTTTGGAAGAGTTCAATCAGTACTTACAGGCAATTCGAACCCACTCTACAACATTAGAATGACTGAAAAGCCTACCTAGAGGGCGCTATTGTATGGAGCTGGATAACGTACTTTCCAGCTCCTCTCCTTTTATTTATTTTAAGCGACCTAATTATAGATTTATGCTATAATTACGAAAAAAAACAAACAATAGCATAAAATTTTTAATTTAAAGGCTACCTAACTATGTCTACTCCCCTAATTGTAAGAACCCCCTCATCCACACAGCACCCTCCCGATCAATTTTTCAAGCACACCCATTCTCTTTCTCTAACTGATAAAATTAAGTCATTAGCGAAAAATTTATTTTACTTAATATCAATAAGTTGCAATTCGGTCCTTAGAGCTTTACATTCTTTGACTAGGATGATCAGCCAACAAACTACTACTCCTACCCCCCAATTCCAGCCAAACGCCGAATCTCATTTGCCACTAATAGCAGGCGTTCGTCCAGACGTTGGTCCAGGCGTTGAACCAGGCGTTGGTCCAGGTATTGGATCGGGTTTTGGAGCAGGCGTTGAACCAGCTATTGGAGCGGGTTTTGGAGCGGGTTTTGGAGCAGGCGCTGGCACGGGAGCTGGTATGGAGAGCCCTTTGATAGTGGAACCTATGATTCATGTCCCAGATAGAGTCACAGCTATTTTAACAAAAATTTTAGAATTGTATGAATCCCCACGGGGCGAATGGATAATGGTTGCGCCTGACAGCGAACCTGCTCTTGGATCTGGCGGTATTGGTTTTGAAGGGGCTGGTGAATGGAAGATTCATGTAAGTATTGATCCTTCGCAAATGAAGATTGCTATTCCTTTATTTACTCAGATTTTACTGGGCGAGGGCGCTCCCCGAGTAGGCTTTAAAATACAAAATAGAGCCAATTTGGCTTCACGTCATCAAATTGGAAAAGAGATGGCAATTATTTTTGACAAGGATTTCGAGAGTCGAGAAGGTGTGATAGAAATTAAGAGCTGCCTAACTCAATTAGCAAATGCCTTTGCAAGAACAGGTATCCGACCAGAAACTGGCCTTATGCTCACGGCAGAGAATCGCGCTCTTATTATGGCGAGCAAAGAGGCTTCCTCTGAAAAAACCAATCTTCTTTCTGCTAAATTTGATAGACTCATTCCTTGCACTGTAGGCGACTTTTTTTACTACAGAAATGAAATGTGTATCCCCATTCATGATAGGGATTGGGACGATACTGATTTCGCTGACTGGCACTATATTAAAGTAAGTGACGCGCTTAGAATCGCTACTGAAGAACCTAGATTTGCCCATAATGCGATTAGAGCCCCTGATCCCTTTATAGATTTAGTTATTGATTGAACAATTGATGCTTTTTTAAGAAGAAGAAAAAAGCTAGCTTAGGAATTGCCTTTTGTTTGATAATTGCTTCCCCATATGGAAAAGGTAACCCAATTAGATAGCCCTTATTTTGCGGAGCTGGAGAAGTCTCTTTCCAGCTCTACTTTATTGTTTGAAGGGTTATGGGAAAGCCCTAAGGCACTCTTAATCCATGAAATTCACAAACTTACTTCCAAACCCCTAATTATAATCACAAGTGATGCGCATGAAAACCAGCTGTTTCAAGACTTAGCCTTTTTTCACAAAATCGCTGTTTTAGAGATGCCTTCTTGGGAAGCTCTGCCCGGTGAAGAATTACCGCCGAGCAGGGATATTATGGGGAGAAGGCTGGAAGTTCTACATAAGCTCTCTTTAGGTAAATCGCCGCAAATTTTATTGACCTCCTTGCAATCATTTTTACAAAAAGTTGTGCCAAGAAAAACGCTCGAATCTCTTTTTTGGAGCTTGAAAGAGGGGCAAGATGTCGTATTTGAAGATCTCATTTACATATTGAAATCGCTTGGTTACGAAGAAGTTAAACTTGTAGATGATAAGGGGAAGTTTGCTGTTCGTGGCGGGATCATTGATGTATTTCCGATTTCTGAAAAGACACCCTTTCGTATTGAATTTTTTGGCGATCAAATTGAAGCAATTCGAATTTTTGATCCGATGAGTCAGAGGTCTATAGAGAAAGTCGGGGAGCTTACTTTCTCTCATGCAGATGAGTATGAAACAATATTCAAGGAGCCAAAACTCGAATCCCTTCTTGATTACATGAGTGGTGCTATTGTTGTATTTGAGGATATCCTAGCAATTGAAGATCACTATGTTCAGTTAAAGCAGTTAGCCGGATTTCAATCAAAATTTTTTATGGACTTTCCTGGATTTCTTGAGAGCTCTGCAAAAAGGGTTTACTTTAGCGATCACCCTTTAGAGTCTTTATCTGAAGATGGTAGTTTAGAAATTCTAGGGAAAAAACTTGCCTGCACTAGATTTCACCACCCCTTTTATTCAATTGATATTACCAATTTAGACCCCAATCAAAAGCACATCTTTCTTGTTGAAGGGGAAAAAGAGGAAGAATCGGTTCGGCAATCTCTTTCTCCTCTCCCAGAGAAATCGGAATTTATCCAAGGATATCTATCGAGTGGTTTTGCTTTTGATAAATTTGCCTACATCCCTTTTACCGAATTTTCACACAGGCCAAAAGTTCGAAGAACTTCATGGCGATCAACTTACCACACGCCACTTTCTGACTTTCATAACATTGAACCCGGCGATTATGTTGTCCATTTTCATAACGGCATTGGGAAATATTTGGGAATTGATAAGCAGAAAAATCACCTAGGTATTGAAGATGAATTTTTCATCATTGAGTATGCAAGCAGTGGAAAACTATATGTTCCCGCATCGCAGTCCCACCTTATTTCGAGATACATAGGATCTAGCGAAGAAAAGCCCCCGCTTCATAAATTGGGAACCACAAATTGGGCAAAAACAAAAGTTAAGGCGCAGCAAGCAATTCTTGGATATGCGAAAGATCTCCTTCAAATGCAGGCGGAAAGGGCTGTTAAGGGAGGATTTGTTTGTCCACCTGATAGTAACGATGTGGAAGAATTTGACAGATCATTTCCTTATCAAGCAACAGAAGATCAAATTAAGGCTGTAGAAGAAATTAAAGTCGATCTCATGACAAATGAATCGATGGATAGACTTCTATGCGGCGATGTAGGGTATGGAAAAACAGAAGTTGCCATGCGGGCAGCATTTAAAATGGTAGTTGATGGGAAGAAACAAGTTGCTGTTTTGGTGCCTACCACCGTTTTGGCCCTTCAACATTACGAAACATTTAAAGAGCGAATGGCTCTTTTCCCGATAAATATCGCTCTTGTATCTAGATTTCAGTCTACTAAAGAGAACAAAGAGACTCTGATTAAAGCAGCTGAAGGTAAAATCGATATTTTAATCGGCACGCACAGAATCATCAGCAAAGATGTGCAGTTTAAAGAGTTAGGGCTTGTGGTAATAGACGAAGAGCAGCGCTTTGGCGTAAGAGCGAAAGAAAAACTTAAAGCGTTTCAAGTAGGTGTCGATTCTCTTTGCATGAGCGCAACTCCCATACCAAGAACGCTTTATCTATCCCTTGTCGGCGCGCGAAAACTTTCGGTAATTAACTCACCTCCTCAAGACAGACTTCCCATAAAAAGCCTACTTGTCGAACGAGAAGAAAATCTCATCAAAAATGCTATTCTTCGCGAGCTCTCTCGGGACGGCCAAGTCTATTTTGTTCACAACAGAGTTGAGAGTATTTATAAAGTTGCTGAAGACTTAGAAAAACTAGTACCCGCTGCAAAAGTTGGCATCGTCCACGGCCAAATGGAAAGCGATCAAATTGACGATGTTTTTCACGCATTTAAAAGCGGCAAACTCAATGTACTTGTTGCTACGACGATCATTGAAAGCGGACTTGACATACCGAATGCGAATACCATATTTATCGATAGGGCAGACACGTTTGGCATATCTGATCTTTACCAACTCCGCGGAAGAGCAGGTCGCTGGAATAAAACAGCTTACGCATATTTTATGATTCCAAAACAAAGACAACTTCCTGAAATCTCACAAAAACGGCTCAATGCGCTCGTCGAAACATCCGGCTTTGGCGGCGGCATGAAACTCGCAATGCGCGACCTTGAACTTAGAGGTGCCGGCGACATTCTTGGAGTGCAGCAATCAGGCCACGTATCTAGCATCGGTTTCCACCTCTATTGCAAACTCCTTAAACGCACAATTGAAGCGCTTAAAAAAGAAGCGCCCACCTCCTTCCTCGAAACTAGACTGGAATTTACCTATGATGCCAAACTTTCATCAAACTACATTCCTGACTCTTCTCTAAGACTCGAAATCTACCACAGACTTGGAGAAGCAGCCACATTCCAAGAAGTTGACGCCATATTTGACGAACTAAAAGACAGGTTTGGAAAACCACCCGAATCAGTCACCTGGCTCTACCACATGACAAGACTTCGCATATTCGCAAATAAGCAAGGATTTGTCACACTTAAATTCCAAAATGCGAGCCTATCCACAGAGCACGTAACAAAACCCCCAAAATCGTTCCTCTTACCCACCCAAACAAATCCTGCTCTACTTGAATCATTTGTCACAAAACTCTTAAGCTAAAAAATATTTTTTATTACAAAAGATAATTCAAATCTGTATTATTAATTTAAATATTATATAAATAAGAAATAATAATTATGAAATATTTAATTGATCATAGATACAAGACAATACACTCCATTAAAGTTACCATCAGCTCCATTTTAGCAATTTGTGAACGGGGCCGATCTAAAGACTTAAATAGTAAGCTTGATTTACTACTAAAGTACTTACCCGAATTACAAACGATGATGGCTCCCCCTTTTGGTGAAAAGATGATCGGCTTTTTAAAAAAACTCAGTTCTGATATTGATGAGTTTATTCTATTACCAGATGATTTTGATAAGAGAGGCTCAAAAATTCTTCAAGCGATTAAGCAAATATTGCCAGAGATTGATCCATTTTCCTTTACTGAAGATGAAACTCCTAATATTAGAAGATCTCAAATTGTAGAACTCACACAAAATTTGCAAATTTACCTTCAAAGAAATATTTTGGGCCTCCAAGGAAAAGCCACCTCCCTTATTGATGAAAAGGGAGCGATCAAAGAAATTGCAGACGAAATCTCATTAATTTCCCAAGATGCCTTTTCTGAAGAAGAAAAAAAAGAGATAAATGAGCTCCTATCCTCTCACCTCATCTACCAATCGGAAACAAATCTTTCGCATGCTCAGATGCTTTTAAAGCAGGCTATTTTTCTCGAATCTGCCTTTAAAACCGAAAAAAGAAATAAATAATTTTCTTATTGATTTCTTAAAAAGAGTTCTGCTATATAATTGGCTCTGTCAGGAGTAAATATTATGTTAGCCTTGCTAAAATTTGATCCCACAAGTTTGGTCTCACCACTAATTAGACCGTCAAACACCTGTACATTTAGATCACGATTTACCATCTATTGGAGAGACTCTGTTATGCTCGCAGGTCTTGTTACAGCAATTATTGGAATATTTTTTACGTTTTTGCAAGGCGCATTTTTTACAGCGGGGCTACTTCTAATTATCAGTACTGTTATTTGTTTTGGAAGCTACTATGTAAGCAGATATGCAGAACTAAAAGAAATGGAGGAGCAACTATTATCGTTAAAAGCCACAAACAGGCTGCTTACCGGAAGTGTAGAGACTCTTAAAAAACAGATAGATGAGCTGGATATCACCAAAGCTAGTCTAGAGAGATCAGCCACAGAGCTTGAAGGAACGCTTGACTCCCTAAAAAAATCGCAGCCGAACCTATTTGCAGCGCTTGAACAGCTTCATCGAATAACACCTGTTCTTGAAGCTAACGAAAAAAGGGTTAATGAGCTTTTAGTACAGCAAGCTACGTTAAGCGGCAGCCTCACTAGCGAAACAGAACGGCTTAATTTGGTACGCCAAGATATAGAATTAGAAGTGAGACAATTACATGAGATTCGAATTGCAATCGAAGCAGAAGTCGAAAAGCTTAAGCGAGTTACACCAGCAGCGCCAAATCAATTTAATGCAGAAACCTCCACTCGGGACCTTTTTCATCATAATACAATTGCGCAAAATGATCGAATTGGTCGATAATATTTTCAAAACAAATAGGTGTAGTTTATGTCAGAATTAGAATCAGGCCAAATCCGTAAGGGAATGAAAATTGAAATAGATAACAATCCCTATAACGTTGTTAATATTGATATTGTAAAACCGGGCAAAGGCCAAGCCTTTACAAGAATTAAATTGAAAAATTTAAAAACCGGCTCCCAAATGGAGAAAACCTTCAAATCTCATGAAAAACTCGCTCTTGCAGACATTGAAGAAAAGAAAATGAGACTCCTATACAAAGATGCTGACGGAGCAACTTTTATGGATGACAGCACATTTGATCAGATCATGATTCCCATGTCACTCATTGCTGAGCAAGACGTTTGGCTTATGGAAGAACAGCTTTATGGAATTGTTTTTTATAAAGGCGAAGCGGTAGATTTTACACCGCCAACATTTATGGACATGCTTGTTGTAGAAACAGCTCCAGGCTCCCGTGGAGACACTTCCGGTAGAGTATTAAAACCAGCAAAAACAGAAACTGGGGCCGAAATCCAAGTGCCTATTTTTATCGCAGAGGGAGAAAAAATAAAAGTTGACACTCGAACAGGCGAATACGTTAGTCGGATATAGAGCGAGCTTCTTTAAGAAAGTGCGCGCGTTTTTTGATGAAAGGGGGTCTACCGAAGTTGATCCTCCTGCACTCTCACGTTTTGCACCTATTGACGCATATATCGACCCTTTTGAATTAACAGGAGGCGGATTTCTCCACACATCTCCTGAATATGCCATGAAACGCTTGCTGGCAAATGGCAGCGGAGACATTTACTTCCTTGGCCATGTCTTTAGAAAGGAAGAATTAGGATCAAGACACAACCCTGAATTTACCATGTGCGAGTGGTATAAAACAAACACTGAAGAAAGCATTTTTCTTGATGAAGCGGTAAAGTTTATAGAGATTTTTTTAGGACCACTCCCCCTTGAAGTACTTACTTATGAAGAAGCCTACTACCGTTATGCAAAGTCTACAACGAAAACAGCCCCTTCTTGGAGCTTAGAAGAAAAAAGGCACTTTATCTGGGCAGATTCTGTGGAACCCAATCTAGGTGTTGAAAAAATAACGCTCATTACAAATTTTCCAGTAGAAGATGCAGCACTTGCAACAACTGCCATCATTAGCGGAAAAGAAGTTGCTAAGCGCTTCGAATATTACTACGAAGGAATCGAACTCGGTAACGGTTTCTCTGAACTTACAGACCCTACCGAACAAAAAAATCGCTTTGCCGAAGCCAACCGAAAAAGAGCTGCAAATGAGAAACGAGAACTCCCCGTTGATACATTCTTTCTAGAAGCACTTGAAAAAGGACTTCCCCAAAACACCTATGGAATCGCAATGGGTTTTGACAGACTTCTCATGCTAGCCCTTAAAAAGAAAACCTTACGAGAAGTCCTCCCCTTTCCGGGCGACCTCATCTAATAGACTTGTTTGGATAAAGAGCCAGTAAAATGCAATGGCAGACGACGTCCGATGCTGAACGATTTTTTCGAGATGCGAAGACTTGGCGCTGCTTGCCTCCTCTTATGTTCCGCCTTGTAAATACGTCTGATTACTGACTTTACAATTTCCAGATCAATTTCTGTGTTTTTTGCAATCTCTTCAATTGTGTTATATTCTTCAACATATCCGCGGATCACTTTATCGATGATCTCGTAGGGAGGAAGTGTATCGGAATCTTTTTGGTTAGGCGCAAGTTCTGCTGAGGGGGCTTTCTCCAAAATTCGATTGGGGATCACTTCTTTTTCACGATTTATCCACCTAGCGAGCTGATAACATTCTGTTTTTAAGACATCCCCAATAACGCAAAGCGCGCCACACATATCGCCATATAGTGTGCAATATCCGAGGGCAAGTTCACTTTTATTTCCCGTGCAAAGAACTAGCGCATGATATTTATTAGCAAAGGCCATCAAGAGCAATCCTCTGATACGAGCTTGTATATTTTCTTCCGTCACATCTTCTTTTAAGCCTTTAAATTGAGGATGGAGAAGCTCAAGAAAGTTTTGAAACATAGGATCGATATCAATCTCTCTAAATTCCATTTGCAGGTTTTCTGCCAATTGCTTCGCATCTTCATAACTATCTTTGGAAGAATATCTTGTAGGCATAAACACAGCGATAACGTTTTCTGCTCCAAGCGCTTCTTTAGCAATTACAGCAACGATGGCCGAATCAATCCCTCCGGATAAACCAATGATTGCCTTTTTCTGCCCGGATTTTTCAAAATAGTCATGAACCCCTAGTTTTAGCGCAGAAAACATGTCATAAATGGGATCGTGCTCAAAAGACAAAATATTTCCGCGCGATTCGAGATCGACAATCATATAGTCCTCCTGAAAACCTTTTGCTACTTGCTTCAGATTCCCCTCTTTATCCAAATAAAGACTGTATCCATCAAAGACAACTGAACCGTTCGCCCCGACCTGACACGTATAAACAACAGGACAATTAAGAGTTTTGGTTGCCGCCCTGCAAACCTGCACTCTTACATCTGCCTTTCTTGATTGAAATGGGGAAGCGGTTAAGTTAAAGAGAATGTCTGGCTTATAGATTACAAGCTCCTTAACAGGGTCCCAAGGATAAGAAGTCCTAGAAATCTCCTCTCCCGCATTTTGCCACATATCTTCGCAAATTAAGACGGCGATGCGTAACCCTTTAATATTCCACACATTCACACTTTTTCCTCTGGCAAAATACCGCCGCTCATCAAAAACATCATATGTAGGCAGAAGCCACTTATCCTGAAAGCCTAGAAGTTTCCCGTCTGAAATAACAGCAGCGCTGTTAAGTAAACTTTTTTCTTCATAGATCGGGTTTTTTCGGACAAGCCCTACTAGCGCCGTAATTCCCTTTGATTCACGAACAATCACATCGAGTGCCTTTTCCATCTCCCCTATAAAACTTGTATGCAAGACCAAATCTTCTGGGGCATACCCGCAAAGCGTCATCTCCGGAAAAGACACAATATCAACGCCCTGCATTCTTGCCGTTTGCAATGCGAGGAGCACCTTTTCCGTATTGTAGGCGATGTCCCCGATAATAGGATTTAATTGAGCAACAAGTATCTTCATACCATTATACATAGCATTGGAAGACAATAAATAAATCAAAAAAAGAAGTTGTGGCATTTAAGAGGATTAAGTATCATTTTTTACATGTCTAAAACTCACGAGCACTGGGCTTCCAGATTAGGTTTCATTATGGCGACGGCAGGTTCTGCTGTGGGCCTCGGTAGTCTTTGGCGATTTCCTTATATCGCGGGTGAAAATGGTGGGGGCGCGTTTGTCCTTCTCTATTTGCTATTTACATTTGGGATAGGGCTACCCGTATTTATTGGAGAACTGATCATTGGAAGAAAAACGCAAAAAAGTGCGGTCCTAGGATATAGCGAAATTGCTAATGGCTCACCTAACTGGCGCATTTTAGGATGGTTAAACGTAATCACCTGCTTAATTATTCTCTCGTATTATAGCGTTGTATCTGGATGGTGCTTGAGTTATTCGCTTATGTCATTGAATAAATTCACAGTAGGAAAAGACGCAAGCCAGATCAAACAAGTTTTTGAAACTCTATTTTCCTCGCCGGGAATTAATATTCTATGGTTTGCCCTTTTTCTTCTTATGAATGTAGGAATTATCATGAGCGGGGTTCGAAAAGGGATTGAACATTGGTCTAAGATGTTGATGCCAGCTCTCTTTACGATTTTAATCGGCCTATTTTGTTATTCAGTTACTCTCCCCGGCTTTAAAGAGGCCTTCAATTTTATTTTTGTACCCGACTTTAGTAAATTAAATACTTCTGCTGTTTTGAACGCGCTTGGAATGGCCTTTTTTACATTAAGTGTAAGTCTAGGAATCATAGTGACATACGGAAGTTATATGCAGAGAGACGATAACATCCCTTATAACTCTCTGATCATCACGGTCATGACCGTATTTGTCTCTCTTATTGCGGCACTCATCACTTTTCCCATCGTTTTCACATCGCATCTCCCCCCCGAATCAGGTCCTGGCCTTGTGTTTCAAACACTTCCTATATTATTTGCGCAAATACCTGCCTCGACTTTGATTTCAACAGTCTTTTTCCTTCTTCTTTTGTTTGCAGCACTGACTTCCACAATGTCACTGCTTGAAGTGCTTGTTGCTAATGTCATTGAAGTATTTGACATCTCCAGAAAGAGGGCAACTATCTTAACTTCTGCGCTCACATTTATCATAGGGATACCAAGCGCCCTTGCTGGGTCGAAGGTGTTATTCCCACAGTGGGAAGAAATTTACGGAACGAATTTCTTTGATACAATGAGCTATGTTACAGCAAGTTGGTTCATGCCGATAGCAGGCCTATTTGTCACAATTCTTATCGGATGGAAAATGAAAAGGGCTGATGCACTAGAAGAGTTTGCGAGAGGGACTACCCACTCCTATTTTGCCAAACCATGGCTTTTCTTGATAAAATGGATCGCACCTGCTATTGTACTTATTATTATTTTACAAGAAGCAGGCTTACTAAAATTTATAAAATGAGGTGATATATGAAAGCTCAATTAAAAATACACAGTGAAAACATATTACCAATCATCAAGCAGTGGCTTTATTCCGATAAAGACATTTTTATCCGCGAACTTGTCTCCAATGCTACCGATGCCATTCAAAAACTAGTGATCCTTGAAAAAGGAGAGCCTCCCTTCCGTATCGATGTAAAAATTGACAAAGAAAATAAAACAATTACCATTTCTGACAACGGAATTGGAATGACTCTTGAGGAAGTGGAAACCTACATTTGCCAAATTGCATTCTCTGGCGCTGAAGAGTTTATCCAGAAGTACTCTAAAGAAAAAGACGCATTCATTGGTCACTTTGGCCTTGGATTTTACTCCGCATTTATGGTGAGCTCATCCATTGAAATTCATACGAAATCGTACCAAGAAGATGCCCCTGCTGCACATTGGACATCTGATGGATCAACTACTTATGATTTAGAAGTCGGAACAAAAGAGACGCGCGGGACAGATATTGTATTGCATGTCGAAGATGAAGACTATCTTGATGAAACTAAACTACTTGACATACTCAAAACGTATTGCGCCTTCCTTCAATATCCAATTTTCTTAAATGACACGGAAATCAATAGCAAACCCCCTCTTTGGCTAAAAAAAGCAAACGATTGCACAGATGAAGAGTATCTAGAGTTCTATAGAAACCTGTATCCGACAGAACCAGACCCAATTTTTTGGATCCATCTAGCAATTGATCACCCCTTTAATCTGAAAGCCATTCTCTATTTCCCAAAAATTACCCCTAGATTTGACTTTCAATCCTCCAATATCAAACTATTTTGCAATCGCGTTTTCGTAACAGACAACTGCAAAGACCTATTCCCAAATTACTTAAACGTTCTTCGCGGCGCAATTGACAGCATCGATATTCCACTCAACGTTTCCAGAAGTTATTTACAAAAAGATGCCCATGTGAAAAAACTAGCCTCACATATTTCTAAGAAGGTCGCAGATAAATTAAGCTCACTTCACTTAGAAGAAAAAGAGAAGTTTATCTCTTACTGGCCTGATATTGAAATGATTGTAAAGTATGGCGTCTTGCAAGATGACAAATTTTATGAGCGTGCAAAAGGGTTCCTCCTTTGGAAAACTTTAGAAGGTAACTGGACCACAATTGAAGAATACATTGCAGCATCAGGCACAAAAAAAGTGTTCTACTCACCTCATGATGGTACCGATACAAAATTCATTTCGCTATACAAAGAGAAAGGAATTCAAGTCGTTACATCAAATGGCCCTCTGGACACAGCACTATTTAATCTACTTGAGCGAAATCTCGAGATTACATTCCATCGAATTGATAGCCAAATAGATGAGCTCTTACTAGACACATCCCTAGAAAAAACACATGAAGGTGATCTATCCGAACTATTAGGCGTAGAAAACGTCAAAGTAGAAGCAAAAAGCCTTGCAAGCAAAGAGCTTCCAGCATTCATCATGATTGATGAATCATCAAGGCGTTTTAGAGATTACCTTTCACTTACGCAAAAAGAAATGCCCAAAATGCCTATGGGCGGTCAAACCCTCGTGGTCAATACAAATAACCCACTTGTGGAAGCAATTTTCAACCTAAAAGAGAAAGAACCAATACTTGCTCAAAAACTTACAAAAGAGCTATACGATCTTTCCCTTCTTAGCCAAAAAGAGCTCCACCCGGAAAATTTAACCGCTTTCATTCACCAAACAACCGAAATACTCGAGCTGCTAACCTCCAAACTTTCAACATCTCAGACTACATCTTAAGCTGCACTTAAGGGCTCTTCCCCACTTTCTTCAAGTACGAGGAGCCCACTGTCCCTTTCCGGTTGAACAAAACTCTGAACGCCCTGCATCTCCCGTAACCTTATAATGTAGCTACTCATAACCATATCAAAAGCCCTTTTTGAAGCGCCCGCAATTCTACCCGTAACATATTGCTTCGGTTTTGCATACGCCTTACAACCAGCCCTCTTCCACGTTTGATAATCACTTGCCATCTGATCCATCTTCACATGAAACTTCTCCTGAAACTTCGCTGCATCAGCCGTATAGAAAAGCTCCTTTCCCGCCACAACCATATAAAGCGCATGCTTCACAATCCTCTCATGCTTTGCAAGCTCCCTCTTAAGGTCCTCAGGCACAACATCATTCAACTTAACATAAAAATCCTTCATAAACTCAGAAATCTTCAACATAGGTTACATCCCTTTTATTATAACCAGCACCCTTACAAAAGCGCTGTTAATTCACTCTATAATAAATATTCATAATTAAATCAAATTAATAATTCCCACTTTAATTATAACAACAGGGAGTCGTCTCAACAGGGGGTCAGACCTCACGATCTCACGGTTTGTTTTCAAACCGTGAGATCGTGAGGTCTGACCCCCTGTTGAGAAATTGCTAGTTTAAAATTATGGGGTTCTGCAGATTAATCTTAGAGGTTTTATGGAAGCAGCTCCAGGTCCACCATATCGTCCAAGTTATCCGTTACCGGAAACGTTAACTCTTTCTATGGGAAAGGAGTCAAAGAGGGTTGATGTACGTCATGATCAGCAGATTCAAGAGTTGTGGCAGAGGATCACAAGCACTAGGGCCTTTAATCAAGCAATTAGTGAATTAAATGGACGGCATAATAGCGGGCCCCCTCCTCCTCGTGCTATTCATTATACGCTTTCGCATAGGATTAGTTTCTATGTTGAGGGAGATGATAAATCCTATGATCTTACGTCGCTCGGCATAGATGAACGTGATAGGGAATTACGAGTAATTAACAGCGCTTGCGAAAGAATCATTGCGCTTATGAAGGCAAAAGTAACCCGTGCACCTAGTGAAGCAAGCCCCCTATCTTCTCCAGTTGACAGAATCCATCCCCAAGTAGCTCCAGCTGAGATGACCGATCTTACAAGGCGAGTAGAGCAGCTTGAAGCGGCAACGAGATTTGCAAGAGGCCAAGAGACTGATGCTGCCTTGAGACTTACAGCAGCAGAAGCTGCTCTGTCAGATACAAGAGACGCAAATGGAGTTTTAAGAGGAGAGTTAGAAGCTAATGCGGCAAGATTAAGAGAAGCTCAAGAGAGAACTGCCGCAGCAGTAAGAACCCTTGCCGAAGCGCAAGCAGATCTTGATAGATCTAGCCAGCAAAACCAAGACTTAAGTTCAGAATTAGATCAATTGAGCGGGAGGTTAGAAGGGCTTCAAAGAACTTCAGAAGCCGCCGCCACAGCCCTTGGTAGGGCAACTCAAGAACTAATGGATTTACGTACCACTAATAGTCAACTTCAACCTCAATTACAAGCTTCAACTGCACTTGTGGACCAATTAAGAGCTCAGATTACAGCTCAGGAGGCAGCGCATCACACTGATTTGGATAATCTTGGAGCTCAACTTACTGCTGCAATTCAAACTAATAGTAGTCTTCGAGAACAGATTGCAATACACGAAGGAAGAATTAGTCAATTAGAAGGCGAGCTTGGAGCTCTTCGGGCCATAGATGATCGGTGTCGAGCTGCTGAGGCAAGTGCTGCAGATTTAACAGCGCGTTTAGCAGCATCTGGAGCAACCGCTACGGCGAGTGCTTCTGAGGTTACCCAGCTTAGAGTGCAAATTGAAGGGTCTGCAGCAACAGCTGCCGGACAATTACAGCAAATCTTGGAACTAACTAGTGCAAATAGGAGATTAACAGAACAACTTGAAGCTAATGCTACAGAAACTGCTCGGATACGTGGTCAACTTACTGATCAAACTAGGACTTCAGAAGCAGCTACTCAACGCTTGCAAGAAGGCCTTACAGAGTTAGGAGCGCGAAATTCAGAACTTCAAGCAGCGGTTGACCGTAATGTAGCTGAAATAGCTGCGCTCCGGGGTTCTTTGGCCACCTCAAACGGAGAAAATAGTGATCTGAGCGCCCAACTAAGAGCATCTGAAGCGTCACTTGCTTCGGCACGAGCTGCTGCAGAGGCTTCCGCAGGATCGCAAAGAGCTCTTCAGGCTACTCTAGACGGCTTACAAGCAGAAAACCAAACGCTTATTGGATCGTTAGCCACATCCCAAGCCAGAATTCGCGCTAATGAATCAGGAATAGAAGAACTTACTCGGCAAATGTCGGAACTAGCCAGGTCAAATGCTTCCCTTAGCAGTGAAATCGCAGCTAATCAGAGAGAACTTGGTAGGATACGTGGCGATCTTGCAGCAACTACTGATCGCTCAAGGGAAGAAAATACAGCTCTTCAAGCTCGTATTTCAGGCTTAACACGAGAAAATCAACAGCTTCAACAATCTCTTGAAGCTAATACTCGGACAATCAGCAGCCTTCAAGGTGACATCGCTGCCTCTGAAGACGAAAATGGTAGGTTAAGAGAACAGCTGGCTACATCCAGTTCTCTAGTTGAACAGGGTCGGGCAAGAATTGAAGCGCTTGAGGCTGAGCTTGCTACTTCTACTAGTTCACTCGGGGAAGCTACCGCGCAAGTAGCGAGTCTATCCTCTGAAGTTGACGGACTTCACGCAAGAGTGAGAGAGCTGGCCACTGCAGAAGCGCAGCGAGATGCGCTAGCGCAAGAGCTAGAAGCTCTTAGGTCAGCACTAGTGAGCAATATTCGTGAACTTGAGGGTATGCTTGGCATAACTTCGACTACCACCGCATATTTCGATCCTCAAGCACGTATTGCAGCAATTCAGAGCAAAATTTCTGAAGGGTCGGCACTTCAAAGAGAACAGCAAGCCCTCATAGCTTTGAAGACTCTAGAAGCTTCTCAAATGCAGGAAACTATAGACGCTCAAACAGCACAAGCTCAAGAACTTACAAGAGTTATTGAGGCGACTAGGGTAAGCAACCGCCAAAAAGATGAAGCTCTCGAAAGACTCTCTGGGCAAAACGGCGATTTATTAGAGCAACTCCAAGTTAGCAAAGCTGCAACAACTCGTTTACAACGTACACTTGAAGACCAACTAAGCATTTCAGATATAGCTAAACAATCCTATGTAAGGCAACTTGAGACTCTAGGGGGGCAAAATAGTGATCTTAACGAAGCAATTGCCCGTAATCGAGAAGATATGACTTCCCTTCAGGATTCTTTGGGCGTCTCAGATCGAGAAAATGCCGATCTACGAGGACACCTAGCAACATCTCAAGTGTCACTTAGCGCAGCAGAGTCTGCCCTAAGAGCTTCCGCAGAAACAGAAAGATCTCTTCGAGTTGAAATTGCGGGTTTACGAGCTGAAAATCTAGCGCTTAGCCAATCATCAACCGCATCCCAAGCCACAATTAGAGGTAATCAAGAAAGAATTGCAGCTCTTGAAGCTGAGCTTGCTACAACTTCGGCCAGAACTGCCGACCTTCAAAGCCAAATCTCGAGATTAACTGATACAAATGCTGCACTTAGCCAAAGAATTCATGAGCTGGAAGGCGTTGAAACCGAACTTCAAGTCCTCACCGTTAGTAATGCAGAACTGCGTCAAAACTATGATGGACTGGGAAGCGACTTAGAAAGGCTTATAGCAGATCAGGGTACCGCACTTACCGCTCTAGAGGGTATGCTTGGTATTTCTCCTCGAGAGACTCCTTCCAATCCAGCGACTCGTATTGCTGCAATTCAGGCTCAAATTAGAGCTAGAAACGAGGCTCTGAGCACTCTAGCAGCTGAAACAAGAGGACTTGCAGCTGCAGTAGTAGCCGGGCAAGCACTCATAAAATCTAAGCTCGACAAGTTTAGAGAAGCAGAAGGAACTATAGCAACCCAAGCGGCTAGAATTGCCTCTCTAGAAGAAAACGTAGCTTCGCTAAGAGAAGAAAACGGTTTGCTAGCAACTCGTCTTGCAGCTCTTGACAGAACTGAGGAAAATAACAGAACTCTTCTCGCAGATAATCAGAAACTTCAATTACAACTATCCACAATGCAAGCTAGTTTAGGTCATTTTGCAGCAGGTCAGGAGGAAAAACTTAGAGAACTTGAAGAAGCTCTTGATATAACTGTAGAAAGTTCTAATATTTCTACTCGCGCTGCAAATATAAGCAGAGCTCTAGCTGCAAAAAGCAGGGCTCTCGATGAGACCCATAGCCATTTAGAGAGTCAGACACAACAGATCGATATTCTAAGAGCGCAACTTGTCACTCAAGATGATACACATAGAAGAGAGATTGCAAAAACTGAGCAAGAAATTCATTTGCAATCTGAAAAAATTGGCCAGCTAAGTGCTGAGCTCTCACTTCAGGGTGGTGCGAATCGAATGTTAAGAGCTGAAATAGAGAGCATAAAAAGGGAACGCGACTTAGCTATAAAAAGGAATTCTCTGCTGCAAGAAGGTATGAGAGCTGTCAAAGAAGAATTCGATAAATTTTATCAAGGAGCACTCCAGGCCCAAGAACAATATAATCAAAGAATCCAGGAAGCCGAAGGCAATGTAGCTAGAATTGCAAAGCTACAAGATGATCTGGGAAAAAGCACCGCTCTTAACCTCAGTCTCCAAGGATCCCTAACCGCTCTGCAAGGAATTGCTGCAGCAAAAGAGGCTGGTGATGCTAGGTTAGAAGAAGAAGCCAAAATTAAATCAGATCTAGAAGCACGACTTAGAGAGCATGAGAGAATTCTTGGAGATTGTTATGCAACAGTAAAGAATTGCATGACAGCAGAAGGAGATCTAACAGAGCGGCCTGATATTCATCATCTGCCTAAATTAATTGAAACAACTCTTGATACTATCATTGAAGCAGCAATTGAACCCACAAGGATTTTAAGAGAGAAAGAGTTAGAATATGAGAGGGCAAATAATTTACTTCAGGATAAGGAAAGCTACCTTCTAGGACTTCACGATCGAATCGGTCAGTTAGAAAGAGCCTTAGGGTCATCTCGTGGGGAAAATGCTGAACTTCAAGCTCAACTAACGGCTGCCTCACAACAAAGAGAAAAACTTGAGGGTGAAATTCTCGAATACAGGGAAGGTGCCATAGAATTCGCAGAAGAATTTAAAAAAGATAGTGCGGCTTTACGTAGTCAGGTAATGAATTCAGAACTCACTAAAGGAATTTTAATAGATGAAATGCGCAAGATTAGAATCGAACTCGAAAAATTGGAGCAAATTGCTGCTGCAAAAGCAGCTGCGGATGCCCTAACTGCAAGCACTCAAGATGAGTTAGCTGCCGCTCAAGCTGCCTCAAAAATAGAATTAGCAAGAATTGAAAAAACTTTGCAAGAATTACAAGCATTAAATTACCCTGAAACAATTAGACAACTTAACGTAACTGAGTCCCAACTTAGAGCTGAACTTTCAATAAAGGAAAGGAAGGTTGCAACGCTTACAGACGCCCTTAGCAGATCACAAGAGGAAAATCACGAGCTTGCTGAAATGAATGAAATATTACTTCAACTCCTTGAGAAATCTGAGAAACACATTGAAGAAATTCGGGCTGAAATGGCAGCCCTTTTAACAGAGAACAGAGGTCTTCATGGACGTGTCACTAATTTAACCGAAGAAAATGCAGATCAAGCAGCTCGGATAGATGCGCAGGCGCAAGAGATTTTTGCTTTACAAGCAGCATTGGCAGCAAGATATGAAATAGTAGCGGAGGGAACACTTGCTCCACCTGGACCTCCTGCTGGCGCCGGAGCAGGTGCTGGAGTTGTAACAGCAGAGTCAGATGCTGCGGGCGCACTTGCTGCTGAAATTGCAGGTTTAGAAGAAGCCGCAGCAGAGTTTATTCCAGCGGAGACAGCTACTGCCGCTCAAGACCTTGAATTTAGAGATGCAGCAACTTATCAAAATTTTATTATTCAGCGGGCGCTTATTTCAAATAGAATTAAATATATGCTCGGCAAAGGAAGAACCTCTCTATTTTATATCCCAAAATCTATAATTGACTTAGATAAGGATGAATTTGAAAAATTAGGATTAAGAGATCCAATCGAATTAGAAAAACGCACATGGGCATTACAAGCTCAGAATCAAGGCAAGGTAATTGAAATTGGAGGTCACACTACTATAACACGGACTGGTAAAAACATGAAATGTCTAGCAAATAGACTTTGTCTTAATTATCTAAACGAGATGCATACAGATTTGCGTATTTACGCAGATTTACAGCAAGCTGTAAATCTCAAAGCAAGAATTAAAGACTTCACAAATAAAATCAACGAATTGAAAGGGCAAGCCTCTACTAAAAAATTTATAAACTCACTAGAATTCAATTCAACGTACTTCTGGAAGGATTTAGTCGTCTATAAAATGATATTTACAAGATTGCCTACGCTTAAAAAAGTTGCGGTACCGCTAGAAGCTATATGTCAAGCGTTTGTACCTGCTATTACAAACATCCACGCCATATTAAAGAGTGATGGTTTAGGTGGAGCTGGAGGCCCAGGCTCTCCTGCAACCCCAAGACAAAGAAGATCGGGAGGTCCTGGTGGAGGAACTCCCGGCTCAATGCGAAAAAAACCAACTTAGTTTTTTGGGCTGGTGACTTCGCCTGATTGCTCAACTTCAGTGATTGCGGCTGTTAGCATTTCGATTTTGGAGCCGTCTACTTGCTTGAGGATTACAGTGCGCTCTTTGACATCGTCAATTGTGGCTCTGATGCCCATAGCAATCACTTTATCACCACGCTTGAGGGATGAGCGAAGAGCTTCGAGTTTTTTGCGTCTTTTTTGCTCAGGTCTCCAGAGGATGAAGTAGAAAAAAACGATTGCAATCGCAACCATAATCAGTGTTTGGTAGAGATTTTGATCTCTTCCTGCAGGTGCTGCTTCAGCTGCCGCTAAAAAAATATTCATAGGTAAATTTCTCCATTTATGTTCTAGGCGACATCATATCCTATGCCTGACTCTCTGTCAACTTTATGCAATATTGAAACACACCTCCAGATCGAAAGGATAGCATTCAATTTAAAATTTACCTTAATATTAGTTCCCTAGAAAAAGTTCAATGTTAACTAACCTTGTTTCATGAATGGGCCCTTAGCTTTTTTTACGTGATTGATAGGATACGCTTGATATATGGGATAAAAAAAGAGAAGAATAAAAAATATTTTTTCTTTTCCCACTCAGTAAGCGTATCCTATTCATCATGTAAAATGGGATTTACTAAGTTTCATCTAATTAATAAGATGATGTTCTCGATGTGCTTGGTGTGGGGAAAGGGATCAAAGGGGGCGATTTGGGCTATTTTGTAGCCGGGGAAATGTTCTAGGTTTTCTTTTTGGGTAATGGGATTGCAGGAGATATAGAGAAGTTTTTTGGGGGCAAGGGCATTGATTGCCGCGATTGCCTTTTTATCAAGACCTGTGCGGGGCGGATCGACTACGATGATATCAGGTGTGAATAGGTCTGATCTAGATTCAAGAAAGGTGCCTACGTCTTCGGCATAGACGTGCATGTTTTCAATGTTAAAGCGTTTGAGAGCTTCTTTTGCATCAGCGATACTGGAGTGGGAGATTTCGATGCCGACTACTTGTCTAACATGGGGTGAGAGGAGAATTCCAATTGTGCCCATACCGCAGTAGAGGTCGAGCACTTTTTCTGTGCCTGTTAGTTTTAGCATGTCGATTGCTTTTGCAAACATCACTTCTGCGACGTTAACATTCGGTTGAAAAAAGCTGCGGGGGCTTATGTGAAACTCAAAGCCGCCAAGGGTTTCTTTAAGATGATCTGGGCCTGATAGGTGCATTTCAAAAAACTCGGTTTCATGCCCTTTCTTAGCCATTTGTAACACAAGAAAAACGGAGGTATTTTCATCTGGCTTTGCTGCGATCACAAAACTATTTAATTCATCTCTTGTGAGTGCATATGTAGAATCACCAGAAACAGTCAGGATCACCATTTTTTCTTTACCATCTCTCGAAGAGCGCATAGTCAGCGTTCTTAGACTGCCAATTCCCTTCGGCGGAAAAAATGCTTCAAGACGGCCTTTCTCCCACCAAGAGCGGACACTTTTAACTACCTCGGCCATCCAAGGAAAGCCAATATGACACTCGGTTAAAGAAAAGACTTTGCCACGGCTTTTTGGCATTACAAGGCCTAGATACTTCTCCCCTTTTTTATCTTGAGAAAAGCTAAATTCCATCTTGCCCCGGTACGACCATGGGGACTTCGACCCAATAATAGAATCAACAAAATGAGGGACAAACAGTTCTTCGATTAGACGTTGCTTATTTGCAACCTGCTCTATATAAGGAACTTGTTGAAACTTACAGCCCCCGCAAATACCTATATGACAACACCTGACATCCATAAGGAAAATAGGATATCACAGACGCTTTTTTTTCTTTTCTTTTTTCTTACGAGAATTTTTTTTCTTTTCTTGATCAAGCGATTCTTTGCGCCAAACTTTAGATACTTTAGTAATTTTGATAGTCTTTGTCCGAATACGCTGCGCTGCTGTTTTATTCCCCTTAAGCATCTTAGGAACATCTTCTAAGATCATTTGCAGTAGCTCTACTAACTCTTCAGTTGTCTCTAAAAATGCCATGGAAACTCTTTTTTCTTGTGCATCTTTATCCATAAGTTTTATTCTAATATTATGCAATTTTTTTGTTACCATAACGGATTATTCTTACCCCAAATAGAGGCTGTAATCAGCGTCAAAAACCTCGGCTTTACCCGTGGCTACGCAGCCTTCGAACTGTTTCGCACCTATGGAAAAGAACCTTTTTATTTAAAGGAACACTTAGAACGGCTGAAAAAAAATGCGGCACTCCTAAAATTAAACTACCCAAATAACACTTTCGAAATCATTGCAGAACTCTTAGAAAAAAACCCCTTTGATGATATCGTTATCCGCATCTACCTCTCGGAAGACGAATCCGGGAAACCCGATTTCCTTGCACTTGCTGATCCCATACAGTTACCTCCAATTGCGCACTATGAAACCGGTATAAAAATAATTACCACATCTCTCACAAGGCATCTCTATCCAATAAAATCAACTTCCTATACAGCTGCGCTCATTGCCCTCAAAGAAGCTGCAGAAGTGAACGCAGATGACGCCATCTTTCTAAGCAAAGATCACCACCTCCTCGAACTCACCAAATCCAACTTTTTTGCAGTAATCAACGGCACCCTCTACACTCCAAAAGATGAAATGCTCCTTGGCATAACAAGAGCCATCGTCATCAACTTAGCTAAGGAAAACGGCATTCCCCTAAAAGAGGGGCCTATCCCTCTTTCTAGCCTCCCCCTCATTACCGAGGCCTTCTCCACCTCCACCATCCGCGAAATCCTTCCCATTACCCAAATCAATAAACAAGAAATCCCTCTAGGACCATTTACAAAAGCATTGCAAGAAGCTTTTGCCTTAGAGCCTGCTAGACACTACAGAGTGTCGGCAGGCGAAAATGCGACTTTGAATTAAAATAATTTTTATGATATAATTACCCTAAAAAACACTCAAAGGAAGGTAATTATGAGCCCGTTAGATCCCACTAACCATAATTTAGGACGAGCATCCTTAAGCTCAGAAGGTATAAAGACTTCAGGGAAATTAAAGTTAGCTGGCAAAATTACACTAGGAATTATAGGATTGCCTATTTGGATTCTATCGGGAATTCTTGCGCTTATGGCATTCCCCTTTGAAAATAGTTCGTACTCCAAATATACTAGAAATTCTGCCACTTTCCCAATTACAAGCTTTCTTGCAAAACCGGTCCGGGGGCTCTACACCCTCTAAACCGATGAGTCTTTAATACCAATTTGAAGAGCAAAAACAAAAAAGTCTTTCCGCTAAAAAGTTTATAGCGGGAAGACTCGCACTCTCTTATACTCTTATTTACTTCAAAGTCGTTTGATTTTTACCAGAGATTTAGATTAACTATTAGAAATTTTTTGCCTGGAAATCGTGAACTCTCACATTCAAAAAATTCAAATTTATTCCCTTCATGATCAAAATCATTTAAAAATTGAATAACCTGATTCGTTACGCGCAGAGAATCTACCATCACAAGACAAGATCCTGACTTATGCCAAGAAATTGTTGGCATAAGCTTCCTGAATACATTAACCTCAAAGTTATCCGCTCTAAGTCTATATAGGTCATATGTCAGACTTAATTCAGGGGTTATGCGGAATTCTTCTCTAGATATAGCAGTTATTTTTCCTAAAATCAGACCAGCACACACTTTAGTTTTAGCAACAGTCGCTCTTAAGTCGTCATCGTTTGAATCTTGAGAATCAATAATCCTTATAGAGTTAAGATCTACCATACAAATATATTTAAACAAAGACTTACAGCGAGAAAAATTAACTAAAAGGTCAGCCTCTCTAAAAAAGATATCCGTTAGAAAAGCATCTGGAAACAGTCCTACTACATCTTTTAATGTTAGTATATTTAACCTTTTCTCTAAAAGTTGCTCGAACATAGAAATCTTACTTACATTTTCTCTTGGTATAAAGAGAGATAGCGCATGATTTATTTTTCGATTAGCAGATTGATATAACGACAAAGACATTTGCACTCCATCCATACCAGAATCTTTGCAAAATTTATATCGAAACATTTGGGATGATTCACCACACTCGCCAAATCCGAGTTTTGTAATTACCTTTGCATATACCATTGTAGCGTATTTATCAGCCGGCCTAATCCCAATAGGAAGAGCCTTATAGAAATCACAACATCTATTTCGATAAAAATCTAGTAAATGTTTATTATGAATAAAATCTAAATGTCTTATACCAAAAAGGCGATCCATTTCAATTGATGTAACAGCCCTCTTTACTTTGTCACAATATAAAACAATATCAGGATATCGATAATAAATACTT
Organism: uncultured bacterium; assembly: GCA_964552055.1. GTDB lineage: Bacteria > Chlamydiota > Chlamydiia > Chlamydiales > 2-12-FULL-49-11 > VGMD01. The sequence goes on from CAZKFL010000020.1 coordinate 34,740, forward strand.
ATGCTACAATTCTTATCTAATGATTTATAGACACGGCCAGATATACAATCCATGAAAAATCCCCTAGTTATTTGCTTTAGTGCATAAATTATAAGCATATTTGAAATGTATACAAGGATCAAAAGAGACTCTCTTATTCACGTATCATATCCTTGATAAATTTTATGACTCACCGCCCAAAGGAAGGCGCCATTTGAGTGACCATAGGGCGATGGGCTATCACCCTACTTAAATAGCCTAAAACTAACTGAACCAACTAAGCCTCAGTCAGATAGCGCAAATCAAACAAGACTACGCAAACACTTAATATTAAATACGTAAAGGAAATTATTGAAAATAACTACTAACTTATGTTATAATTATAAGTATTAACTAATTATTATAAATACAAACTTGAGGATCATATATTATGGATATTAGCACACCAAGTCAGATGCTTAATGAGGCTTTGCCTAATACGTCCACATATCATCCATCAAATGACTCAAAAGTTACACCAACTTGCTTAAGAAAATTGCTCCAACCATATTCGTATACGCAAAAAGATAGCACACTTTTTGAAAAAATCAGCCATCTTGTCAAAGACATTTTTATGGTTATAGGCTTTATTGCTTTATTTACAGTTACTATAGCAGCTTTGGGCATTCCTGGATTTATTATGGTGCAATTATCAAAAAAATTAGACCAACTGAAAGCTGGTCTTGATAAAATTAATCAGGAGAATACTGAGAGGCCGATATATATTGTGTATAAAAGAGAAAATAAATCCGATGCAACAAATTTCATCAAAGTAAAATCTCATCAAAAATACATTCCTAAACATGAAGAAATTGAAGGTACTCATTACATAGAAGTTATAGTCCCTTTTTATGTCCAAAATCAGAATGACGACACAGCTATTTATCGTTGGCTCATAGCTGAAGAGCGTAAACCTGAGACAGATCGATGGAAACCGGTGATGCCGACTCAATCTGAATTGAGAATTGAGCGCATTTGGAAGTTTTTTAATACATAAGAAAACTTAAAAAATTTCTATGACTTATGAAATAAAAAAGGCCCTTCCAATAAAGGAAGGGCCACAATACTTGGCAGCGTCCTACTCTCCCATACTCTTCTGTATAGTACCATCGGCGATGAA
>CAZKFL010000021.1:0-14908 GCA_964552055.1 uncultured bacterium
TTTCTTTATTATTGAAATATTCATATCGCTGATCAAACCTGTCGCGTAACCTATCTCAAGAAAAGTGACTGCCTCGAATACAAGATTCTTTAAATCATTTAAAATTCTGGTATCAGACAATGCCATCACGATCACCGGCGAGGTGGAGGCGGCCACGGTGGTGGCAGAGGCGGCGGAAGACCTGATGCTGGTCATGGCGGTGGCAGGCACGGTGGTGGTGGCAGGCATGATGGCAGTGGTCACCCACATGGCAATCGAGGACATAGAGGCAGAGGACAATGGCATAACCACTCTTACTATCACGGTCATGGCGGATGGCGCAATGGCGGTTGGTACGGCCCCTATTCCTACTATGGTCCCGGCTGGATTGCCGGCGGCGCATTCCTCGTCGGCCTTTCTTTCTACACCTGCGCAAATGCAGCAATTGCAAACACTAACACCTGGGTAATTAGTGCAGACGACGTCAACACCTACCAAAATTGGCCTAACCAAGAAAATCTATCCATCTACCAAGTAGACGGAGACTCCAACTATCCCTACCGCATCTGTCAGCAGCAAAGTGATGGTAGCTCCAGCTGTATAAAAGCCAGAGCTCGATCAAATTAGACTATTAAGGTAGAGTTGCATTTGATGGAAACACAAGATTGTTAGTAGTAATATATTTATTAAGAGTATCTACCATTCCTGCACTTGCTCCACTTGAGCATAGAAGTGTCATTCCTGTAGCATCCATATTAAGAGTGCTCTTTGATTCGTTAATGTAGCTATTGAAATCGCCTTCTAAAAATGGCTTAAGCCATACGGACAGATCTCCAAGAAATGTTTGTTGATTAGCTGTTAATGTTTGGGTTGCTCCAAGATATTCATTGTATATTTGAGTAAGTGAATTAATTAATGATGGCTGCCCCACATTCTCCCAACTATTATTGAAAATTGAAAAACAATTTGCAGGACTCCCACCGATATCAGTGCAATTATTGGTCGTTATACATTGCCCTGGCATACAATAATTAAAATCACCCAGCGTACTTTCTGCCATATTTTGACAGAGAAAGTATTGCGAATTAGCACTCTGTAACATTGTTATTAAATCTAAGGCAAATTCCCAATTTGCCTTTGCAAGGACAGAAGGAACTATATTTGACATATTTTTTTCTCCCAAATTAATTTTATACTATCTAAATAATAGCAATCTCGTATTTATTCATATAACGCTAACCACTAATCTTTTAAGGCAACACTTGATAATTAACTTAATTAGAGTGAGTTATATAATACCAAGTGTTTGTTATATTAAATTCAAATAAATATCACAATTAAAAAAGGAGTGTTATAATGAGCAATTCAATACCATCTACCCCTAATATCGCTTCAGGCTTAGCTATTGCTAATTGGGATTTTTTCCAATCTTTTCTTATAAAGGATCCTACCTCAGGACTGATGATTGTCAATCCAGATCCTACTCTTTGCGGTAGTATGTATGCTTTTTGCTATGATGGTAAAATGGGTAAATGCCCATCTGGGTCAGATTCAGCAGGTAATTTATCTATTTTTGAAATGTGGCGCAGCGCATATAAAGAAGTTCTCGGTGAGTATTCAAGTTACATCATAAGTAGTTGCTGTCCACTAGGCTCACAAACATGTGATTCTAGTTTAGTTAATCAATGTGTAACAAACGGAGTCATAGGTCAGCCTGAGGCAACTTTCTACCTAAATGCATGGAATTTTTATAATAACTTAGTAGCCTTTGACCCTATTGTATCAGCAGCATTAACTTCAAATGACCCTACTTGGAATATTATTCAGCTACCATTAGGAGCAGGCCTTTTCATTACGTGTTTTGATGCTGGCACAAAACTTGGTTTAGTCACCCAATTAAATAACTACATAATAAAAAATAATTATGTGATACCAACAACTGTACCTCTTCCTTAATATTTAATTAGGTTTATACGTATGGGCGCCCCCCAACTTAATACATATGCTTATTATGATGGCAATTGGAAAGTAGATCCTACTTTCCAAGGTCCTGTTACGATTTCTGGAAAGCCAGGAGTTACTTGGGTGAGTTTAAACTGGACTCCCCCTCCCTCTGGTCTTGCTACAAATCTAGCAGGATATGTTGTCTGCAGATCATTACCGAATGCAAAATCTGCCCCTCAATTCATACAAGACGGAAGTTCAACTATAGTTTATGTGGGAACAGGAACACACTTTGGAGATCTGCCACTTTCGGAAAATACAACAGAACTTTTAAATGCTGATTCGGGGTTACTCCCAGGGACTACCTACTGGTATAGCGTATTTGCCGTAACGCCACCACCGGCACAGCCAGATAACGCATTTCCTATATTTACACCTGGCTCCATATCACCCGCCCTTTCTATTTCTATAACAACACTATCCTCATCCGCTTATCTTAATCTAATTAATGATGGAATTTTTGCAAATGTTACAAACACCAATTCATCTTGGATTTTTCAACCAGAACTTGGAGCTTCAAGCGCTGTAAATGTGAAGCCATCAACAACAGCCGGTCCATTTTTGATTTCTGGGGGTACAGATGCTGGCAAATGTTGCAACGGAGTTAATTGTTATATTCCAACTACACCAAATCAATGTAATCAAACAAATATTGACCCAAATGATCCCGTAATAAATATTAATAGCGACTCTCTTTTTTCAGAATACATGACTGTTCAAATGCCTATCACTTCTTGTCTTGGAGTTTGTGCAGTTGGTGATACTGGATGCCCGAGAGGGAGATGCATATATTCAGCAAGTGAAGGCGGCGGATGCAGACCTGACAATCTTATTAATCCAGCCGAGCCAACTTTAGGCAGATGGTGTGATTCAACTAATTTCCCTAATACCAATCCTCCGACACCTCCTCCTGCATGCAATTGTCCAGCTAGCGCTCCACCTAATAGCACCCAGGTAATTTATCAAACGTACAAACCCCCTGGTGGTCTTGTTCCGGGCAAACTCTATTCATTTTCAATTTGGTATAGAACTAATAACCCTATTAGCGCAAACTTAGCCATCAATGGAAATAATCAAACTTACACACCTAAGATAACTGTTTATGGTAACGACGGACCTTCTGAGCCGTCCTATAAGACAACATCTATCCTTGGTTCATTTCAAAGTGAGCAATACTTAGAAAATGAAGGAAGTAAAGGAAATGATGATAGCGCCGGAAAGGCTGTAGCGTGCTCTACGAGTGATGACTCAACAAGTTGTCAAAGAGCAGCCGCATATAGCAACGCTGCTAACTATCAGTTTTATTCGAATTTTACAGGAATTTGGCAACAAGCAGCCTTTACTTTTACAATCGGATCAACGGAACCGAGCGCAATTGTTAACGCATATAATACCACTGGTGATCCTGTTCAAGCTTATTATGCAGGAAGCACAAAGCCTGAAACAACCTTCGATGCATTTACAGTTTCCATTGAGATCCCCCCGAATGTAAGCGGGAATCCAAATGGTTACATGGATTTTGCTAATGCAGAACTTTACGAGGGCCCTCTTCCTTATACAGATCCCTACTGGTATATTAATCTAAACAAAACAAGCAGCAAAAATTTAGTCTTTAATTCGAATTTTTGGGGTGTGCAAACAGAAACACAAGGAACTGTTTCTCCCGGTTGGAATTATCCGCCAGCTCTTAATATGGCTCCTGAAAGCCAATCTTGCGGAGCCCCATGCACAGGCAATGCAATTGTGTGTCTAGATTCAAGTAAGAATCTAGTTACTACTGCTTCTTGCGCAAGTACCTGCAAAGGCACATGCGATGTAAATACCGTTTGTCAGGGTGGAACAGGAAGCTGCGTTGGTTCATGCACTCCAAATGTTGGAACTTGCAATATAGACAATAGCTACACTTGCACAGGTGGATTTGGAACTTGCACAGGAGACTGCACCTTAAGTAAGGTTTGCGAATTACCTTCAGGCGGAACAGGCATTGGGGATTGCAGCGGAACATGTACAGGCACATGCACTTACGCTGAACCAATGTGTCAAATTAACGCAAATGAATCTTGTAGCGGCATCTGCAACCCACCATCAACTAACCCGCCAACCGTACCGCCTCCCCGAGCCGGGGCTTGCTCGTGCCATACAGACAAGGAAGTATGTACTTTTCCTGATAATAGTGACGGAACTTCAGGAGGCAATTGCACACTCGCGTACAGCATTGTATGTCCCTCTAACCCTTGTTCGGATGTTGGTGATTACTGTAAACCATCTGCCCCGGTACCTACTTGTGTGAATGGGACAGGCTCCTGTTCGGGTAGTTGCGAAGGAACATGTTCCAGCACTTGTCAAAATGGCTCAGGAACCTGTGGTCAGGATCCAAAAAGCAATCCAGGCTGCAGCGGCTCTGCCCAAGGAACCGGTATATGTTCTGCAGGTACGGGAAATTGCACAGGGGCAGCTGTATGTCTCGACACATCAAATCCCTTATACTCAATGTATGCAAAAACACAATCCCCAATTTGCGCGCCAAACCAGCCCGGCATTTCTAGCTATCTTGCTATTCAGGGTTGCTCTTGCCAAACAATTACGGTTGAGCAAGCAAATTTGAAAGGATCTATGGGCTGGTTTATGGGATCCTTTGGACTAGCCCCTAACACAACTTATACACTAAGTTTTGATATTATGGTTATCGAAAACACAAACCCAACAATTCCACCGTCAAATAACACTTTTGATATCTATATTAATGATATAACGGGAACTACATTTCAATATACATCCTTAACTTTTACATCAGATGTATCAACAGCAACTGGATTCGTGCCATCAACTCATTATACTGCTGGCAATGCACCCATAACATTTATCACACCTGCAACCCCTATAAATCTAGATCTTCAATTTCAAATTTATAAGAAAAGTCTTAGCGTTGGAATAAAAAATGTTCAAATTAACGCAATAGGTGGTGAGATTTATGGAATTCAAAATCCTCATCCAGCCTTACTGACAAAACCTTCCACTACTTCATCAGCGAATGGTAGCGATGCCATTTTATGGAGGTTGCCTGAGAGCGCAACAAATAAGGATTGCAAGCAATGTGTCTTATTTGGCGAAACGGCAAACTCAGGAGATCTAAAAGAACTGCTTGGTTGGCCACAAGGATTAACGCTATTTAATGGATTTTCCCATACGGGTAATTTTGTAGATAACTTTAATATTGTAACAGATACTGACACATACTTGAGCAGCACTTTGAATTTTGGAAGCAATACGAACGTAATGCAACTAAATGTAGAAAATTATGATGATACAGGTGTCACATCCAATTCCAGCGCATTTATTATGTCAAACGGCTACTATGGATCAGGTCAATGGGATGTATGGGTTAAACTGAATGAAGTATTAGATGCTAATAAAAACGTCTTAATGAACACAGATACATCACAACCAACAAATGGTCCTGCTAATCCAATAGGCTGTACATTTGCATTCTGGATTTTTCATGGTCTTGATTATAGCGTTGCGGGCGGCCCTAAAATTCTAAATGAACCAAGCCCCTTTAGAAATACAGAAATTGATATCGAAATGAACGGAAGTTGCCCTGATTATTCGTTTAATTTCACAAACAGCACAGGAAGATTAAATGGTTGGGGCGGACAAGCAGGTGGAGATGGTTCAAACTTCACGATGCATACTTATATGCCAGAAGATCCTACCACAAAAACACAGATAAATTTAAATGACGGAAAATATCATAAACTTTCTATTCTCTATCATTCAGGTATAGATCCGACTCCAGATAAAATATCCCCAAATGCTATTCCAAATCCTACTAATGCTACCGCATATCCAAATTATCCTACAGCAAGAATTCCTGGATTTGTTAAATGGTTTGTCGATGATATTGAATGGGGATGTGGATGGACTGGAAACACTTACGGCCAAGATAACGTTCCAATGACAGCGACAAGAATGGTTGTAGGCCCCTGGAATCCCGGTTGGGCCGGATGTTCTGTTTGCTGCGCTAATAGCACTCTACCTAATAATGGTGTCTGTCCCTGTCCATCTGGCGCTGCTCCTATGACAACTGCAGATGGAGAAACTATACCTGCTACACAATGTGTTACTTGGGATACAGCAACATTTAATATTGCCCAAATACAATTTACTCCTATTTGTGAAGATTGTCTCCTCCCCACATCAAAGCTCCCCTATTGTCCTGCGGTTTCATTACCTGCTAGACCAAATCCGACAGAATTACCACCTAATGCTGCTTCAAATGCACCTAATATAATAACCGCGGCAAGTGGATCATGTGGTGCCAATAATGTTGGCCCTCCCAATCGCGACCGCACTTTACCTGAATCAAAATCATTTATGGTTGTCCCTCCGATGGGTTGTAATTTTGCAGGAGAATGTTGCAACGGTTCTCAATGCAATGCAGATACTAGCGGAACATGCAAAAGTGATGGGTCAACTCAAGGTGCCTACTGTGAATTTTCCTGATTGATGATAAATAATCATCGTGATATTGGGAAGGCATGGTTGAGAGGACTAACTCACAGTTTTATGATGAGGGGGGACGGGCGATTTTGTTTCGCGGGGTGAATTTGCCTGCGAAGGTTCCGGCTACGTTGCCTACTTTTTATGAAGGGAAGGATGTCTCTTATGTGGGTAGGCCATGGCCGATGGATGTGGCTGAGGAGCATGTTAGAAATCTGAAGATGCTCGGGATGAATTGGGTGCGGGTTTCGGTTCCATGGGAAGCTGTCATGCATGAGGGGCCGGGGCAGTTTGATGAGGAGTATCTCTCTTATTTTAAAAGTCTGATTGATCTTTTTGAGAAAAATGGTATCTTTGTTGATATTGATCCGCACCAAGATGTGTTTTCTAGGTTTTCGGGAGGAAGTGGGGCGCCGAAATGGGTTTTTGATTTGGCGGGCTTGATTCCGGAAAATTTTTATGAGACTCTTGCTGCATCTACGCAGCATGAATATGATTTGAACAATAAGACGCCATTTCCGTATCTTTTCTGGCAGACAAATTTGTCAAAATTGGCAGCTATGACGATGTTTACTTTGTTTTGGGCGGGTGATACGTATGCGCCCAAATTACCAATACAGCACTTTCTTCAAGATCAATACCTTGCATTTGTGAAAAGTTTAGCGGAAAGAGTTAAACACAACAAAAATATTTTAACGATTGCCACAATGAATGAGATTTCAAAGGGGTATATTGGCAATACCAAGCTTGATAAAGTAACTGGCGATGTTAAACTTGGATTTATGCCCACTGCCCTTGAAGGATTTGCTCTAGCAAATGGCAGCTCTCTTAGCGTAACAAAATATGGTGTCGGGATGCTTGGACTTCCAGTGGGACATGAGATTATCAACCGAAAAAGCGTGCGGGCATGGAAAGGTAATTGTATTTGGAAAGAGCACGGAGTTTGGGATTATGATGCGAAGGGTAGCCCCGTCATTTTAAAACCAAATTATTTTCAGCTACTTAGAAAGGAAGAATTTACAGATCGCTTTTACAAGCCGTTTGCTAACAGGCTATATAAGGAAATCAGAAGCGCTTGTGATAAAAATTTTTTAATTACCCCAAAAACTTCTGATACCCCTATCGAAATCAGTTCTAATTCGATATTATCACTCTTTTAGCTCTTTCAATATTCCTGTGATGTCTTTTGCTAGGGTTTGAGGTAGCTGGCCATTCCATTTTTGAACTGCTTGGAGCATGATTAATTTTTCACTGATAGATTCCATTACTAACTTATTGGCTTCTGCCTCAGCTCCCGCTTTAATTAAAAGAGCGTTAGCCTCACCTTGAGCAAGCGCCATTTGCTTCCTAGCTACAGCTTCGGCTTCCTTAAGTTCATTTTCCCTTTGATGCGCTCTTTGGATTGCCTCAATCTTTAGATTTAACGCATGCACTACAGTTTCAGGTAGATGAAATTTCCCAATTAAGTAAAGCTTATCAATCATAATACCTTTCTTATCTAGAACCGACTTTAAAATAGCCTCAACTCCCTCAAGAAAGTCTTGCTTCTCAGAGCTATACAAATCTTCAATCTTCATTTTAGAAGCTGTTTTATTTAAAGCGTCACGAATATAGTTTCTTAAGAATACATGCGTGATTTCATCAATTCCTCTTCGATATTCAGCAAAAATATGAGGAATGCTGTCCCTGTCTAAATGGTAAGAAATTCCAAGATTCGCAAAAACGGATAGACCTTCACTTGTTTGGAAATTAAATTCTTCGTTTTTTGCCTCCCATGTATCGTTTTGCATAAATATAGGAAAGCGATAAATCCGCACCCAAGGAGCAACCCAATGCATACCGGTCGAAAGGGTTTCGGTATTAATTCCCCTGCTATCACCTAGCAAATTAACCTTTATTCCAACTGTACCCGGTGAAATAATTTGAAAACATTGCGCCCAAGCAACAAGGATAATCGCAGAAGCTGCAATTGCTGCATAAAATTTCATCGTTCTAACATTTAACCATTCAAGAACACCCATAACACCTCACTATTTTTCCTATCTATTTTCTCTTAAGTGGCAAATTTTATACAACATAAATGGTGTAACCATTCGAGCAAAAATATTTAAAAACTGATTCTTCTTGGTTTTTTCGCTATACTTCAAAAAGTGTTATATATATAATTTCTTAACAACAACTTTAGGAATAGTTCATATGAGCATATCGTTATTTTTCAAGACACTTGCCGTTGGAATCCTTGCAATTCAAGGAGGAGTTTCTACCAAAGCTCCCATTAAAGATCACGCAAGTGATGATACCGATATTCGTATGAGCACAATTTTTCAAGATCGAGTACCTCATATTGCAGCATTAAGATTACGATTAATTGAAGGTACGCTACCCAAAGATCTTTGTTATTTGCTGGGCAATCAAGACACTGCAAATGATGGCATATTCGTAGTTGAATATTGGCCGTGCAAAGAAGGAACAATTTTCCCAAGCTCTGGCCTAGAAGATATTCTAAACCTTGAAAAAGGATTTAGTGGAGTTGTGTACAAATGCACTGACAAAATGTCCGCAATTTACTCTCAAACTAAGAAGAGATTAGAACATTTCAAAATTTGCTCATTAGCAATCAACCGCATGAAAAAAGTAATCCTTTCTATTACTAAGGGCTTAGAATCAGATTTGTAAAGTCATTCCATTCCAAACAGCGGAAGATTAACCTTCCCCCTCACCTTCCCAGCACACCTGGCAATTTTCGAATCTCAGCAAAAGCCCCTGCAACTGCAGAGCCAACCTTTCGGGTAACTTTTATAAAACTGCCCCCTTTTTCTTTTGTTACAGCATATGCAGTTAAGCTCGCAGCAAGAGCAGACGAACCAGTAATGGGCATAGCATGAATCGCAGAAATAGCAACATCTAACGTTCTAAGTAAAAGATGATGTCCAGATATTGTACTCATTGGTGAAAGGTTTCTTGTTGAAATTTGAGCTAATATTGTTGCTGGGGAATCAGAACTAGAAGTATCAATAAAAGGCGGTGCAAGCGATCCACTTCTATAGGCTTCAGCAAATTTCTCAGCATATTTTATCGTATGCTCTCTTGTAGAAAATCTGTCATTAGCAACTAAAAGGTTACTATTTTCAACCAGGATTAGAATAAGCCGATTTACATGATTGATTGTACATTCGCTGTTTTGTCTTAAAAGAATCGAAACTGCTTCTAAGATTTGACCTTTTGCCTCTTCAGTAAGTTCAGGCAATTTCATGATATCTTCGCTGATGGTCAAAAGACTCTTTACCGGTCCCGAGTTCCCTGAAATACTCCCCAATTCGTTCGGGGTCAACCTTTTTTTAATTAATTCTAATTTTTTCTCTTTTGCTTCAAGAATTTTAGGATCAATTTGAGCAAATTCAGATGGAAGTTTGCTTTTCAGTATTTCTAGTTTGGCAATAATTCGATCATAAGCTAATAGCTCAGGAGCTTTTGCATAGGCAACTCCAAGAGCATCCAATTTCCCAACATACTGCTCTATCTGAGTCGATCTTAAGACATTCAATTCTGTAAGCTTATCCGCAACACCGTCAGCTGACTGAATCTTTAAACTCTTCTCATGGAAGTGATTGGAATTATATAGGGCATACTGTTTTCCATCAAATAGCGACTTCATAGTTGTGCTAGCAACAACTCCCCAGAAATGTCCAAACGCTTTTACCACCTTTTTAACAATACCAGAAAATCCTTCGTATGCACTCGGAGCATAGTGGAGTTTTGCTCTTCTTCCCGCTTGAACAAAATTTCTTCCTGACTGGACCGATAGAACCGTCGCCTGAGTTTTGGTTAGATGCTCTTCAATTTCACTTTCTGTAACTGTGATTTTCAAACTTTTCTCAAATTCCTTAAATTTCTTTAGACTCTCGGGAATAAGAGTTTCTAGCGCCTCCTGCTCTCCCTTATTAAACAATTTACCTGCAATTGTTCCTCCACCCAAAAAAACAATAGCCGTTGCAACTGCAGAAATTGCTTTAGCACCAATACTACCGACATGCATCGCATGTGCAGCGACTTTAGCGCCAAGAGACAACTTTATTGCAACAATACCAAGCACAGCGCCTAATGCGCCGTGAGAAGCTATCACAGCACCTAGAACAATTGCTAAAACAACAATCCCAACAAGTACACCTAAAGCAATCCCTAATTTCATCTTCCAGTTAGATGTCAGCACTTTCTGTTTTTGAATATCTCCAAAATCTGTATTTAACTCCCGACTAACATGATCAGGTGTTGGCGCAAGTGCTGCACGTGGAGTATCACTTGTTCCGCTAGGTGCTCCGGGTACTCCGGGTACTGGTTGAATTGGCGACGAACACATATATACCTCACTATTGAAATGTTATATTCTAGCAGCTTTTGCATCGATTTTCTTGATGTCATCCCACTGGCTTGCTTCAGTGAGCACTTCTCTTGCTGTAGCGCAATAATTCAAAGCTTCTTGTGTAAATCCAAGCTTGATAAGACAATCGAGCGCTGAAAGGTGATTTTCTACCTCAAGAGCATTACACATGGAAGCATAGATAAACGGACCAAGAGCCGCTTTTTCATTACCGAGATTCCAATAGCAAGATCCGCACATTCTCCAAAAAGCTGATATCTCTGGATTTAAATAACTTAAGAATGTAGCAATCGCACGCGCTTCTTCATATTTCCGTTCAGAAAAAAGTTGATGGGCAATTTGATATACTTCTAACACTTCATCTGTTGTGATCTTAGCAGCCTTTTGCAGAGACTCTTTTAATTGATCATAACTCACCCTCCCCTCTTTGGCCTTCCTCATGAGATTTTTCACCTTATCGGTAATACCCTTCAAACTACCATAAGTCGAAAGATGTTGGAGCGTCTTTTGCACATCTTCACTCTCTTTTGCCACAATCTCTTTTAACTGTTTCTCATTCCCTAAAAATTCCTTAAATTCTTGATTTACATCAAGGTCTCGCATTATATCAAGAATTTCACTAAACCCGTCTTTTTTCATTTTTTACCTACCTCTCAGCATAAGGATGAGCACACTTAAGAAAATTAAGGAAATAAAAACTTTCATTTATGGAAAATAATTTTAATTTGAGGGTACAATATATTGCATTTAATTAGCCTACAAACTCTTATCAAGTCTTATGGAACCTGTACATGAAAAAGGAATAGATCCAACAAGAGTTCCCACAAGCATGTCCCCAAGCCCAGCGAAAGATATTTCTGCTATAGGTCGAACAATTTCGAACCTGAATTTTGGGTTTATTTAATTCTCTATCATGTAGATAAGGATAAATTTTAATCTTTTTTTGTCAGGGAAGCTTCTTCCCGACAAAATCTAATAAGTTAGAATCGTCAGGAGGGATCCCATTGGCAGTTAGAAATGCATCTAAATCCTCTCCAAACCAATCCCATTTCGCTTCCTTATCAGCACTTGAAACTTCTAAAGGTTGCCTAGTTCCAATCTCACTAGAAGTCTCCCCAGCACCTGCCCCCCCCTCCACAAGCATTAGTCAGAGTTTTAGAAGAGCTGCTACCACCACCGCTGCTACTACCACCACCCTGATCTTCAGATGCTCTCTCAACAACTGCAATAGAGCTCTTTTCTGAGTGAATATCGCCGAAATTTTTATGGGTGTAAATGTTAGTTGTAATTGACGAATATTTAAACTTCTCTATGTCAACCGGATGACCAACAGGAAACCTATTTGTTACCAAGCGACCTAATTGCCAGTCATTCAATAAAAATGGGGTTAGTTTTAATTCCAAGCAAAGCTTATCCATATGAGCTTTAACAACCTCTACAATCGTACGCTCGTCTTTATTTGAATAAGCACGTCTTATATTTGATTCATCTTTTGGATCACAACAGGCCAATATAACCGCTCGCGCTAAAACTTCTTTTCGCTCAGGTGTCCAACAAGCATCCTCAAATTCAGGAACTTTTTCACTTTCACATAAATCTATTTTTGCATAGTGAGGAAAGTCTATAAATTCTTTTTCAGGAAATTTAACCCCAAATTTAGCCCACTTCGCAAGCAAATGTTTTAACACCCTTTTATCAAGAGAAAATATCGGTCTTTCATCCTGAATACAAAGTTCTCTTATCTTGTCATTAAAAAGCTGATCTGGGGGAACTTCTTCATGCTTACTCTTTACAACTCTATATCCGTGCTCATCCAAATAGACTGCCTTAAGAGCTGCTGCAGTTATTTGCCTTTCATAATCTTTCCAGTCGGGCTTACTACCGTCCTTTTTCTTACGTATTTTGTTTTCACTTTTGACTAAAGGAGGGGACTCTTGAAGCGGTCTTTTTTTCAATGGACTAAGCACTCTACCAGAGAAGCCTAAACCCACTAACTGACCCCGAGCTCCTGTAGAAATTACATCCAAGGCGACATCAGTCGCTTGAGCTTCTTTAGTAGATGCTTTAACTTTAGCGTCACCTTCAAATAAATTAGTTTTTATCCCTAAAGCGCCCGAGCTTCCAATTGAACTAAGCATCCTGCCTCCATTATATTCGTCGTGTCTTTTTTTAATTATAAATTTACTGCTTTTTTAATTTCGCTCTCGCTCTTCTCTTATTATTGATCAATCTAAAAAAAGGATATATATCCTATGAAATAAATAATAAAAAGCGCAAGCACAAAATTTGCAATCCAGAAATGATCATACTGCAGAGTTTAAACCACACAAAAAATGCATTCGATTCAACAGAAAGACTAACCGATTTTGCGCGCCCTGCTTGGCGCTCTCTAAAAGTTAAACAATTTATTTAACTAGAATTTATAAAGCGACTGAAGTTATACTTAATGGCATAATTAAAATTTATTAATAAGAGATTTGTTATATGGAACCCTTTTCGCGAAATTCAATTCAAACAACACCATCTTTAGTTATTCAAAGAGAAAGTCCAGCTGAGCGCACAGAAATGCCTGGAGCTTTAATTGGAAGAGGCGATACCACAGTGCGTGTAGATGCTTTTTTTACAGAACTCGTGGAACAACCTATTTTTGTACAAGCACCTTCGCAAATATCATTCCCCCTTCCTTGGTACAAGAGGTTAGGTAGCTCGATTACAAACGGAGCTTCAAACTTTGCTTCATCTTTGAGTAAAGGACTAAGCGATCCAGATCTTCGTGCAGCCGCAATCAAAACCGCAAAAATTGCCACTCAAACAGCTTTGTGGAATCATCAAATTCAAAAAATAAAGAAAAATGAAGATCCAATTGAAGGGATTTTTGATTTTATTGCTTTTCTATTGAACGAGCATTCTGAAAGTCTTACAGATTTATTCCCTTCCATTCAAGACAAGACTCTTGAATGGGTTAATGTCAACAAAATGGATCTTTTAGTGATCTGTAGAGAGATAGCCTACCTAAGCGAAGCTGCAATAAACAAAGATCTTGCAAATCATCCTGTAATAAAGCTACTTGCATTGCAAATCTCTTTACGTAGTACTGCAAAGCAATTTCCGGGTGAAAGGCTTCTTCAGTTCTTAGACAAAATCTCTCCAAAAACTGCTATGAATAGACTTATTTGGCAAGGAGTTGCTAGATATGTAGACGAGAGCCGCATCACCTATACCGCAACAAATGCAGCTTTAAAACTCATCGGCGAACTTCCTAAACGGGTTGCCTACTTTAGCTCCAAGGAATATGTTAATCTCTTTGAAGTATGCCAAACTGCAAAAATCAATCTTACTGAAATAGATGGAAAAACAAGAAGTGCATTAGCAGAATTAAATGCTCTTACAGATAGTATCGGGTCTTTCCTAAGAGCCTGTAGAGAATTTGTTTCGGAAACAAAAAAATATAAAAGTTTTACTGCTTTAAAAATTATAGAAAGTGGGGCAAGCAAATTTAGACTCTGCATGGATCTTGGACTTGTTTTTAAAAACGCACACAATCTATCGATTAAACTAGAAAATGGAGACGGTAATGCTTCATCTAAATTAAAAACACTTCTTTTTTCCTCTATTTATTACCCAGTTGCGAAAGAAACAACAAGCCGTTACATCGGACCTTTTTTTATTTCACTTATTTGCATGGTAGCAAGCAAAGTATTTTCGGAAAACATACCCTTGCAATGTTTAAATGACCCAATAAAATGCCCTTTTATCATAACAACTGATAATGACCCCAGAGTGACAAGCCTTTCATCCACAACTCTTGTTACTAGATTCATCGTTTCACCATTAAGATCCGGAAATAGCACATTCGTAGACTCATTACCCGAGCCGAATGTAATAGATTCTGTTATGAATAGAAATATATCTCTTCTAATCACAGTTGCCCTTACCATTACCGCACTTCCATTAGTTACCGATGGATTAAAAGCAGCAAATAGCGAAAACCCTTTATCAATCCAAACAGCTGCACAATTAGCAAGACGGCAACATCAACAAAGAGTG
>CAZKFL010000021.1:14918-34476 GCA_964552055.1 uncultured bacterium
TAAACAGTATATCAAGCAGCCTTGTCAAAGAAGGTGAATCTAATTTCGAATAAAGAAAATTAGCGGTGCAATAAAAGTTAGGCTATAAAATTAAATAATCAAAAATTCACTATTTTTGTATCACGCGTAGCATATGTAGTTTTTAAGAAGTTAAAACCGGTTACGGTTACGACTATCGAGACCGCATTCTAGGATGCGGGAATCCAAAAGGATGGCTGCTCTCGCGCCTGCTACCAAAAACACGATTATTATTTGACCAACTGCGTGAAACAGCAGCCATTCCCGTAACCGCCTGCGTAACCGTAACCGGTTTTAATTTTAAAAAATCTTAAACAGAGAAGCTTGTAGCCTAACTTCTATTGCACTGCCAGAAAATTAAATAGATCATATATATTTAAAATTTGTTAGATTACTTTTCTAGCCCGCATTTCTCACAAACACTCGGGAAAGTCGGTCAAGATGTTACCTCAGATTTTTGAAAATTATTGCGAGAATATTATCTCTATCGATAAAGCGAGCAATAATTTACAAAAAGATGAGGTGACAGATTGTGCCGAATTTTCTAGTTTTTGTGAGAAATGCGGGCTAGAACAACCAAGAGAGGAATCTATATGAAGCATATATTTGAGTTACTTTTACCCCTTCAGAATCAAGTGAGAGCAACAATAAACTTCGATTTTCTAAGAGCTACTCGAGCTAAATCAATTTTAACAACTTCCCTGTTAAGTTGTAATCTCGCACTTGGCCTCTCTTATGGTTACGCCGAAGAAAAGGCTCCTTTAGGCGACACTCCTTTTACTGTTCCAACGTCATTTTCGCAAGCGGGAGCGCCTACTTTTACTATACCGACCACAAAAGTAGTTGTCTTAACCGCAGCTGAACTCAATGCAGCGATTGCACATAATACAATTGCTGAATTAATCAACCGCTCGATAGAAAGCAATACACTCATTAAATTTCCTTCAGGCACATACAATATTCCTGAAGTGATATTTCTGACTGGCGTGACAAATGTAGTTTTAGAGGGCGCGGTAGACAAAAATGGCAAGCCAGCAACCACGTTAAATTTCACTCATTCCCTTACAGATCTTTATGGTAATAACACAGAAATTTATGGCTCTTTTGGAGCTTGGCATGGCGGTGGCGGTTTTATTAACGTAGGAACAAAACATCCTATGTATGCAGGGGGCGTGAATAAGTCTTCAGCAAACGTAGGCATCAAAAACTTCAACATTACCTTCAATAGAACGGTCTATCACATAAGTAAAGAAGATGGGTATAACGCCTTATACTTTAGCAAGGCAAGCAATAGCTACGCGCAAAATATCACCGTGACTAATTACGATAGCGCAATTATTTTATCTGGATGTACTCATACGACAGTTAAAAATGCGACTCTAAATGCCATACGCAACGGTCATTTTGGCGCCGTAATCAACGCAGGTAGTTCCAATCTAATCGAAAACCTAACAACTTTAAGCCCAACAAGTCATCCCCTCTCCCTACAAAAAACCACCTACAATGTATTTAAAAACTGCACAACAGCAAAAGGAGCTGGAGATGGAGTCAGTTACAGGGGTGGCTGCAGTAACAACCTTTTCTGGAACATCAATTCCGCAAACACACTTTTAGGCGCAAGCAACGGTCAGAATAAAAACCTTGCAACCACATACGGAAAAAACGAGTATTATTGGAATTGCAAAAGCCAAGGAGTTCCCTTTTCCGCCTCCAAAGTCCCCTCATTCCTAAATGGCTACGTACGCGCTTATAACGGACCACAATCATCACCATTCTAATTCATGACAACCGACAAGTATTTTCGCTTACAGACGTGCAGTCTCCAGTGAAATGCTCAAGAAGGTTCAAAGAAAAAAAGGGTCATTATTGCAGATTTGCAAATATTGATTTTAGCTTCTATGGCTTCGCTGTTTTTTTCAAAATGCGTTAAGAGCATTTTTGTTCGTAAGTTCTTTTCAAATAATGATCTGTGTTTTTTTAGAAATTTCCAGAAAAGTCCGTCCCAAATATCAGACCATGCACCTTTTTTGTAGTCACTCATCTTGATGATGTAATTTGAGCCTGAAATATAGGGCTTGGTTGTCATAACGCCGCCATTTGCATATTGGCTCATGCCGTAGATGTTTGGAACCATAACCCAATCATAGGCATCAACAAAGAAGGTCATAAACCACTGATATACTTCATTAGGATCAATTTCGAGGAGAAGAAAAAAGTTGCCTAACACCATCAATCTTTCTATGTGGTGACAATAGCCGGTTTTGAGTATTTTTTGAATCGTTTGGTCAATTGGATCAATTCCGGTTGTTCCCTCCCAGAAGGATTTTGGAAGCTTATTTGTATGCTTAAAGAAGTTCGAAGTTCTGTCTTTATTTCCTCTAACGCAGTAAAGAGCTCTCATAAATTCGCGCCAACCGATGATCTGTCTGATAAAACCTTCCGTAGAATTTAGCGGGATGTTCTCGCGATTAAAGATATCAATTGTTTTTTCTATGACTTCTCTTACAGACAAAATTCCAATATTAATGAGGGGAGATAAAACGCTATGAAAGAGAAAGGATTCGTTTTTAACAATTGCATCTTCGTATGGACCAAAGAGGGCTAGTCTATTGTTTAAAAATTCAGATAGGGCAATTCTTGCATCCTGAAAATTTGTGGGGTAGTAGAATTCTTTATCAGACCCAACGCTTAAGGGAAAGTTTTTAGCGACATAGTTTTTTGCTTCTTTAATAAAGGGATTTTCTTTTGGGATATAGAGCTCTGGTACAACTTGACTTTTAGGCATTTTTTTTCGGTTTTCGGTATCAAAGCTAAATTTCTCACCAACTGGTTTATTCCCATCCATTAATAGGTCCATCTTTTTTCTTTGGTAGATATAAAAGGTGGCCATTGAAAAATGAGTTTTTTTGGAAAATTCCGCCTTAATTTCTTTTCGAGTACAAAAAAAGGCTGGAGAATCGTATTCTTTAATTTCAAAACCAAATTGCATTGATGCGCTTTGCAAATCTTCTTCTAACCACTGGTCTTCAAAACTTGCAAAATGTATTACTTTTATTTGCTTTTTCGCTAATTTCTTAAATACATCTCCCCTACCATTTAAAAGAGAACTTTCAAGATAAACAACATCGTGACCTTTCTCTTTTAAATAAATCTCGTACTGCTTCATAGAGGCTCGCAATAATACAAGTCTTTGTTTATGAAATGATTGAACTTTAAAATAAAGGAATTCTTCCACAAGATAAATTATGCGATTTTGGGTGATAGCTGGATGACTTTCAAATAATTGATCCGGAAAAATTAGGGTAGCTTCAGACATAGGGCCGTATTATAAAGGATTTGTTTTTAAATGAGCAAGGCCACCGTCAACAGAGATGATTTCCCCTGAAATCAAAGAACTTTCTTCGGAGAGAAGCCAAGCAATTGGAAGCGCGATATCTTTTGGCATTCCAATTCTGCCAAGAGGATGGAATTTAAGGGACTGTTTAAGGACTTCCGAATTTTTCGTAATTGAAGAAGAGAGGGGCGTATGAGTAAGTCCTGGAGCAATTCCATTGATTCGAATGCCACTTGTGCTATATGACGCAGCTGCTGACCTAATCAGGGCCTCAACACCACCTTTAGCAGCAGATATGGCTTCATGATGAGCTAGACCAATTTTAGCAGCTCCGGACGATACTAAAACAATCGACCCGTCCTTATGAGGCTCCATAATTTTTAATGCATGTTTCAATATATAAAACGAGCTTCCCAAATTGGTTTTAATTACTTCTTCCCAAATTTTATCGGTTGTTGCCTGTATGGGTTTTATACAAAATGAACCGATACAATTTACAACACCATCAATTTTTTGCTGCTGATTCGCAAGTTCAGAGAAAATCGATTCGACTTCTTCTTCTTTTGTTCCATCAACAACATAATATTTTTGGGAGTGTTTTATAGAAAGATCTTTGAGTAAATCTTCATTTCGTGAGCATAATATAACAGTGCAGCCTCGATCGCTTAAAATTTTTGCAAGCTCTGACCCGACACCACCTGTTGCTCCAAAAATAACAATTGTTTTTCCTATCATCTCTTTCCTGCCTTACTTTAAAATTTCAATCGAATTTGCGCCCAAATCCCATATAACATACGGAATAATGGGGAAAAGAGAGGCGCTTGTAAAAAAATTGCAAGGAGCGGGAGATCTGTTCTTGCATAAACTGCTGATAAGGTATCGATTCCCCTAAGAATTTTTCCGTCATGGGTTAATGCGTGTATGGATTTCATCGATTCCGCATATGTAAAGGCAGTTGTGAGCTTCTCTAATTCACTTTGAGAAGTGGGCGTCGCATACTCAATCACTCCCGTTTGTTTGCGGTTTTTTAGATGCTTCATCTCTTTTGCGCATACCGGGCATGAGCTGTCAAAAAAAACGGTAATTGGCTGATTCAACCTTTCTGGATTTGTGAAAAGGTTTTCTAAGTGAATCATTTTTCTATTGTATACCAGTAAAATTGATAAAAAAGTTCCCCATGAAAGAAAAATGATCAAATAAGAACCTAACGCTTCTATAACAACTCCATGCAACATCTCTCCTGTTGAATAAGATAAACACGCTCCCAACCCTCCGAGAAAAAACGAAAGACAGATACTTTTGTTTAGAAATAAAAGTGAAGAGTTAATTGTAAGAGAAAAAACAGGATAAAGAATTAAAACCCATATAGGTGGGAAATAATTCTGATTGAGATAGACGAGAGTTTTTGTCTGAATAAAAATGGACTCTTGTATAAACCCAAACACTAAAGCAACTATTGAAAGAGGAATGCAAATAAGAAAACTTTTTCGGTCATATTTGGTAAAAAGGAAGAGATTTGAAAAATAAAAAAGAGACCCGACTATAAGGGCAAGTAGAGTTAAGTTTTTTCCGCCGCAACTAACAATAACAAACCAAGCTATTGAATATAAAGTTCCGTTTACTAAGGACATTGGAGCAATTGAAGGTGTTTTCTCTGAATACTTTTTGAAATCCGGGTGCTTTTTCATTCGATCTTCAAGCGGTTTCACTCCAGATACAAAAATAATCAAAAATGTTATCAAGAGCGGACTTATGATGAAAAGAAATCCAAGAGGAAGATAGGCGCAAATCAACCAAATTCCCCACCATTGAATAATTTCTCCTAGATAATTTGGGTGTCTTACATAACCCCAAAGACCTGTCATAAGAAGTTGATTTTGATTTGATTCATTTTTTTTAAACTGGGCTAATTGATAGTCGCTTACTGTTTCTAAAAAAAATCCAACAGTCCAAATTACAACGGGAATGAATGAAAAGCCATCTACTGGATGAGTTTGAATCCAAATAATTGGGAGCGCTACTATAAAAAGTATGATTCCCTGCAAAAGGAAGACCTGAAAAAATACTTGAAGAGGAGTTTTCCATTGCTCATACCGAAAATCTTCTGTTCGATGCTTATTTCTTTTATAAATATGAAGACTTAATCGAATTGCCCAAAATGATACTAGCAAACTTACAATTAAAGAATTAAGCGAAAATTGATTCAGTAAAAATGACGTCCATGTAACAATCAGAAAACCTATTCCCCACAAAGTATCCGCAATATCTTTTCTCTTTTTTATAAGAGAGAAAATAAAAGAAAAAACAACAAACGCAAAAAGAGATGCAAATGGGATTAAAAACTTTTCCAAAAAGATCCAACCTTCAAACTAATTCCTGCAGTCGTAGCAGAGATGAAAGTTCCCCACAAAAGATCATAAATAACAATTTTCAATGGCCAATCTCTTAGAGTTGCAAAATTTGTTAAGTCATATGTTGCATAGGAAACAAATCCAAAGAGAGCCCCATATAAAAGAGCATTCTTAATGCACACAGTTTCAATGGAAGGTAAAATTGCAAAGAAAACCAATCCACCCATATAAATTAAGTAAAAAAGAATTGCTGGCACTAATTTAAATTGAGGCGCCATCAGATGACCAATCTCTTTTTGATAAAGACTCTTTGCAATCACGCCAAGCCATAGCATATCAATTAAAAAGAAAACCACAAATGCGATTAGATAAAATTTAATGAAGGTCATTTTTGCATCCTAACAAATTTTCTCACTTTACTCAAATTAAATAGTCGCATTTACTAAAAGAAATAACCATTTGTTGATTCAATCTCAGTCTCCCACCTACTAGCAGCCCGTTTTTCTTGATCAAACCTTATAATTTTCGATTACAATAAATCAACTTTAAGATATTCTTCTACACTTTGAAAATTATGTGCGAGCTGCAAAAGGAGTAATCATGGATAAATTAAGAGGAACGCCTAGCCCTGTCTCATTCCCTGGACACCTAGTTAGTTTGAGCGATGAATTTGCAGCTGAGTTACTAAGTTTTGGAATAGATTTAAGTCGCTCTACAGAACATAGCCACTCACTAAGGCTTACTGGAGGAGCAACTATCACTAGGGAGTCGCTAACAGATCTTGTTAGAAACCTAATCTCTTTTTTGCCGAGCGCTCAAGAGACATCTAAAATTGATATTGATGGTACAGTCTATGAGTTTAGTAGTTACGAGTCCTTTAGTAATTGCTATTTTCTGATCTACTTAAAACAAAATGTACGCGATATTTTATCACTAGGATTTAATTCTTCAATGGAGTTATTTGAGGTTGAATGCGGAACACCTGAACATCCTGAAATTGCTGGCATTAGAAAAGAAGAACTTTTTCACGCGGACAATGTCTGGAATAAAAGACTTTTATCTATACAAAACAAACTTCCTCCTCTTGACCCTGAAGCAAGAATTGTTCGGCCTGAAAGCGTACGTACCACCCCCTCACTATCTTCTTTGTCATCAGCTTGCGCAGCAGGATCTGGATTAACTAGGACTAAGGGACCATCGGGTGGAGCAGGAGCCGGAACCGCAATTGGGAGACCTAGAAGTCTTCTTTTAAGCTCCCAAACGATAATAGAGGATTGCCTGACAAGCTCTGACGGTGAAAGAGTAATTGCATTTTCAATTAATACAAACCTTAGTCTTAAAATATTCGCCGCAAAACTTTATCATG
The DNA here is from genome assembly GCA_964552055.1 of uncultured bacterium. Lineage (GTDB taxonomy): Bacteria > Chlamydiota > Chlamydiia > Chlamydiales > 2-12-FULL-49-11 > VGMD01. The sequence goes on from CAZKFL010000021.1 coordinate 21,988, forward strand.
AAGGTCTCTCTCAAGGACTAAATCCTTCTACTTTTAGTGAATTACAACTCCTTTGCTCTGAAACATTAGAGGTGATTGTCGTCCTAGATTCTACAGGAAAAGTTATCAGAGAGAATCTTGAATATCATTTTGTATCTTATGCTGCATTTAAGGAAACTGGACTGAACTTAACTTTTTCTCTTATAGAAAGAGCTTGTTTAACAATCAGCATTGATGGTTTATCGCCTAGACCAATCTTACTAAATTTATCGATGGATAGTCATTCAACTTTGAAAGATGCAGCAACAGCGATTTCTACAGGAGTTAGAAAACCCGGAGGAATCATTGATCAATCGAATTTTTTTCTGATTTTTAATGGAAAGAAAGTAGCTACAATTAATTATCAGGGAGAATTTGTCTGGATTAAACCTGATCTAAATAAAGACCTAACATTAAAAGCGTTGTTCAATACAAACACAATTACATTTCACCTTGTTAAGGAGCATAAATTTGATGAAAGCATGCTTTCTCTATTTCTAGGAGATTTTTCATCCTATGAGGATTCTCACTATAAAATTACGAGCTCCCATACTCCCCCATTACAAACTATTATTATTGAAGACAAAATTGATATATCTTCTCGTTTTGAACTAAAACTTTTGAATAGCAGATTTGTAACCTTGAAAAACACTCAAACAGGAATTTTTTATGAACTTCACGAAATGAGTGACGCTAAAAAAGATTTAAATACAATGCTAACAGCGATTGCAAAAAAATTACGCAATCATAATCATGAAGTATCGTTTCGCAAACGTTATATAGATCACATAAATGCAAACTTTTCTGTGGGAAACACCATTAGAGACAAAACAGGTCATTCATATTCTATTACGGAATTGGAAAGCAAAAAAATCATCCTCAAGCTTTCAGAAGCTCCATCTACAGAATTTACAATATCTATAGATGAAGCCATGACTCTTGAAGAGAGGAAATTGTTCGCGACACTAACCTATTAATAAAAAATGATTTCAACTTATAAAGTTCGTTGATAAGCTTTTTTTGCCTTTTCCCAAAATGTGATTGAATATTATTTCGATTCTGTTGGTCATGTCAAAAAAATTGACATCCAATATATTTACATGCAGAAACTTAAACAATATCGATAATTTGTTATTATAAAATCATCTTAACACTCAAATGGTGATTTTATTACAACACTAATTGCTATCAATAATCAGACACAAAATGCCATCAGCGCTTCTCCGATTACAACGGATGTGATTGTCGCTAATAGTACTTTTAAAAAGGGATATTATTCGGGATCTCCACCTCCGCCTACTTCAGTTGTAATCACATCAACCACTTCTGCTGGAATTCCGCTATTCTCATTTACTGTCACATTTAACGGTAGTAGCTCTACAATTATAACAACACCCGGAACTTCGATTCCTACGCAATTAAATTATCGGCCTCAAATTTTGTATGTGGGAAATACTCCTCAAATTTATGATTACACCATTAATATTCTTGAACCATTTGTAATAAAGGTTGAATGGGATACAACTAGTACTCAATTAAAAATGAATGCCAACTCAGTCGTCCTTCATGGCTTTTCCTTAACTACCACTGAAAATACTTTTATCAATGGTTCAACTGCCTATAGCTTTTCTAACTATGATTATTACCACTTTTCAAACTTCATTTCATTAAACACAAACCTGCTAGATCAGATCATCAGCGAAATTCCCCAAAAAAAGGGGGTTCTACCTGCGGTACGAATTCCATTAAACGCAGGTTATTACTTAAATGTATTTTCTAAATTACCGCAAAATCCTAAACCACAAAAGTTACATAGATCTTCTGCTGTCCCTACCAACGAATTATCTTTGCAATATCAAACCTGGATTGAATATATGGTTACCTATCTAACTTCTCACGGAGTTATTTGCATTTTAGATCTGCATTGGAATGATGATACTACTCAGCAACAACCTATGGCGCTAAAAGACACAACCATACAACCAGTAACCGGCGATTCCAAGAAGTTTTGGTCACACATATCCAAAACATTTAGAAACAACGGATATGTTTGGTATGAACTGTATAATGAGCCCTACATAAATGATTATCTTACTTGGTCTAATGGAAATGATTTATATTGGGGCATGATTGATCTTTACAATACAATTAGAAAAAATACCAATAATCCGATTGTTATAGCTGGATCCAGTTCCTATGCATATGATTCGGCGTCACTCATTCAGTTTGATAAAGCAAATCCAGAGCTCACAAATGTTATTTACAATTTTCATCCCTATATGGGATCTGCACAAAAAGGTGATCCCACCAAAGCGCCCGTTGGATTTGAAAATATAGTAACTACTATGCAGTCAAGCGTAAGCAAACCGCTTATTATTACAGAATTTGGGCAATACTGCTGCGTAGCATCCGGTGCCTGTTATCAATACCCAGGAACGTATAATGGAATTGCAATGGGGTATTCTGCCGCAATATTAACAATTGCTGCAAAATATAATGTTTCATGGACTATCTGGGCCTGGAAACCTAATATTGGTCCTGTTGCTTTTGAGAGCGATCCTGGAGTCCCTACATTTACTTGTAAATTTCTAGTTGCAGCAGAAAACAACAATCCTTATGTAGCAAATTATATACCAACTACGTCATCTCCTGAGCCAGTTAATCCAAACACGTACAAACTGGGAGGCCCAACAAACCCATTTGCACCGGCTGTAACATGCGATGACTCAAGCCAAACTACAAATTGTGGCGCTGATATAGCTGGGCTATTTAGTACATTTTATTAATCAGGGAGCTTGCGAACCTTAAAATGGGTTTTAGGACAGGCTCAAAGCAATTCTTATTATAAAATTTGCTTTGAGTAAATTTAATTCCATGTGTTACATCCAAACTATTAGTAACTTTTTAGGATACTCTCATGAATCGCTGGATTCAAAAATTCTTGATAATCGGATCAATTGTACCCTACCTATCTTTAATGGGTAGCGAACCAACCAAGATAGAAAAAAGCGACTCAAATCCTATTGGTTTCTACTTTGGGGGCTTTGGAGGTTGGGTTTATCCATCTGATGTAACAGTAACACAAATGGGAACAGTATTTTTTCCTGAAGGTTCCGGCGGGCCTCTTAGCGTTACCGCAACAGGGACTGCACCTGGGAATACAAAAGGTTTTGGGGGGTTACACATCGGCTATGAATGGATGAAAAAAATTGTTCCAGGATTCCGTTTAGCGCCAGCTATTGAAATTGAAGGGAGTTATTTTGCCAATACTCTAAAAAATGCAGACGTTATCAATCCGTCAGATCGAATTGATGCACATGAATTTATAGATTCCTTTCCCACACGAATAGGCGGACTTTTAACTAACGGAATTCTAGAGTTTAATAACGACTATATTTCACCTTACTTTGGCTTTGGAGTTGGGGTTGGATTTGTCTCAATTCATAGCGCGAATTCTTTACAAATCGATCCTCTAGAATTAGATGTAAATCATTTTAATACTGACACAAATGATTTTAATTCAGTTTTTATGACTGCAGCAAAAGCAGGTCTTCGATACCGTTTTTTCAAACATTTCCGGCTTAGTGGTGAATACAGACTCTACTATTTAACATCATCTACATATACTTTTGGAGCAACAACTTATCTAACTCACGCTCCGACAAGTCCTTGGACAGTTAAGTTAGGGGGCATGTTTTATAATGCATTCACTTTAGGGATTGACTTTCTCTTTTGACCCATATGTAGGCCTTTAAATTAGGAATGTAGATAGTGCAAAATAGATTAACGTAATTTTAATAGTTGATAATGCCTTCCATCAAAATCAATATGACCATTGCCCATTTCGTCCATTCCTAATTCAGATCCCGTTGTAATAGGAGCGCTTGCTTCTAACTTCCGAGTTGCGGTAAGCAAAGGAAATTCAAACGGAGAATATAGAGACATTGAATAGTCGCTAAGCACTCGGAGCTCTCTTGCATAAAAATGATATAAAACATTCTCTTTATCAAAAGTTGCTTCTAAAATATACTTTTTCGTATCAATATAGAGCAAACCTATAAAGTGGTCGTGAATCTCTCCTCTTAAAGAGCGCCACTCCCCTTTTTTTGAGTAAGAGGGATTTAGAAGTAAATTCACTAAATTTAGAGGAAGTCTATGTCTTAAAATCATTTCACTTTCAGGCAAAGCCACCCCTCTAGATTTCGCTGCAAGATAAAAAGCAATACCCTCTTCTCCAGAGATCTGCCAAACATGTACTCGCTCTGCAATCTGAATATCCCCAAAAGCAAGGGGCATTTTGGGTAAAACTGGTACTTCAGCCCTTACTTCATCATCGCAATCAACCTCACATGGTGCGACACTTGCCCCCGCACCACTTCCTGCGCCACATGCAATCGGAACTCCCCTTGATTTGGTTGACATTATTAATTTCTTCTGAAGATTTGCTTTCTTAAAAATTTCCTGAAGGTCACACAAAGTTGAAAATTCAGCTCTACCTCGACAAAAGGGAAATTCCGAATGAATTGGGAAGCTAAATGGCTCTTTATTTCTTCGGAGTCTTTCATTGATGCCATCTCCTAGTTTGGATGGAAATTGATCCCTACCAACTTTAAATATATCTGTATTAAGAGATGTTTGTTGGGGTCTTTTAGGAAATTTATGATCAAAAACTTCCCTCCACTTCGCTTCAATTTTTATAAGCAATTCATACGCATCAGCATTAAAAACCTGGGACTCATCATTAATTGTAGGCATAAATTGATCTAAAAACGATCTCTCTAAAAGCATGCCATTAAAGGATTTACCCGTCGATTCACATTCTTTTCTTAGGGTGATTAGCCTTGCAAGCGCTGGGATAAGCGATTTCATCCGCAGAATATTAGCTGAATCTAAGCCTTTTATGTATTTTACAGTTTGTGCGGAAGTATCACTCAAAGTTGCATTCTCTTTTTGATGCCTTTCACTTCTGTGTAGATAGAATAAAAACTCGGCGATAGCTTTAGTGATTGGGTGATCGGAACTTAAATACCGTTCGGCTACTCTTTCAGAAGCAGGATCCACTATAAAAATATTGTTTCCAGAAAATTTATACCCTTGAGTCAGTTCTAATAGATCCATATCAAAGGTTTCTGGTTCATCACAAATGCTGATTCCTCTTATAGAGTCTATGAACGATTCAAAGTTATTGCAGTTTTCTGGAAGAGATGCTAAGTCTGTTCTTTTTTCCTCAGGTTTATCCACATCAGCAATGAAATAGCTCCCATCTCCAAAAAGAGCCCTTGAGCTCTCTAGACTTTTTTCGTGTAGAAAATAGTATCTTTCTTGCAAAACAACTTTCAATATTCCAACACAAACAGCCTCAAGTTGCAAACTAGATTTTAAACGAGCAATTTCAACAATTAATGTAGAAACTATATCCCAATCATGTCCCCTAAGTTCAGGAGCAATCAAGACTTTTTCAAAAGTACAATTTATATAAAAAACCCTTCGATATAAACTAGCAGGCACTCCCTTAGCCTCTTTTAGTAAGCTTAAACTCCTAGAAAAAATATCAAATAGTTTTATAGGGTTTTCACTAATATCTATACCTAAAAAATCGTGTAGTGAATCCCTGATTTCAGGTAATCTAAAAACTGATAGACTTTCCATATGACTCCTAAAATTTTATTCCATTTAATCAACTTTGACAAAACTGAAAGATTCAAAGCGAGATATAAACCCCTCTAAAACAGGAGATATTTGCTCGACGGGGTGGTGTTTTTGAAAATATCCGATAATTAGTTTTTGAATATCACCCAATTCTGTTTGGTTCGCCTTAAAAAGGGCCTCTTTAGAAATATTAGCTGCTTGGATAATATCTATTTGCTCTTTGACTTTAAGAAAAAACCTTTCTGTATTTTGAGTACATTCACGGCCTGGCTCAAATGTACTCGGAATAGAGGAGCTAGCCTCATAGTAGGCGTTAATTTGGGTTAGAGAGTGAAGAGCCCTATCAAAATCCTTAGCATCAAGAGCCTTTAGCGCATTTTCAAACCAAAAAAAATGATTAATCTCAATAGCCCTATAATCTACTAAATCCGATTTCACTTTTGCTATTGGATCCACCGTTGCTTTAATCGGCGCTCCTGCTCCTGAGGAGCCGCCCTCTTCTTCTAAAATTCTTGTTTTTTTTAAAGGAGGTGCAGGAGTCTTTTCAATTTCTGGATAGAGTGATATATAATACTTAAATCTTTCTAGCGGATGAGTTGCCCCTATCGAAGCTTTGAATTGGTCAAAATTGCCATATAAAAAATCTTTTCCTATCTTACTGACCCAATACTGTTCCAGATGCTCATAAAACCTAAACTCTATCATTACTATGAGCGATTCTCTCTCAACTTGGGAATGTTCATTAAGTGATCGCATAAAATTAATAAGATGCTCTCGAAAAGCCGATAATTCAATTTTTGTAACTTTCTTATCCAAAATCTCATTGAGAACTTTAAAGATAAGCTCTTCAGGAAAGGTATTTATACTAACTTCCGGCTGCTCCTCTAAAGATCTTCGCAAAACCTCAATATTAGAGGGACATTGAGATTCAATCATCTCATAGATTGATTCAATCCGCGCGATGCAAAAATAAAGCATCTCCATACGCCTTTTTTTAAAGGAATCATGAGGTATTTCTTTTAAAGACTGACCAATATAATCCTTTGCAATTAGACTATCCAATTCAATTTCGTAAGCTTCTACGAATTCACGAGGGAGCGTTTTTATTCTGACATCAGACTCCATCCTACTTAACAAGGTCATAAGTCTATTAAATAAATCTACATGTAATGGAACGCCTGATCTTACAAGAGTCAGAGGCTTAAGCTCAATCATTCCATGGTGAAACTCAGAATCAGCTTCGAACGTCCCAACCGGAGCTCCATATGCACTGGAAAGTCTTCTTAAATCGGCTCCATCAAGGGGTGGAAGAACCCTTCCTAGCAAAGGAGCACGCCTCTCCCAATTTCCTGGAGCTTCACTTCCTGCAATTACATATAACCTAAGTAACACTTCTTTTGCTTTTTCAAATAGTGCTTCAACCACATTCGATTCGAGCAATAAATCCGTTAATTCATTTAATTTCGTAATCTTCGGGATCGGGTCATCATTAGTCGTTAAACAATTTGCATATTGCGTAATTTCAAATAGCGCATCTCTTCCAATTGTTGAAAAAGTCATGTATCATCTTCCTTTATAATTATGAAAAGAAAGATGATACAGAACTCTTCTATTACCTACAACAAGAACCTAAGACCCTGTTTAATATCTCTGACCCTATGATTTGTTTGCTAAATTCCGCTAGAAATTCGTGAAAATTTTTCGTAATATTAAATAATATTGTGAAAAATTTTCACGATTTTATAGCGAATTTATAGCAGCAAAGCATCTCAATCATAGATTTTAAACAGGCTCCAAGATCAGATTATACCTATACGACTCGGAGTTCAAAAACAATTGAACATAAATAAAAATTAATAATTAATTTTAAAATTGAACTGAAGTGCAATTAACTGTATAATATGTAATATGATTGATTTTTCTGCTCCATTTTCCTATATTCAAGAGAGAATTTGCTTTTCAAATTTTTTATTACCATGCTCTAATCTCTTACGAGTCTTTCTAAGAATTAAGCAAGTGTTTGTTTGCGCCATACAAACATTAATATCTCATTTGTTTGTGCATACGCCAAAATTCATTAGAGATTTAAGACCAACGGAGAGCGATCAACTATATGTTGAATTTCCCGAAGAAACCACCACCTTGCAAGGAAATTACTTACAAGCAAAAATCAATTTTACAATATGGTATAAATTTGGGAAACAACCGTCTTGGATTCAATTTGATGACGACAGGCATCGTATCGTTTTTTCCATTTCCTATTTAGAACTATCACGTCTTCCTGAAAAAGACTCTATTCGTCCTTTTGCATATGATTTCCTTTCAGAGAAATTTACTATTTTTAATGTTAGAAATGCGAATCTTTCGAAATCTAAAAGTGCTATTATGGCTGGATATCCAGAGAAAATACAAAGACGTCTAAAGTCCATTATCCAACATTACAACCCAGATGCTGATTTGGCATTTATTAGAGCCCACTCTTCAGAAGTTAGCTCTATGATTTTCGTTACCTGCGTCCAAGAGAAAACAATCCTCGAACTCAGACTGATGATGCAACTCCATTTAGCAAAGGCACGAATACGAATTTTTTATCACTTTATTTTAAATGAAAATCGCGCTCAATTTACTGAAGTTTTAAATGGATACACACCTCCACAGGATGTAACAGGACCCTTTAGAATTTATTCTCGACACGGAGGATCGCCCATGCAAATCACAACAAGAACTCCTTGTGAATATGTACTACTTTATGAGTTATTAAGTAATGCAACAGATGAAGAGCTACATAGCTTTAAGGGAGTAACAAATAGAGTTCCTGTTACATTAGAAAAACAATTAGAGTTCCGTAGAAAAATGCAAAATTTTGATGCTCATGGAATTGAACTGGATAAAGGCGGCATTGCAAACCTAACAAATTTAATTTTAGAAGGGAAATTAAGACAAACTATGTACACGGGTCCGATTGGTAATGGAGATTACAGAATGCCCGACACATTCTCTGGAGATCATGGCCCTTATTATATCTTAACTAAAAATACTCGAGATCATTTAGCTTATATAGTTCCGGATGCCCGAGATAAAGAGGTACTAACTACTTTTTTAGAAAGAGCTCAAATACTATCCCTAATTGCGCCAACTGAAAAAACAGATCTACTAAAACGACTGTTTACTTATGACGAAATCAAAGATCTTTCAAGTGATCAAGTTGCCCATTCAGAAGCCTTAGAGACCTTCATCTCCACAAGAACCTAGTGCATAAGGTTTTTTATTACAAACCCAAAGAAATCCACTTAACAAACTCATTATAAGCATTTTATACAAATAGCCATTCTTGTATTCATCTTATATTGAAAATCATAAAGAGTAAGACAAAAAAGATCTTTACATCTTTATGCTAAGAAAGCTATAATATGTCTTTAATATAGGAAAAGGTTTGAATTTAACCATGTTTAGCAAATCACAACTTATTAACACCCGAATTATTATATGCCACACCAAATTGAGGTGCGGACCTATGTGATTAGCTAGCGCTAAAAATTAGGTTAATGTTAAAACCGCATCTCTCACGAGGTGCGGTTTTTTTTTGACCCTGATCTGTCATACAAACCTTATGCCAGGATAAACCAGGTCTAACAAAAAAATTATGAAAAAACAGGATATAAAGTGAAAAAAAAATGGCTTATTGTGTGCACAGGATTTGCATTGTTCTCGATGTTCTTTGGATCGGGAAATTTAGTATTTCCCATTACTGTTGGTTTAGAAAGTGAGGGACACTACCTTCTAGCTGCCCTGGGAATTCTATTTACCGGCGTAGTTGTTCCTTTCCTCGGAGTATTAGGAATGATCCTTTATAAAGGTGATATTTATAGCTTTTTTGGATGTTTTGGAAAAAGAGGAACTCTCCTATTTTCCTTTTTAGCCTTGGCATTGATGGGTCCATTTGGTGTGCTTGCCCGCTGTTTAACAGTAGCTCACGGCGCTTTATTACATTTGTTGCCAAATATTTCACTACCAGTTGGAAGCTTTTTCATGTGTGTAGTCATTTTTGTTATGGCCGCAAATAAGAATAAAATTGTAGGTACATTAGGCGCTGTATTAACCCCATTTTTACTGGGAGCAATCGCTCTTATTGCATTTTTTGGATTGAAACAAGGAAATATTCCGGAAGCATTAACTTTTAATGGTTGGAATGCTCTAACAAATGGATTTTTCCAAGGCTACCAAACAATGGACCTTTTAGCAGCTTTTTTCTTCTCTCAATTTGTGATTAAATATCTTCATGCCAAACTATCACCACAGGATGGAAATAGCTCAATGCTCAAGCATTTCTATTATTCATCAGTAATTGGTGCTGGGCTCCTATCTGCCGTGTATTTTGCTTTAGTATTGCTCGGTTGGATCTATTCACCAATACTTGCAAACATAGCGCCTCAAGAACTACTAGGAACAATTGCAATGAGCTCCCTTGGAAAAGTTGCAGCACCCGCCGTATGCTTAGCGATTTTATTTGCATGCTTAACTACAGCAATTGTGCTAGCTTCCCTATTTGCCGATTTCTTACGCACTGAAATTACGAGAAATAAAATCGGAAACAATTTAGCACTATTTGTTACTTTAGCAATTGGCTTTTTTGTCTCAACTTTTGATTTTGCAGGCATTGCCAGATTTCTAGGCCCCCTACTTGAAATAATTTATCCCGCATTGATTGCATTAACTCTAATTAATATCGTAAATAAATATGCAGGGACTAAATCCACTCATTGGCCATTTACGATTACACTAATCGCTAAACTTTTATGGATTTAACAAATTAACATATAAATAGTTAGAGGATATATGCCACCAAAAAAATCGATTCTATTATTAACAGACTTTGCCTATGAAGCAAAAGGTCGAGAATACTTTCGTGAAGATGTTGAGCTAAGTTGCTTTCTTAGAAAGTTTTTTAAAACCTACATAAGTCATATCAACGATGCCGAAGAAATCCTTTCGCAAGTAGATCTAGTTCTAATCAGAAATACAGGTCCACAGATTTCACATCAGAGAGAGCTTCAAAGATTGAAAAGCAGGAAAGACCTCCTTATATTTAATGATCTTTCCGGTAAGGGAGATATCAATGGTAAACACCATCTTTTAGAGCTATTTAGATCCGGCTTTCCCGTTATTCCGACTTTTGACTCAAAAAATGAGGTCGAAAAATTACAAACCTACGAACGGTATTTATTAAAACCTTTAAATGGCGCCGACTCAGAAGGGGTCAAAATCCTTAGTCACGCAGAACTCCAAAAAGATCCGCTTCATAACACTCTTATCCAACCGCTTATAGACTTCCAACATGAAGTTTCCTTTTATTTTATCGGAACTCAATTTTATTACTCATTATATGCACCAAATCCCCAAAAAAGATGGGAGCTAAAAACCTGCTCACCATCAAAGGAAGATATAGAATTTGCATTAAAATTTATTAACTGGAACACCTGTAAATATGGGATTCAACGAGTCGATGCTTGCAGGCTAAAAGATAACACGCTTTTACTTATGGAATTAGAAGATTACAATCCATTCCTTTCTTTAGATTTACTCGAGCAGGATGTTAAAGAGCGATTTTTAAATGGACTTTGTGCATCCATCGCAGAACAAATAAATAAAAATATACCGAGCGCGAATCAATAATGGGGAAAACTAGGTTATCAGCTAAGATAAATTTATTTTCTAAAATGGACCTGCGCGCAGCAGCTGCCGATTAGGTCAGTGCAACACAGTTGCATCTGATTAGAAGTGAACGATTGCGTTTCCGATTGCGAATTAAGGAATAGCATTTGAAATCTGTGGATGCAGCTTTCAAAAATAAGTTTTATTAAAATTTGAATTGTCGCTAGAATGTTCGTATGAATTTTTTAACTGAACTAGAACGAGATCAACTTAAATTTCAACAGAGACGCGAACGTGATAGAAGAGTATATAATCGAACTAAAGCCGCGCTTCTCCATGATAAGGGTTGGTCACCTAAAGAGATTGTAAGAGTTTTATTGATTTCAAATGAAGCTGTCCGTAATCACATAGCGGTACCTTCTTCCTTGTGTTCGGTGACAGGCATACCTGACACCGAACATTCCGAATGAAAGGCAGTCAGACAACGCTTACTATATCAAGTCTAATCCTTTCCAATTTTTTTTCAGAGAATCAATATAGGTGTCGGTCGGAAGGCAATTTATCATAATTAGTCTTTCTTTATTTCTATCACAAAGAAGAGTGATGACTAAATGAGAAATCACTGGGAGTTGAAAAAATGAAAATTTAAACAATCTCGCAATTGGAAAAACTAGACAAACAATTTTTTCAATTGAAAAACACAAAGCAGAATAGGGAACACAAACAACTAGTCTGTCGATAAATTTTGTGGTTGAAAATTTATTTTGCCCTAATATTTCACCAAAATAAAAGCATTTAGTAAAATTATAGATGCGAAAAAGAGCTGTTTGTGGAAAAAAAACTACGTCGGCGACCTTTGAAGTTGCAATTTCTTCTAAATATGAACTGCACGTTGAAATAATTCCCTTACATGTTTCCATAAAACAACTTCCTTAAGTTTAAATTTCATAAAGAATACTAAGAAAATAGCATAATCTCAACTAAAAAATTATTTATTGCTAAATATTTATAAAAACATAAGATAAAATTTTGTATTAAATCATAAAAGAAGTTCTATGAAACCGTTAGATGTAGCTGCCGCAATTTTATTAGTTATCGGAGGACTTAATTGGGGCTTAGTTGGAATAGCTGATTTTAACTTAGTTACTTATGCACTAGGTTCAATGGATG
>CAZKFL010000022.1:0-32840 GCA_964552055.1 uncultured bacterium
ATCTCACGGTTTGCTTCAACAAACCGTGAGATAGTGACGTCTGACCCCCAAAGATTCGAAGCATTGACTTTTAAATTTTTTTTTGGTATAATTATAAGATGCTAACTATTGGGGTCTTGTGAGATTTTTGCTAACAGGGTTTCTGTCTATCTTTCTTATTATTAGTGGGATGCTTTTTAATCTTGATGTTGTTTCTAGGATGGGGGCCCTTGAAGTCTTTTCACAGGCGCCATCCTCTTCCTTGAGTTATCTTTGGAATCGGTATATTCGGGGGGCACAGGAGGAGTTTAGCTATTTTGGCGCAAATCCTAAGGTTTTAAGCGAGTTTGAGACTTCTCTTCCGGCAACAATTCTTGTTCATAGTAGCATGAGTAACCAAGGTGAGTGGATTTCCCTTTTACGGGATATGGAAAAAATGGGGCTTGGGCCTGTCTTTACGTTTAACTTTAAGGATGGAGATGAGCGTAAGTTGTTGATGCAAAAGATAATAGAAGTGAAAAGGCTTTATGGTCATAAAAATGTCCCTATTAATCTTATAGGCCACTCTCTAGGAGGAATTGTCTCTGCAGAATATGCGTATTCGCCTGAAAGTTGGATTGAAGGGACTTATGTTGCTAAAGTGATTACAATTGCTGCGCGCCTCAAGAATATCGAAAACTTGGAAGAAACTCCGTATTATACTTACGCTTTAAAAACTGTAGAAAGAATAGGTGGACTATACTCAAGAATTCAAAGAAATCCTGGTAATGTTGAATTGTATACAATTGCTGCTGAAAATGATTGGCTTTTGCCTACAGAATCGGCATTAGTTGGTAAGGACGACGATCATAAGGCAGTATCTGCTGATGTGGGGCATGTTTTAGTTGTAGACTCCCCAAAAACTTCAAAGCTAATTTTTTCTTATTTAAGTTAAATACTCCAAATTGATATGATCTTTAAAATCAACAAGGAGTAATTATGTCATCACTAATAGGTTGTGTTCCTAGTTCAGTAGCAGATATTTTAGGCAAATGGCGAGAGCCTTCTCCTCACGGAGCTTGTTTTGGAGCAGCAGAGTGGAAGCGCTTTTTTGATTTAGATTTAGGTGAAGTATCACTGCCTGAGGGAATTGATGAGTTAATGGCCAAGCAGTGTCCCTATTTTGCAGGAAAAACAGTTGGTCAATCTCATGATCTTATCTACATTCCAGGAGGGTTGACTCTTAAAAAAATTACAGATCTCTTGCCTTCTCCTTTGGTGATTGTTGACCACTCATCAATTGATTTAGAGGCTTTTTCTACGGGGAAACCTCATTTTGTTCTTATAACAAGAGAAGCAACAAAAGGGCTGCTCCGAGTGCCATACAGCCGTCCTAGCTTGCTCGATGCTCTAATTTCTAGAATTGCAATCCATTTGCTCACAGGCGCATGTGTGCATGCCGGTATAGAGTGTCAAAATTCTCACTGTAGTGAAGCTATTCCTGGTAGAGCTATTAATTTAATGATTAACTGTTGGGATAATCAAAGAATAGCAATTACCAGAAGTGATGAGGAAATGCCTATTTATTCGGGCGAGAATCCTTGCTTAGCTATCACCCGTTAAAGTCTAGGTCATGAGTGAAGGCGCCGTGAAGGCGCTTTTTATAGCGCTTGATGTCACTTAAGTGTTTAAGCCATAAAATTCCTTGAGCAAAGAAAGGGAGTGGATCATGGATGTGAAAGACAAGGTCCTTAAAGCTTAGTAGCCTTTTAAAAAAGAGGGGAAGCTGTTTGCATGTAATGGCTGCTTTCCACCCGTAAAGGAGCATTCCTGGTGTTATCTGTTTTTTTATGCGTGGATCACCTTTGATCAGATTTTTATTTAATCCAAAGAGGGCCTCATCAAGCCCTGATTCTTTAGAAAAAAGTGTCACTCCACTCGTGATTCTTGGGTTGCATTCTATTGCATAAAGCTCACCATTAGGAAGCTCTATGAAATCAAAAGCAATTTGCCCGGTAAAGGTGATCTTTCGGCAAAAATTCTGTACCCATTCTAAAATCGCAGGATGGTCAATTGCTTTGAAAGTCATACAGTAGCTACCGACAGTTGCGTTAATCATTCCTTTTTTTTGTATCGTAAAATCCACAGGATAAGTAGAATGCGCATGCACCTTACCTTTGTGACAAAGACTGTATGTGCAAAAGCAGTTCCCTTCTAGCCATTCTTGAGCAACCCAGGGTGAAGATTTGGTCGGGTGAATTTCAGGTAGAGGATCGCCTTCACATATTTTATAAATATTTTGGGATGCTCTAGAATAACATGCTTTTAGGGCATATTTTGAAAGGGGTATATTTTTTAGATCATCTTTTGATTCTAGGATGTGTGTCTTTGGTGTTTTGATATTATGTGATTCTAGTAAATGAATGAATAGAGATTTGTTATGGAGCTTGTGTAGAATAGGATATCTGGAAGCAAAAACAAAGCACGCTTTAGGAAACTCTTTTAAATGTTTGGAGATCAAGAATATATCTTCCCAAGCAGGAATAAAAAAGTCGATTTGTTCATCTTCAATTATTTCAATCAAACTTTTTATGTGATCTGCAGGATTGAATCTAGGACTTGGAACAACAAAACATTTTTTAACACAGTTCGAAAATCTGCTTAAATGGAAGATACTTGTTTCTGCAACATAGATCTCATGATTTGCATAATGTAAGTTACGAATGAAATCTAATGTAATGGGTGATCTGCCGTTAGATATCAAAATACGTTTCATGAGTACCTCTCTCTCTTGAGAGATTACGAATTTGGAATTTTTTGTATACACAAATAAGATAAAAAGTGGGATCCTAGTAGTCATGATTGATCCGCTTGCGCATTTAAGAGAGAATCGTTTGGTCATCGAAGAGAGGCTTGGGTACTCATTTGTAGAAATTGAGTTGATGGAATTAGCCTTTATTCATAAATCGTACTTCTATGAAAATGAGTCTATTGTAACAGAACATAATGAAAGGATAGAATTTTTAGGAGATGCCGTCCTCCAACTATTAACTACAGAGTATCTTTATAGAAATTATCCCCAAATGAATGAAGGTGAGCTTTCTCAGTATAGGTCAAAGCTTGTTGATGCTGAGGCTCTTGCGGGATATAGTGAAAGAATAGGGATTTCTGAATTTATCGTTTTAGGAAAAGGTGAGAGAAAGCAGGAAAGAAAGGGCTCTCTTCTTGCAAATCTTTTTGAAGCTGTTTTAGGAGCTATTTACTTGGATGGGGGCCATAAAAAAGCGTCAGAGTTTTTGTTTAGTCAAATTCAGGAAAAAATTGAGGTTACTTTAAGCGCTCCATCTCAAAGTAGTAAAAGTCTTTTGCAAGAGTGGGCTCAACGAACGCATCAAATTCTTCCCCAGTATGTTATTGTCAGCGAAAGTGGCCCTGATCATAGACGGTTTTATCAAGTTGAGGTTCGAATTCTAGATCAAAAAATTGGTGAGGGGGAAGGTTTTTCAAAAAAAGAGGCAGAGCGAAAAGCTGCTGAAGATGCCCTCGCGAGGATTGTATGAAGCTAAAAGAGAGTTGGGTTTGTGCAGAGTGTGGTCATGATCAGATTAAATGGTCAGGGAGCTGCTCTGCTTGTAAAAGATGGAATACCATACAGAAGTTTATAGAAGCTGCGGATGAGAAGCCAAGGTTTATGAGAAGTAAGTCAAAGCCCATGCTTTTAAAAGACATTGTAGTAGATGAATATGATAAGATTGAGACTGGTTTACAAGAGTTTAATCGCGTAATGGGCGGCGGGATTGTCCAGGGGTCACTGAATTTAATTGGTGGGGATCCAGGTGTTGGAAAATCAACTTTGATGCTCATGATTGCAAGAGAACTTTGCAGGGCCGGTCTAAAAGTTCTCTATGTATGTGGTGAAGAGTCACTTGAGCAAACAAAGAATCGGGCTGATAGGTTGGGCGTTGCTGAGGATCAACTCTACCTCTATTGCGAAACTCACTTTTCTAATATTAAGGCCCAAGTAGAAGAGTTAGAGCCAGATGCCCTCATTATTGATTCAATCCAAATTGTTTATAAGCCAGAGATTGCATCACTTCCAGGCTCAGTGATACAAGTAAAAGAAATTGCAATGGAATGTATGCACATTGCTAAGCAAATGGGGATTACCTCCTTCCTGATTGGACATGTAACAAAGTCAGGCGATTTAGCAGGACCAAGAGTGCTCGAGCATATTGTTGATGTTGTCCTTGATTTTGAAGGAGATCCTGATCTAGGCTTAAGATTATTGCGCGCTCGGAAAAATAGATTTGGTCCGACAGACGAAGTAGCTATTTTCCAAATGAACGAAAAGGGGCTTGAAGAAGTTCAGAATCCGTCACAAATTTTCCTAAAAGAGCGGCTAAAAGAATCAACTGGATCTTGCATTGTTCCCACAATGGAAGGGACTAGGGCAATCCTTATTGAAATTCAAGCCCTTGTTGCAGCATCTGCTTTTACCACTAGCGCTAGGCGCGCAAGCGGCATCGATCCTAATAGACTCGCTCTCCTCTTAGCAGTCTTAGAAAAAAGAGTCGGTCATCATTTTAACAATCTCGACGTTTTTGTATCAATTGCGGGAGGTCTTAAAATTAAAGAGCCCGGAATTGATCTAGCTATTGCTCTTGCAATTGCTTCCTCATTTTGCAATAGACCCATTGATCCGCACACCATAGTTCTTGGAGAAATCGGACTCGGAGGGGAAATTCGTAGCGTACCACGAATTGAAAGTCGCCTTAAAGAAGCAAAGCTCATGGGATTTAAGCGCTGCGTCCTTCCCAAACGCTCGCTCCCAAAAGAGCAAGGTTCTCTTGAATTAGTCCCTGTAGAAAAACTCGAAGACGCAATCAATATCATTCTCTCCTAATCATTAAGAGATAGAATTTAATCTTCCAAGTTCCGGTGCCAGGCACCGGAACTTGGAAGATTAAATATAATTCTTAGTTCGTATGATTTCGTTTCTGCGGTAAATCTTTTTTTTCTGGATGTTAAAAATTGGATTAAGTATTATCAAATCTTTAAAATTAACTGTTAATAAAAATTTTTAATAATAGGCGGTTTGATTGATGAACAGTGAAAAATGCGCTTTGTACTTGGGTGTTGATCCGAGTCATTTTAAGAGTGAGAAGAGGGTCATTCATATGCCGCTTATTAGAATTGTTAGGAGGGAGGTTGATTCTAGAGAGCTCTCAAGAATTTTTGACCATTTATATGATTACACGCACATTTTATTTACAAGTAAAAGTTCAGTGCGCATATTTTTGACTTACTTAAAGTTGCATGGTCATACAGTTTCCGATCTTGCTGATATTCAAATCATTGCCATTGGGCATGTGACTGCTTATTATCTAAAAGAAGAAGGTCTTACTCCCTCTTATATTGCAGCTGATGAAGCGGAGGAGGGAATTGTAAGACTTCTTGCAGCTCTTGATTTAAAAGGTGCTTATGTACTGCTTCCTAAATCATCTGTTCCAAGAACGCAATTGATTCATTTTCTTGTTCAGCATGAAGTGAGACATCAGATTTGTGTTTTGTATGACGCAATTGAAAATCACGCTGATGAAAAGGTTGATTTGGAGGAAATTGATGAAGTGGTGTTTACAAATCCGCTGACTGTAGATGCGTTTTTTTCGATCTATCCGGAAATCCCTCTCTCGATTAAACTACACCCGTTAGGAAACGTGACGCGCGAAGCTTTACGTGCTAAATTAAAAGAATTACAACCTGTTTAACTAGGAGAAAATCTGATGGCTTATACATTACCAGAACTGCCTTATGCATATGATGCGCTAGAACCTTTTATTGATGCAAAAACAATGGAAATTCACCATACCAAGCATCATCAAGCATATATTGATAATTTGAATAAAGCGCTTGATAATGATTCATCCAAAAGCATTGAAGAATTGCTAATTAGCGATACCCGTGCTGTTATACAAAATCACGGGGGTGGACATTATAATCATTCCCTGTTTTGGAAAATGATGAAGCCGAATGGAGGGGGAAGCCCAAAAGGGGAGCTCTTAGCAGCAATTGAAAAGACTTTTGGCTCATTTGAAGATTTTAAAAAAGAGTTTACTACAAAAGCGTTAACCCAGTTTGGTTCAGGTTGGGCTTGGCTAGTTAAAGATAAAGAAAATAAAATATCTATTATACAGAAACTCAACCAAAATCATCCCGATCTAGCCACTCATACCCCTATTTTAGGAGTAGACGTTTGGGAACATGCCTATTATTTAAAGTATCAAAACAAGAGGGCAGACTATATAGTTAATTTTTGGAATGTGGTGAACTGGCCATTTTGTGAAGCTCTCTATAGTTCTAAATAGCTCTATTTTGGTATAATAGGTTAAATAGTTGGAGGAGTAAATGATAGACTTTATTAGGCTATTTAGAAGATCTGGTCCAAAAATCAAAATTGAGCATTCTAAAAAGGATCGTTTTAGTGGTTGGTTAAAATGCTCGGGCTGCTCTGAGATGATCCATGCAGATGAACTTTTGGACTCATTAAATTGCTGTCCGAAATGTAATCATCATTATAGGCTCACATTAGATCAAAGACTTAAACTTCTAGTGGATGAGGACTCTTTTGTAGAGCTTTTTACAGATCTTCATCCGACAGATCCTCTAAATTTTTCCGACACAGAAAAATATGAAACAAGGCTTAAACGGTCGATTGAAAAAACCGGTCGTAGTGAAGCAATTGCTGTTGGGACATGTAAAATTAATGGTGTAGATACAGCGCTTGGCGTTCTTGATTTTTCATTTATGGGAGGATCAATGGGCTCTGTTGTTGGTGAAAGAATTACAAGGCTTATCGAGCTTGCAGTTTTGGAAGGGTTGCCAGTTGTTCTTGTTTCTGCATCAGGCGGCGCAAGAATGCAAGAGTCGATTTTTTCTTTGATGCAAATGGCTAAAACATCTGCGGCACTTGCAAGGCTGAGTCTTGCAAGACTTCCTTATATTTCTATTTTGACAAATCCAACAACTGGCGGCGTAACGGCATCATTTGCTTCCCTTGGGGACATCATTATGGCAGAGCCTGGCGCTTTAATTGGATTTGCAGGACCAAGAGTTATTGAGCAGACAATGATGCAGAAATTACCAGAGGGCGCACAAAAATCGGAGTTCCTTGAAAAGAAAGGAATGCTCGATTTAGTTGTCCCTAGAAAAGAATTAAAGGAGAAATTAACGTTTTTCCTTGAATTTTTACTCCCAAATGGAGCAAAGTCACCTCGAAAGAAACCTAAAATCCAGGAACTATCAACAGTATGAGTTTAGAAAAAAAAGAGATCACTGTAGTTTGTGAGGAAGAAGTAAATTTACCTTTGTACGCATCTAGTGGCGCTAGCGGAGCTGATGTCTATTCAAAGCTTGAGGAAACAATTATAATGGGTCCTGGAGAAAGCGCGCTGATTCCAACTGGCCTATTTTTTGAGATTCCAGAAGGGTATGAAATACAAGTAAGACCTAGAAGTGGCCTTGCATTAAAAAGTCAGATTACAGTGTTAAATACGCCCGGTACTATTGATTCAGACTATCGTGGCGAGCTTAAAATAATATTAATTAATCATGGAAAACAAAATTTCGTCGTAGAAAATAACATGCGTATCGCACAACTGGTTGTGGCAAAAGTTGTGAGAGCGGAATTTGTTTTAGCGAGTGAGATCTCCACAAGTGCGAGGGGATCTGGCGGTTTTGGACATACAGGAAGGTATTAATATGGCAATTATGTTGCAGCAAGCACCTTGTGTTACGTTTTTACATTCTAAGACAAGGGCAGAGGCTATTCACACATTAATAGAATCGCTTGATGTAGATCAAAAACTTGTTTTTGATGCAGTTATGCAAAGAGAGCGTGTGATATCAACAGGAATTGGCATAGGAATTGCAATACCCCATGCAAAGATTGCCGGCATAGAAGAATTTAGCGTTGGTATTGGCATTGTAAGACATGAAGGAATTGAGTGGGATGCTATTGATAATTTGCCTGTTAAACTGATCCTTCTTATTTGTGGACCCGATGATAGGCATAAAGAATATTTGCAATTACTCTCAGAACTTACAAAGAAAATTAAACAAGAAACTGTAAGGCAAGCACTTTTTTCTGCAAAAACAGAAGAAGAGGTTGTAAAAATCTTCGAGGAATGCTAATTTGTGCTACTATGGACCTAAGAAAAAAAGATATCGCTGAACTTTTAACAGTTAGCGAAGAGACAATCAATGACTTAGTTGAGAAAGGGGGCCTTCCTTGCTACAAAATAGCTGGCGAGTACCGCTTTAGCCCAAGCGAAATTGAAGACTGGATGGTTAAAGTGCTTGCCTCCGAAAAAGGGATACTCCCTTTTGGAGAAGGCGCTAGTGAAAAGCCACCTTGGCAACAGTTTGGCCTCTATAGAGCAATCCACCAGGGCGAAGTTCTTACTAATTTTGCAACAGAGTCAAAAGAAGAGCTCATCTACCTCACAATTGATGAAGTGTCCGAAAAACTCAAACTCAATCCCACTGCTGTCGCAGAACTTTTTCTTGAAAGAGAAAACCTTATGCCTACAGCGCTCAATCAAGGAATAGCAATACCTCATACAAGGGAATTCCTAATTGGTGGTATTAAAGATTCCGTCGTAGTCGTTTACCCTAAAACCCCTATCGAATGGGGCGCCCTAGACAATATGCCTGTCCACACACTCTTCTTCCTGTTTGCCTGCGATGACCGCCGCCACCTAAATCTTCTCGCCAAGATTGCCCATTTTATCAGCAATGAAGAGAATCTCCACTTCTTGCAAACAAGACCTGATAAAACGGCTTTACTCAGCTATATCAAAGAGTGGGAATCACAAGTAAAGTCGCCTACTTCGGTGGCTCTTTCTTAGTTAGCATTTCGATAACGATGTTAATCTGACTAATCAAATTCATTAGGCTTTTTATAAGATTTGATAATGTGCCCCTGTCCTCAGGCGAGAGCAACGATCTATCCTTATCAATATTTTTTGCTTTTTTAAGGACATCTTCTAAATCGGTTTTTACAACATGCGACTCAACAAGGTCATGATGTGTTTCTCTCGTTGAAA
Organism: uncultured bacterium; assembly: GCA_964552055.1. Classification (GTDB taxonomy): domain Bacteria; phylum Chlamydiota; class Chlamydiia; order Chlamydiales; family 2-12-FULL-49-11; genus VGMD01. Next base: position 9,063 of record CAZKFL010000022.1, read on the forward strand.
CTTCATTTGTAAAGTAATAAACCCTTGAATCAACCTCTTTAATCATACGCTGCAAATTCTCTATGTATCTGGAAGGTTCTGTCCGCATAGTTGGAGCACCAGTAGGAGGAACAGATGGGGAAGTAAATCCAGAAGTGGAAGAATCTTGAGATTGAGAAGGGATTTGACGGGTATTAGCCTTTTCAGTAGCGGCAGAACTTCCTGCCGTAGATCCACTAGCACCTCCTTGCCCGCGAGGAGGGAATTCATCAATAGAGTCCGGTTGCCTGGTTCCTGTGTCAGGAGGGATATCGGCACGAACAACGGCAGCATTAGGGGCAGCATCAAGAACAGTAGGTGGTTCAATGACAGAATCTACAGTTTGAGGATGGATTTCAGGACGATTAGCAGGTTCGGTAGTTGCAGAACTTCCTTTCGTAGACCCATTAGCAGCTCCTTCACTACCGAGCGCGGGGGTACTTGCCATAGGACTCATAGTTTGGGTTACGCTACTGTCTGAAATAGGAGTGCGCGGACGCTTATTTTTTTTAGGTTTTGGAGCTTCTGGAGGTAAGGTGCCAAGTTTTTCAGTCACTTCTAGAGTCATTGCACATAAGTCGAGAGGTAATTTAGCATGTAGGTCCCCATAGAACTCTTCAATCTTATCGATAGTGTCATGCAATGTATCTAATAAGCGTTTGTCTCGCAACTGATTTGGGTATAATTTCATTGTTTCCCATTTAAGTATGATGTTTTTTTTCGTTTCTATCATGCTTTCTAACTTTTTTGGCATTTTATTTTCGGGAGTGCGAAGTTTTTTGATTAGCGTTTTAATTTTTTTGCAGAGCTGGAGTAACTCAATTTTAATATAAGCAGCCCCCTTAGTTTCATTCTCCTTTTTTTGGTCTTCGGGGATTCTGCTTCTATGAAAAGGATCTATAGACATATGCGTTCTCTCCGATGTATTTCTTACTCTAGTAAGGCATCAGAGGTAGTATTATTGTCAAATAGTGGTTTTAATATATTGGAGGTCAGCTGATTGTGACCTCCAAAAGATTTGAGAATTCTTAGACGGGGTCTTTTTTTCGTTTTTTGGCGGGGGGAGTTGCGGGTACTGGAGCAAGCTGAGTGTCGGGTTTGGTGTCAGGCTCGATTGCGGTGAAGACGAGGATACCATCTTTAACGGCTACGTCAAAGGTTGCGGATAGGTTGGGGTTACGAAGGAGCATTTCTGCTAATGGATCTTCGAGTTCGTGCTCAACGGCTCGTCTGAGTGGACGGGCTCCCATTTCGGGTTGGTATCCTTTCTCAACTATCAGATCTTTAGCTTCTTGCGATAGTTGAAGTTTAATGTTTTTACGATCAAGCCGTTTTTGTAGTTTGGCAACTTCAAGATCGATCACTTTAACAAGATGTTCTTTGTCAAAGGCTCTAAAGATGACAACGCCATCAAGTCTGTTAATAAATTCAGGCTTGAAGTGTTTTTTCACAGCTTTATCGATTTTATCTTTCATTGTATTAAAGTCGATCTTATCGTTATCAACACCAAATCCTACTTCTGTAGATTTGCGAATGAGATCAGATCCAAGGTTCGATGTCATGACAATAATTGTATTACGGAAGTCAATTTTTCGCCCAACTGAGTCTGTAAGACGCCCTTCTTCAAGGATTTGAAGAAGAATGTTCATTACATCTGGATGGGCTTTTTCAACTTCGTCAAATAGGATAACTGAGTAGGGGCGTTGCCTTACTTGCTCAGTTAATTGACCGCCTTCTTCATGGCCAACATAGCCAGGTGGTGAGCCTGTCATCCTAGAGACAGCAAATTTTTCCATATACTCAGACATATCCACTTGAATGAGAGCATCTTCGCCGCCAAACAGTTGAATTGCCAAGTTCCTTGCAAGCAATGTTTTTCCAACGCCTGTGGGGCCTAAAAATAGGAAGGCACCGATGGGACGATTTGGATCCTTAATATCAGCGCGAGACCTTTTTAGGGCTCTAGCAACTGTATTGATTGCATCTTCTTGTCCGATAATATCTGCTCTTAATGTCTCTTCCATTTTTAGGATTTTAGCAGTTTCAGCTTCTGTGAGTCTTGTAACCGGAATGCCTGTTTGCTTAGCAATAATTGCAGCAATATCTTCCCAGTCCACAATAACTTTCTGTTCTTCTTTATTTTTTTCCCACTCTTTGGAAAGAGTTTCGAGTTTTTCACGCAGCTGCTTTTCTTGGTCTCTTAACTTTGCGGCTTTTTCATACTCTTGATTTCCAATAGAATTCTCTTTTGAAACGCGGATTTCTTCAATTTCTGTTTCCAATTGAGCTAAATCTTGAGGTTGATGCATGACCATAATTCTAGCTTTTGCGCCAGCTTCATCAAGCACATCAATTGCCTTATCCGGTAAAAACCTTCCCGCAATATATCTGTCTGAAAGAATAACTGCTTCACGCACAGCTTCTTCTGTATAAATACATTTGTGGTGGTCTTCATATTTAGTTTTGAGACCGCCGAGAATTTCGATGGCTTCTTCATTAGATGGGGGAGCCACAATAATTTTTTGGAAACGTCTTTCAAGGGCTGCATCTTTTTCGATATGCTTTCTGTACTCATCAAGAGTTGTTGCGCCAATACACTGAATTTCACCCCTTGACAAAGCAGGTTTTAATATGTTGGACGCATCAATTGCGCCTTCAGCAGCTCCAGCTCCAACAATTGTGTGCATTTCATCAATAAATAAAAGGATATTTCCTAATTTTTTTACTTCGTCCATCACAGCTTTAATACGCTCTTCAAATTGACCACGGTATTTAGTGCCTGCAATCATCAAAGTAAGATCAAGGGAGATCAGTTTTTTCTTTGCTAAGTTTTCAGGAACTTCCCCATTTACAATGGCGTGCGCTAATCCTTCGACAATAGCTGTTTTTCCAACGCCCGCCTCACCAATGAGAACAGGATTGTTTTTTCGACGTCTGCATAATATAAGGATTAAACGCTCTACTTCTTTTTTTCTGCCAATCACAGGATCAAGACCGCCTTCTCTACAAAGTTCAGTTAGATCATGACCGTACGCTTTTAATGCGTGCATTTTTTCTGATCCCGCAGCAGTTCCAGAGGCGCTTGCGCTTCTGTCTTGATTTTGCTTTTGGCTTTGATTCGAGCCAAGAGAAACAGGGGGCACCTGTAGATTAAATGTCTCAAGCTCTTTCAAAATTTCTTTACGAACTTCTTTCAAGTTAACATTTAAGTTCTCTAATATTTGTGCGGCAACACCATCTTGTAAACGAATGAGAGCCAAAAGTAAATGTTCTGTGCCGACATAGTTATGGTTTAAAGCTAAAGCCTCTTCGTTTGCATATTCAAAAACTTTCTTAACTTTACTTGTAAGTGCAGGATCACCATAAACTTGAATTTCAGGTCCATAGCCAACAGTCAGTTCTACTTCTGCCATTAACGTTTCGTAATCTACATTGAGATTTTTGAGGACGTTTACTGCAATACCTTGGCCTAACTTCATAAGCCCAAGTAAGATATGCTCAGTCCCTAAGTAGTTATGATTTAACTTTTGCGCATCACGCTTAGCTAACTTGATAACCTGTTTTGCTCTATTGGTAAACTTATCAAACATATGACATCCTTCTTACTTTTGCTTTTTAATATTGTACATAGCACTTTCTTTCTTGTAAATTATCTGGGAAGAATACACAAGAGGAAATATGGTTAAAGTAATAAATAGTGGAAAAAACAGCTCTAAAGTCAACATGGAGCTTGATCAAAAATTTCTTGATGATATGCTTCCGGATGATTTGCCGATTCTCCATTTTTATGATTTTGAAAAACCTGCAGCAACATATGGTCTTTTTTTGAAACCCGAAGATTTTTTAAAAGAGGGACATCCACTTGATTTGGCAAAAAGACCTACCGGAGGCGGCATCCTCTTCCATCTTTGGGACCTAGCATTCTCTGTTTTAATCCCCAAAAATCATCCGGGCTACTCTGATGATGTCATGAAAAATTATAAGTATATAAATGATCAAGTCTTGATCGCAATTTCTGAGTACTTGGAATTACCACTTATTAACCTACTTGCTGAAAATCCTATCCCAAAAGATGAGGTCAGTAAACACTTTTGTTTTGCAAAACCAACAAAGTACGACATCATGATTGAAGGCAAAAAAGTAGCTGGGGCTGCTCAACGTAGAAAGCATAACGGCTATCTCCATCAAGGAAGTATTTCTTTAGTTATGCCAGACATGAAATTTTTAAAAACTCTATTTCCTCAAGAGAGCACCGTTCCAGATGAAATAAACGCTCATACATTTGCTCTTACAACTGGAAATAGTGAAACAGCAAAACAGGCTCTTAGACATCTTCTGGTTCAAGCGCTAAATCTGCAAAAGTAAATTGTCTATGTTTTGTAAGCGGATGTAGTGGCGGTTTGCCAAGCTCTCGAATATCAGTGGAAGTCCTTCTAAGCCAATTAACACGTCTATAACAAATTGGTGCAAGCGGATAAACAGTTGCGTAAAAAGGAGCGCTGATTGTTCCAAGAAGAGGAGTTCGAAGTTTATCCCTAAGATCACGTAGTGAATTATAGAGTAAAGAACGATCTTTTGTAGCAATGGAAAACTTAAGTCCCAATGTAAGAAAAATTACACCCGTTTTGTTTGGATCTAACCTAAGTCTAGCTGTAACAATTCTCTGAATCGTCAATATAGTGGAGTCTAAAATTTTCGAGCTAGCTGTTTTATTGCGAACATCTTCATCACGTAAAGTCAACTGGAATTTTCTTGAGCTCGCTTCGATTAGATCTGCGCTAGCAAATTGAGTGACATAAAAAAGAATGCTTCCAACTTCTGCGCTCATACACCCTTTATTTTATCGCATTATTAAAATGAATGGGAATAAATTTAAAATTAGTAAAGATAAATTGCAATGTTTTTTTTAGAACCTGTCCTAAAACATATTGACCTTTAAAGTTTTGCGCAATAAGGTTATGAAATTAATACCGGGCAGAGCTAAAAAAGAAAAAACCGGCACAGGGACTCGGACACGGACTCAGAGCACCTGGATGACGCAACTTCGCGAATATTATGGAACATATTGAAGGCAGTTGAATTGCAGAATAAAAAGCTCGCACACAGTCGCGCCATCCCCGTGCTCTGAGTCCGTGTCCGAGTCCCTGCCCCGACTTGATTTAAAAAAACATACAAATTAAATTGTTTTTAGGGTTTTAGGACAGACTCTTAGAAGCTTTTCTAAAACCTATAAAAGCAAATTAATACTTAAAAGAAACTTAATAAACATCGAGATTTTCAAAGTCGAAACATGCCATACCTGAAGAATTTTATAGGAGAATGAATTATTCATAAAGAAAATTTAAAATCGGTTACGCTTACGGGGTCGGTTACGGTTACGTCTACTCGAGACCGCAAACTGCGTTGCGGGGATCCTAATTGACGACTGCTGCGCGCCGAACTAACAAAATACTATTTACTTGATCGACTGCGCGGAGCAGCAGCCTTTCACGTAAGCGTAACCGATTTTCTTTTTTTAAAGATTTTAGGTTTTAGGACAGGTTCTTAGAACCTGTTTAAGCAGTATATAGAAAACGATGTTAAATTTTACATGATGAATAGGATAAAAAATAACTCAGTTCTTTAAAAAGTAAAACGCTTTTGTGTTACAGGCGCGCCTCCCGGAGGTTGACTAAGATCATGAATACGAGTCCATTTTGTTTCAAGCGGATAAACAGTTACATGAAGAGGGGCCCTGATCGATCCAACGGTACATCCAAGCTTATCTCGAAGATCACTCACCGAATCATAAGGGCAAGAAAAATCCTTTGTATAAATATAGAACGTAGATCCAGGTGGATTGAAAATTACACCCGTTTCGTTAGCATCTAACCCAAATTTATCAGCAAGTATCCCCTGAATTGCCCATATAGTTGAGTCTAAAATTCTCGAGCCGGTTGTTTTATTGCGAACATCTGCATCTTTTAAAATTAATGTGTATCTTTTCTGTTTTGCCTTGAGTAGATCTGCACTATCAAGAAGAGTAACTAAAAAATGAATGTCCCCAATTTCTACGCTCATACAACCTTTATCTTTTGTATTTTCAAAATGAATGGGAATGAATTTAGATTTAATAAAGATATATTGCAAGAATTTTATCAATTGATTTTAAACCCGGTTGGCTACTTATTTCATTTTCCAGAAGTTCTCGCGGCAGATGATATTTAATCAATCGTATTGAAGCTAAGGTTCTTCATCTTAGCGAAAAAGGATTGGTTAAAGATCGCTGCCAGAGGGCTTCTGGATAGGACAGCCCGATTGATATATAATCTTTAGTTTAAAATCAGGAGATTGTATGGATTTGAAGATTGTTTATATTTTTTGTCTTTGTGATGATGTTCTTAAGGTATTAAATATTAAGGATAACTTTCAGTCGCAAATGAGCACTACAGAAATTATGACCACAGGAATCGTTGCAGCCTTATTTTTCGGAGGTAATATTCAAGCTAGTAGAGAATTTTTAAAAACTTATAAATATATTCCAAATATGCTTAGTCATAGCAGATTGCATCGCAAATTACTTGCAATCCCCAAGGACCTTTGGGAAGCTCTTTTTGCAATTCTAAAACAGACCTTAAGTGCTATTTGTCCCAGTTCGGAATATATAGTTGACAGCTGCCCATTGTTAGCTTGCGGGCCTTGTAGAAGTTGGCGTTGCAAGCTTTTTAAAGGGAAAGAATATTTAGGATATTGTGCTTCAAAAAAACTACATTATTATGGTTTAAATATTCATCTAATTGTTTCTTCAACGGGTGTTTTAACAGAATTCATTATTACACATGCTTCATGTGCAGATATTTCAGCTCTCAAGTGCATGAATATAGACTTGCCGGAACACTCTGTTATTTATGGAGATAGAGCTTATAGTAGCATAAGTTTTGAACAGGAGTTATTAGAGTTCGCACAAATTTTTCTTATCCCCCAAAGAAAACATTGTGCAAGGAATCAACATCCTGGATATTTAAGATTTTTATAATCATCTAGACGTAAAATTATTGAGAGTGTTTTCAATCAGATAGCAAAAATAATGCCTAAAGCATTTATAATGAGAACGGCAGCTGGTTTGTAGCTTCGAGTTTTTTTAATGATGCTTGCATATACAATAAATAAATTCACCCCAGTTCTTACGCCCTCGGCGCCGGCTGCACGAGCCAATCTACTTCGCTGCTCTCCTCGTTAAGGTAAAAAACCTTAACTCGCCCTGTAGCTCGTATCTTGATTGTTTCGCTCGGCACTAAGGGCGAATAAGTAGCGGGCCAGGTTTTAATCACCAGTGTAGCCTCTCACTGCTTCAGCAAATATTTTTTCATATAAATCCACTGTAGTTTCAATAGAGCAAGCTATAGCTCTATCTACGAATTGTTTAACTTTTTCCGGATGATTACTTGCTTCAACAGCCATTAACATTTTTTCTGTATATTGAGCTATGGATTCATCAGTTAATCGGGGGCATTTAATAGTTCCAATAGTCTCGCCTTTAACTTCCTCTCGAGTAACTCGAAATTCAAGACTTACATCTTTCATTGCATGATTCATCCCCGGAATATCTGAGTGAACAATAATATTACCTGCAGCAGCACCTTCGAGAAGAGTTAATCCCCAGGATTCTGTTGCTGATGTAGACATAACTACGTCAGATCCTGAAAATACTTGAGGCATATCCTGAAAACCAAGCAAATGAAATTGAGTAGAAAGTGTTGCAATGTCAGCGCGCTCAAGTTCAGTAGTTAAGAATGTTTGGAGATCTCGATTTTCACTAGTAACATTGCTGCCGCACATGACAAAATGAAGGGTTGGGTCAATTTTTAATGCCTGAACAGCTGATCGAATGAAGGTGAAAAAATCCTTTTCTACAGAATATCTGCCTGCAATTGTAATAACTTTTTCATGAGGTGCAATTCCATTATCACTTCGAAATTTCGCCCTAGACTCTTCTTTCCGTTGAAATTTTTGAAAATCAACACCATTTTCAACAATATGAAATCGATCTGCATCAATTTCCCCTCCAACAGATGCAAAGTTTTCTAATACTGAGGTAGAGCAGCCAATGATTTTTGCAATTTTTCCGTCTTTTGATGCTGAGGCATTGTATGTAACACAAGCATTTTTTGATTTGTCTAAAGATGAGGTAGATAAATCTTCTCTATGAATCCCGTATACAACTGGTTTCCCGAGTTCTTCAGCGACTTCAATAACGACTCTTGTTGCATGGTCTTGAGCGACATAAATAAGGTCAGGATTTTCTCGTAGAATTATATCTGAAAGTTTCTGCCTAGCTGTTTCGTGAATTTCATGTGATTCATCAAGAAGTCCTGTTGTTAAAGCGCCTGCTCGCTTCTCTGTTCTAGCGGCTAGTTCTAAATTATAGTACCTTCCGCCTGATTCTCTTACCTTGTGAATGATTCTTTCACCAATTGCCCCTGTCTTAAGAGCAACTTCACGCAATCTTGGAATTAATTTGGGAGAGCCAGCTACTTCTGATCTTTCAAAAGAACCCTCTTTCATAACTGTAATTTCTATTTCTTTCCTGGTTCCAGAGCTATCTTTAGTAAAAACTTCCGCAGATGTTGTAAATAGATCTCTTCCCTCTGTCCCCATAAATCGTAGTACAGAGCTGATCAGCTCACAAAATGAATAAGTGTGCTTGCCTCCGTCAATAAGTTGCTCTGCAACACCTTCGGTGCCGCCTGTGCCAGCATAATTTTGAATAATCAAAATTCTTAGTGGGGCAATTTCGCCCTCACTTGAAAAGCTTAGTGCTGATACAGAACCACCTCCGTCAGGGCTATCCCGCTCATCTCCTAGTGGACTTATAGAAGCCGAATCATAATCTGGAGAATGAGTAGGTGAAGGACTAGAGGGTGTTCTTGATGGGTCCATATTTTTATTTGTATGTTGATTAGTCTATAATCACATATTAATTAAATCGAATTATTCGCAATTAAATAGTTTTGTCTTAATAGCTAGATCTTTTTGTTAATCTGAGCATAATCTTTCTAAGCTATGGCTGTTAGTAGTTTGCAGATGAGGATTAATATATTTTATATTAATTAAAAAATATTAATTCCCTGATGTTCTGGTAATTGTATTAGAAAGAGGTGTAGTCAAATAAAGCTCCCTTCCTTTAAAGGAAGGGAGAGACAGATGTTTTTGCCTTGAAAATCGTGTAGTTTTTTAATTAGTGCGAGTCAGCATCAGGTCGCAGATTCGTTCAATAAGATCAAAGTTGACAGCATCATCTTCAATATACCCATTATCTAGAAGATGAAAAAATCCAGTGGCAAGGATTCTCATGGTGTTTACGTTTAAAATGGCGCGGCTGAGATCAAATTCAAGAGTATTAAATAAAGTTAAGTCGGCTCTTGGCTTTTCTATCTCCTCATGAGAAGTAGATTCGTTTGGCTCCGGTTCCTTACAATTAAATATTGTGTACTTAATCAAATTCCAAATACTCATAACAATTTGAGCAAGTTCATTGCTTTTTTCAAGCTCCGGTTCCATTTCAAGAGGTTTGTCTATGATTATAAAGCGTGTGCAGCTATATCCGTGAATCTTAGTAGGGACTATCGTTCTTGAATGAGCATAGCCAGGTGTCTCAGAAAATACCTGAATTGCTTGTCTTGCAGAATAGGTATCAGAAAGGCTAATTGAAGTTTGCATAAATTTACCTCATAATAAATCAGTTAATTGTATCTATTATACTATAATTAGTTACTTAATGTCAAATAATTAACTGTTTTCTTTGTGCCTTTGTTTATTTGTGTTTGTGTTGAATTCCGTCTTAAGATTTATAATTTAAGCTGGCTGGAAGATGTTTTGAATATACTGAGAGGGGTTGCGGTTATTAGAGGAATATTGTATAGTTTTTCTCTATGACAACTGCTGTGACTCCTATTAGAAAAGATGACTTTCCGGGCTGGTACCAAGAGGTGCTTGCTGTGGCTGATTTGGCTGAACATGCTCCTGTTAGGGGATGCATGATTATTAAGCCAAATGGGTATGCGATTTGGGAGGTGATGCAAGCTGTTCTGGATAAGAAGTTTAAGAAAATGGGGGTGAAAAACGCTTATTTTCCTCTTCTGATCCCGTTGAGCTTTCTTGAGAAGGAGGCTGAGCATATTGAGGGCTTTGCTAAAGAAACGGCTGTGGTGACCCATACAAGGCTTGAGAAGGGTCCTGATGGGAAACTGATCCCTACATCGCCTTTGGAAGAGTTGCTCGTTATTAGGCCTACTTCTGAGACAATTATTGGGGATAGCTTTTCTAAGTGGATTGAGTCGTATCGCGATTTGCCGATGAAAATCAATCAATGGTGCAATGTTATGCGCTGGGAGATGCGGCCAAGGCTATTTTTAAGAACTTCGGAATTTTTATGGCAAGAGGGGCATACAGCCCATGCGACAGCTGAAGAAGCAAGAAATATGGCTCTAGAAATGCTAGAAATCTATGCAACTTTTGCAGAAGATTACCTTGCAATTCCTGTCATTCGAGGAGAGAAGTCAGAAGGGGAGAGATTCCCAGGCGCTGTGAGTACGTATACCTTCGAAGCGATGATGCAAGACGGTAAAGCGCTCCAAATGGGAACTTCCCACTATATGGGAACGAATTTCGCAAAATCCTCTGATATTCAGTTTCTTTCCAAAGAGGGCGCTAGAGAGTACGTCCATACAACATCTTGGGGCGTAACAACACGCATGATTGGCGCGCTTGTTATGGTCCATGGCGATGATAATGGCATTATCCTTCCGCCAAGAATCGCCCCCACACAAATTGTGATTATCCCTTTTCTCATGAAAGAAGGTGATTCGAGTGAAATACTTAGCTACTGTGCAAAATTGAAAGAAGAGCTTGAAACGATTCAATACCATGATAGAACTATTTCTGTGCACCTAGATGATAGAGATATGAGAGCTGGAGAAAAGAGCTGGGATGCAATAAAAAAGGGCTACCCACTTCGAATTGAAATAGGAGCCCGCGAAATTAAAGAAGGGAAAATTCCTCTCTATCTTAGAACTAAAGAGAAAAAGGACGCCCTTTTTACCTCTCTTGATAAAATTATATCAGAAATCCCTGCCGTTTTGGACAAGATCCATAGTGACCTCTATGCCAAAGCTCTCCACTACAGAGAATCGAACACGGTTACAGCTTCTAGCGAGGTAGAATTCGATCAATTCTTTCGGCAAGACACCGCCAGCACCTCTCGCTTTGTTATAGCCCCATTTAAGGAAGGCAAGACCCTCGAGACCAAAATCCAAAAGGATTTCGGTGTAACAGTTCGGTGCATCCCTCATAATCTCCCTCCTATTGAAAGTTCCTGTCTCTTCTCCAAACAGCCCGGCGCTAGGCTAGCTGTCTTCGCTAAATCCTACTAAAGCATCACTTGTTGTATTGGTTTATTCAAAAATTGCAAATAATCTTTGCCCAGCTGTTAGTTCAGAAATCATTTTTGCGTGACGTGATTGGAGTTTTTTAACATCCTTAGGTGTCATTGGTTGGTTAATTCTAGGGTAGCTTTTCTCTAAGCTTACTGAGCTTTTATGTACTAAAGATGATGTCTTATTTCCAGTCTGGAGTTGTCTTTCTTCTTCTTTGGTGTAGTAATTTGCCTTATCAAAATATTTTCGAAAGAATCTAACAATAAAATTGGTAATTTTTTTCATTAACAAAAACGTTTCTTCATTTTCACTATTTTTTCTAGTAATGATTACAAATTTGCCGGGTGCAGCTTTCAAGGCAGTCTGTGCCTCAGCATAAGTGTTTCCGCTACGAATTGACTGTGTCATAATAAACCTCGTGCTTTATTTGTTAATTATGAATCTATTATAACATATATAAAACTTTAAATTCAAGGAATTTCTTTATGGGTAGAGGGGGAGAAGGGAAATATGGGGCTTGCTGTAAACCCTTTTCTTTGGTAGTATGGACCCTTTTATAAGGGGTTTTCTATGCTGAAGTTCTTGAGAAAATATCAGAAGTCAATATTTGCAGTGGTCGCTTTTATGGTGATTGCGAGCTTTTCGTTTTTTGGGACGTATGGAGCGATGCAGAGCGATGTGGTCAAGGAAGAAGACAGTGTTATTGGTAAAGTGATTGACGGAAGTAACTTGTCAAGTAAACAGCATAGGCAGTTAGTTAGGTTTTTGGATTCTGATTTCCAAGATGTTATGAATGGAAATAGCAATGCCAATATGTTAAATGATGGCTTTATTCGAAATGATATCATTAAAGCAGGTCTTGGTGCGGCACTATTTGATGCGTATAAAGCTGACGTTTCTGCAGAGTTTTTAGCTAGAGTTCGCAAATTTAAAGAGTTTAAACCGTATGTTCATCCGGGTAAATTTACTGGGTTTGAGACGATGATTCAGCAGTTTGCGGTGAATTATTATGATGATTTGATTGGATTTAGAGATGCAAGTGGCGAGGATGAGATTTTTCAGGCAGTTGGAAAATTGTATGTGGATCAGTCAATATTTCCGTCCGAGATGATGCGTAGGATGATGATGTATGTCGAGTATCAGTATGCGAGTATGGCGCCAAGTGATCCTAATTTGCGAAATGTGGATTTGACGTTATTTTATGCTAAAAGCGCTAGTGACTGGTTTGGTCAAAAGTTTATCGAGAAGATTGTAGATTTTATTATCAATGGCGCGGCATTTGCCGTTCAAAAGGGTTATAAAGTAAGCATGGAAGAGGCAAAGAGTTCGCTTCTTCAGCTTGGCGCTAAGCATTTGCGTGAGATTGATCAGAAGAAAAGCATTACGAATGAGGAGCTAAATAAGTTCTATAGACAGCAAATTTCTATGCTTCAAATGGATGAGAAAGACGCTTTAAAAGCATGGCAGAAGGTTTTGGTCTTAAGAAAAATGCTTGATGAAGTGGGAAGTTCTATTTTTGTGGACTCTGTTTTGTATAAGGATTTTTCTGAGTATGCATCGAAGGGCGCAAATCTTGTGGTGTATAAGTTGCCAAAAGCGCTTATATTGAAAAAACCAGAGGATGTTTCAAAGCTTGAGATCTATTTAAACGGTGTTGCAAAAGAAGGGTCAGGTGAGCTTCTCCCTCTTGAGTTTATGTCCGTAGATGCTGTGAAAAAAAGATGTCCTGAACTTGTTGAGCAAAGATTTATTGTCAAAATGGCAAGCGTAAATAAGGAGTCCTTAGTTGCAGATATTGGGGTTAGAAGAACATGGGACTGGCAATTGGACCCAAGTCACTTTGCTTTTTTGCAAGAAGAGTTCCCAATACTAGCAAAGTGTAAATCGGATGAATTAGAAGCAAGATTTGCGTATCTTGAAACTCTTGATGAAAGTGTAAGAGACAAGATTGATCTTTATGCAAGAAAGAAAATTGTGGATGAGGAGCCAGAGCTTATAAAAGAGAAGCTTGCAAAAATGGATCTTCAAACAAAGCTTTTATCGATTTCTCTACAAGGTGATGAGGCAGTACTTCCTGGACTTTATGATAGAGCCGCTTTAATTGCAGCTTTTGAAAATGAAAGTGATTGTCTAAATTGTTATAGTGAAAATGGTGAGCAATTTTATAAATTTCAAATCGTTGATAAGTCTTCTCTTTGCGAGATACTAACCTTTGAAGAGGCAAATCAGCGTGGAATATTAGATTCTTTACTGAAAAAAGCAAATCTTAAAAAGCAAATGGCTTCGCCGGAAGAAAGGCTTGTCGCGCAAATGAAAAAAATGCGTGAGGCAATTATTGCAGGTGATGAATCTGTCCTAGGCGTTGCAAGTAAAGGTCTAAGCAAAGATTCGTTAGAGCCTAAATCTCCGTTGCAGAAACAATGGTCGATTCAAACAGAGGATTTAAGCGTTACTCGTAAGATGGCTCACCCCCTCTTTGATGAGAAGCTCTTTGATAGGAAAGAGGGTGACTATTCAGATGTAGAGACGTCTCTCGAAGGTCCTATTTTTTACCGCATTACTGAGACTTTTGTTGATAATTCCGAAGTGCATTCTAAAATGGAAGAAGGGAGATCAATACTTGGCCGCGAAGCAAAGCAAGCTCTTGTAAAAGAGCTCTTAGAAAAAATAGGCAGCAATGGATCTTAGAGAATTTCCCTCCGTATTGCCCCTTCATTTTTTTGATCTCGAGCTAGAGATTGAAAATGGGGAGAAGCCTTTATTAATTGAGGGTTATTCCGAATTTCTCGCAGAAGATGGCTTTTCTGAAGTGAGATTGGGACTTTCTGATGCGGGCATTCAACTTGAAGTAAAAGTTCTTAAGCCGTTTGAAAAGGCGTGCTTTCCTGATGTTGAAAAAGGCGATGGGCTAGAATTGTTCATCGACACTAGAGGCATACAGTCAGCCCTAATCATGCATAAATACTGTCACCATTTTGTTTTTCTTCCTAAAGAAATTGATGGGATACAAGCAGTTGAAGTTACAAGATTTAAAACAAACGACAAAAGAGAGCTCGCAGCAAAAGAGCTCCTCAAAGTGAAGACCCAGTTTGCAAAAAATCACTACTCCCTACAAATCGAAATTCCGGACATAGCGCTTTTCGGTTACGATCTTTCTGAATCCACCACCCTAAAAATGGCATATATCATCCATAGCGCCTCAATAGGCCCCAATCACTTCCCCAAAAGCGGCAAAGACTTTGCCCTAAAAGACCACCCCTCCCTTTGGGCCAATATTCAAGTTAAATAGATTCCTCTTTTCCTTTTTGGGTTTCTCTATTAATCTTAGAAAGAACATAAAAGGGCGGTATAGAATGGAAATTGTGACAGATTCCAATGAGTGGGTAAGAAAGGCTGATGGTGTAGCTACTGTTGGTATTACGGTTAAGGCGGGAAAGGAGATTGGTGAAATCGTCCATATACTTTTTCCAAAAGTTGGTACGGAAGTACAAAAAGGGGAAGAGGTGGTTATTTTGGAATCAACAAAAGCGGCAATTGATAGTTACGCGCCGCTTTCGGGCAAGATTCTTGAAGTTAATGAGCTTCTCGTAAGTCATCCCCAATTAATCAATAGTGATCCAGAGGGCTTAGGATGGCTTTATAAGTTAGCTCTTCCCCAAGGAATAGTTTCTGAGAACTGATTGAGGTTTCAGTTCTTCAAATATGAGGCGTTTGGGATAAGTTTCACGGATAAAAATGTCGGTATGAAGTTCTGTTCCTTCAAGTAGAGCCACTTTAATGATTGTTTCTCTTCCTAGAGTTTTGATAAAAAGGAAGAGATGAGGGTCTGTTAGGAGTAGCTTCGTAATGGAGGAAGTTGTTTCGCAATCTTTGCATGAGGTAATTTTTAGGATCGTTTTTCCTGAATTTTTCACTTTAACCGTGTAATCTTTAGGTGACCTGGCTAAAAGCACTATTAGTGAAAAAGTTTGAAGAACAACTGGTAAATCAGTGGACATATCAGTTGATACGGGACTGTCTTGAGATAATGATGTGCTTGATGCTGAAATCCGTCTAAATTGTAATGCGTCCATATATTAATATCCTGCTAATTATAATTTCACTAATTGTAGTACATTCCTTCAATATTGTGAAGGGATATGTAGACGTATACTTAAAATTTTGTTAAGATCACTATTTGTTTTGAATATATTATCAGCTTGGTGAATTTGAAAGAGCTTTTGCAAAAAAAACGATTTGTGTTTCTCGTTGGCGTATTGACTATTTTGCTGACTTCTTTTTTCTTGCGACATCAGATTTTGCAACTGGGAATTGAAATATATCTAAATGTTCGAGTTCCCGGTAAAGGGTGGAAACTTGAGTACGACCACTCCTATGTAAAAAATGGGCAGATTTCTTTTAGTAATGTGAAGCTTATTTCTAGGAGCGCTTTTTTAGAATGTGAGATTGAACGGGTTGATTTAATTATAAAGCATCGGATCGGAATCAAATTTGATTATGGATTGCGAATTCAATCGCCTTATATTTCGTTAAAAGAGGGGAGTGGAAAAGGGTTTTCGTTATCTGAATTTGCGAATTCTTCATTTGCACGCTTGAAAATAGATGTTACAGATGCAGAGGTATCGCTTATTGGAAAGGGTGACCCAGCTAAGATCTATTTCTCTCTTACAAGTGATGAAGAAAGAAGAGCTCTTGGGACTGTTGCGTTATCGAATCTTCCTCTTAAGGCAGGGACACCTAATGTTTTGATGAAGCTTTTTGAGTGGCCTGAGGAATGGATTTTCGAGTTAGAATTTCATGAGTCCTCACTTTCTTGGTTAGCCCAGATGGGAAAGGCGTTTGCTGGAGATAGTTTCCCGAATTGGAAGGTATCAGATGGTGAAATAAATGGTCGGTTATGGCTGGGACTTACAAATAACTGTGAGTTAAGCCAAGCAAATACAACTCTTCGTCTAACTGATGTGCATGCAATTCATGAAGAAAATGGACTCCAAGTTGATATTGAGTCTCTTCTTGTTGATACAACTTATCCAAATGGAAAGAAAAATGGATATTTTTGGCAAAATCTAGCTCTTAAATTAGATGTTAAAGGTGGAAGAATTGATTGCCTTGATGAAAAAACAAATGTGGATTTTTCTCTTTGTAATTTAAGTGGATTTATCAATTTCCATTCGATAAAAGATTCTGAGATTTCGTTACAAGGCTACTTAGATCATAGAGGTTTAATGACACCAGTTGTCTTGTCGGCAAGTCCAAGTAGAATTGATAAAGAGACTCTTGATGTAGATTTAAAATTACTAGAATCTAACTTTTTAGCTCATTTAAATCTTTCTATTGCGAGTGAGGGAGATAATGTTTGCATTGTGCGCGGGAAGCTTAAGGAAATGGACGCTCCTCAACTTACAATGTTACAACATGCTTTTAGTTTCTTTTCTCCTCAAATCAAAGGCTTTCAACTGAATAAGGGTAAACTTACCTCGGAACTGAGTCTGCGTATTGTAAACGGTAAGGTTCAGAAGGTGTTATTAGATGGCGTCTTAGCAGATGATTTGGAAGTTTATTGGGCAGCAGAGGATGTTCTTGCTACGTGCTCACATCTTTCTGGTAGTGCAACGCTTGATTTCCAGAATCTTTTTTCATTTCAAATGCCAAGTTGGGAAGTGAATGTTCAAAATGGTGAGTTTTTACGAGGTGGGGAAAACCCCGAAATATTGCAAAATATCAGCATGCAACTCTTTATGTGTAGAAAGGTGTTTGAGCCGTCTTGGATACGCGCTACATATGGTGGAATTGATATTCTTTTAGATGTAGTCGGATATTACTCTGAAGCAGATGTAAATATGCATCTTTCTACTAATGGAGAGAAGCTTTTACAATTGATTTGCAAGCCTGGTACGGATTTTTCAAAGTTTGGTCAACATAAAATTCATACAGATATAGATTTTCATAGACAGCTTGGATATTGGGAGGTTGTTGGAAAAACTTATCTCAATGTGGTAGATGCATTTGAAGATTCTTTTAAATTTGGTCTATTTTTATCGGATCAAATTTTACATGATACCAACTGGAAAGGTAAAATTCAGGAATCTATTTCAAAAGGCTGGTTTTTTACAGATTCAGTTTCTGCTGAATTTATGAAATATATTAACGCATATACGGGAGCTGATTGGGTATTAGAAGGGATGGGATTTCTTAAGGGGAGTTTTACTGGAAAGGATCTCGAAGCAACGGTAAAATTTTCTCACGCTAATTTCTTTTCTTCTGAATTAGATATTTGGTTGCATCCTTCTAAAGATTTAGAAGGATCTTTTGGATACAACTTTGAAAAAGCGGAGTTTACTGGAAATATTCCACTTTTTGAAGCAAGAATTCATGAAAAATCACTTGATTTAATCTTTAATGACACAAGCGGACAGCTTTGCTTTAATAGAGGTCTCATCAAACTTGAAAAGTTTGTAACAGAAAGTGAAGGGCTGATTTTTGGCGGAGACTTAGAGTTCAAAGCTCCTACTATTAAATTAGATATTAATTCTTTTGTAGGAAATGTGAGGCAGGTCGAAAGTATGCTTCAAAGGTTTCCTGAATGGAAGGAGTTTAAGGTTCCCTTTGATGGACTTGTTAGAAATAAAGGGGACAGGATATCTTTTTTTTATGATCCACAAAAAGAATTGGAATTATCGATCAATTTAGAACTTGTGCATGGAACATGGGATATCCTTCCAAGCTTGACTGTGCTGGATCTTGCCTTTGATTTTACTTTAATGGAAAAAACGGCAATTTTAACAAATATTTCTGGAAAAGTACCATCAAAGTTTCATGAAGGTGGGTACTCCTTAAATGGAAAAAAAATTCAATTTGATTTTGCGAATGCTTCTACTTTAAGTTTTGATCTTAGATTAGAAAATCAGTTAATGGACTTGATTCAAGTTGTAGGAACTTATGATGTAGGTTCCAACATCTTGGATTTAGATAAAACTAAATCCCATCTCTTTGGGTACTATCCAAGTGAGTTTTATCTTAAAATGCGTGATGAGTTTTTAATAAGCCTTGATATTCCGCTGCAAGAATTAGAGAGTTGCAGCAAGGTTTTAAATGATAGTAAATTGTTTGGAGAAATTCCGTTAGAGTTATTTGAAAAAATAAAAGATAGTGCCGTACCAATTTCTTCAAAAATTTCATTTTCTAAAGGAGTTTGGGCTGTAAACCTTTCTTCTGATGTATTTTCATGTGTTGCAAGTCTTGAAGGAAATGAATGGAAAATTCCTTCACTGAAAGTCGGTTTGTTTGAATTGTCCTTACAACTAGAAAGAGATATTTCAGGATATAAAATATTAAATGCAAAGTGCTTAAGTGAAGCTTCTCTTGCATATTTTGAAGAA
Source organism: uncultured bacterium (assembly GCA_964552055.1). Classification (GTDB taxonomy): domain Bacteria; phylum Chlamydiota; class Chlamydiia; order Chlamydiales; family 2-12-FULL-49-11; genus VGMD01. Next base: position 27,874 of record CAZKFL010000022.1, read on the forward strand.
GGGAAGGTTGATTTTGATGCAAAGCGAATCTTGCTCCCTCTTCAAGAGGCTATTTTGGATTTTCCTGAGTGTTTTCCCAAATTAGGAACAGGAAGAGCAGCAGTTGTTGGGGGCATCACTATTGATTTTTCAAAAGGATTTCCAAACACATTTATTGAAGGAAACATCGGTATAGATGCAGAGAAGGAAGGGTTCCATTTAGCCTCTCTTTCTGAAATACATGTGATTTACACTCTTGATAGGGGTCTTGTTATAAAAGATAGCCTTTTAGAGATATCTTATGAAAATGCAAAAAGTACCCTTTCGATCCCCTTTGGTTCCTATTCCTTCGACGACGCTCTTTGGCAGGGGTATCAGATAAAAGCAAGTTACTCTGATCCGGAAATCCAATGCTTTTTGAAAAAAACAGGATTACAATTAGATATTCCTCGAAATATTTGTGGAAAAACAGAATTTGTTTTTGATGTAGAAGTATTAAACGATCAATTTCAAATAAGTGGCGCTTTTGGAGAAGGCACATACGTTTGGAAAGAAAAGGAAGTGTATTTAAAAGAGTTAAGATTTTTTTATGATAAAAGTCATTTTGACATTGATGCGGAACTTCCTTTTTGTGGTTCAGATTTTACTATCCATGCAAAAGTCTATCCTGGCATTGCCTGTCCATTAATCATAGAAGGGTTTGAGAAGGGGATAGAAGGTCGGTCATTTTATGCTGAGTGCAGGTTATTTGATCCCGATGGATTTTCTATTCAAAAGATTCAGGGTAATTTATTTGGTATTGATTTTCAGTTTTTAGCAGCAAACAAGATGGATGATCTAAATTTTTTAGGAGATCTCTCAATTGATGCAGAGCGTCTAAAGCAAGTAGTTGGCCCTGACACTAAAGCTTTAATAGATGAACTCAAATTTCATAAAGGGTACGAGTTAAAAGGTGATTTAACTTGCAAAAAGGATCACCTAGAAGAATCGTTTTTTGAAGGTTATTTAAAAGGGCGTGACTTTGACTTTCTTGGTTATATGTTTAAGACCCTTTTGGCAAATATTCATATCGATCAAAAAGGAGTTACTCTTAAAAATTTGCTAATTAGTGATGAAGGCGTAACAGCTACAATTCCAGAACTTTCAATTACTGTTTCATCTAAGGGCGACTTAATACTTAGAATTCCGGAGCTTATAATTGATGAGCTTCGTCCTTCACTATTGAAGAAAAAACACATCAGAGAAAGACTAAAGCCATTTTGTATTAAGTCAATGGTGTTTCAGGATGTTACTGGAAATTTAAGCGATGAGAAATCGTTTACAGGGAAAGGTCAGCTGAAATTTATTAACACATTTAAAGAGGGGCATAATCTTCTTGATATTCCCATTGAAATCATTAGTAGATTAGGTCTCGACATTGGGCTACTTGTACCCGTCCAAGGTGAACTTGACTTTGTTTTAAAGAATGGAAAGCTTGTTTTTACTAAACTGAAAAATAGTTATAGTGATAGCAAACGGTCTTACTTCTATCTCTGGAATAAATCAGAATCTTATATAGATTTTTCAGGGAACATGCACATTGACATCCGTATGAAACAGTATGTGCTATTTAAAATCACAGAGCTCTTTATTCTGTCCCTTCAAGGCACTCTAGAAAAACCAAAATGTTTTCTTCGTTAAAAGGCTTCTTATTTCCTAAACTGTGTCTTTATTGCCGGGAGATTCATCCATCAAAATATCTTCTTTGCGAAAGATGCCTTGTTGGTCTTGATTTAATTTATCCAAAAAATAGATGCTCAACTTGTTTTTATCAATCTAGCAATGGAAAATGTAAGGGGTGCTCTAAAATACCCACGCCATGGTACAAAGCAGGCTCTATATTTCCATCCGGAAGCTCAGGAGAAGTGCTCCTAGTTGATCCAGATCTTTTTGCAAAAGAGATTGCAGCCTTCTTTATCATTCAATTCGTAACTCTTCGCTACCCCATTCCTGATGCATTTTATGTAGACTCATCCTTAAAGCAAATTGCCTCTTTTATACCGAAATTTCTTCCCTTAAAAAAAGCAAATAAGCGTTACGAATACGGTGGAAAAAAAGTGCTCTACCTGACTAAAAATGCAGATGAAACTATATTGCCCAATTTTCTTCTAGGTGCCCGCATTTACCTTCTCGCCTACATGCATGGGGGCGACTAATCAAAATTTCACCACAGAGCTCTGTGGTGAATTATTTTTTTAGGATTCGAGGTTTTGCTTGGTCATTTGGATTTGGCGGCGTAAGGTTTCATCAGTTTCAAGTTGCTTTTTGATTTTGTTCCAGGAGTGAAGGAGTGTGGAATGGGTTTTTCCGCCAAATGAGGAGGCTAGCTTCATTAGGGATTCGTTGATGAGCTCTTTTGCAAGATACATGGCTACTTGGCGGGGAAAGGCAACTTCCTTTTTTCGCGTAGATCCGCGTAAGTCTTGAACGCGTACATTGAACATGGAGGAGACGCTTTTTAGTATGCTTTCTACTGTGACTTTCTTTTGAGGTACGTATTGGAAGAGTTCACTCAAAGTAGTTTCCACAATGTCTTGTGTAATTTCTGTTTGGATCATGCCGCAGTAAGCGCTTAAGCGATTAATAGCGCCTTCCAGTTGTCTAACGTTATTGAAAATATGCTCAGCAATAAAAAAGGCAACTTTTTGAGGAATGCGAAGCCCTTTTCGTTCTGCTTTATATTGGAGAATCGCAACTCTTGTTTCAAGATCCGGAATGCCGATGTTTGCAACTAGACCCCATTCCATGCGGGCAATAAGGCGCTCAGAGAGTTTTAACGCGCTTGGTGGTTTGTCGCTTGTAATTACAATTTGCTTATTCTGATTAATCAGGGCTTCGAAGGTATTACAAAACTCTTCCTCAAAATTCAATCTATTTTGCAAAAACTGAATATCGTCGACAAGTAGTACGTCCAGGTTGCGATAAAACTTTTTCATTTGATCTACAGTTTTGTTTCGAAGGCTATCGACAAGATCATTGATGAATTGTTCAGTTGTTATGCATTGCACTTTTACTTTTTTGTGTTTTTCTGCGCAATAGTGACCAATGCTATGTAGAAGATGTGTTTTCCCAAGACCTACGCCGCCATGAATAAAGAGGGGATTGTAAGATTTGCCAGGACGAAGAGCTACGCCAAGAGCTGCTGACTTTACAAATTGGTTTGAAGGGCCTTCGATAAAGTGTTGAAATGTGTAACCAAGATTTAATCTGATTTCGAATTTGGAATCGGCCTCTTTTTTCTCTTCTACATATATAGGTTCCTCGATAATTTCTTCCCGCTTTGGTTCTTTAATCACAAAGCGAATAGAGGGTTCACCTTTGCTATTCAAAGGGAAATACGAGGTAAGTTCGTGTTTATAGTTTGAAAGAAGATAGTCTTGGACAAACACGTTTGGTACTTCTAAAGTGATATCATTTTCGGAAGATTCTACAAAGTGAATGGGGGCAATCCAGTTTTGAAATTCTGCAAGAGAGCATTTTTTTTGTAAAAGACCTACAAATTCTCCCCAAGTTTCCTGCATATCTTTCACGAGCATCTAAAGCTTCCTCCAATTGACTTTGTATTCTTTAGAGTTATGAACAAGACTTCCACAACGCACTCTAAAGGTGTAATTTACGCAAAATCTAACACCTTAGAAATAACAATACAAGTAGATTTCGAGGAGATCATGGTAACATCTTAAGAGTAAGGTCCGCTTTTTTTTTATTTATAAGCGAGTATAAGTGCGTCCGCAGCATTTGCTATTTTTGCATCGGAATGATTTTTTAAGTTGGATGCTTGAAGAAGTCCTTGTGTATGATAACCAAGAAGTAATAGAGCTTTAGCTCTATTTAGTAATGTGGCGGGACTCTCAGGATCAAATTGAAGCGCTCTATCAAAAAAGCTAAGAGCACTTAGATTATCACCCAATTCTAAATGAAGAGCGCCAACAGTTTGAAGATCATAACTAGATTCTGGACAAAGAATTGTAAGAGCATCAAAAAATTTGAGGGCAATTTTGTAGTGACCCTGCTTGATATAAGAATAGGCTACAAATCGAAGGTCACTAACCTCTTCATCTGACCACCCCAGAAGATCCATCCACCTAACTTCGCTCATATTTAACCTTTAGTATATCTGTAACGTTCCGCAGTAATTTGCTCCATGATTTTATTCAAAACCTGAATATTTTGCATCATATCAATGAGCGCAGCTGCTTGCTTTTCAATTAGTTTGATTTCTTCTTCCTCTTCCCATGAAGAAGTGCCTTGTCTTTTTTTCTGCTCATCATGCTTGTCTTTTTCCGTTTTTCGCTTCTCTTCAATCCTATGCATCTGAAGTTCAATGAGTTCGCAAGGCCCTAATTTTGGGGCTAGTTGATGTGTAAACAGCCTGCCCTTTTGGTCATTATATTTCAAAGGCGGAGGCATCAGTCCCCAAGTTGTCCCTTTCGTTCCTAATTCAAATAAAAGCTGGTAATTTGTAATCAGTATAGGCTCAAAGATATCTGTCGATAACTGAGAAGCGATAGATCTAGCGTTATTAGCGGATTCTTCATCAAAGTACTTCCTATTATCCTCATAATGAATATAGGACTGAATATCTAGGTTATCAATAGTTCTCGTAGACCGTGTGCTCATAAAACAAGCCATAACAAAACAAGACTTATTTGTCATCCCTACTAAAAAAACGGTGCCTGACCCCGCAAGATTGCAAGATTGTACTAAAAAAACGGTGCCTGACCCCGCAAGATTGCAAGATTGAATAAAAAAACGGTGCCTGACCCCGCAAGATTGCAAGATTGAAAGTTTGAGAAGTTCCGGTGCCTGGGACCGGAACTTGGAAGATGAAAAAACCTGGTTGCTGATTTTTAACTGATTAATGAACGGCGTTCAGTCCAATTGAATGAGGAATTTAGTATTTTGGTTAGTTTTTGAACAAAACTCCCACCAATTCCCACAAACATTTT
>CAZKFL010000023.1:0-32604 GCA_964552055.1 uncultured bacterium
GTCGAGGTCCCAAGTTCAAATCTTGGTAACCGCATTTTCTTTAGGCAATCTAAATAGCGTTAATGAAAAATCAGTAAAGCAAATCTCAGGTAAATCTTTTTTGTGTATTTCTATTAAAATATGTCTTCTTGCGCGAAGAGAATAATTGTTTAAATTACTGACAGTTAAGATGCAGGTCGGTGGGAGTTTATTGCCATCTCTTAGAAAAGCGCTATACACTGACGCATTATGAATATCAATAATATAGTCTTGAGGAGCAACAATTAATGTAACGCGCCCCTCTAATTTTTTAATTGCTTTATACGCGTTAAGCTTCCAAGATCTTGCAGCAAGTTTTGCAAGTAGGTGATTATATACAGGAATCCAAAAAAGCTCTCTAATTGCAAGATCAAGAGAGGCGAAAGACCTGTCGGAAATCAGATGAATTTTAGGGTATTTTCGTGCAACCTTTGCAGCAATTCCCCCGCCTAAAGAGTGGCCATAAAGTCTTATGTGAGCGCTATCTACTTTCATATCATTGATTAGGTAATTCACAATTGCATTTCCGTTTTCAATTGCGTCTTTAGATGATCTGCAGTTTCTTTGATAGTTTGCACATAGCACATTGACTCGTAAGAGAAGATGCATTTGCTTTAAACTTTCATAATTTGTTTGGTATGAGCCTCCGATTCCGTTAAAATAAATCATCCAATCAGTAAAATTTGCATCAATTAATATCACCCCGGCTAAAATTTTATTTCCGCAAGAAATTGAAACTAAGTCTGTCGGTGGTATTTCTTTATTGATTTTTTCAAGTAACGCATAGTTAATTCCATGCGACGGTACATCTAGTACTCTTCCAATAAGTTCTTTAGGAGTGATTCTTTTAAATATGCAATAACAAATTGAACAGATAAGAGTAACTGTCATCACAACCGGAAGAGCGGCTAGTGCGATTACGGTGACTGTCCATTTCCACGCATTATGATAATGGAAGACACTAACGGGCGGATGAATCTCTCTTTTAGTTTCAAATTCATCCGGATGAAGAAACTTAGTCTCAAATATAATAGGCTTAGTTTTCATAGAAAGGGATTATAACGATATCAATTATAAAAAGCAAAAAAAAGAACTTTTAGTATTAATTAAAATTTTGTATTAATTGTAGTATGAAACGATTTATAATTTATTTATTAATAATAATTGCGATATTCTTAGCTCTATTTTTTGCTCTCACTCAAAGGCAATCGCGCCTTCTAGCCCCTGAAGGAAGCCATATGGAAAGCGCTCATTTTAAAGTGGGTGAAGAGGAAGGAGAGGTGATTCGTGAGCTCATTATTACAATGGCAAGAACAAATCCTGCAGTTCTTGCTTTTAAAAAGAGTAAATTGGAAGCGTTAGGGTTAAAATTGCGCTCAAAAGTAACTACTTTCGAGTTTCTTGCATTTGTTTTTTCTGATCCCGAACTTTCAAAAGAGATGAAGCTACTGCAAGAAAGTTCTATAAAGTACAAAAGATTTATTGAAGGTCTCTCGCCTAAGATGTTGAAAGAGTATGAAAAAGAAGGGTTTTATCTAAGGGCGCATCATTTTGCCCTTCATTTAGAAATTGATCATGAAGAATTTTTGCAGATACTAACCCAATGTGTACAGATTGCAAAATCTGGCGATAAGGCTGCATTTCGTCCAATTGTTGATTACTTAATTGCCGTTAAATCTAGCTAATTTTTTTACCACCCGTAAGCGTAACCGATTTTCTTTTTTTAAAGATTTTAGGTTTTAGGACAGGCTCTAAGTATTTATGAATTTTAGGTGGCTTTGGCAAGATAGCCTTGGCGCTTTTCTTCATAGTATACGATTGCAAGACCCACGAGTACGAGCAAAGTTGAGATGAAGATTGCTGAGGATGGTTTTTCACCAAGAAGGACATAACTGTGTAGTGAGGTAAAAATAGGCGATAAGAGGCCGATAAGGGATAGAAATGTTGCTGTAAATTTTTTAAGAAGGTATCCATACAAGTTATAGCAGAAAATATTAGAGAGGAGGGAGAGGAAGATAATAGAGCTTCCAAGTGGAATAAGACTGCCAGCAGCTATGGGTGACGGGAGCCAAGGTTCAAAGAGAAGTGATGAGAAGAGGGCAAGTGTTCCGCCAATAAGCATGCTTGAACCGTTTGCAAATAAGATGGGGACTGTCTCATCTTTTACAATAAGTCTTAGCATGATCCATCCGTAGACGGAGAAAAAGGCAGCGCCAAACATGGCAATTTCAGGCCATGTAAACCAACCGAAGGCTTGTAATAGGCCTTCTGTTCCTGTTTTTTGCATGATTACAGGAATGAAACCAAAGCAGCCGAGAGACAGCCCGATCCATTTCATTTTAGTCATTTTTTCTTTAAAATGTATGTATGAGAGAAGCGCAGTTATAAAGGGTGAGAGCCCATATATAAAACAAGTTTTTGCAGCGGATAGGTGAGATAAGCTCCAAAATTCTAAAATATTTGTTAAGTATATGCTAAAAAGTGCTAAAATTAAGAGGGATATCCATCCTTTCTTCGAAACGGTTGGAATTTTTTTTCTAAAGAGAAGGTATCCTATCAATAGCGATCCGGAAAAAATCATGCGCGCTCCTGTCAGGAACATGGGAGAGCTAAAATTTAGCATCTCTTTTCCAATAGGGAAGGAGAGAGTCCATAGAAAAAATAATAAAAAAGATAATATTAGGCTCATAATTTGCACTCCAGTATATCAGAAAGGCTAAATTAGGTCTTGTAGTATACGCTCACGATAAGATTTCATAAGCTGAACCATAAAATGAAGGTTGTGTATTGAGGCTAGGGTAAGGCACGTAAGTTCATTAGCCTTAAATAGATGATGAATAAAAGCTAAAGTATAGTTTTGACAGGTAGGGCAGGAGCAATTTTCTTCAATCGGCCTAAATTCTTTGGCATAGATCCCTTTTGTAATTTTAAGAGGCCCCGCTTTAGTGAGGAGGGTCCCATGCCGAGCTGCTTTTGTAGGGTAAGAGGCATCAAAAGTATCAAGTCCCAGGGGTACGCAGGCTTCAAGGGAGGGTAGATCGCCAATCCCTAGAAGATGGGTTGGTCTGTTTTTAGGAAGATGTGGTTTTAGCGAAGTAAGCATAGAGATCATTTCATCTTTTGTTTTGCCAACGCTTCCGCCAATAGCAAAGCCGTCAAAGGGGTGCTCTCTTAAAGTATGTGCACTTTCCATTCTTAGCGCATCATCAACGCCGCCGTGAATAACTGCATAAATAGCCTGACCATTTGGATTTTTGAGGTGGGTTTCAAGTGATCTAATTTCCCACCTGTGTGTTCTTGCAAGAGAAAGTTTTAATAGGTCATTTTGAATATGGTAAGGAGGGAGTTCATCAAATGGAATAATGATATCGGCACCAAAATCTTTTTGGGCTTCGATCGAGCTTTCGGGAGTTAAGAGAACTTTAGATCCGTCTCTATAAGATCTAAATAGGACTCCGTCTTCACTGATTTCTAGGACTTGGCCGTCCACTTTTTTCGTCCCTTTGCTCTTTAGTTCATTTGCAACAGACCCGTATGCTAAACTAAATACTTGAAACCCCCCTGAATCTGTAATGATAGGAAGTGTTCGATTAATAAATTTATGGAGGCCTCCTGCCTCTTTTACAACTTCGCGTCCCGGTTGTAGAAGGAGGTGATAGGTGTTGCAAAACATGAGTTCTAGGCCTATTTCGGTTACAGTCACATTATCAATGCCTTTGAGGGTGCCGTTTGTTCCAACTGCTACAAAATTAGGTGTATTGATGATTCCATGCGGGGTATGGATTCGTCCAACTCTTGCTTTAGATTTCTTGGATTCATGAAGAATTTCAAATTTCATTTTGGTTTCCTAAAAAGAGCTGTAAGTGGGGTCATGCTAAAAAGGGCAATGAGCTTAATTCCATAACTCATTGTAATTATGGAGAGTACGGAGTGAACAATACCATATAGCGCAAGATAGGAGAATAATACGGTATCTGCTGCTTGAGAAATGAGCAGGGAAAATGTCATGGCAATAGGTAAAGTGAATTTTTTGCGAAATAGTGGAAAAAGTTCTATATCAATTTTTTGAGAAAGATAAAATGAGACAATTGAAGAGATAAATATTCTGGGGCTTATAGATAGAATAGACAAAAAAGAAGAGTGGAGAGAGTCATGGATAGATGGCTTATACCCAATTTGAATAAGAGACATAAAGGTGAAGAAAATTAAAATAAAAGTGTTTAATGTGAGAACTTTTTTTGCAGATTCCTTTCCAAAATATTCCTGTAATAGATTCATCCCAACAAGTGACCCTATCATATAAGCGTCAGTAGCAGTTACTTCTAGCCCAAAGAGCACAATCTGCTTAGTTACAAAGAGATTGGATAACACAACTTGCAAAGAAATAATTGCAATGAGGGCTTCTTTGCCCAAGCGCTTTGCTACGGTTACAGCCCCAAAAAGGAGAAAAATATGTGTTAGAAAGATACATTCATTCATAAAAATCAGCTAGATTTTAACTAGATTTTAGATAGAAGGGAAGGATTTTCGAAACTCTTCTTGCTCTTTTGCGGCATGAACACGCCGATTTCGCCTGTGATCAGCCTCTTCAAAGCGGCGCCTTTCGTCTTGATTTTCAGGGATAACTCCTGGAACCTTAGTTGGTTTGCCTAAATCATCTAGAGCTACAAAAGTAAAATATGCAGATAAAATATGCCTGATTTGGCCTGAAAAGCTGTTTTCAGCAGAAACTTTCAGTCCAATTTCCATTGAAGAGGTCCAAGCTCTATTGATTTTTCCTTGAATAATTAGGTTGTCGCCCTTTTTCGCTGCCGCTAAAAAATGAACTGCATCAACAGAAACTGTAACACAAACTTTATTACTATGTCTTTCAGCTACAACAAGCGCAATCCTATCAAGAAGCCCCATAATAGTTCCCCCAAACGCAGTTCCCTGAGAATTAAGATCGTTTGGAAAGATCTTATAAACATAGTCATTTACCTGAGATTCTTTCGGAGTTTTAGAGCCTTTCATAAACCTGATTAGTGCAGTTGTCACCTTTATTGCTTTTAATTGGGATATACTTTTCACTGAGTGGAAAAGGGAGTGGTATGAAAGCAGTTATTAGGGTTGCTGTTTCGGGGGCTGCTGGGCAGATTGGGTATAGCTTGGTTTTTAGGATTGCAGCAGGTGAGATGTTTGGAATGGATCAGCCTGTTATTCTTCATCTGCTTGAGATTCCTGCTGCAATGCAGGGGTTAGCTGGTGTTTCTATGGAGCTTGATGATTGTGCTTTTCCGTTATTAGAGGGTATTGTAATCGGCTCTGATCCTTTCCAAGTGTTTGATGGTGTTGATTATGCGGTATTAGTGGGGGCGAAGCCTCGTGGAAAGGGAATGGAGAGGAGGGATCTTTTAGAGGGCAATGCCAAGATTTTTGCAGAGCAGGGAAAAGCCTTGAATCGAAAAGGTGTCAGGGTACTTGTTGTGGGTAATCCTGCAAATACCAACGCTTTAGTTCTAGCTCATAATGCAAAAAACTTACCAAGAGAAAATATTCGATCTATGATGCGACTCGATCAGAATAGAGCAATCACTCAGCTTGCAAAGAAGGCGGGCGTACCTATTAAGGATGTAAAGCGCGTGTCTGTGTATGGAAATCATTCTCCTACAATGGTTCCTGACTATTGTAATGCACTAATTAGTGGAAAAAAAGCCGAGGAAGTGATTTTTGATAAGGTGTGGTTACAAGGTGAATTTATTAAAATGGTGAAGACAAGAGGGACTCAAATTATTGATACAAGAGGCCTTTCGTCTGCCGCATCTGCTGCTAACGCAGCGATTCAATCTATTCGTGATTGGGTATTTCCAACTCCTTTGGATGACCTTTTCTCAGCGGGAATCTATTTGCCTGATAAGGATCTATTTTTTGGGGCAGCTCTTCAAAATCAGAGAATTGTCGCTAATTTACATTTAGATGCATTTTTGCAGGAAAAGTTAAAAGAGACAGAAGTGGAACTTATACAAGAAAGGGAAGCTGTAAAGGAGTATCTATGACAAAGGTTCTTTTTGAGGTTACGGATGAAAATTTGGAGACAGGTCTTCGGGGAGTTCCAGTTGGTTATTGTACTACATCGCAAGTCGATCCGGAACTAGGGCTTCATTATCGTGGCAAGCCTGTAAAGGATTTTGCAAATAGCAATCCAGAAGAGGTAATATGTTTGCTGATGAATGGGAATTTAGATGGGCTAAAGAATTTTTCGAATGAACTTAAAAAGCACGCGCATCTTGATCCAAGAGTTCGAGAGCATATATGTAAGCTCCCCAAAGAGAGCCATCCCATGAAGCTTTTAATCGCAGCATTAACCATACTCGCAACTTTTGAATCTAAGGGAAACTATTTAGATGATTGTATGGGGGTTATTGCAAAAATTCCTGAAGTTGCCGCCATACTTATCAATTATCATGCAGGATGGGGGGAAACTCCTGCCTCAAATCCAAATCTCGGCTATATCGAAAACTTTTGTCACATGCTTAAGGTTCCCAGCTTAAAAGATCAAAAACTCTTTATAAAAGTGATGCGACTCTTTAATATTCTCCATTACGACCATGGCGGTGGTAATCTCTCAACTTTTGTTGGTAAAGCCGTAGCTTCTGCTCATGAAGATATGTACGCCTCACTTGCAGCAAGCATGTGCGCTCTGGATGGCCCTCTTCACGGCAGAGCAAATCAGGAATGCCTTGCTTTTTTAAAAGAAATTCATAGGGAGCTTGGCGATGCAGTTACAGCAGAAGAGATTGAGTCTTTTGTAAGGAAGCGCCTTGAAAAAGGAAAGCTAATGTACGGTTTTGGGCATGCGGTTTTAAGAAAGGAGGATACAAGAGCTACGCTCTTATGTGATATCGGAGAGAAATATTTTTCTGCTGATCCTATCGTAAGGATTGGTCTTCTTTTGCGTGAAAGAGCGCCTAAGGTGCTTTCAGAAAATCCTAAAATTCAAAATCCTTATGCTAACGTGGATCTTATGTCGGGAGCAATTTTATCTGCGGCAGGTTTTCCCTATCCAAACTACTTCACACTTCTTTTTGGGCTTTCTCGAATAGTGGGTATTGCAAGGCAAATTGTGTATGAGCGAAATGAGGCACGCGGTGGTAAGGGAACTCCCATCATTCGTCCGAAATACCTCTACAAAGCGGCATAATTGATCTGAGGGGGGTAATTAGAGGTGGTTTATTTTCATGGTTAAAAAGCTGACGGCCTTTTAGGGGCCGCATCCTGCGCCTCTTGGATATGATTCTTCAGAAGCCAGCATGAATGCCTGAAACATTACATCTGCTATTTCCGCTTGTGCTGTCATAGCAATCTGGGATAGCTTAGAAAGTGTTGGGGAGACTGTGATTGCAAATTGTGCATTTAATAATTCGGGGTTACCCAAGAACAGTCTAGCATAAATCTCGCTCATTTTTAAAGTTGTGCTAATGAATGTGGTTCTAATGCTCTCCCTCATCTCTTTTTGTCCTAATTCAATTCCAATGATAGTGCTTGTGGCAAATATCTGAGCGCTTTCAGTAGAACCTCCAGATGCGGAAAAACCCGACTCTAAAGCTCTAGACATACTGGAATGAACCTCAGGATGAAGGGGTTCAGCAGCAATGGAAAGTTGCTTGTAGGCAATATAAACTGTCTTGATCGTTTTTGAATCGGGAGCTGTATCAGTTTGAAAAAAACCAGCTTCTCGCAGTTCAGTTAAAGCCAATTGAATAGATGCGTTCAGAGCTTTAGTTGACATAGATAGAGTTTCAGGAAAAGTAAATCCTTCAGTATACTTAAGATCAGGGGAATGGCTACCAAAACGTGGTGTGGGTGATGAGCTCATTTAAAAATCCTTTTTAATTATAACATTATACAGTATTAGCAATTAATTTCCACATTTTATTGTGTTGCAAGTCTCATTTTATGAATGAGATGTTGTAGGCTAATAAACCCCTTTTCTCCCATTTCCAGCGCCTGCTTTTGGCTTTCCTTTCCCTCGAACCGCGGTCTCCCAGCCATCCTCGTCATCAGGGGAACCTTTTGAAACAGTCGCGCTTGCATGAGCTCCAGCTCCAGCTCCAGCTCCAGCACCAGCTCCAGCACCAGCTCCAGCTCCAGCTCCAGCTCCAGCTCCAGCTATTGCGCGAACCGCATCCATTGCGCCGGCTGTTGCAGTCATAAAGGCTCCGCCTAATCCAGGTGGTCCCATCATTGCTCTTGAGGCGCGATGCGCTAATCTTGCGGTGCGGCTAAGATGTTCACTTTTCTTTGCGTCCATTTCTTTTGCCCGACTGACATCTTCTGGCTTTAAACCACTCTCTCGGAGGGCCTTTGCTTCTTCTGTGCTCCATTCTAATTCATGAGGAAGGGGGGCTCCTTCAAGGGTTGTTCCTGCTAAAAAAGCTCTAAATTCACGGTTTGTAAAATCTTCAGTTCTAAATTCTCTTGTGCATTCATTAAGTTGTGATAAAGTCATAGGGTCTTTCCCCGCTGCAGTTTCCGGTAGCATTTTAAATATATAGCCATTTATGGGAATCAAATGAGGTGGCGTTATTTGTACTAATCCACCTGCACGCATTTGAGCTAGTTCTCTGCCGGTCAATTTTAGTCTGCGGTCAGCGCGATTCCAAAGGGGCGGGCAAGCAGTTTTAAGGCGAGTAGCTGAATCTACAATGCTACTATCTGGATGTAAACAGGTATTAGGTGTTATACCACCCGTTATATGGTATGCAAGATGTCTATGCAGGATTCCAAGCATGAAAGAATCGTTTTTTAAAACACAAAAATTTCCCGTACATAAAATTCCACCACATCCTATTTCAGTCTTTCTTCTGTCTATTTTATGGGGAAGTACATCTGAACTATCATATACTATGCCAAAGTTAGTAAGAACATCTTTGCCAGTTGATTGCCTAATTCCATCGTCACCGATTACTGCAGGTAGCTTTGATTTAAATGCGCGGGAATAAATTAAAAAGCATTCTTCAAGTAATTTCATCCTGAAAGGATTAAGAATAGGATCAGTTGTATCTTTAATTATATCGGAAAAAACGCTTGTTTTTTTGTAGTTTTCCCTTATACGGACAATAGTAATTTGAGTATGTGTATCATAGTACCAAGCTCGTGATTCTATTTCTGCAGTACGAATCACTGCTGCGAATTGAGCTTTAAATTTGTCTTTATCTAATGGAAGTGGAGTGGGGCTTAACCTAGGTGAAACTAGGGAAGGTGGGAGAGGTGCTGATGAAACTGATTGTGACATATAAAGTCGCCTTTGTTATTATGTTAAATAATATTTGCCTCGTATTATAATCAGCCTGCATAAATAAGTCAAATTGTAATGTGCTTAAAAAAATACATATAAAAATGAAAATTGCGTTTTATGCTGATATAGAGTACAAATGTAGAGTATGACATTTCAAGAAATGGAAGAGATATTTAATAGAGCTTGGCGGCACGCTTTTTCAAGAAAAAAGTTTATGCTAGTTTTTGCAAGTCTCTTAGCATGTGGTGTTTTAGTTGTTTTTTGTAAGACGCTTTCGGTTGCTGCAGGACCGTGGGTTGTGATGAGTATGTCTTTTTTGCCGGTATTTTTATGTACAGGTGTGATGCTCGGAACAGGTGTTTTATTAAGTAGGCTCTACTATCACGAAATTAAAGGAAATAATATACAATTTCGAAAGCTTTTAGTCGACTCATTTGAAGTGTTTATGGGTGCTGCTTATTTATCACTACCGATGGCTTTAGGTTATCTCCTTTTGTGGGTTTTAATGGGAATCTTTTTTTTATTAAAATCACTACCAATGGTCGGTGAGGGGATCGGTATTTTGCTTTCATTTGGTCCATTTTTGCTCGTTTTAGCCTCTTTATTACTGGGGTTTTTTAGTCTTCTTGTTCTGTTTTATGCAACTCCGCATATTGCTTTGAAGAAACAGATGCAATTTCATATTGTTGAGGAAATACTTGATCGGTTACGAGTAAGCCCTTTTTCAAATATTTTATTACTTGTTGTTGGGGTGAGCCCTTTATTCGTATGCGTAGGCTTTTTGACTGTTGCAGCATTGTTAACAGGAATTAGTTATGTGACTGCTAAAGCAGTGTTAGGGGTTTCCTTGCAGTGGTTTTTTATTATGATTCCATTTTCTTTGATTATGACCCCGTTTGTTGTTTTCTTTTTTAATTTTTCTACAGAGAGCTTTGGGCTGTTTTCTAGAAGAGTTCGAAAAGGTAAACTTGCTGAGGAAGAATGCGCATCGCAGTTGTAGGGTCAGGTCTTGCTGGTCTTGGCGCAACTTACTTTCTTCTTAAAAAGGGGTATTCTGTAACTTTATTTGATGAAAGTGGGATTGGTGGAGGCGCTTCTGGCATACCGATTGGTCTTTGTCACCCCTATCTCGGAAGGAGCGGAAAGCCATCTAAGTTTTCGCATGAGGCCCTTTTAGTTACTAGGGAATTACTTGACGTTGCCGAAAAGTTTTCCGGAAAAAAATTAGCTGACAGGGGCGGAATTCTCCGTACAGATTGGATCCCGCTCGAGTGGTATCCCGATTTAGAGCAAGTCGATGCTGGAATTTTGATCAAGTCGGGGATGACATTTTTTTTAAAAGAGTATGTTGAGGCTTTGTATGCATCGTTTCAAAGTGTCACTTTAATAAAAAGAAAGATTTCCTCTGAAGAAGAGCTCTCTGAATATGATAGAATCATTTTTACATGCGGCTCAGGGATGAAAGATTTAGGGTTTTTGCTGCCTATGACCTATGTAAAAGGGCAGGTTTTAATTGGAACATCTAAGGATTCTCATCAAAATACAATAATGAAAGAAAGGGGGCATCTGTCTCCTATGAGAGATGGGCGCGTGCAACTTGGATCAACTTACGAACATCATTATAGTTCCAGAGAGCCGGTTATAGAAATTGCAATAAAAGATCTTTCTAAAAAAATAAATGCGTTTTTTCCAAATAAGGAAGATTTTGCTTCTCTTGAGTGCAAAGCTGGAATTAGGGCGTGTGTAAAGGATGGGTATTTACCAATAGTGATGAAAGTTAGTGAAAAAGCCTTTGTTTTTACAGGGCTTGGGTCAAGAGGTCTTCTCTATCATGCATACTATGGACGTCATTTAGTGGATCTGATATCATAATTTAATGAAATTTTTGTTTTTGGGTACAGGCGCCTCATCAGGTGTTCCGGTTGTAGGTTGCAGTTGCTCAATTTGTAAAAGTACAGATTTAAGAAATCAGAGATTAAGGTCGTGTGGACTTTTATCGAATGGGTATAAACAATATCTTATTGATGTTTCTCCGGATATTCGGTTTGTCGCTCTTAAGTATAAAATTACAGAGATAGATGGGGTTTTTTTAACCCATCCTCATGAAGATCATATTGGTGGAATCAATGACCTAAGACCATTTTCCTACTTAAATCATAATAGGAAAATTCCGCTTGTGTTATCAGAGACTACTAATAATATGTTGAATATAAGGTTTGACTATCTTGCTGACCGTTTTGAAAAAGGCGTGCTAGAAGGGGAGATGGGACAAATATTTATGGATGATTTGGAAGTAAGGTATTTTACCTATAGCCAAGAAGGATTGAAGGTAAATGGATTTCGCTTTGATAAATTTGCTTATGTTACCGATATTAAAGATTATGCAGAAGCAATTTTTGCTGATTTGGATGGGGTTGAAACGCTTGTTTTAGGCGCAATCAACGAAAAAGATTCGCGTATGCATTTTTCTATTAGCGAAGCATGCGCTTTTAAGGCTAAAATAAAAAGTGTGAAGGTGTGTTATTTGACGCACCTTTCGCATGATGTAGATTATGAAACGCTTAGCAAAGTGCTCCCAATGGGAATGCAGCTAGCTTATGATGGGTTGGAAATAAATGTCTGAAATCGAAGAAAATCAGCAAGAGCGGTATGACTTAACCGAAGTAAAAACAGTAGCGCTCGTTGGAGTATTTAAATCCGGCAAGCCAACTGATTATTGTATGGAATGTTTAGCGGAATTAGAATCTCTTGCTGAAACTTATGGCTTTGAAACTAAGAAGGTTTTTGCCTGTCCGATTAAAGCATATACTGCAGCGACTTACATTGGAAAAGGGAAGGCAGATGAAATTGGCAAATTCATGGAAGCTGAAGGTATTGATGCCGTTATATTTGATGATGAAATTTCGCCTAATCAGCAGAAGAACTTAGAGGAGATTATAAAAAGGCCGGTTCTTGATAGAACAGAGCTTATCCTTGAAGTATTCGGAGCTAGAGCAGAAACGAAAGAAGCTATGCTTCAGATTGAGCTTGCAAAAGTTAGATATCAATTGCCCAGGCTAAAAGGGATGTGGACGCATTTGTCTAGGCAAAAGACGGGCGGGGGAGCAGGTGGGGGTGGTACCGCGTCTTTAAGAGGCGAGGGCGAGAAGCAAATTGAAATTGATAAGCGAATCTTGAAGGACAGGGTTAATATCCTCGAAAAAGAGATTAAGGAAATTAAATCCCAAAGGGAAGTTGAAAGGAGAGCTCGGATTCGAACAAATACTCCAACATTTGCAATTGTTGGTTATACAAATGCGGGTAAATCAACCCTATTAAATGCCCTTACTGGAGCAAGTGTATTAGTAGAAGATAAGTTATTTGCAACCCTTGATCCTACGGCGAGAAAATTTACCCTACCCAATAAACAAGGTATAGTTCTTGTTGATACTGTTGGGTTTATCCGTAAATTGCCACATACATTGGTTACAGCATTCAGAAGTACATTAGAGGAGGCAGCATTTACCGATATTTTATTGCACGTTGTGGATGTTTCGCACTCAGCAGCAATTGATCAAGCACAGACCACTATGAAAGTTTTGGAGGAGATTGGTGTTAAGAATAAGCCTGTGATAACACTATTTAATAAAGTAGATAAGTGTGAATCAGATGAAGTTATGACAAAGTTACGTCTAATCTATCCAAAAACTGTGCGCATATCTGCAACAAATAGAACAGGGTTTGAAGATCTTATTGAAATGATGATTTCTGAAATTGCAAAACTCCGCAAAGTTGTTAAGCTTCGCATTCCGCAAAGTCATTACGCTTTGACAAGTGAACTGATGAAAGCAGGGCGGGTAATTTTTTCTGATTATGAAGATAATGATGTTTTATTAGAAATTGAGATTCCTGCCGAACTTGACCATAAGGTAATTCCCTTTTATGATGAACATACCTCTAGAGGAGAGGCCTAGAGAGCGTCTCCTCCAATTTGGTGTGAACTCGCTGAAGGTGTCCGAACTCCTTGCGATTATTTTGGGGAATGGTACAAAAGGTGCCTCTGCAAGCGCGCTTGGAGAGCAGTTGCTCATGCGATTTGGGCGTCTAGAGGCTCTTGTCGACGCTTCCATTCCAGAACTCATGCAAATAAAAGGAATTGGGCAAACAAAAGCAATTGAGCTTAAAGCCGCCTTTGGCCTTGCTAAAAGACTTCTTGCTGCAACCGATCTTGAAAAAAAATCTATTTCTTCTTCTTCTGAAGCATTTGCCGCTCTTGCGGAACTATTCTTTCGAGAGAAACAAGAGATTTTGGTGATACTTTTGCTAGACCCTAAACTTCGCCCCATACATAAAGAAGTTATTGGTAGGGGTACGCTTACTGAAGTTCTTCTCCACCCGCGCGAAGTCTTTGCGCCAGCCCTACATCAAAGAGCTTCTAAGCTTATTTTGGCTCATAACCATCCAAGTGGCGATCACACGCCCTCAAAAGATGATATTAAATGGACAAAGCTTCTTAAAGCCACAGGAGAAATACTAGGTATCCCTCTTGCAGACCATCTCATCTTTGCGGGAAATACCTACTATTCTTTTCGTGACAATAACCTTCTCTAGCCTGAATTTCTCACAAAAACTAGAAAATTCGGCGCAATCTGTCACCTCATTTTTTTGTAAATTATTGCTCGCTTTATCGATAGAGATAATATTCTCGCAATATTTTCCAAAAATCTAAGAGACTGAATTCAAAGCAAAGACGCGAAGAAACAAAGGCACAAAGAAAGAAAAGGATTTTTTATCCTTATTCGTAGGGTTGGCTTAATCTCGATTGCATTTCTGCAATAAGTTGCATGCTAAGTTGGCAGCATCTAACTTGAATGGGCGCTAATACTTTATTTTTCATATAGATAGAGTACATGTGGATTGCTGCTGTACTTGCAAGTATCGGACAAAGTATTTGATGGTGTTTATAAGCAAAAAAAAACTAACTACAAAAATGTAGTTAGCAATTTTTTTTAATGAATTTATTTTCGCAATTGTAGAATTCAGCAATTCTAGTTTATGGTTTACCGCTGATAATTGCTGTGAAGTTTCTTCTGTTTCGGATTCAAAGGTTTTTTTCAAGTAGCAGTAAGTTGAATCCGGTATGGAATCCATTCTTTTACTCAGGAATAATTTGTGTTGCTTGAACAAGTTCTTGTGCGGGTTTCGGAGTAGCGCAGTCAAAATTAATTTTGACTTGCTGGATGATTCCAGAGGCAATCATTTGTACAGAGATAAGGCACATGAGAAGACCGCCGAAGCGCTCGAAGGCTATTAATCCTTTTTCTCCGATAATATTTCTAATGTAAGAGGCTGCTAAGAGAAGAATGAGCGATGGGAACCATGCTAGGAAGATGATCAGTGAAATTTTCCAGGTTACATCAAATTGAGTGCCATAAAGCATTACTGCTGATATGCTTCCGGGGCCTGCCATTCCTGGTATAGCTATAGGAACAATCATGGGCTCCATAGGAGATGCTACTTGAGCTTCAGCTGTGTGCTTTGGAAAAACCATTGTAAGGGCAACAATAAAGAGAAGGACTCCTCCGGCAATACCAATAATTCCTTTGGTGATTCCGAGAAAATTCATTACGTTTTCCCCAAAAAAACCAAATAGGAATAGTATGCCTAAAGCGATGACCATTTCTCTTATTAAAATAATTTTTTGACGTCTTGGTGTAAATGGCTTTAAAAGCGCTATATAAAATCCAAGATTACCTAGGATGTTATACACAAGAAAGAGGGAAAATGCAGCTGCAAAAATTGTCATAGCTTAAGTATAGAAAATTGACTCTTTTATTTAAAGCGGATTGTGTAATAAAATGGCAGCATGATAAAAATAGCCGATCGATTTAGACCTTTTTCTCACGCGCCTGGAGCCATGTGCATGATTCCGCAAAGTAGCTGGGCTGCTTGCGCTTATCCAACAGAAATTACAGTTTTTTGTGATGAACAAAACTACATATTAAACCTTAGACTCACAGGACCTGTTGAGGGTTTTACACTACAGCAAGACCTTGAAAGGAATGTTGTTTCTGTTTTTGGACGCGCAAAAGAAGGTTATTTTAATTTTGAAATTTCGCATAGAGAATCAATTATTGTAATCACTCTTAAAAGGGGGGATTCGATTCCTTATGAATTTAATGGTAAAAGTGGAGTTCTTAAAAGGAATGATTTTTTAGAAATTCAAGTAGAGAAGGCTTTTCCTTTAATTCACATAGAAAGACTCTCTCTTGGAATGAATAAAAAACTGGATTGGGACTTAGTTTCTAAAAGAGGTGATCTGAGAGAAATTCTTCCATCGCTTTTTTTCTTAGGTCAAAAGGTTTCTTCCAGAACTGTTCCCCTCCCTCATCAGGAGCTCTTAACATTTATAAAAAACCATTTTCATCACATTCTTCTTCCAAAAAGAATAGTTGAAAAGCGTTTAGGATTAGTTTCAGAAGATATTTTACCGGAGATCTCTTTTTCTGCTATTATTTTTCAAACTTATAGCTTAATTCGCGCCCTTTTTATCGATGAGACTGAAAATGAGGTGTCGATTCTTCCAAACCTGCCTAAAGAATTTGTTTTTGGTCGTATATTAGGGCTTAAAACTTCAAAAGCAATCATCGATATTGAATGGTCAAAACGAAAGCTCCATAAAGTGCGAATCACACCTACACAAGACGGTGCTCTTCAGATTAAATGGCCTCATAATATTAACACGTTTCGTCAAAAAGGGTGCCCGCGAAAAAAAGGTGTAATAAGCTCCTTCAAGGACGAAATTCAACTGACTGCTGGTCAAGTAATTTTTCTCGATAGATTTCAAGTGTAGTCTAATTTCCTCACTTATTATCAGTGTGTTGCAAATCTTTTGATATGGCATTCTGCCGCCGAAAAAGCCAAAGTGATTATCGAATAGTAGTGCAAAAGAGCTTTGATTTAGTTGAGCGCAATTAAAATATTGCGCTTTTTGCAAGGTAAGGGTATGTAACAGATAGATTCAATTATCTGTGTGTATTTTTTTATGACTCAAAAAACAGCTGCCTTACGTGATGAAGTATCGTTATTAATCAGTGGTTCTCATCCAAATCCGCATAGGTTTTTGGGATTACATGATGGTGAGATGGGTGAAAAAGTTATTCGGATTTGGGCCCCTCGGAAAAATGATCTTTCTTTTGAGTATTTAGGTGAAATTGTTCCTCTGACTCTTTCGGATCCAATGGGGCTTTTTACGTACCATGTTCCAAACTCTATCGAAAAAAC
This sequence comes from uncultured bacterium, assembly GCA_964552055.1. Taxonomy (GTDB): domain Bacteria; phylum Chlamydiota; class Chlamydiia; order Chlamydiales; family 2-12-FULL-49-11; genus VGMD01. The sequence goes on from CAZKFL010000023.1 coordinate 16,559, forward strand.
TGATTACCGTGTATTTCATCTTGATGGAGCTCTTGCATATGATCCTTATGCATTTATCCCGACAGTTTCTTTTGTCGACGCTCATTTGCTTCACAAGGGGGTTCATTATGGTATCTATGACATTCTTGGAGCTCATCCAATTGATCATGAGGGTGTTAATGGTGTTAAATTTGCTGTGTGGGCGCCACATGCAAAGTCTGTAGCATTAATTGGGGATTGCAATCATTGGAAAGAGCACACGAGTCCGATGCGTCAGATTGGTGAAAGTGGTATCTGGGAGCTTTTTATTCCAGGTGATCGGAAGGGGATGCTTTATAAGTTTGCCATTCGAACGGCCTATGGAAATGTATTTTTTAAGACGGATCCCTATGCGAATCAATTTCAATTCAGACCGAATAATGCAGCTGTTGTAACCAGTACGGATCAATTTTGCTTTAGAGATCATGAATGGATGCAAAAAAGAATTCGAACTTCTGCTCTTGATGGACCTATGAATATTTATGAAGTCCATTTAGGTTCTTGGATGAAAAAAGGGGATCAATTTTTAAATTATAGGGAACTTGCAGGCGAGCTTGTCCCTTATATGAAAGAGATGGGATATACGCATGTGGAGCTTTTGCCAATAATGGAGCATCCGCTTGATGAATCATGGGGCTATCAGACAACAGGTTACTTTGCCCCAACAAGTAGATTTGGCGCTCTTGAAGATTTTCAGTACTTTGTGAATCACTTGCATATGCATCACTTGGGAGTCATTTTAGATTGGTCTCCTGCCCATTTTCCAGATGATGAGTTTGCCCTTTCTTATTTTGACGGTACGCACCTTTATGAAAAGGATCATCCTGTAATGGGAAGACATCCTGAGTGGAACACGAGAATATTTAATTACGGTCGCAAGGAAGTGACGAATTTTTTAATCGCAAGCGCTCTATTTTGGTTTGATAAAATGCATGTTGATGGCCTTAGAGTGGATGCCGTACAGTCATTACTTTACTTGGATTATGGTCGTCATGATGGGTATTGGATGCCGAATGCGCTTGGCGGGAAAGAAAATTTAGAGGCAATTGAATTTCTTAAGCATTTGAATTCAATTGTGCATCAAAAATTCCCAGGCGTACTGATGATTGCTGAAGATGCATCTTTATATACAGGCGTTACAAAGCCTCTTGAGTGGGGTGGTCTTGGATTTGACATGAAATGGGGTATCGGTTGGATGAATGATACGCTTAAATTTATGAAAACCGATCCGATATTTCGAAAGCATCACCACCATGAGTTGACAAAGAGTTTTACTTATGGTTTTAGTGAAAGATTTTTGCTTCCCATTTCTCATGATGAGGTGGTTCATGGAAAAGGGTCATTTTTTGAAAAAATGCCGCTTGATGAGTGGAATAAATTTTGTCAAATGAGGCTTTACTATAGTGCAGCCCTATCTCATCCCGGTAAGAACTTATTTTTTATGGGGTATGAACTAGCAGAGTGGCGGGAATGGAATTGTAAGGGTAGTCTTGATTGGAACTTGCTTCTTCATCCTGAGCGGAGAAAATGGAAACGGTTTGTTAGAGAGATGAACCACTTTTATTTATCACATCCAGCTCTTTGGCAAATTGATTTTGACCACAAAGGATTTGCTTGGATTGACTACAAAGATTATAATCACTCTGTCATTAGTTATATTAGGCAGGGGATCTCTTCAAGACTTGTTTGCGTTCATAACTATACGCAGGCGTGGTTTGATGAGTATATCATTTACCTCCACAATGTGAAGTCGGTTTACGAAGTTTTAAATAGCGACGATGAACGTTATGGGGGATCGGGTAGAGTGAATACGGAAATTCACATTCTCGAAGATAAAAGCGGATTTTGTATTAAAATGCCCGCCCTAGCCACAATGTTTTTTGAGGTGGTGTTTGAAGGTGAGGACAAAGGATGAGTATAATCGCTTAGTAGAAGAGGCAAAAAGTCATGATGTGCTTTATTACAAGGAAGCTAAGCCTCTTGTTAGTGATTATGAATATGATAGGCTTATCAAGTCTATTGAAGGTATAGAAAGGGACCATCCTGAATGGATCCATTCTGATTCACCTACACAAAAAGTTTCTAGTGATATTCAGACGGGATTTAAGCAAGTTACTCATAGTAGGCCCATGCTTTCTCTCATGAATACCTATTCAGAAGATGAACTTACCGATTTTGTGAAGCGAATGGAGAAAATTCTAGGTGAGAGTGATTTTGCATTTACAACGGAATTGAAAATTGATGGGATTGCCGCATCAATTCGGTATGAAAAGGGAAAGTTTGTTCAGGCGGTCACAAGAGGCGATGGTAAGAAGGGAGATGATGTCACAGAGAATGTCAGAACAATAAAAGCTCTTCCGCATGAACTAAAAGGAGATCACATCCCTGATGTGTTAGAGCTCCGAGGTGAAGTGTTTATGCCGCTCGAAGTATTTCGTAAGCTAAATGATGAGAAATTGGATGCCGGAGAGGATGTTTATGCAAACCCGCGAAATGCTGCAGCAGGCTCCTTAAAATTGCTAGACGCACGGGAGACTCAAGAAAGAGATCTCACAATTTTGATTTATGATGTGGTTGATGGGGATTTGGAGAGGCAATCAGAAGTTGCCAGTTATTTGAAAAAGTTTGGTCTTCCGGTTTTCACAAAAGAGCAGAGCAGAGTTTGTAAAAATGTGTCCGAAATATTAAATTTTGCGCATGATATTGAGGTAAAACGGCGCTCATTTCCGTTTGAGATTGACGGCATAGTTATTAAATTAGACGATCTAGAAAAACGCGAAGAAATTGGATATACGGGAAAAAGTCCTAGGTGGGCAGTTGCCTATAAATTTGCTCCCGAGCAGGCAATTACAAAGGTTGAAGATATTACCGTACAAGTGGGTAGAACAGGAGTGCTTACACCGGTTGCTGAGCTAACACCTGTAAAATTAGCGGGCAGCACGATTGCAAGAGCTACCTTGCACAATCAGGATGAAGTTGATCGGAAAGACATTCGCATTGGTGATACGGTAATTATAGAAAAAGGTGGCGATGTGATTCCAAAAGTTGTCTCTGTAGATCTGACTAAGCGGAGTTCTGATGCTAAAAAGTGGCTCATGCCTAAAGAGTGCCCCAGCTGTGGCAGTAAAACTGTTCATATAGAAGGTGAGGTTGCTGTTCGCTGTACTAGCCATGCATGCGGCGCTAAAAATCTGAAAAAAATTGTTTTCTTTGCGGCAAAAGATGCTATGGATATTGATCATCTCGGGGAAAAAGTGATTGAAAAACTCGTTAATGCTGGTTTTGTCAAAACGATCTCAGATATATATAAATTAACAGATGTGCAACTAGCTAGCATAGATGGATTTAAGGAAAAAACCGTCAAAAATATAGTTGCAAGCATTGAGAAGTCGAAAGATACAACCTTAGCAAGATTTATTTTCGCTCTAGGGATTAAACATATTGGCGAAATTGCTGCCGAAACCATTGCGGAAACAGCAAGCGATATAGAAACCTTTTTGCAATTAACTGAAGAAAAGCTTTTAGAAATTGACGGAATAGGAACTGTTGTTGCTCAGTCTGTCATTGAGTTTCTTGAAAACAAAGACAATATTGACGAGATAAAAGAGCTTCTAAGACTCGGAGTTACTCCAAAAGGGCGCATAAAAATTGATCACCCTTTTGCGGGCAAAACTTTTGTATTAACAGGAACGTTAGTAAAGTATGGAAGGTCAGAGGCTGCAGAGCTTATCAAGGAGCGAGGCGGTAAAGTTTCTAATTCTGTTGGCCCTGGTACGGATTACCTAGTAGCAGGTGGAGATGCCGGCTCAAAGCTTGCTAAGGCAGGGAAGCTAGGTATTATTATTTTAGATGAAGCGAAGTTTATAGAATTGTGCCAATAAGAGTTTGGTGGTTAAAGCTATGTGGGGTAACCATAACAAGTGATCCAATTAAAGAGTCAGGGCCTTCGGTGATTACCTTTTTCCAACATCTCGTGCGGCCTTTTAGCTGGCCTGTTTTGCTTCTTTTTTCAATAAGTACTTCTACAGGAGTGCCAAGCATGCCCGCTCTTTCAGTGGCGGCTTGCTCATTATGAAGATTGAAAAGTCGCTGATGACGTTCTTCCTTAACTGATTCCGGGACGTCATCTTTCCATCGCATAGCGGGCGTTCCTTGTCTAGCGCTAAACGAATATATAAAAGCAACTGAGTAAGGGATTTGCTTAAACACTTCAAAAGTTTCTTCAAAGTCTTCGTCTGTTTCTGTTGGGAAACCAACTATGATGTCAGTTCCGAGGGAGGCGTTTGGGACAATTTCTTTGAGGAGCGCTACTTTTTCAAAGTATTCTTCCTTTGTATAAATGCGATGCATTTTCTTTAAAATACGATTCGAGCCTGCTTGGATAGGGAAATGAACGAATTCGCAAACGGATGGAAGATCGCGAATTGCAAACATTAAATCTTTTGTAATATCGACTGGGTGACTTGTGAGAAAGCGAATTCTTTCGATCCCATCTATTTTATCAAGCTTGTAAAGAAGGTCGTGGAAAAGAACATTAGATTCCCTGTTATCTTTTCCGTAACTGTTAACGTTTTGTCCAAGCAAAGTAATTTCTTTATATCCCTTGTCGGCAAGCATTCGGACTTCAGTAAGGATGTCGTCATGAGGTCTTGAAACTTCTTTACCCCTTGTATAGGGGACTACGCAATAAGTGCAAAATTTATCACATCCCCGAATGATTGAGACGTGAGCTTTAATATTGTCATCCCTTTTTGCAGCAAGATAGTCTAAGTTTTCTTCAAAGGCGCTATCAGTTCTAAGGGTCTGCTTTTCGGTATGAATCACATCATTGAGCACTTCATTTAAATCAGCTATATTATTAGTTCCAAGGACAAAATTGACATGAGGGACTTTTTTAAAGATTGCCTCTTTCTTTGCAACCGCCATGCAGCCAGTGACTCCAATAATTGGCCTTTTCCCCTTAGCTCTTCCTAAAAGTCCAAGTTTTCCCATAACCTTTCTTTCAGCAAGATCCCGAATGGAACAGGTGTTATAGATCAAAAGATCGGCTAAATCTTCTTCATGGACGCGTGTAAGCCCTCTTTGAATCAGCTGACCGACCATAATTTCTGAGTCGAGCTCGTTCATTTGGCAACCATAAGTGCGGAGAAAAAATGTTTTTGGTTCCTCTAGCATAGGAGAAGCATTCTATCAAAATCCTTTAAATTAAGAAAAGAAATAAAGAGAAATTCACCGCAGAGCCGCAGAGGGCGCAGAGGTCGCAGAGAGTAAAAAAACAAAGAAGGAGAGAAGAAGATATTGTTTTTTTCTATTTGCTCTCTCTGAGATCTCCGCGTTCTCTGCGACTCTGCGGTGAATCTTTTTTTTAGGGAAATTTTTGGGTTTCGAAATTAGTGCTTGGCAAATATGGGGTAAGTCGTGTATTCTCTATCTCAATTTTTAAATGTTGAAAGGTGTAGAAATGTCATTGCAAGGTAAGCAGCCAACGAAATTTTTTAAAACGAACCGCCAAGAAATGAATTGGTATGTTTTCGATGCCAAAGGCAAGACTTTAGGTAGACTTGCGTCTGAGATCGTAAAGGTTCTCAAGGGAAAGCATAAGCCAACTTACACTCCTAATATGGACTGTGGTGATGGTGTTATTGTTGTTAACGCAAAACAAGTTAAGATTTCAGGTTCAAAAGAGGCTCAAAAAGTTTATCACAGATACTCTGGATATCCTGGTGGACTTAAAGAAATTCCCTACCGTATGATGAAAGATAGACATCCGGAAAGAATTGTTGAGCTTGCTGTAAAAGGTATGATGCCAACTAGAACGCCGCTTGGACGCCAAATGCTTAAAAAACTTCGCGTTTATGCAGATGATAAACATGAAATGATTGCACAACAACCAATCGCAGCAGGAAATTAAGGGGTAGATGATGAAAAAAAGTGTAAATATTGCTCTAGCAACTGGAAGAAGAAAGACTGCTGTAGCTCGAATCTATATGAGAAAAGGTGCTGGCAAAATTACTGTAAATGGTAAAGATGCAGAAAGCTACTTCCCTTTAGATCTTCAAAGACAACTGATCAAAGCGCCGCTTGTTGCTTGCAATATAGAAGGTGTTGATCTTATCATTAATGTTAGGGGTGGTGGTTTAGAAGGGCAAGCAGTTGCTGTTCGTCACGCACTTTCAAGAGCTTTAGTAAAAGCTGATGAAGATAGACGTCCTGTTCTTAAAGAGAAAGGTTTCCTAACACGTGACCCAAGAAAGAGAGAGCGTAAGAAGTACGGTCAGCCTGGCGCACGTAAACGCTTCCAATTCTGTAAACGATAGAAATATCATATCTGAAAAGAGATTGAATTTACAAAGAGAAGACAATTTTTTAAAAAAAATTGTCTTCTCTTTTTTTATACTCTTGAAAAACCTGGAAGTAAAGGGTATATGCTTGGATCAAAAAGATCTAGGAAGGCGTTGACTTTTTCTTTGGGTCTTCTTCTATGTGCTTGTGCGGAGTGCTTAAGTCCAATTTCTGTTGCAGCTAAGCCAAATATTTTAGCCAAATCCTGTCTAAGCTGAAGTGATTCCTCTTCGGTAAGTATATGATTATCAACCGGATGTGAATATATTTCGCATCCTGTGGAACCTATTCTTGGACGCTTTTTTAATAGAGCTCTCATGCATGCAGCAGCGCCAATGATATACCCTGAAGTACCGCCGTCGGTAAGAGTATTGGTTATGTAAATGTATTTTGGGCTAAATCGTTGATTGTCAGGAATATCTTCGCGGGTGATTGGATCCAATAAATACTCATGTTCAATAGGATTACCGATTATGCCTGGTAAAGAGCGTCGAAAGGGCTCTATTTTTAATTGGATATTTTTGCCTGTAGGAACTGCTTCCATTAAGGTTGCTGTAGCCCCCAATGTTATGAATGGAACAAGTAATATCCATAATCCACTTAGAGTAAGAGGCCCCTTTAGGTAATCCAGAAGCTGTGCGGGTCTTGTATATATTATTCTCCCATATTCTATAACATCAGTAAAGTTGTTCCCGGAGGCAACTTTTAGGCAGGCGTCTTTATAAGTGGTGATGACGTAGCGGGCAAGGCGAAATCCAGAGAAGAAGGATAATCCGACTATAATAATAATCGCGGCTAGTCTTACCCATGCTTTAATATCGCCATTTTGTAAGCTTTCCTTAAAAGTTTTTAGAATGGGTTTGATTTTATACGATGCTATCAAATTATCTGAGCGTCCGGTCAAATTAAAAGCAACCATTGCTGTTCGTATGGTCCTCTCGTCAGCATCTGAAAAACTTTCAGGAAGGGGTAAATTAAGGCTAGCTTCTGAAAAAGTTGCGGGGGTAAAAAAATCTTGAACGCTTGCAATTATCATATTTAACCTAAAAATTTATGGAATCTTTAAAAAATTAACATAAAAATCGAATAATTGCAATGAGAGATTTTCTAATCTTTTATGAGTATTTTGCGGTGAGATAGGCTATGTAAGGGTCTGCAGAGAATGGCGCGCCAGTTGCTTTTTCGATCAGAGCTTTTGGTGGGAATTGTCTGCCGTATTGATAAATATGGGTGTTTAGGTAATCCTTGATAAAGTGCAGGTTGCCAGAGGCGATTTTGGTTTCCCAATCGGGGTGGGTTTTTTTAAGGGCTTGGAATAGGGCTCCTGCGTATAGATTTCCGAGGGTGTATGAGGGAAAGTATCCGATGAGTCCCATTGACCAGTGGATGTCTTGGAGGCATCCTTGAGCATCATTTGGAGGTGTAATGCCAAGAAGTGAGTGCATTTGAGAGTTCCAAAGTTCAGGTAGATCTTTGGGTTTGTATGTGCCATCCAAAAGCCCTTTTTCAAGTTCATAGCGGAGGATGATATGTAGATTGTAAGTGATCTCATCAGAGAAGATGCGGATGAGTGTGGGTTTTATGGAATTGACGTGGCTATAAAACTCATTTAGTGAAACGTTTTGTAGGCTTTCGGGAAAGGCTGCTTGAGCTTTTGGATAATAATTCTCCCAAAAAGGTCTTGAGTGGCCAATGCATGTTTCCCATATGCGAGATTGACTTTCGTGAACACCGTGTGAGGCTGCTTCTGCAAGGGGGGTTCCGAAATATTTGAGGGGGAGTCCTGCTTCATAAAGTCCATGTCCGCCTTCGTGCATGGTGGCAAAGAATGCGGGGAGAAAGTTTTTTTCATTATAATGAGTTGTGAGACGGATGTCATTTGGGTAGAGGGCTGAACAGAAAGGGTGCGCGGTCTCAGCAAGGTTTTGAATATTTTGAGCTAGACCCATTTTTAGGAGGATGTCTGCGCAGATTTTTTTTTGTTCAAATAGCGGGTAGTGTTTACTTTCTAAGTGACTATCACCATTTTTTTTCGCATTTTTTAAAAGGGTTGCAATTTGAGATTTTAGAGAAGAAAAGAGTGGGTCTAGTACGGTAACTGTTATTTCTGGTTCATAGATATCAAGAAGGGCGTTATACGGATGATCTCTAAATCCCAGTAATTCGGCTTTCTTCCGGGTAAGAGCAAATACTTTTTCTAAATGGGGGAGGAAGGTTTTAAAGGAATTGGTTTTTCTGGCTTCTTTCCAAGCATCAAGTGATAGAGTAGTTGCTTCGGTAAATTTTTTAAGAAATGAGGTATTTAGTTTGGATGTATGTAGATAATCCCTTCTCATTTCACGCAAACAAGCTTTTTCTTCAAGCTTTAGATCAGGGTCAAGAATAGTTCCTGTTTCGATATCGATTAATTGAGATAATAGCTTTACATACTTTTTGCTTGTAAGCTGCTTGTGGATGAGTTCGTGTAGAAGTTTATTTTGCTCTGTCTTGAGTTCAAGACCAAGGCTAGGCATATGCGTCTCTTGGTCCCATTCTACAAGCCTTAGTGTGGAGGAAAGAACTCCAGCAGTCCTAATCTGATTGCATAATTTTGTGAAAATTTTTTCGGATGTGGTTAGCGACATAAATGCTCCTCAAAATTTTGTGAAGAAGTGTTTTGTAAAGAGGTGTGTAGAAAAACCAAGCTACATTAAATAGTGCTAAGGGCAAACTGCCTAAAATTAGATCACTTGTCCAGTGCGCGCCCACAAGAAGTCTTGGTAGAGCAAACGGAATTGATGCAATTATAGCAAGAGCGCCAACTTTTCTCCCCATGAGATAGTAGGTTGAAAGGATGAACATAAATATTGTGGATCCGTGATCGGATGGATAGGAATTGGATGAATGAATTTTTACTTTTATCCAGTTGATCGCTTCAGCTAGGTTAAAAAGATCGGGAAGTATGCCAGTTGGGCTTTGTGATTTAAAATGTAATTGTCTTGTTATGTATCTATTAAAAAGAAAATAACAAAAAAAACTAAGCCCGACAACTAATGCAGTTGTGATAGTTCTTTCTAGCCATTTTTCTTTTTTCCCAAGACAAATATACGGGATAATAAAAAGAGCCATCAATATGTCATACATCCAATTACCCAACTTAGAGTTAAGAAGGGCGCAAGGGTTTTGTAAGGAAGGATGTAGCCTTATGATATCGTTAAAAAAATAGGCAAGAGAGATGTCAAGTTCATGTATAAAAGAAGTTTTTCGTAAAAGAAAGGCTAGAGGAATTAATAAAAAAGCGAAGAAAACTAAGGGTCTTATTTTTTGCATAATCTGTAAGTAAATGTTGTCCCTATACCAATTGGAATCAGGAGCATGGTTAACCAAGGAGAAATAAAATAGCTCTCTCCTAGAATTGTAAAAGTTTTCATCATTGAATAAAAGAGAAGATAACAGAAAATTCCAATAAGAAAGGAGAAATACGTATTTTGAATTTTGCCGGGAAGTAGAAATGCGAGTATCCCAAGTAGTGCAAAAAGTGGAAACCAAGGGTTAATGATTTTGTAAAGAAGGCAGGTAATAAATTTGGCCCTGTCTTGTGAAATGATTAGGGAGTCATCTCTTAATAAGGAAAAAATCCTTGAGAGGGGTGATTTTTCAGGAGCAGACAAGGGCTCTATATTGTTATCGAGTGAAAAAGGAAGGGAGTAGCTTGGAAAAGATTCTGATTTTTCGAATCTTCCTAATGGATTTTTGCTTAGCTTATCCACAAAGTGTCCAACGTATTGATTTTCTGAGCGCACAATATTCTTACAGTGCCAAATTTCGTTTTGAGAAATAATCCAATAGAGATCATGTATCTCCTTATCATATTCCTGATAGATAATTTTCGTATGATCTGGGAGTTGCTTTATTAAAAAAGGAGGGGCTTCTGTCGATTTTCTTTTATGGAGGGCATGAATTTTCCAGATATGTGCATTAGGGATTCCTACTTCATAATTCCAGTAGGAAAATGTAGCAAGTAAAGTAGCTGTTAAAAGAAAAGGGAGTGAAATTCGGAGTGTTGAAATTCCATTTGCCTGGAGTGCTGTAAGTTCACCATGGCTCTTAAGTGATTGGATTGTTTGTATTGCGGCTAAAAGGAAGCTAAATGTTATAAAAAAATCGGATTTAGAAAGTGAGAGGCTCAAGAAATGAAGGAAGAGCTTGGAAATATTGGGAGTTGAGGAAAGCGTTATAAATTCCAGAAAAAAGTAGCTGCATAGAAGAGAAGTATGGATCAGAATAAATAATAGGAACAGTTTGCGAAAGATCAATGAAAAGTAGAGGGGAATTCTCATAATTTTCCCTCTATCAGTTTTTTTTGCCTTCTGAGTGAAAAAAGAACAATTAGTGTATGCGGGGCTAAAGTATAAAAAAGAGCAAGAGTAAGTGGAAGTGAAGAGTTTTTCAGTGCAAAAAGGGTAGCGAAATAGCCAAACATTAATAGGAAGAGAAAAATAAGGCCCTTTTTAGAGTCTCTTCTTGGGTTATAAAGTCCAGCGCTTAGGCCGAGCAGAGTCAGGCTAAATGGCGCAATAATTTTTGAGATTCTTTGAAAAAACTCTGCTCTCGCAGATGGACGCGAGCTCGCTAGAAGTCCTTGTGGACTTAGCACGTCTTTATCTCTTACCTTAGAAGATTTATTTAAAGTAGAGGTGAAAAACGATTCAAAAGTTGTTGTTTCTAATTGGTTGTCAATAATTAAGTGGTCATATGATTCACTATTAGAGGCTATATGAGAGATGAGAGAAACGTTTTTCCCTTTTAATTCTTTATTTGTGTAATTCAAATTTTCAGCTAATAACAAAGATATTTTTTTTTCATTTTCACTTAGAAAGGCAATTAATACATTTTTTGATTCCGATCCGGCATCATTTAGGTTCATCTCAGTATAGACGCTTTTTAATTGGGGGAGCTCATTTTTGCGTAGGAGAACTAGAGGATTAATTGTTTGAGATTCAAGATAGATCTTGTTTATAAGCAACTTTGAATAGGGGACAAATTCGGAAATCAGGAAAACATTCATAAGTAGTAAGAATGCCCCTACAAAATAAAGAGGGGAGAATATTTTGGATAAAGCTAGTCCGCTTGCGCGAAGAGAAGTGATTTCGCCGGAAGAATTTAATTTATAGGATGTTAGTAATGAAGATAAGAAAGTACATATCCCGAGAACATGGGGGAGTGAAATGCCTAACATGCATAATGTTAAAATAATTGCTTGCTTGTAAGTTGCTCCGGATACAATAAGTAGAGTAAGTTTTTGCTGCTTGAGGATGAAGCTTAGTCCAAAAAAGGTTAAGAGAGATAAAGAGAAGATTTTTAGGTAGGTTTTTGTGATGTAGTGCCATATAATAGGCATAGATGTAGGTTCCATTTGAATGATTCAGTATAACCAATGATAGAGAAGATGCTCGAAAAAACAAAACATTATTTAGAGAAAACGTTACTTCCCAGTGAGAAATATTTGCTGGCGCTTTCTGGTGGGCCGGATTCAATGGCACTTTTTGATCTTCTTTTAAAGGGAGGTTGGAATTTTGAAGTTTGTCATGTGGATCATGGATGGCGAAAGGAAAGTAAGGATGAGGCCTCTCAATTAAGAGGAATTGCTGATAAAAATGGCATTCAATTCCATTTCCATGTAATTGATTCTAAGAATTTAGAGGCGGGAAATTTAGAAGATGCCTGTCGAAATGAAAGGCTCCGTTTCTTTTATGAAACCTATGTTAAAGGAAACTTTAATGCTTTATTTTTAGGTCATCAGGCAGATGATCAAGTTGAAACAATCTTAAAAAGGGTATTTGAAGGTAGCTCACTTACCAATATACCCGCTATGAAGCAGGATTCTCTTTTTAAAGGAATGCGAGTATTAAGACCCTTATTGGATGTTTTTAAAGATGAGATTCTTAAGTATTTAGAAATTAATCAAATATGCTTTTTTAATGATTCTACAAATACGGATAACAAGTTTCTCAGGGCTCGGATGCGACTTGAAATGCTTCCCTTTCTTGAGGAATCATTTGGAAAGAGGATAAAAGAAAATATTCTTTTGCTCGGAAAAAGGGTGGATGATTGTATGCAATATGTTGGCATGCAAGTTCATCATACAATTTCTCACGTGAAAACGGGCCCCCTTGGAAATTATATTCCCACTTCGCTTCTACTGGACCCTACTCAGGGTGAGTCTGTTATCAGAGAAATGTTAAGGGAGCGGAAAATTTGCGTTACAAGAGGTGAAATGGAGAGGCTTCTTAACTTTATCAAGTTAGGAGGTAATCTAAAGAAAATTGTAAAAGGTGATTGGACTCTTGTCGTTGAAAGGGATCATTTTTTTATTTTGAGAGAGAGACAGTCGCCTTTGTTTTCAATAACCCCACTTACTTCTTATAGACCGCCTGATGATTGGAAAGGAATTTGGAGCGGAACTTCTGCTATTTTTCTTCCCTCTGTTGATTGCAAGTTAGGGCCTCCCAAGTTGACCGCTAAGTTACGAAATGGGATACTATTAAAAGAATGGTATCGAATGCATAGGGTGCCAGCCTTTTTAAGGTTACAAGTCCCTGTCATTTGGGATGGTGACTGGATAGTTTCAGAGTGTTTAACAGGAAGAAGTTGTGAGCAAAATAAGGCAGTATATGCAAATCATCTTTTGACCTTAAAATAGGAATTGCTTAACATAGTGTGCTGATTACCTTGTTAAAAGTATTTAGTTGTTTTTCAAATCAATAAAGTGTAATTAATATATTAATTGCGCGTTAACAATAACATTAATTATATAAGATATTAATTATGAAAAAAGATGATGATATGAAGCCAGACAATAAAAAAGGTTTTCCTGGAGTATTTCTATTCCTTGTAATCGGCCTGATTGCGATTTTGATTTTTCAAAACCTTTCCGATACGAAAGGTGCTGAAGTTTCTTTCAGTCACCAGGTGGAACATCTTGTTAATTTAGATCTTATAGATTCAAAAGAAAGCAGAAAAATTGCGTTAAATGACAATTTGGTAACATTTTCAGGCACTTTTCGAGAAAATATAACAGATTCAGCAAAAGAGAGATACAGATACCTAAGTCTCCTAAATCAAAATCATGATTTATTTACGCAACAATCAAATCTGCTGGAAGAGTTGAAAACTCTTCAAAATCAAGTGTTTGAATCAGCTGTTTATTTTCTTGGTATTTCCGGTGTTAAAATCCCTGAAGGGGGATTTGTTGTGGTTTCAAAGAGCTTTGACAGTACAGATCGTTTCAATTCAGTTGTAGTTAAAGAGGCGCCTATTCATTCAGGCATCGTTACGTTTAATAAGGTTAAGGCTTTTTTTGATGCAGCCACAAAGGATAAAAGCAGCGCAAATTTAGCGTTGCTCGGCAAAGGGCTTCAAGGCTTTTTAGAAGAAATCAGATCTCCTAAGCTTGGTATTGGAAATGAGGCAATGAAAAGAAATCTTAGAGAAATTGAGATTTCCGTAGAAAAAGCATTATCTGATCCAGCCGTAACACTTGCAATGCAGTATGAAGTTTTTCAAAAAGGTGTAAACAATCTTGAAGTTATTATAGCTGAATTAGTAACGCTGCATGAAAATGCAAGGTTATATGATCTGAGATCAACAAGAAATTACCTTGAATACTTAGCACTTTTCGAAAAGGTTAGTCTGGATTTAACCAAAAACCGTATGCAGCTTGATAAAGCGCGCTTGAAAGTCACTTCAGCTATTTGGTTTTTCCATAATCAAGAAGTGTCAACAAAGTCTTTAGAGAAAATTAATCCGGATGAATTTCAACGTTGGTATTCACAAGCTGACAGAGAATGGCAAGCATTTCCTGAGAATAAGGGTCTTGCATTTAAGGCTCCTGATCAACCAAGATCTCCCGTTTTAGAAAAAACATTTAAAAGTGAAGAGCCACCTGCGAATTATTTAAATTACCTATTTACTTTCTTGCCGATTATTTTAGTTGGTCTACTCCTTTACTTTGTATTTTCAAGGCAGATGAAGGGCGTTGGTTCCGGAGCAATGAATTTTGGAAAATCTCCAGCTAAGCTTTTGAATAAGAACAGTCAAAAAGTTACATTTGATGATGTAGCAGGTATTGATGAAGCAAAAGAAGAGTTAGAAGAGATTGTTGACTTCTTAAAACAGCCTGGAAAATATACAAAACTTGGCGCGAAAATTCCAAAGGGAGTTCTTTTAATTGGTCCTCCTGGTACAGGAAAAACCTTAATTGCTAAGGCAGTTTCAGGAGAAGCTGGTGTCCCGTTTTTTTCTATGTCAGGTTCTGACTTTGTCGAAATGTTTGTTGGCGTCGGTGCATCTCGAGTAAGAGACCTTTTTGATCAGGCCCGTAAAAGTGCTCCTTGCATCATTTTTATTGATGAAATTGATGCCGTTGGTCGCCATAGAGGTTCTGGTGTTGGTGGTGGACATGATGAACGTGAGCAAACACTCAATCAACTTCTTGTTGAAGTTGATGGTATGGAGTCATCTGAAGGTGTAATCATGATTGCTGCAACCAATAGACCTGACGTACTTGATAAAGCTCTACTAAGACCGGGCCGTTTTGATCGAAGTGTTTATGTGAGTCTTCCTGACTATACAGGTCGTCTTGCTATATTAAAAGTTCATGTAAAAAACGTAAAAATTGCGGATAACGTTAATCTTAAGGTTCTTGCAAAAAGAACAGCTGGCCTTGCTGGTGCTGACATAGCGAATCTTGTAAATGAAGCAGCACTTTATGCTGCAAAGAAAAATCGAGTAGCTGTAACGCAAGAGGATTTAACTTACGCGCAAGAAAAAGTGATTTTTGGTAAAGAGAGACGTAGTTTTGAGATGGAAGAGAAAGATCTTATTACTACAGCATGGCATGAAGCAGGGCATGCTCTCATATCGCTTATACTAAATACGGCAGATGCAGTTTCTAAAGTAACTATTATTCCTAGAGGAAAAAGTTTAGGCGCAACCCATTTTGAAATGGCTAAACAACGTGTTGGCTATCAAAAGAAAGAACTTTTAGACCAGCTTGTTGTCTTAATGGGGGGACGAGTTGCCGAAGAGATCTCTAATCATGACGCTTCTAGCGGCGCTCAAATGGATATAAAGCAAGCTACCAATATTGCTCGCTCTATGGTGTGTGAATGGGGTATGTCAGAAAAAGTAGGTATGATTAGCTTTACTGATGGCGGAGATGGCAATTTAATTTCTGGTTTTCATGAAAAAGGGTATTCAGAAGCGACAGCTAAGCTTATCGATGGTGAAATTAAGAAATTCCTAGATAACGCTTATGCAAAAGCTCATGAAATTCTTAAAGAAAATTTTGATAAACTAAAATTCATATCAGATATGCTTCTTGAGTTTGAAACACTTGAAAAAGAAGATCTTGATCATATTATGACGGGAACATTTGATCTTAAAGAGAAGCAGGCTCAAATCGAAGCATTCGAAAATGTAAGCAAAAAATCTCCTCCACCCTTGCCACAGGAGATTGTAAAAAGGTCTAAAAAAAAACCGTTCACTGACCAGTCTCCCGAACCTATTTAAGAGCCTGTCCTAAAACCTTCAACAGAACATCAAAAAAAATTTAATTTTCTTATATTATTTTCTTCTTTGCGCTCCTTTGCGTCTTTGCGCCTTTGCGTGAATTTATTTTAAAAGACTGATATCCAAAACATATT
>CAZKFL010000024.1:0-359 GCA_964552055.1 uncultured bacterium
ACCCAATTATATATTCGCTGTTTAAGATGATTTAGACTACCCACAAATTTATTTCTAGAGAACAGCCTTGATTTAAAACTTCCTGACATACAACCTACATCCGCCACTGGAACAACTCTACGTCCTCCTAAATTTCCTGACCTTTGAGGAAATTCTCCCACTACAATTTGGGGATTCCCAGGAAAAAGCGCACCCGATATAGACATAGTTAATAAACCTATTTTATTGCTCGCATCAATTATATTTTCCTGCTTTATTTTAGTATATAAATATCAAAAAGCTGTTGATGACCAGATATTTGAAGTAAAGAGATCCGTTCTGATTCTTTTATGACCCCTTCCTTGCCGAACATCTAATGG